>CALWUJ010000047.1 GCA_944384725.1 uncultured Agathobaculum sp. | reverse complement strand
TGCCAAAACCGCACACAAGTAAGAAAGAGAAGAGAAAGAAAGAGAAGAGTGATACGGAGAGGAGTGCGACGGTCGTACGCGCGCGAACGGGCGGAGCTCGATCACCTGTTTCAGCGATGCGAGTTTGACTTGTTCGAGCCGGAGGAGCAGACTGTGCTGCGCGACGCGATCACATGGCTGTACTATTGCGGCGAAGTGACCATTGGCGCGTGTACCTATCCGCAGTTACAAGTGCGGGAGACGCTTTGGCGCCTGAACTGGGAGGTGTTGGACTGCGCCTTGGCCAAGCTGCGCGAAAACGACAAGACCGCGATACGCAACACGCTGCTTTACACGGCAAAGGTGGTATACAGCACGATTCTGGAACGGGGCTGCGATACCATGCTGGCCCCGGTGATTAACCGAGGAAAGGGGAGGTAAACCCGCTTTTCGAACATTTTATACCGTTTTTATTCATTATTATCTGCTTTTTGAACTGTTTTCAGAACTTTTCTTTCCCGTTTAACCCCTGCCCGTGACGGATTTTGACGGGTGAAATCTACCTAAAAATCTACCTGAGGGGCAAGTGGCGAAATGCACAAATTTCCCGTTTTGCTTTACTGCGTGGAATCGTTCTGCTAACTTTTATAGCTTGCTGGCATCGTTGTAAGCGTCAAAAGAATCGTAATAAGGTTCACCTTTTAATTTAGCGGTCTCATATTCATTCTTTGAGCAATAGAATCCAGAACTCGATATAGCTTTTACCCCTATAAACCGATCCATTTCTTTAGACTCTATAGAGTTGTATATGAATTTGAAATCTAATGTAATTTGATCTCACATCTCAAGCCTTTATGAACAGCTGTGAACGTAGATTGGGCTGGTCATTGCAAGCAATTCCCGATTGCCCTGCCCCCCTTGGTGCGAGCCAAGCAGCTCGATCCGCATCCATCCTTCCTCCGCCTCGAATGCAAAGCATATCGGCTGCCCGGTATATGGTTCTTCCCGCACCATTGTCCCGTTTGCGGTCAGCCGTACGGCTTCAGGGCGGATCTCCCATTGCTGCCAACAGGATTTCCGCGCTGTTTCATCCACAGAAACGGTCATCTGTGTGTGTCCCGCCTGCAATGTATCCCCAAGGCCAAAGCACCTGCCATCCTGCCGCACTTCCACAGCAACTGTCGGCCCAAATGTGACAAAGGTCCTTCCCCGGCGGAGAGCATCCTTCACCATGTCCGGCGTGATCTCGCCATCCAGCAACCCCAGATAGGTCAACGCGCACAAACGCGGCTTTTCATCCGGCCGGTGCCAATCCCTTCCCGCAGTCAGCGCCAACCTGTGCCCCTGATTGAGCATCCCTGTCCACCATGCAAGGGCACGTTCGTTTTCAACCCTTGTGTCATTCTCACCCTTGGACCAGACCTCTACATAGCTGACACGCTCCCAATTTTGAACCTGAAACTCCCAAAAACCGCCTGTATACAACACGCCACCCATGCTGAAGGGATGCGCGATCCCGACAACACCATCCGATGCAACCACATCCGCAATATAGTCGTCTATCGTGTCCGGCTTGGCAAAGCGCCAATCAACATAACGCTGGCAGCCGATCACCAGCATATGGCCATAATACGTTGTCCATTCGATACCCGGAATGACCGGGAGCAGGCTGTCCCGTGCCGCCTCATAAATTTCCTGCATCCCGGCGTCTGTATTGTGGTCGGTCAGGGCAATCCCTGCACAGCCAAAATCATGCGCCGCCTGAACCAATGCGGCCGGGGTAAAATCCCCATCGCTGTGCACAGTATGCGTATGCAGCTCAAAAGGACGGTACCTTATCATATTTCATTTTCCCCCTTTCCCACCACACGGATATTGTAATCGACCTTTCCCGCGGCAAGGGCATGCACATTGATTACCGCACGCCATGCGCCTGCCTTGACGGGGCATTTCCAAAAGCCTGGGGAGGCGTACCGCGCGGATATGATATGCTTTTGCACTGGGGCTTGCCTGTGCGCCGCGCCGATATAATGTTCCTCCCTGTCCAGAGACAGCGTCAGCAAATTATTCAGACGGAATTTGGCAGGGTCGATCTGCTCCGGCCGGTCCTGCGGACGCAGATACCTTTCATAGCAGTCCTGCACCGCATGTATTACGGCAGCTGGTTCGGTGATATATTTCGGCGTATAGGAGCAGCTGATCTCCAGCCGATCATAGTCATGCGGAACGGTAAACGAAAGCAGAATATTGCTTCGGTCATCCTTATTGTTTAAATGCAATGTTTTTTCGAGAAGAATATCCAAAACGGCACTCCCTTTTTCAAACGAAATGACAAAAGCCGGCTTACGCCGGCTTTTGCATGAAATCAATGATGCTGCAGTGCGCCTTCCAAATTCACACCGGACTCATGATCAAACATATGCGCAACATTGCCGCTGAAGGTAAACGCAATCTCACTGCCGCTATTGAATCCTTCCAGCGCTTTTTCACTCAGGTTCAACGTCGGAACGACAATGATCGCATCCTTTCCGCCGCACTTTACATGCAGGTGCACAGCCGAACCCATCATTTCACTGACGTCGACCTTGCCATGCAGCGCGTTTTCGCCGCCCTTGGTCAGAACGATATGCTCCGGACGCACACCGAGTGTGATCTTCCGCGGCTGGACGCCATTGCGACGCAGGTTTTCCTGCTTTTCATCGGACAGCACAACGCGAACAGAGCCTATCTCCACCGCATATTGTCCCTCCGTAGTGAGGAGCAGCGACGCATCAAAGAAATT
>CALWUJ010000046.1 GCA_944384725.1 uncultured Agathobaculum sp. | reverse complement strand
GCGCAAATTCAGAGAGGAGCAAACCTTATGCCTAAGATCAAAACGCACAGCGGTGCAAAGAAGAGATTCTCCGTAACCAAGAACGGCAAGTTCAAGCGCGGCCACGTTGGCAAGCGTCACCTGCTCAACGGCCATGGTAAGACGACCAAGCTCAAGCGCCACCTCCGCAAGGAAGGCTTCGCGGATTCCACGAACGTAGCGCAGCTCAAGCGTCTGCTGCCGTATAAGTAAGTAACAACATCTTTCATATAGGAGGCAATTACAATGGCAAGAGTTAAGGGCGCAATGATGACGCGCAAAAGAAGAAAGAAGATCCTCAAGCGTGCAAAGGGCTACTGGGGTGCCAAGTCTACTCACTACCGTGTAGCCAACCAGGCTGTTATGAAGAGCCTGAAGTACGCGTATATTGGCCGTAAGCACAAGAAGCGCGACTTCCGCCGCCTGTGGATCACCCGTATTTCGGCTGCTGCTAAGTCCTGCGACATGAACTACAGCCGTTTCATGAACGGTCTGAAGAAGGCTGGCATCGACCTGAACCGCAAGATGCTCGCAGAGCTGGCTGTCAACGACAAGGCTGCTTTTGCAGCACTCGCTGAGAAGGCTAAGGCTGCGCTTTAATCTTCCGAATCCTAACCCTGCTGCATTTTGCAGCAGGGTCTTTTTATTGCCATTTTTCACAAATCCGGCTGCGCTTTTTCTTGCCCTGCTGATAAAATTGCGCTATAATAGGCTTGTAATTTTATAACGGATAAAGAAAGGTGGTCATTTATGCAGCAGCCGATCCGTATCATTTCCCGTTCCAACAAGCGTCTGTATGCAGATGCGATTCCGGGACATTTCGCAACCAACCATTCCCACATCAATTATTATATTGACATGTCCGAAATCAAGCACAATATGGCCATGGCGCTCGAAGCTGCACGCAGCATCGCGTTCCACTTTTCCTCCATCAGCGTGGACACTTTACTCTGTCTGGAGGGTACAGAATACATCGGCGCATATATTGCAAAGGAGCTTGCCAACTCCGGCATCGGCAGCCTGAACACCAACAAAACCATTTATCTGGTCGAGCCGGACAGCAATGTCAACGGTCAATTTATGTTTGCGGACAACCTGCGCCCCATGATCGAACACCGCAACGTGCTGGTGTTGGTCAATACCGCTTCCACCGGCCAGACCCTTTCGCAAACACGCGAGTGCATCGAATATTATGGCGGCCGTGTCGCCGGATATTCTGCGCTGTTCTCCAACATTTCCGAACTGGACGGAAAGCCGGTTTTCAGCCTGTTCTCAGGCGCGGATTTCCCGCATTACCACAACTTTGTGCGCGGCAAAAACTGTCCCGCCTGCGCGGCCAGTGTACCGCTGGATGCCATTGTTACCCCGCGTGGCTATACAAAACTATAATACAAAAAACCGGAAGGCTCAGCCTTCCGGTTTTTGTTTTCCACATTTGTGATGCCCGCAGCAGCCCTGCCGCATGCAGTGTGCGCGTTTTTCACACACCTCGACATCACCGCCTTCGATGCGCAGCACCCTGCCGTTCACCATGCAGTCCGCCAGCTTGCGCCGCGCTGCGTTGTAAATCGACTGCACCGTTGTGCGCGCGACTCCCATCTGGACAGCCGCCTGCTCCTGCTGCAAGCCTTCCAGATCGATCAGACGGATAACCTCATATTCATCCAGCCCCATCGTGACCGGCTCACCCGCGCAACCCATACCGCGCGGACCAAACTCCTGACAAACCGGCAAGCCGCACACGCGGCGGCATTTTTTGGGTCTGGGCATGGTTTAACCGTGGCAATGGCCGCCGCAGTGGTGATTGCCGTGCGAGGAGCAGTCATGCCCTTCCCCGTGATGCTCATGATGGCTGCACTTGACATCCGGATTATACGCAAGCGAACCGGACAAAAATGCCTCAACCGCCGCATCTGCGTCGCCCTGCACACCGCCAAGCAGACGGATATTCGCTTCTGCCAGCGCCATCTGTGCGCCACCGCCGATGCCGCCGCAGATCAGTGTATCCACGCCCTGCGCCGCCAAAAAGCCCGCCAGCGCGCCATGACCGCTGCCGTTGGTATCTACAACCTGAGAAGAAAGGATTTTGCCGTCCTGTACCTCATATACTTTGAATTGAGCAGTGTGTCCAAAATGCTGGAAGATCTGACCATTCTCATAAGTGACTGCAATTTTCATGGATTTACGCCTCCGAAGTTTGTTTCCGGCATATGCCGGTTATGATTCTATGATAGCACATTTCCGGCATATGTCAAGAATAAAAAAAGCAGCCCGCAGGCTGCTTCTCTTGTTTTCACTTGCGCAAAAATTCCGGCAAACGCCGTCTTGCTTCCAGACGATAGATGCGTGCGCCCTCGGACGAAAATTTCTCTTCGTATTCGGTCATCACATTGCCCTCAAAATCCGAATTGTGCAGATCGAGCGAAATATTCTGAATCAGCCAGCCAAACTGGCAAATCTCCGCCAAAGTCCACTCGAAAAAGCGCTGGTTATCGGTTTTGAAACAGATATCGCCCTGCTGCTTGAGGATCTCATCATACACCTCCAGATAGGCGCGCCACGTCAGACGGCGCTTGCGCTGCCGGTTGGGCGGCCACGGGTCAGAAAAGTTCAGGTAGATGCGGTCGACCTCGCCGGGCGCAAACACATCACGCAGTTCGGCTGCATCGAACGACACAAACCGCAGGTTGGGCAACGGCTGCTGCTGGCAGCGCTCCGCCGCCATGATGAGTGCGCCTTCCTCCCGCTCGACCGCGATGAAATTGATATCCGGATGCTGTTCCGCCATCCCGATGGCGAAACGCCCTTTGCCGCAGCCAATTTCCACATGCAGCGGATGGTCATTCCCGAACAGAGCGCGCCATTTGCCGCGTTTTTCCTTCGGCTCAAAAGCCATTACATCTGCGCAGGCCGCAAAGCGAATATCAAGATTTTTCTTTTTGCGCATTCTCATGCGTCAAATTCCCCTTTTTCCTGTATATTTTTCAGCCTTTTCATTATATCCTGCGTCCGCACGCTTGGCAAGTAAAATTGACAAATTTCCATAAAACACGCTATAATACAACTATACTCAATTGGGGGATGTATTGTATGTTTCACCGTTCCAGCGGCGTGCTGGCGCACGTCACTTCCCTGCCCTCGCCGCACGGCGTCGGCACCATGGGCAAAACCGCCTATGAATTTGTTGATTTTCTCGCGGCTGCGCATCAGACCTACTGGCAGGTGCTGCCGCTTGGTCACACCGGCTTTGGCGATTCGCCTTACCAGTGCTTTTCGGCCGCGGCAGGCAATCCGTATTTGATTGATCTTGATTTGCTGGTCGAGGATGGGCTTCTGACCGAGGCCGAAGTCAAGGCAGGCGACTTTGAGGCTTCGCCTGATACTGCTGACTTTGAGCAGCTGGCCGATACCCGCTGGCCGCTGTTCCGCAAGGCTTACTCCCGCGTGGACGACGCCATGCGCAAAAAGATTGCGACTTTTACCGAAGAAAACGCGGAATGGCTGCTGGATTATGCGCTGTTTATGTCTCTGAAAGAAGAGAAATACCATGATATGCCGGTCTATATGTGGCCGGAAAAAGCAGTGCGCGACCGCAAACCCGAAGCGCTGAAAAAAGTGACCGAAGAACTGCGGGACGAAATCGACTTCCGCATTTTCCTGCAATATATTTTCTTCACCCAGTGGACGGCGCTGCGCGAATACGCTAATGAGCACGGCATTCAGATCATCGGGGATATTCCGATCTATGTTTCTGCCGACTCGGTGGACGTCTGGACACATCCAAAGCTGTTCAAGCTGAAAACCGACCTCAGCCCCAAGCTGGTGGCCGGCGTGCCGCCTGACTACTATTCGGCTACGGGTCAGCTGTGGGGCAATCCGGTTTACGACTGGGATGCACATCGCGCCGAAGGCTTTGCATGGTGGATCTGGCGCATGAAGAGTAACATGGCACTGTTCGACGTAGTGCGTCTCGACCATTTCCGTGGTTTTGCGGCTTACTGGGAAGTGCGCGCAACCGAGGAAACCGCAATCAAGGGACATTGGCGCAAAGGTCCGGGCATGGAACTGTTCCATGCAATGGAAAAGGCGCTCGGCACTTTGCCGTTGATCGCAGAGGATCTGGGCGAAATGACCGATGAAGTGCGCGAACTACTGGCAGAAAGCGGCTTCCCTGGCATGAAAGTGCTGATTTTCGGCTTTACACCCGATTGTGATAACGAGCATCTGCCGCACAACTTTGTACCGAACAGCATTGTTTACACCTCTACGCATGATTCGCAGACTGTATGCGAGCAGATCATGGACATCTGCACCGAACCGGAAAAGCAGTTTGCTTACCGGTATCTGCGCACCTCGCACAGCGAGGCAATGGGCTGGAGCGCAATCAAGAGCGTATGGGCTTCTCCTGCGCGCATCACCATGACCACGCTGCAAGATCTGCTTTCACTGGGCGCAGATTCCCGCATGAACACCCCTGCCACCATTGGCGGCAAGAACTGGCGTTGGCGCGTGCGCAAGGAAGCGCTCAACCCCACGGTTTCAGCCATGCTTGGTGAAATCACACAGACCTATATGCGGGGCTGAGACCGCCCGCCAACAAGGAAAAAGGATAGCGATAGCATGAAAATTACCACCGCAATTTTTGATTTGGACGGTACTCTGCTCAACACACTGGGCGACTTGACCGACAGCGTCAACTGCGCTATTGTGCGCCGTGGCTTCGCCGCCGTGACCGAAGAGGAAACTCGCGTGCGCGTCGGCAACGGCGTGCGCAAGCTGATCGAGCGTTGCATCCCGGAAAACAAGCGCACCGAAGCGATGATCGACACCTGTCTGGATGAATTCCGCACAGCGTATAACCAGCGCATGATGAACCGTACGCAGCCGTATGACGGTATCCTGCCGCTGCTCCGACAGCTGAAAAAGGCCGGCGTTGCGGTCGGCGTTCTGTCCAACAAATACGATTTGGCTGCCAAAAGCCTGATCCGGTACTTTTTCGGTGATCTGGTGCAGATCACCTACGGCGAACGCCCGAATACCCCGCGCAAGCCCGATCCTACAAGCGCATTGCAGCTGCTGCGCGAACTGGGTGGTGAACCAACGACCACCCTGTATATCGGTGACAGCGCGACCGACATGCAAACCGCAAAAAACGCGGGGCTGTCCGCTGTCGGCGTCACATGGGGCTTCCGCTCTGCCGAAGAGTTGACCGCAGCGGGTGCGGATGCGCTTGTATACAATCCTGCCGAACTTCTGCCTTTGTTTGAACGCGGCCTGCTGGCAGTGGACACCATCTGCAAGGCATTTACGCAGCGCGGCTTCGGCTTTACTTACTTTCCGACTGCATCAGATGCGCTCATCTACCTAACCGACACCTGCGCAGGCAAATCCGTGTCACTGGGCGGTTCAATGACACTCCAGCAGCTTGGTTTCCCCAAAGCCTTTTCGAATAGCACCGCTGTACACTGGCACTGGGTCAAGTCCGGCGAGTTTTTCCAAACGCCGGATATCTACCTCAGCTCAGCCAACGCGCTGAGCGAGAGCGGTGAAGTGGTCAACATTGACGGCGCCTGCAACCGGGTTTCCGGCACCTTGTTTGGGCCAAAGCGCTGCATCTTTGTCTGCGGCATTAACAAGCTGTGCCCCGATCTGGAAAGTGCGATCAACCGGGCGCGCAACGTTGCCGCTCCCATGAATGCCAAACGGCTGGAAAAGAAAACCCCTTGCGCGGTCGACGGCAAATGCCACGACTGCCGCAGCCCGGAGCGCATCTGCCGCGCGATGGTCATTCACATGGGACCGCCGCAGCGCATGGAGCGCTGTGAGATCGTGCTGATTGGCGAGCCGCTCGGCTATTGATCCAGCCTGTTTTCACTCACTGAAAAACAGCGCGTTTACTGCATAAACGCGCTGTTTTTTTCATCTGCAACCGCCAGTTGCGTATTTTCCAGCCAAACACGGTGGCATGCAACCGCGTTTTTCGATAAAATGGCCTCACCAAGCAAGGAGGTAACCAATATGACACTGGGAGAAAAAATTACCGATCTGCGTAAAAAGCGCGGCCTGTCACAGGAAGAGTTGGCCATTACGCTGGGTGTGTCGCGGCAGGCGGTCAGCAAATGGGAGCTTGGCGACGCGATGCCAGACACTGATAAAATCATTGCACTGGCGGACTATTTTGATGTGACAACCGACTGGCTGCTGCGGGATATCCAACCTCAGCAAGATGATGCAAGCGGCACAGACGCGCATATGTCACCTTCACAAGCGCGTGCGGGCGCGCCTCTGCTGCTCTGTATGACGTTAGGCGGCAGCGCATGCGGATTGTTCCTGCTGTTTTACGGGCGCTTTGCCGCGTCCAGCCAAATCCCCTCCGTCATCGGTATCCTTTTGCAGATCTGCGCGATTGCCACGGCAATGGGCTTCGGCCTGTATCTGCGAAACAGCATAGATGCGGAGCAAGGTGCGAATTTTATCCGTGCGTTCTGGCGTGTGGACATCTGGCTGGTTGCCCTGCTGCCGATGCGTATGGGCTATTTTACATTCCTGCAGCTGGTAAATCTCATCCCTGAGGCACCCCTGTCCCACCTGTGGAGCAGCTTACCGCAGCCCCTGTGGGGACTGGGGCGGGTGCTTCTATTCGCTGGGCTGCCGATTGCGCTGTATCTGGCTGTATGCCTGTTTGTCACACTGGTGCTGTGCCGCACCCGAAAAAAGAAATAAAAAAAACTTTACTTAATTTTCATTTTTGTAGGTTTGTCAAACATATTGGACAGAGAACTCTGCAGGAGAAAGCCAGCCAAGAGGCCTCATAGGGAAGTTGTT
>CALWUJ010000045.1 GCA_944384725.1 uncultured Agathobaculum sp. | reverse complement strand
CTGACGCAGCGCCACATTGATAATATCACCGGAAAAACTGCTTGTTAACATATGCTTTCCTTCTTTCTCAGCCTGTCAGGTGTCAATGGAAACGAATCAGCAGATATACCGTGGAGATCGCGACCGACATCAGCATCATCGGGAAGCCCACGCGCAGGTAGCGCGCAAAGGTGATCGGATGCCCATGCTTGGCCGAGATGCCCGAGAGCACCACGTTTGCCGAAGCGCCGATCAGCGTGCCGTTGCCGCCCAGACATGCGCCCAGCGACAGCGCCCACCACAGCGCGGTGACATCCATGCCGTCCGCCTGCATCGCGAGGATCAGCGGGATCATGGTGGCGACAAACGGGATGTTGTCGAGTACGGACGAGAACATCGCCGAGCCCCACAGGATGAGCAGCATGAGCAGCATGGCGTTGCCGCCGGTCACCTCGACCAGCGCATTGCCCAGCATGGTGATGATGCCGGTCTGCTGCATGCCGCCGACCACGACGAACAGGCCGGTGAAGAACAGAATGGTCGACCACTCGACGCCGAGCACGATCTCTTCGGTGTCCTGCTTGCCGATCAGCAACATTATTGTAGCACTGCCCAGCGCGATAATGCAAGAATCCACGCCGAGCGAGCTGTGGAACACAAAGCCGAACACGACCACAACGATCATCACAACGCTCTTGACCAGCAGCGCGTGGTCCTTGATCGACTTGTTTTCATCCAGCTGCATGACAGCGGCCATCTTGTCCGGCTCGACGATGAGCTTTTTGCCGAACATGAAATAGAAGCACACGCACAGCGCTGCCATGATAAACACCACTGCGATACCGGTATTGCCCACGAAGTCCATGAAGCTCAGGCCCGCCTGCGAACCGATCATGATATTCGGCGGGTCGCCGATCAGAGTCGCCGTACCGCCGATGTTGGAGGCGAGGATCTGCGCCAGCAGGAAGGGCACCGGGTCAATGCCCAGAATGCCGGTGATCGCGATCGCCATCGGGCCCACCAGCAGCACGGTCGTCACGTTATCCAGGAACGCCGAGAGCACCGCGGTCAGGATGGTGAACAGCAGCATGATCTTCCAGGGGTTGCCCTTTGCGATCTTGGCTGACTTGATCGCCATGTACTCAAACAGGCCGGAGTTGCGCACTACGGCGACAAACAGCATCATGCCGATCAGTACGCCGATGGTGCTGAAGTCTATGTAGCCGACCGCTTCATCCACCGTCAGAATATGCAGACAGACCAGCACGACCCCACCTGCAACCGCTGCTACCGTGCGGTGGATCTTCTCCGAGACGATCGCCGCCATGACGACCAAAAAGACCACGACGGAAAGGATTTGCATGGTATTCATTTTCTTTCCCCTTTCCCGCGCAACGCCATGCGTGCGTGCGCGCCTTCAAATTGTTTTTACGACATATTATACTCCCGGATTTCGCGGGTTTTCAATGTTCAATTCCCCCTGATTTACAAGGTGTTCCGACAAAAGTTTTGTTATTTAGCACGAATTTCCTTTATTTTCTTTGCACATTTTTAACAACAGTTTTTATTTTCCTGCGGTGTGTTTTCACCTGCTCCTGCACGCGCGACGACGCCCCCGATGCCGTTATTGCATCAGGGGCGCCGCCCGTTTCAATCTATATCACATGGGAATGAGAAGTGGGTGTCTTGCTTAGGCCTTCGCTTCCGCTGCAGAAGCAGGCAGGAGCGTCAGCTTATCGTCCGCAGCATCCAGTGTCACATGATCGCCGTGCTTGATCTTGCCCTCGAGCGACTGCTCGGCAACCAGATCCTCGACTTCGTTGGTCACTGCGCGGCGCAGCGGGCGCGCACCGTAAATCGGGTCGAAGCCAGCCTTCGCCAGATGCTTCTTGGCTGCGTCGGTCCAGTCCATGATGATGCCCATTTCCTGCATGCGCTCGGCAACCTTGCGCAGCATGCCGTCCGCGATCTGAGCGATCTCGTCCTCACTCAGGCGGTTGAACACAATGATGTCGTCAATACGGTTGAGGAATTCCGGACGCACCGCGGTTTTCAGCTCGCCCAGCACGTCCTCCTTGATCTGCTCAAAGGTACGCTCGGCGGTGTTCGCTTCGCCCTCGGCAAAGCCCAGCGATTTACGGGCGTTGCCCGTGATCTTCTGCGCACCGATGTTGGAGGTCATGATGATAATGGTGTTCTTGAAGTCCACATGACGGCCCTGACCGTCGGTCAGCACGCCATCCTCGAGGATTTGCAGCAGGATGTTGAATACATCCGGGTGCGCCTTTTCAATCTCATCGAACAGCACCACCGAATACGGGTGACGGCGCACCTTTTCGGACAGCTGACCGCCCTCATCGTAGCCGACATATCCCGGAGGCGAACCGATCATGCGGGAAACCGCGTGCTTTTCCATGTATTCCGACATATCAATGCGGATCATGGCGTTTTCGTCACCGAACATCGCTTCCGCCAGCGCCTTGGACAGCTCGGTCTTGCCAACACCGGTCGGGCCGAGGAACAGGAACGAACCAATCGGACGCTTGGGGTCACGCAGACCGACACGGCTGCGGCGGATCGCCTTGGCGACTGCGGTTACAGCCTCGTTCTGACCAATAACACGCTCATGCAGCGTATCCTCAAGGTGCAGCAGACGCTGCCCCTCGTCCTCGGTCATCTGGGCAACCGGGATGCCGGTCCAGCCCGAGATCACAGCCGCAATATCGTCCTCGGTCACTGCGCCGTGGGTCTTGGTCTGCTGTTCCGACCACTCCTTGCGGCGCGCTTCGAGCGCTTCGCGCTTGTTCTTCTCTTCATCGCGCAGCTTGGCGGCGTTCTCATAGTCCTGACCCTTGACAGCCTCTTCCTTCTTCGCGGCGATGGCGGTGATTTCGTCCTCCATCTGCTTGAGGTCGGGCGGCGTGGTCAGCGTAGACAGACGAACCCGCGAGCAGGCTTCGTCGATCACGTCGATTGCCTTGTCTGGCAGGAAACGGCCGGTCACATAGCGCACGGACAGCTTGACGGCCGCTTCAATGGCTTCATCCGGAATCTTGATGCGGTGGTGCGCTTCGTAGCGGTCACGCAGACCCTTAAGGATTTCCACTGCGTCCTCCGGGCTCGGCTCGTCGATCTGCACGGGCTGGAAGCGGCGCTCCAAAGCCGCATCCTTTTCGATGTTCTTGCGGTATTCATCCAATGTGGTTGCACCGATAACTTGCACTTCGCCGCGGGACAGGGCGGGCTTTAAGATGTTCGCGGCATCCGCTGCGCCTTCGGCAGCGCCCGCACCCATCAGCATGTGCATCTCGTCGACGAACAGGATGGTGTCCTTGTTCGCGGTCAGCTCTTCAATGACCTTCTTGATGCGCTCCTCGAACTCGCCGCGGTACTTGGTGCCCGCGATCATGCCGGTCAGGTCAAGCGATACCACACGCTTGTCCTTCAAGGTCTCCGGCACGTCACCCGCGACGATCTTCTGCGCCAGTCCTTCGACTACGGCAGTCTTGCCGACGCCGGGGTCGCCAATCAGCGCGGGGTTGTTCTTGGTGCGGCGGGACAGGATCTGGATCACGCGCTGGATTTCCTTGCTGCGGCCGATGACCGGGTCAAGCTTGCCCTCTCGGGCAGCGGCGGTCAGATCGCGACCGAACTGTTCCAGCGCGTCGCCCGACTTGCCGGATGCACCCGCAGCGCCAGCGCTTTCGCCTGCCTGACCGCCGCCCAGCACCTCGCTGAGCTTTTCAGCCACCATCTGCGGGGTGACCTTGAGGTTTGCCAGCGCAGTCAGCGCCACGTTCTGCCCTTCGTTCAGCAGGCCAAGCAGCAAATGCTCCGTGCCAACATAGTTCGTCCCCATGCGGGCAGCGGACTGGATGGACAGCTCAATGATGCGCTTGGTGCGCGGGGTCATGCCCTGCGGGGCGGTGCTGTCGGGCGTGCCGCGGCCGGAAAGCTCTTCGATTTGCTTCACGAGCGCATCATCGGTCACGCCGCAGGCAGCCAATGCCTTGGCAGCCGGGCCGCCCTCCTCCCTCAACAGACCAAGCAGCAAGTGCTCGGAGCCAATATAGCTGTGTCCGAACGACGCTGCGGCTTCCTGCGCCTTGGCCAGTGCCTGCTGCGCACGCTCGGTAAAACGGTTCTGATAAAACATAGGTCAACACTCCTTTCTGAGTGGAACAGTTCAAATTTATTTTTATTGGGTTACTCTAAAATCAAGTCTTTGGCTGCCGCGCGCAGCAGTTCTGCACGCTTGCAGTCGCGCTCCTGCGGCGCTCCAGTCAGCATCGCTGGGCGGATGCGCTGTTCGAGTTCATACAGCTTCTGGGGCTCTACGCCCGACAGCAAGTCCATTTGCAGACCGACCAGCACATCCGAGATGCACTGCACAGCCTCGCTTGTGTCAATCAGGTAAGCGGAACGCAGCGTGCCCGCCGCACGGTAGATACGGTCGCGCAGACCAGCTTCGTTCTGGCTGCGCACTTGCTCGCGCGCCTTCTTTTCCGCGTCAATGATGGTGGTTGCGGTCTCGACCAGCTTCTCGGTCAGCTCTGCCGCCGAAGCGCCCAGCGTGACCTGATTGGAAATCTGATAGAAGCCGCCGACCGCCTTGGAGCCTTCGCCGTATGCGCCGCGCACTGCGCAGCCACGGCTGCCGGCGTATCCGGTCATCCGGCCAATCTCGCCCGTTGCCGTCAGCATGGGAAGATGCAGCATGATAGACGCCCGCAGACCGGTGCCGATGTTGGTCGGGCACGCGGTCAGGTAGCCCAGCCGCTCGTCATAAGCAAAGGGCAGTTCGCTTTCGATCAGCGCTGCGATGCGGTTTGCCGTTTCCAGGCATTCCTTCGGGCACAAACCGGTGCCGATCACCTGCAAGCGCAGGTGATCTTCCTCGCCCACCATGATGGACACGCCGCTGTCCTTGGAGACAATCAGCCAGCCGCCGTTCTGCGCCAGCTCTGGCGAAATCAGGTGCTCTTCGACCAGCTGAGAAGCCTCGGTCGAACGCGGGATGATCTGCTTTTTCTCGAATTCCGGCCCGATGGTCGGATTATTCTGCAGGGCCGCGAAAACTTTGTCCGCGATCTCCTTGTGCTGTGCTTCGGTCAGACGGAAGGGGTAGCCCTTCAGGTTGCGGGCGAGCCGCACGCGGCTGGACGCCGCAAGGCCGGTAAAACCGCCGCTGATGGTAAACATGCTCATTTCTGCTCGCCCTCCATTCTGCGAATCTCATCACGCAGGCGCGCAGCCTGCTCGTATTCTTCGTTTTCGACTGCGGTTTTCAGCTGCGCACGCAGTGTTTCGATCGGGTCAGCTTTGGGCTGCTCAGGTGCAGCGGGTGCTGTGCCGATGTGACGCGTCGCGCCGTGGATCTTTTCGACATAGGGATTGAGGATATCCGAGAATGTGTTGTAGCAATCCGGACAGCCCACGCGGCCGGTCTGCCGCAACTCGCTTTCGGTCATGCCGCAGGTCGGGCACTTGCGTTCGGTGCCGAGCAGCGTGGCCGTCGGTGCGCCCAGCATATCGTTCCACAGGCTGCCAAAGCCGCCGCCGAGGAACGAATGGAACGGGTCGCTCCAGAAATGGTTCATTGACTGAAACGCGTTTTCAAACGCGCCGCCAATGTTTTCCTTCTGCGCGCAATCCTCACACAGGTGCATTTCGCGCGTTACGCCGTTGATGGTTTCCTTATAGTACATCGTCGCTTCATTCTTGCCGCATTTCTCGCATTTCATAAGTCAAAACTCCTTTCGGTGAATCTATCTTCCAATGATTTTGTTTACTGTTGTTATGCCGTTGCGATACCCATGACCGCGCATCGGAAAATCGCAGCCCGCAGACGGTCGCGGTCGGTTTTGTCCACCTCCGCCAGCGCACCGTCCGAGCACGCGGACAGCAGAAGCTGTGCTTCCCGCTGCGTCAGCAACTCCGCCGACAGCAACGCGCGTGTCAGTCGCGCCGCATCGTTCTGCGTCAGCCTGCCGCCGATGCCGCGGGCCGCTTCGAGCAGGGTGCGCTGCTTGTCATCCATCAGACGCACGATGCGAATATATCCGCCGCCGCCGCGCTGGCTCTCGACCAGATATCCGTGTTCCGGCGTGAATCGTGTTTCAATCACATAATTGATCTGGCTTGGCACACACGAAAACCGATCCGCCAGACTTTTGCGCTGCACCTCGGCCACGCCGCCGCCTGACGAAAGCATCTCGCCGATAAAATCGGCTATGATATCCGACATTTTCATGTGAACACCTCCTTCGGTCTTTTTCTTTTCTTTGACCTTTCCTGACCTTTGTCTATATTATAGGAGATGTTCTCACAAAACGCAAGAGATTTTTCTGACCATTTCTGACTATTTGCCAGACTTATGATTTGAAAATCCATTGTTTTCTTTTGTTTTCTCATGCAATCTCTTTTTATCTCTTTATTTCATTCTTTGACTTTGCATTTGACTTATCAAAAGTTAACCGTTGCTAACCCCTGCTTTTTGTTGCTTTTTCTCATTCTTGTGATACAATAAATGTGTAAATTCAAATGGAGGTGCAATACCAATGGCATATGTTATCAGTGGCGCTTGCATCAGCTGTGGTTCCTGCGCGGGCGAGTGCCCGGTAGGCGCTATCTCTGAGGGCGACGGCAAGTACGAGATCAACGCAGACGCTTGCATCGATTGCGGCAGCTGCGCAGGTACCTGCCCGGTAGGCGCTATTTCGCAGGGCTAATTGTTTAGCATAGACGCGAAATACCAAACACAATCCGGTATCCCGGAAAACAACAACGCCTGAAAACGGTCAAGCCGTTTTCAGGCGTTTTGCTTTATCCATTCTTGTCCTGCAACGAAAAAAGAGCCTGTTGCAAAATAGGCCAAAGAAAAAAGACAGGCAGGGCAGCCCGAAAAGGGTTGCCTTGCCTGCCTTTTTGCTTTAGGCTTAGTTTGTGAACACAAA
>CALWUJ010000044.1 GCA_944384725.1 uncultured Agathobaculum sp. | reverse complement strand
AACCTATCGGCTACATACTCCTTTGGACGGCGCATAAAAGGGCGCGCTGCAGATTTCATTTCTGCAACGCGCCCTTTATTCGTGCAATTGTTGCCGATAAGGAATTCTTTGCTGATGGACATTGTTCGATAACAGAACCTCTGATACAATAGAGTACGAAAAATGGTGTAAGCACCATGGAGAAAAACACAGGAGTTGAGAAAATTGCAGCTTTCCCATTTGGATGATAAAGGAAACGCGCGCATGGTGAACATCGGTGAAAAAGCAATCACCGAACGCATGGCTGTGGCGCAGGCGGAAATTAGGATGCAGCCCCAAACGCTGGCTATGATCTGCGAGGGAACCATGCCGAAAGGAGACGTTTTCGCCTGCGCGCGTATTGCCGGCATTATGGCGGCAAAGCGGACGTTTGAGTGGATCCCGATGTGCCATCCCCTGCCGATCGAATCGGTTTCCATTGATTTTGAAACCGAAGAACCGGCGTGTTTGCGTGTGAAAGCCACGCTGAAGTGCCATTGGAAAACCGGCATCGAGATGGAAGCGCTGACCGCGGCAAGCGTTGCGGCTTTGACGGTTTATGATATGTGCAAAGCGGTTGATCGGGGCATGGTGATACAAAATATCTGCCTTTTGGAGAAAGCCGGAGGAAAATCTGGACATTATATCAGAAATCAAGAAGAGGAGTGATAACAGTTTATCATTCGGTCAGGGATAATGTGACTGTGACGGTGTCCGCGCTGAGCAGTTCTGTCAATGCTTCGTCGAAATCTGTCATTTGTCCCAGTTTGGTATAGCTCCAGGTGTTGGAGCCATAGAACAGTACGATGGAATTCCCGCCATACAAAACGATATCCCCCGGCTCGGTAGTGATTTGGGCATTGTCCGCCGTGAGGGTTTGCGGCAATGCACCGACCTGCTCAAACCCGCCGTATGCGGTCGTCTGTATGGTCAGTGCGCCATCCGCAAGCAGCGTTTTTAAGTCCTCGACCGCGCGATTTTCCTCCCACTGGACGGAAATTTCCGTGCCGTTGACTTCGAGCACGATGGTTTGGTCGGACGTACTCTCCCCTTCTGCTGTCTCTTTCGGCGGCTGCACCTCCGACGGGTCGGAAACAGACGGTGTGGTGGGGGTATCTGTCGTAGTGGGCGGTGTTTCGCATCCGGTCATACCCATGCAGACAAGCAGGGTCAGCATCAGTTTGGAAAGCATATGATATGCACCTCCTATGCAATGCAGAATTTCAAGGGATTACTTGAGGTATTCGGTGAAAAACGCTGCCATCCGGTCAAACGGAATGACATCCAGATTGTCATACAGATCAGTGTGGACAGCGCCAGGAATCAGCAGCAGTTCCTTATTGTCGCCGGTCAATTTGGCGTAGGCATCGCGGCTGAAATAGCAGGAATGCGCCTGATCGCCGTGAATCAGCAGCACCGCGCTGCGGATTTCCTGACTGTATTGCAGAATCGGCATGTTGAGGAAAGACAGCGATGAGGTGACGTTCCATCCGTCGTTGGAGTTAAGGGAGCGGGGATGATAGCCGCGCTTGGTTTTGTAGTACGCGTAATAATCCTTGAGAAAATCGGGCGCATCCGCGGGCAGCGGGTCTACTACACCGCCGGCGCGGGCGTAGGTTCCGCTCTTATAATCCGCTGTGCGCTGCGCACAGAGCGCCTTGCGCTTTTCGAAGCGCGCCTGCTCGCTGTCCTCTGCGTCAAAATAACCCTTTGCCGTGACACGGGTCATGTCGTACATGGTGGAAGCCACAGTCGCTTTGATGCGGGGGTCGATCGCGGCGGCGTTGAGTGCCATGCCGCCCCAGCCGCAGATACCAATGATGCCGATGCGATTAGGGTCTACGTTTTCCTGCACAGAGAGAAAATCCACTGCCGCCTGAAAATCCTCGGTATTGATATCCGGCGAGGCGACGTTGCGCGGGAAGCCGCCGCTTTCGCCGGTGAAGGACGGGTCAAAAGCGATGGTCAGAAAGCCTTTTTCCGCCATTTTCTGCGCATACAAGCCAGAGGACTGTTCTTTGACCGCTCCAAACGGGCCGCTGACGGCCAGCGCAGGGAGCGGGCCGTCCACGCCGCGCGGCGCATATAGGTCTGCTGCCAGTGTGACGCCGTAGCGATTGTGAAAGGTAACTTTTTTGTGCTCCACCTGTTCGCTGCGCGGAAAGGTTTTATCCCATTCTGTGCCCAATTGCAATTTTTCCATATTTGTTGCTCCTTTCCCTTTGACGGGGGTGTTATTCTGTGATAAGATGATTGTAATACCTAAACCTAACTTTAGGTCAAGATGTTTTTGAAAGGTGCGGAAAAGGAATGTACACCATAGGTGAGGTATCCAGAATGTTTGATATTCCGGTTTCGACGCTGCGGTATTACGATAAAGAGGGCTTATTTCCCGGGATACACCGGGATTCCGGTATCCGGAAGTTCAGCGAGCAGGAGATCGATGCGCTGCGCGTGATCGACTGCCTGAAAAAATCCGGTCTGGAAATCAAGGATATCAAACGGTTCATGCAGTGGTGCGTGGAGGGCAGCAGCACCTATCCGGCGCGGCTCGAGCTGTTCCGTCGGCAAAAGCAGTGCGTCGAGGAGGAGATGCAGCGCTTGCAGCAGGTGCAGGCGATGCTGCGGTTCAAGTGCTGGTACTATGAACAGGCAATGCAGGACGGGAACGAGGAACGTCTGCGCCATATGAAACCCGAGGAAATGCCGGAGGATATTCGCAAAGCCTATGTGCAATCCCATCTGACATTGGATGAATGATTGAAAAAACCCGCCTTTTCGAATGGAAAAGGCGGGTTTTTCTGTATGTGATTGGCGGGTGTGCTGCGGTGCAGAGCGGCACTTCCCTACTGCGCAGATGATTTTTCGGCCGATGTGCCGGTTTTGGCACCGTGTGTTGCCGCAAAGGTTTGCTTGACTTCCTCAAAGGAGTCCTGAAAATCACCTGCAATCTCCAATTGTGCGATCCCTGACAGATCGAGACAAATCGACTGCGGCGAAACATACACAAAACCAGGTTCTTCGCCGGGGATCACGAATGCATACTGATATTTATCCGGGTCATCCTGATCTGCGGGTGCAAAGCTGTCGATACCCTTTCCTCGGAAATAGCGGTAGGTCGTGGTATGCGAACTATTCCCGCTTCGGATTTCTGACCGCTGGCCGGGCGTCAGCGCGGACCAGAGACCGGGCGTGAAGGCGCTGGTGTCATAGCGTTTCCCGCCGGAGGTTCTGGTGCCGAAATAAAAGTCGCCGTAATAATTGTAGCTGTTGTTCGGGTCCTGCGTATCGTAATAGCCGCCGATACCATTGACCGTCGTTGCAACATCGGTTGCATCTGACGCGAAAAAGTCGATGATCTGCTGGCTGTCCAGATAGGTCTCATCGCTGACATATTCGGATTCTGTTGCGGCGGAGAGTGCCTCTGCCAACCGCTTTTTGTCCTCTTGTTCGTATGCCAATTCAACCGCCTGTGTATAGTGGTCTTTCAGCTCGGATACCGGATAGAGGGCTTCCGCATCGATCTGATAAAATTCATCGGCTCACCGATTGAATTCATCCAGCGCTTTCCGGTTGGATTCCATGCCGCTAGCCAGATCATAGTCCAGCTCGTCTGTGTCGGATGTAGCGGTATAGTAATCGACTGTATATTGCCGCTTTTGCTCATAAAACCCAAGCAGGTTGTCGCGCAGAGCCTCATCCTGATACCCCAGATCACTGATGGCGCCGATCACGTCCGGCAGCATGGATTGCAGGCCGGACAGGGTACACTCCTCTCCAAACGCATCTTCTATGGCGTGAAGCCCCTGCTCTTCCCTCTCGCTCTCACTCGCGTCATAATACTTGGTATTGTTCAGCGCAATCTCAGTCTGTTCGCTTACTACCTCTGCCAATGCCTTTCGAATCGATTTTTTCGGATGCCTTCGTTGAAAAATTCGGTATACCTTTCCTGCGTATCCTCATCGAAAGGAGAATAAAAGGAATAATCGGAAAATAATCCCTTAATGATGGTGTCTTTCAGATATTCTGTGTGCTGATGGGATTTGTAAGCAGACCACGCGGCGGCGAGCAATACCACAATAAGGATAGCCGCTCCGATGGCCTTTTGCTTGGCCGATAGTTTTTTCAGCATAAAATGTTCCCCCCACTTTATGAAATGCTAAAAAGCTGATACTTTTACTTTAATCTGATAAACAAAAAAGTCA
This sequence comes from uncultured Agathobaculum sp., assembly GCA_944384725.1. Classification (GTDB taxonomy): domain Bacteria; phylum Bacillota; class Clostridia; order Oscillospirales; family Butyricicoccaceae; genus Agathobaculum. The sequence goes on along the minus strand of CALWUJ010000044.1, from coordinate 2,990 downwards.
ATGAGGTTTCTAGCCAAATTTTTGTATTCCTTTTTGGTGCACTTGCGGAAAGACACAAAAAAACTCCCGCCGACAGGCGGGAGTTTTGCGTAATACCGATGTTTATGGGTATGGATGCGGGGGGTTAGAGAACCTTGCTCAAGAAGTCGATCGTGCGCGGCTCCTTCGGATGGTTGATGACCTCATCCGGCGTGCCTTGCTCGACGATATAGCCGCCTTCCATGAAGATGACGCGGGTGGCAACCTCGCGGGCGAAGCCGATCTCGTGCGTGACGACGACCATCGTCATGCCCTCCTTGGCCAGACCCTGCATGACCTGCAATACCTCGCCGACCATTTCGGGGTCAAGCGCGGAGGTCGGTTCGTCGAACAGCATGATATCCGGGTTCATCGCGAGTGCACGCGCGATGGCGACGCGCTGCTTCTGGCCGCCGGACAGCTGCGCGGGATAGGCTTCCGCCTTATCCGCCAGACCGACGCGCTTGAGCAGCCGCATGGCGGTTTCGCGTGCTTCTTCCTTGGTGGCCTTTTTCAGCTCGGTGGGGGCAAGCATCATGTTGCCCATTACGTCCAGATTGTTGAACAGGTTGAACAGCTGGAACACCATGCCGACATTCTCGCGCACCTTGTTGATGTCGGTCTTTTTGTCGGTGATATCGTACCCGTCGACGATAACCGTGCCGTCGGTGATCTCTTCCAGACGGTTCAGGCAGCGCAGAAAGGTGGACTTACCGCTGCCGGACGGCCCGAGAATGACGACGACCTCGCCCTCGTGGATGTCGATCGAGACATCCTTGAGCACTTCCAGTTCACCAAAGCTCTTTTTCAGATGGGAAACATGGATCTTTACCTGCTTGTTATTCTCTGCCACGGTTGATCCTCCTTTCCATGATCTTTGCGAAGCGGGACAGGATCGTGATAACGATCAGATACATCACGCCGACGATGAACCATACTTCGGAAGAGCGCATGGTGTTCGCAACGACGTTCTTGGCGGTATTGACCAGCTCCGGGAAGCCGATAACCGACAGAATGGAGGTATCTTTCAGCGTGATGATAAACTGGTTGATGATGGAGGGGATCATGGTGCGGATAGCCTGCGGCAGCACGACCTTGCGCATAGCCTTCCAGTACGGCAGACCGAGGCTGCGGGCCGCTTCCATCTGGCCCTTGTCCACGCTCTGGATACCGGCGCGGATGATCTCCGCCATATACGCGCCGCAGTTGAGCGCCAGTGCAATCGTACCGGCCTGCAGCGCAGAAAGGGTGAAATTCTTGATTCCGAGCGAACTGCTGACAAACTGCGGGAAACCGAAATAGATGAAGAATGCCAGAACGATCATCGGCACGCCTCGGATAATATCGACAAAAATCGTGGAGATGATATTGCAGACGCGGCTTTTCAGCACGCTCAGCAGGCCGAAGATCAAGCCCAGAATACAGGCAAAAAACAGGCCGCACAGTGCCAGCAGCAGCGTCTGCCCCATTGCCTCGAGCAGCAGCGGCCCATAAGTGCTAAGGATTTTGAGCAGCATGGGACATGACTCCTTTCTTTCTAAAAAATGAGGGGGCGCCGGAACCAACCAGTGCCCCCTGAAAACTCAGGTCAATCCGCTATGATCAGCCCAGATACTTGGCGATGATCTCGTCGTACTTGCCGTTTTCCTTGATGTTGGCAAGACCGGCGTTGAACATGTCGATCAGTTCCTGATTGTCTGCGTTGAAGATCGCAAAGCCGTACGGTGCACCCTCGTTGGCAGTGTCCTCAAGAATCTTGAGTGCCAGATCGCCTTCCTTGATGGAAGCCGCCATGATCGGGGTATCCTCGAAGCAAGCTACTGTCTGGCCGCCGAGTACCGCCTGGTACATCGTGGGCGAATCCTCGAAGTAGGTGATGTTGAAGCCGTACTGATCCTTCAGGCTCTCCGCGTAAGCTGCGCCCTGCGTGCCGGTCTTAACAGCAACCGTCTTGCCGGACAGGTCTTCAAAGCCGGTGATGTCGGAGTCCGTCGCAACGGTCATGGTCTGAGTAGCCTGATAGTAGCCGTCCGAGAAGATCCAGCCGCTTTCCTTGCGCTCGTCGGTGATGGAAGCGCCGGCGATCATGCCGTCGGCCTGACCGGACTGGCAAGCCGCAATAGCGGCATCCCAACCGAGGGGCTTAATCTCATACTGGAAGCCCTGATCTTCCGCGATCGCTGCAACGATGTCAACGTCGATGCCGACGAAGTTGCCGGAAGCGTCGGTGTACTCAAAGGGCTTGAACACAGTGTCGGACGCAATGACCCAAACCTTTTCATCGCCCGAAGCGCCGTTAGACGAGCCGCCTGCTGCGTTGCTGTCGCCACCGGACGAATTGCCGCCGCATGCTGCCAGACCCAGCGCCAGGCTGGCCGCCATCAGCAGAGAAAGTACTTTTTTCACTTGTGATTCTCCTTTACTTTTTTCTTACCCTCCGCATCCGCATTGCGTTATTTCACGCGTGTGCAGTGCATCAGCCATAGATATATAACAGGCGATGGAAGTATCCAGACAACTACCATCGCCTATCATGCCCAAATTATTATAACGTAAAATCAATATTTCGTCAAGCGTACCGCCTCTTTTTGACAAAAAAGCCATGTACAAAGTTTTTATCGCACTGATGTAGAGGTACAATACATCTTGGACAACTGAATAGAAAAGGATGAAGGATAAGGCCTCATCGGTTAAAGTTGAGTTACCACACACCAACTTAATGAGAGGGGGCCATATCCTTCATGAGCAAGAGTATAACACAGGACATGGCGTATCGGCAATCTCTGATGAAATACGCCGAGAAATACGGAGTCAGCCGAGCTAGCCGGAAGTACAACAAAAGCCGGTCGTACATCTATTTCTGGAAGGCCCGGTGGAACGGAAGCATAGAATCTATGGCTTGTCAGTCCCGGCGTCCTCACAGACATCCCAATCAGCACACAGAGGCAGAGCTGAAGCTGATCCGGAATATG
>CALWUJ010000043.1 GCA_944384725.1 uncultured Agathobaculum sp. | reverse complement strand
TTGGTGCGGATGGGGGGACTTGAACCCCCACGTCCTTGCGAACACTAGCACCTGAAGCTAGCGCGTCTGCCATTCCGCCACATCCGCATATTTGATTTTAATGTTTGAAGGTGGTGCGAGTGACGGGACTTGAACCCGTACGTCGATTGACACACGCCCCTCAAACGTGCCTGTCTACCAGTTCCAGCACACTCGCATTCTCTTTTGCGTCGTGTCGCATCACTGTCAGCGACGTATAATATTATAGCAAAATAGAGTGGCCTTGTCAATATATTTTGTCGAATCTATTTGATGGAATTTGCAGATATTTTTCATGCTACAAAAAGAAAAAGCACTAGATTTCATTTGAAATCAGTGCTTCATCTTGGTGCGGATGGGGGGACTTGAACCCCCACGTCCTTGCGAACACTAGCACCTGAAGCTAGCGCGTCTGCCATTCCGCCACATCCGCATATTTGATTTTAATGTTTGAAGGTGGTGCGAGTGACGGGACTTGAACCCGTACGTCGATTGACACACGCCCCTCAAACGTGCCTGTCTACCAGTTCCAGCACACTCGCATTCTCTTTCGTATCGAGTCGCCTCACTGTCAGCGACAACTAGTATTATATCGAAAAGAGGGGGTATTGTCAACATATTTTCTCAAAAAAATCAAAAATTTTCGGAGCCGTTTTTCGGCTCCGAAAACTCAGCGGGCAGCGCGCCACTCGATCAGTTGTGCAGCAATAGAGACAGCAATTTCTGCAGGGGTTTGCGCGCCGATCTCTAAGCCGATGGGTGTGATGATGCGCTGTTGCGCCTCAAGGGGAAAACCCTCCTGCGTGAGAGCGTGGAACAGCGTTTCTCGTTTGCGGCGGCTGCCCATCAGGCCGATATAACTGGCCGGGGTGGACAGCGCATAGCGCACGGCGTCTGCGTCGCCCTCATGGCCGCGCGTCATGATGCAGAAACCATCTGCTTCGGTGGGATGAAGTTTGTCTGTGAGTACCGCTGCAAGTTCGGTTAGGGGGAGGGTCAGTGTCTGTTCCGCATGCGGGAAACGGGTAGGGGAGCAGAACTCCGGACGGTCGTCGATGACAATGTGCCGGAAGTCCAGCCGATGCAACAGCACGCATAGCTCATGTGATACATGCCCACCGCCGATGACAAATACCCGCCCTGCGTCGGTCAGCGGCACGCACAGCGCATCTTTGCCGTTTTGTGGTAAAACGGTTGGCCGTACTGGCAGTGTGTCATCCTGCGCGATATAAGGCGTCGTACCGTCCAGCGGCAGACACAGCCAGACCGGCGTTCTGTTCTGCAAAGCGGAAAGCGCTGCGCGCAGCGGCGCGGGATCGGTCAGTGGGGAGAACAGCACTTCGGTAGAGCCACCGCATACCATGCCCAGACTGCCCGCTTTGCGGTTATCCAGCTCAAAACGCATAAGGTGACCGCAGGCGGGCTGTGCGGTGGCAAGTTCCAGACAGCGGTGTTCAAGCAGACCGCCGCCAATCGTGCCGCACAGCAGTCCTTGTGTGCCTGCCAGCAGCATCGCGCCCGCTTTGCGCGGTGTGGAACCGGTCGCGCGGGCGACGGATACCAGCAGGACAGGACGATCTTGCTCCATTTCGTGCAGGGCGGTGGTCAGCAGTTGCTCAAACATGGTTTGGCCTCCTTAGCGGGTCAGCAGTAATACGTTTTCCGGCGCGATGCCCAGCACCTCGGGCAGTACGGCGGGTTTGCGGTCTTTGGGCATACGCCACCACAGGGGCGGCGTGTTTTCGTCCTGCTCCGCATAGCGGAACAGCAAAATCCACTCGAAGGGTTCTTCCAATTCCCCCGCCCACTGCACGCTTGCGCGGTTAGCGGCGGCTTTGGCATGGAAGTAATGCGCACGCAGGCCGATGGCGCACAGATTATCCGGTACGGGCTGCGCGGAAGTGAAGCGCAGTCCCCATGCAGGCGCTTCAACGGTTCGATCATCGACTTTGCGGGCAGGGGTGATGTTTTTGCAGCCGGTCAGGCGTGCGGCGGCCTCGCTGCGCGGGTCGGCAAAAACCTCCTTGGTTGCGCCACTACGCACGATATGACCGTATTCCATCACGCACAACTGGCTGCATAGATGATAGGCTTCGTCGCGGCTGTGGGTGACCAGCACAGCCTGCCGTCCATAGGAGCGCAGCAAGTCGAGAAACTGCGGCTGTAATTGGTCACGCATATGGCTGTCGAGCGCAGAAAACGGTTCGTCCAGCAGCAGCAGGCGGGGTTCGTTCACCAGCATGCGTGCGAGCGCTACGCGCTGCGCCTGTCCGCCGGAGAGCTGCGCTGGACGCAGTTTTTCTAGTCCCTCCAGCTGCATCATTTCGATCATTTCGCGCAGGCGGCGATGCCGCACAGCGGCATCGCGCTCGCGGTGCAGGCTGGTCAGGATATTTCGTTCCACAGTCAGGTGCGGAAACAGGGCGTATTGCTGGAACAGATAGCCCACGCGGCGTTGCTGCGGCTTGAGATTGATGCCGCGCGCGGAGTCGAACAGCGTTTCGCCGTCCAGCACAATGCAACCGCTGTCCGGCGTTTCTACGCCCGCGATACATTTGAGGGTCATGCTTTTGCCGCAGCCGGATGCGCCAAGCAAGCCGGTGATTGCATCCTCTGTATCAAAAGCGGTTTCCAAGACGAAATCGCCTAGCCGTTTGCGGATATCGACATGCAGGCTCATACGCGGTGCACCTCCTTCTGGCGGCGTTCCAGCAGGTTGACTGTCAGCAATACCGCTGCCGAAATCGCAAGGTTGACCAGCACCCAGAGAAAGGCGTGGTAATCGTCACCCGTGCGCCAAAGCTGATAGACGGTGGTCGAGATGGTCGCGGTCTTGCCGGGCGTGTAGCCGATCAGCATGCTGGTCGCACCGTATTCGCCCAGCGCGCGTGCAAAAGCAAGGACCACGCCCGCGATGATGCCCTGACGGCAGGCAGGCATGCGGATACGCCAGAAAATATAGGTATTCGACAGTCCGAGCGTCTGCCCGGCCTGTGCAAGCGTCTGATCAAAGGCTTCGAACGCGCCGCGCGCGGTACGGTAGAGCAGGGGAAAAGCAACGACCGCCGCCGCGATCACGCCGCCGTACCATGTCATGACGAATTTGACACCGATCTGCTCGAGCGCAATGCCAAGCGGACGGCGGGAACCGAACAGCAGCAGCAGAAAATAGCCCACGACCGTCGGCGGCAGCACAAGCGGCAGTGTGAGCACCACGTCAAGCACGCCTTTCAGCAGACGCGGCAGCCGCACCGAATAATAGGCTGCGGCAATGCCGGTGAAAAACACAATGATGCTGCTCAGCGCCGCGATGCGCAGCGAATTGAAGAGCGGATACCAGTCCACGGGGAAAATCACTCCTTTTGCAAACGGGGCAGGGCACGCGCCCCGCCCCCTCTGCGTTGTTGGAAATCAGGAAACCGGGGAGAATCCCACGGACTCGAATACAGTCATTGCTTCGTCGGTGGATAGATAATCGAGAAACGCTTGCGCCGCCTCCGGATGTGCCGAGGTCTTGAGCACCGCGGCCGGATAGATGACCTGACCGCACATGTCGGCGGTCGCCTCGTCCACAATGGTCAGGCCGTCGCTGAATGCATCGGTCGCATAGATGATGCCTGCGTCCACGCTGCCCTCGCGCACCTGTGTGGTCACTTCTTTGACGTTGGTGCCGTAGGTGAGGCAGCCCGCGTTTGCCAGCGTCGCTTCATCCAGCCCGTAGAACGTCAGAATTTTCTGGGTGTACTGGCCGACCGGCACATCGCTGTTGCCCATCGCCAGCAGGATATCGCCTGACTGCAAGTGCTCGGCAAGTGAATCAAAGCTGTCGATGCCCTTGGGATTGCCCTCGGGTACGGCAAGCGTAACCTTGTTTTCCAGCAGGTCAAGGCGGCTGTCCGACTGCACGAAGTCCAGTCCCTCGGTGTTGACCGATGGGTCTGCTGCCGCGTCCAGCTGGTCCATCTGCTTCTGTGCTGCCGAGATGAACACATCGCAGTCCGCGCCCTCCTGAATCTGGGTTTTGAGCGTGCCTGAGGAATCGAAGTTAAAGGCCAGCGTCACGTCAGGCGCGACTTTTTTGTAATTCTCCGCGATCTGCTCGAGCGTTTCGGTCAGGCTCGCTGCCGCAAAGACGACCAGCTCGGTTTGCTCGCCGCCGTCTGCGTTTGCCGAAGCGTCCGTACCGCCGTCAGATGAGCAGGCGGTCAGGCTGACCGCCATACACGCGGCAAGCAGCCCTGCAAGTAGTTTTTTCATGGTATTTCTCCTTTGTCCCGTCTTTCAGGGACGTTATATTTTCAACCTGCCGGCTTTACGGCGCGGTCGAATCAAAGGTCAGCGGGCGCAGTCCATCCGCTCGCCGCGCAGCAGCGCGTGCGCGTGCGGAAGCTGGTCCAGAAATACATCCATGCACTCCATGCAGGCTTTGGGACTGCCGGGCAGGTTGATGATGAGTGTTCGTCCGCGGATGACGCTGACGGCGCGTGTCAGCATCGCGCGCGGTGTGATACGCAGACTGGCCGCACGCATGGCCTCCGCGATGCCGGGTGCAAGCCGCTCGGCGGCATCCAGTGTTGCCTCGGGGGTTAGGTCGCGCGGGGAGAAGCCCGTGCCGCCCGTGGTCAAAATCAGGTCGGGCTGGCGTTGGTCGGATAGCCGGATCAGTTCTTTGGTCAGTTCTTCACGTCCGTCGGGCAGGACAAGTTGTTCGATTACCGTATAGCCTGTTTTTTGCAGCCGCGCCGCGACGGCGAGGCCGCTTTCGTCCTGCCGTTTGCCCGCGGCGCAGCGGTCGGACAGGGTGATGACTGCTGCCTGTAAGGGCAGCGGCGCTTCGCGCGGCTGGACGATCATTTCGTCGCCAGCTGCAATGTGCCCGCCCTCAAGCACGCGTGCAAAAATGCCCTCGCGCGGCATGATGCAGTCACCCATCCTGTGAAAAATCGCGCAATGATGGTGGCAGGCTTTGCCGATTTGCGTTACTTCTAGCAGTACGTCGCCGCAGCGCAATAGTGTGCCGACCGGCAGAGTGCGGAAGTCGATGCCCTCGACCACCAGATTTTCCCCGAATGCGCCGGGCGCAACATCCGCGCCGCGCGAATTGAATGCGGCGATCTCGTCCGCAGAAAGCAGGCTGACTTGCCGATGCCAGTCGCCCGCGTGCGCATCGCCGTCCAGCCCGTGGTTTGCCACAAACAGCGCCGCGCCGCGATCCTCTTTTTGAACGCCGCGCACCGCACTGGTGCATACGGCGAGTACCTTTCCCATATTATCCTCCGATTTGGTTCATGGATTTGTGTTCCGTGATGCTTTCGCGCTGCTGGAAGCAGTGCGCGGCAGGTTTTTGCAGAATCGCCGCGCGGATTGCATCCCGCAATGCCGCTTCGTCTGCGCCGCCGCGCAGCAGCGGGCGCAGCTCCACGCCCTGTTCGTAGCATAGGCAGGGTTTGAGTAATCCGGTGCTGGTCAGCCGCAGACGGTTGCAGCGGTCGCAAAAGCTGTGGCTGACCGCGTCAATCAAGCCAAGACAGCCTTGCATATCGGGTGTGTGAAAATACCGCGCCGGACCATTGCCGCGTGGCTGATTGACCGGTGTGAGGTCGGGCCAGTGTGCACGCAGACGGTCGAGCGCGGCGTCTGCGCGGATGGTTTGGTCGTTTTCGCCCGCGCCCAGCGGCATGCGTTCGATGAACCGCACGTCTATAGACAGCGTCTGCGCCAGCTCGGCCAGTGGGATGAGCTGGTCGGCAGTTTCGGGCAGCAGTACGGCATTGACCTTGGTCGGCAGGCGTGCAGCGCATAGGCGCACCGTGTCCAGCACCTCGTTAGCGGTGTGCGTGCGGCGGGTCAGTCGCTGGTATTGTTCGTTATTCAGTGTGTCCAGACTGATATTGACTCCGTCCAGCCCTGCTGTGCACAGTTCGTCCAGCAGGAGCGGCAGCAGCAGGCCGTTGGTGGTCAGCGTGACCTGACGGACGCCGGGCAACGCTTTGAGATGCTGAATGAAGTCGACACAGCCGCGCCGCACCAGCGGTTCGCCGCCGGTGACCTTGAAGCGGTCGATGCCGAGCGAGACCGCCGCCGCCGCGATGCGCAGCAGTTCTTCATAGCGCAGCAGATCATCATGCGCGGTGGGCGGTACGCCATCCTCCGGCATACAGTAGCGGCAGCGTAGATTGCAGCGGTCAGTGATGGACAGGCGCAGATAGGTGATTTTGCGTCCGAAGGAATCCAACATCGTTATACGCCCTTGCCGAAGCCGCAGTTGGGGAAGTGGCAGACTTCACAGTTCAGGCACAGCCCGCCGTGTCCGAGACCGGCCAGCCACTCTGCCGTGACCGGCATATCGGTCAGCAGACGCGGCAGCACCAGATCAAAAATCGTACGCTTCGCATACATCACGCAGCCCGGCAAGCCGCAGACCGGCCGCCCATCCGGCAGATAAGAGACAAGGAACATGGCACCGGGCAACACAGGCGCGCCGTAACTGACAATCTGCGCGCCTGCCTGACGAATGGCAAGCGGGGTGCGGTCGTCCGGGTCTACGCTCATGCCGCCCGTGCAAAAAATCATCTGCACGCCGGCCTTCGCCATTTGGGTGATGGCGCTGGTGATTTCGTCCGGATCGTCGCCGCAAATTGCGTGCGCCGCCATTTTGCAGCCATATTCGGCAAGCTTTTTCTCGATAACAGGCGTAAACGCGTCTTTAATCAGTCCTTTTGCCACTTCGCTGCCTGTAGTGACTACGCCAAAGGAGCGCGGACGGAAGGGAACAAGCTGCAAGAGCGGCGCATCGCCTGCGGTTTGACGCGCCCGCTCCATCTTTTCCTTTTCAATGACGAGCGGGATGACGCGCGTGCCGCACAGTTTGTCGCCCTTTTTGACCGGAAAGCCGCCGGCGCGCGTTGCGATCATCATTTCGCCTAAAGCGTTGACTGCACGCAGACGCTCCACGTCGACCAACAGCAGGCCGTACTCATCTGCAATCAACTCGATTTTGCCCTCTTTGGGGTCGGTTGCGTGCATGTGCGCGCCCTGACACAGCGCGCGCAGGATGTCCGCCGCATCGTTTTCGTGCAGCATGCTTTCGTTGTTCTCCCAGATGTAAATATGCTCCTTGCCGACGCTCAGCAGCACCGGAACGTCCTCCGGTTGGATGATGTGGCCTTTGCGGAACACCGCATCCTTGGTCACGCCCGGAATGATCTGGGTAATATCATGGCACAGGACTTGCCCGACCGCGTCCTGCGTGCGCATCAGTTTCATGATAAGCCTCCAACAGTAAAATGCGGATTGCAGATGCAATCCTTGCTATGGTAAAATTGTATCATATTTGAACACAGGCAAGCAACCGCCAACCGCATGGCAGGCGCGGTCAATGTTGCCAAAGTTTTTCGTTATATTTATAAAAGTTCAACGAATATGTGCAAATATTGCAGTATTTGTTGAATTGTGATTTGCTTACTTGGGAAATAATGTGCTGTATACAGCGAAGAAAGGAGACGGCGCAAATGGAGCAGCCGCTGAAAGTGCGCGCAAGCCTGCGCATTGTGCGCGAGGACAAGCTGTTCGGCCCAGGGGTGGCGCAGCTGCTGGAGGGGGTCGAGCAGTACGGTTCGCTGCGACGCAGCGCGGCGCGCATGGAAATGAGTTACAACAAAGCGTGGAGTGTGGTGCATGGCTGCGAGGAGGCGCTCGGCTTTGCGTTGCTCGAGCGGCGCATCGGCGGCGCGGGGGGCGGCGGCGCGGTACTGACCGAAAAGGCAAAGGAACTGCTTGCGCGCTACCAAGCATTTTCTCAGCGGGCGCATGAAGTGCTCGACGAAATGGCAGAAGAATATTTTTCAGATCTTTTGAATGGACGGTGACCGTGATGCAGGAACAACTTTGGATATTGGTGCGCGGTGCAGGTGATTTGGCGACCGGTGTGATCGTGCGGCTGCACCGCTGCGGTTTTCGCGTGGCAGTGACGGAATGCGCCAACCCTTCTGCGATTCGACGGCGCGCGGCGTTGTGCGAAGCGGTCTGGCAGGGGCAGGCGACGGTCGAGGGCGTGACCTGCCGTCGCGTGATGGGTGCAGCAGAAGCGGCGCGTGTGTCACAGGCGGGCGAGGTGCCGCTGCTGGTCGACGAGCGCGCAGAGTGTGTGTCCGCACTGCGTCCGGCAGCGGTCGTGGATGCGATTCTGGCCAAGCGCAATCTGGGCACGAACCGCGATATGGCACCGATTACGGTCGGCCTGGGGCCGGGCTTCACCGCAGGCGAGGATGTGGACGCGGTGGTGGAGACCATGCGCGGGCACCATCTAGGGCGTGTGATTTTGCAGGGCGCCGCGATTCCCAACACGGGGGTGCCGGGGGTGATCGCGGGTTATGCTGCTGAACGGGTAATCCACGCGCCCGCGTCCGGTGAAATGGCTTTTGTGCAGGATGAAAACGGGCAAACCGTTGATATCGGCGCGCTGGTTCGCAAGGGACAGGAAATCGCGCGCGTCGGCGGTGTGCCGGTGCCGGCGACGATTGATGGCGTGCTGCGCGGTCTGATTCGCGCGGGCTATCCGGTGACCGAAGGGCTGAAAATCGCGGATATTGACCCGCGTCCTGAACAGGTGGCTTATTGCGATACGGTATCCGACAAGGCGCGCGCCATCGGCGGCGGCGTGGTCGAGGCGCTTTTGCTGCTGGCAAGGGAAAAGAAGATTCAACTATTATGAAAAAAGGGCGCGTTGCAGAAATGAAATCTGCAGCGCGCCCTTTTATGCGCCGTCCAAAGGAGTATGTAGCCGATAG
>CALWUJ010000042.1 GCA_944384725.1 uncultured Agathobaculum sp. | reverse complement strand
AGCACGGTCGGCTGCAGCTTGCCCTGGCGCTGCTCACAGAATACCCATACGCCGGAAAAATCGGCGAGGTTGGTGTTATTGAATTCAGCCATTATAGTTTCTCCTTTCGATCAGATGATGTGCTTCTTGAGAAGCTCAGCTGCGAGGGTCTCGCAGGTGTTCTTGTCAGCACCTTCGAGCATCTTGCCCTGGCCCTTCTGCGGGGGCGTAAAGGACTTGAAGATGTTGGTGGGAGAACCCTTCAGGCCGATGGTGGTGGGATCGATCAGCGGATCATCCTTCAGGGTGTTGTAGTCATAAACCTCGACCGGCTTGGAGTAGCAGTCCATAATGCCGCCCAGGGACATGTAACGGGGTGCGTTCAGCTCCTTGATGCAGGTCAGCAGGCAGGGGGTCTTGGTCTGGATGGTCATGTAGCCGTCCTCGAGCATACGCTTAACGGTGACGGTGTTGCCTTCCTTCTTGATGTCGGCAGCGTAGGAGATCTGCGGGATGTGCAGCTTCTCAGCGATCTGAGAGCCAACCTGCGCGGTATCGCCGTCGATTGCCTGACGGCCGCAGAATACGATGTCGTCATCCTCAAGGCCGATCTTGTTGACCGCAGCCGCGAGGATCTGGGAGGTAGCGAAGGTATCGGAACCGCCGAACTCACGAGCGGAAACCAGAACGCCTTCGTCAGCGCCGCGCGCGATCAGCTCGCGGAGCATGCCTTCTGCCGGCGGGGGGCCCATGGTAACGACAACGACCTTGCAGCCGGTCTCGTCCTTGAGCTTGAGGGCAGCCTCAACTGCGTTGAGGTCGTCCGGGTTGGTGATAGTTTCCATGGATGCGCGGTTCAGAGTGCCGTCGGGATTGACTGCAACCTTACCGGAGGTATCCGGAACCTGCTTTACACAAACAATAGCCTTCATAGTTCAGTTTTCCTCCTTTACTTAGCGCAGAATCTGACCAGCGATGACCATTCTCTGAACCTGAGAAGTGCCTTCGTAGATCTCGGTGATCTTAGCGTCACGCATCATGCGCTCCATCGGGTACTCACGGATGTAGCCGTAGCCGCCGTAGATCTGAACGCACTTGGTGGTAACGTCCATAGCAACCTCAGAAGCGTACAGCTTCGCCATAGCAGCTTCCTTGGTGAACGGCAGACCAACGTCGTGGTTGAACGCAGCGCGGCGAACCAGCAGACGAGCAGCGTCGATCTGGGTGTACATATCGGCTACCATCCACTGCAGGCCCTGGAACTTGTCCAGCGTCTTGCCGAACTGAACGCGCTCCTTCATGTACTGGATCGCCTTGTCCAGAGCGCCCTGCGCGATGCCGAGTGCCTGAGAAGCGATACCGATACGTCCGCCGTCCAGCGTCATCATAGCAATCTTAAAGCCGCCGTTCTCCTTGCCGAGCAGACGGTCAGCCGGCAGATGCAGATCTTCAAAGATCAGCTCAGCGGTCTGGGAACCACGGATGCCCATCTTGTGCTCGATCTTGCCGATAGAGAAGCCCGGGTCATCCTTGTCAACGATGAAGGCAGAAATGCCCTTGTTGCCCTTGGACTTGTCGGTCATAGCAAAAACAACGTAAGTATCTGCACGGCCGCCGCCGGTGATGAACACCTTGGTGCCGTTGAGGATGTAAGAGCCGTCCGGCTGCTTCTCAGCAATGGTCTGCTGTGCAGCGGAGTCGGTACCAGCGTTCGGCTCGGTCAGACCGAACGCGCCGATCTTTGCGCCTTCCTTGGGCTCGATCAGCGGGCGGAGCCACTTCTCCTTCTGCTCGGGGGTGCCGAACGCGTAAATCGGCCAAGCGCCCAGGGTGCCGTGAGCGGACATGATGCCGCCGGTGGTACCGCAGACACGGCTCATCTCCTCGATCGCGATCGAGTAGCAGATGTAGTTGCCGCCGGAGCCGCCGACTTCCTTCGGGAACTGAATGCCCATCAGGCCGTACTTCATCAGCTTCTGGACAGTCTCTTCCGGATAGCGCTCCTGCTCGTCGATCTCGGCTGCGATCGGCTCAACTTCGTTAAGCGCGAACTCACGGCACATCTTCTGGAACAGTGCTTCTTCTTTTGTAAGCCTAAAATCCATGCCATATACCTCCCAAAAAATATTCGCGGGTGTACAGAAAAACACAGCGCCCGATGCCCATGGGCCGCAGCGCTGTGTCCTAAGCCAACACCCTACTTTGGAGCATGTCTATTTCTATTATACCGTTTGCCGGGAATATGTCAAGGATTTAACACACTTTTGCGCGAGAATTTCCCACCGCTTTTTTCCATCTCCGCGCCGTATTTTTACCCCGCGCAAAGTCCCGGCTTTTGTTTGCATTTTGTATTCATACGGCCGGTATCCCAGCCCATATCCCAGTGGTTTTTTCTCATATTCTGTATCCCTTCCGCATAATAAACATGGAAGGCTATCATATAAAGGAGGAGAAGTCTATGTGTGGAATCGGCGGCTTTGTCGATTATGAACACGATGCGCGCCGCTATGCCGCAGCGGCTGAGCGCATGAAGCGCAGCCTGACGCCGCGCGGCCCGGATGCAGAGGGTGACTATCAGGACGCGGACGCGGTGCTCGTCCACCGCCGCCTGATCGTCATTGACCCGGACGGCGGCGCGCAGCCCATGCATGCACCCGATGGAAACACCGTGCTGGTATATAACGGAGAGTTATATAATACCGAAGAAATACGAAATGACTTGATCGCGCGCGGGCACACGTTCCGTGGGCATTCGGATACCGAGGTACTGCTGCACGCCTTTCTCGAATGGGACACGGACGCGTTCCCGAAGCTCAACGGCATTTTCGCGTTCGCCATCTGGCAGAAAAAGGAGCGGCGGCTCGTCCTGTGCCGCGACCGACTGGGCGTTAAGCCCCTGTTTGTCGCACGCATGCAGGATGGCATCGTGTTCGGCTCCACCATTGGCACGGTACTGTGCCACCCAGCCATCAAGCCCGAAGTCGATGAGGACGGCCTGCGCGCCGTTTTGCTGCTCGGCCCCGCGCGTCCGCCCGCATCCGGCGTATTCCGGCAGATCGACTCCCTGCTGCCCGGACATTACGCAGTGCTCACGCCCGAGGGCTACACCGACCACACCTACTGGAAGCTGGAAGCACGGGAGCACGCCGACACCCTCGAGCAGACCATCGAGCGCACACACGAACTGATCTGCGACGCAGCCAAGCGGCAGCTGGTTTCCGACGTCCCGCTCGCCTGTTTCCTGTCGGGCGGGCTGGATTCCTCTATCCTGTCCATGCTGGCTGCCAAGGACTACGCCGCGCGGGGCGAAACGCTGCACACCTGGTCGGTCGATTACCGCGACAACGACAAATATTTTACCAAAAACAGCTTCCAGCCAACCAGCGACGACGAATTTATTCAGATGATGGTTTCGGCGCTCGGAACAAAGCATCACAACGTCGTCATCGAGCCGGATGCCCTGTGCGCGGCGCTGTTGCCTGCGGCCGACGCGCGCGACCTGCCCGGCATGGCGGACGTGGACTCCTCGCTGCTGCTGTTCTGCGCGGCCGTCAAGCAGGGCGGCACGACCGTCTGCCTGTCCGGTGAGTGTGCCGACGAGCTGTTCGGTGGCTATCCATGGTATCACCGCGAAGAGATCCTGTTTGAGGATACCTTCCCATGGTCGCGCTCGGTTGACCTGCGGCTTGGCCTGCTTGCGCCCGGCGTGGTGCAAAACGGCGCAGAATTTGTCCGCGAGCACTATCTCGCCACCTGCCGTCGCGCGGAAAAGCTGCCGACCGACAGCAAAAAGGACGCGCGCATGCGCGAAATGTTCGTGCTCAATCTGGACTGGTTTATGGCGACCCTGCTCGACCGAAAAGACCGCATGAGCATGTATTCCGGTCTGGAGGTACGTGTCCCATTCTGCGACCACCGCATTGTCGAATATGCCTACAACATGCCGTGGGACTTCAAAGCGCTGAACGGACGGGAGAAAGGCATTGTGCGCCGCGCCTTTGCGCACGAACTGCCCGAGGAGATCGTTCTGCGCAAGAAAAGCCCCTATCCCAAGACCTTTCACCCGGTTTATACCCGCCTGTGCGCGGACTATGTGCGCCGCATCTTTGAAGACAGCGACTCGATCGCCGCCCAACTTTTCAACCATGCCGCCGTCGAAGCGCTCATGGAGCAGCCGGAAAGCCTCGCGGAGCCGTGGTACGGTCAGCTCATGCGCACCCCGCAGATCTTCGCCTATATCATTCAAGTCGATCGCTGGCTGCGGCAGTATAAGGTGCGGCTGGTGTGATTTCGCCGTCTGTTTCACTTGACAAGGAGGTTTTATCCATGCCCAACCCCACCGAAGATTCTGCTGTGCTGCGTGTCGTCGTGACGACCGCGCTCGGCGCACTGCCCGTGGCCGATGCTTCGGTCACGGTGTCCACCGCAGCGGACGAGACCGGCGCGCGCGATCTTCTCTACTCGGTGCGCACGGATTCTGGCGGCATGACGCCGCCCCTGACGCTGCCCACCCCGCCGCGCTCCAACTCCATGACGCCGGACGGCGGCCTGCCCTATGCGGTCTACACCGTGGAGGTCACGCATCCGGGCTACACCCCGGTCACCGCGCTGCATGTGACCATGTTCTCCGGTGTGCCCGCCGTGCTGCCTGTGCCGCTGACACCGCTGCCGGAAAACCAGTCCTCCACCCGTGCCGACCTGACTGCCACAGGCGAACCGCAGGTGCTCTACCACGACCAAACCAATCCCAATGCAGAGGAGTGATCCGTTTTGCCCCAATCCCCGGTGACCATCCCGGAAACCATCACGGTGCATCTGGGCCCGCCCTCATCCGACGCGCCGAACGTCACCGTGCCCTTTGCCGATTACATCAAAAACGTCGCTTCGTCCGAAATTTACCCGACTTGGCCGGAAGAAGCCATCCGCGCCAATATCTACGCACAAATCTCCTATGTGCTCAACCGTGTATTCACCGAATGGTACCGCGCGCAGGGCTATGACTTCGATATCACCAACTCCACGCGCTTCGACCAGTCCTTTGTCCCCGGGCGCGATATTTTCGAGAATATTTCCACCATCGTCGACGATATGTTCAACAGCTATCTGACCCGTGGTGACGCGATTGAGCCGCTGTTCGCCCAATACTGCAACGGTACGACGGTCACCTGTCCCGGCGGCCTGAGCCAATGGGGAACCGTGCCGCTGGCCGAACAGGGCATGACCGCGGAGGAAATTGTGCGATATTACTATGGAGATGATATCAATATTGTGAGAAGCGCCCCCATTGCGCCCAATCTTGGCGGTTCTTGGCCGGGCGTGACGTTCCGGCTGGGCGACGTGTCCGAAGAGGTGCGCATCATCCAGAACCGCTTAAACCGTATTTCGACCAACTATCCCAACATCCCGAAGATCTATCCGGTCGACGGCATCTATGACGCGGACACCGAGCGCGCAGTGCGCGCCTTCCAGAAGCAGTTTAACCTCGGCGTGGACGGCATTGTCGGCCGCGCAACGTGGTACCGCATCGCGTTCATCTATAATAATGTCAAGCGCCTGAGCGAGTTGGACAGCGAAGGCTTGCTGCTCGATGAGATTTCCCGCCAGTTCCCCGAAACGCTGCGCGAAAGCTCGACCGGCCCGGGCGTGCAGCTGCTTCAGTATTTCCTCGCCATCGTGGGCGAGTATTACGACCAGCTGCCGCGCTGGCAGGTCAATCAGATCGACGGCGTTTTCGGCCCGCGCACGCGCGAGGCGGTCGAAGCCTATCAACGCATGATGGGGCTGACCGTGGACGGCATCGTCGGCCGCACCACATGGAACACACTGGTATCCACCTATCAATCCGTACTGGCTGTGCAGCCCGATCAGGGCTTTCTGGGTGAGGTTGCGGGTCTGCCGGACATTTTCCTCGTCGAGGGCATGCGCGGCGAGGCCGTGCGCGAAGCGCAGGAACTCATCAACATCATCGCGCGCGGCTATCCCGAGGTGCCATCCGTTGCAGTCGACGGCATTTTCGGCCCCGCGACGCGGAACGCAGTCTCGGTCATCCAGTCGATCTTCGGTCTGCCTGCTACCGGTGCGATCGGCCCGCTGACATGGGAGGAGATGGCGCTGCTCGCGCGCGACGTGCTGGTATCCTCGCAGACGAGCGAGGGACAATATCCGGGCTATCCGATCGGAGAGGAGATGACCACCTGATGTATACCGACAGCCAACGCAGGACGCATATTTTAGATTTGCAGCGCTTTCTGCGCCGCATCCAGCAGGCGCAGGGCGCGGTGCAGCCGCTGACCCCCGACGGGATCTTCGGCCCGGAAACCGCTGCCGCCGTGCGGGAGTTCCAACGACGCAACCGTCTGCCCGTGACCGGCACGGCAAATTACGATACATGGACGGCGATCTATGCCGCATATCTGCTCCTGACCGACCTTGACGCACTACCCGCCGCAGTCGACTTTTTCCCATCAGGCACGGATGCCAAGCTCACGCGCGGTGACAAAGGGCCTTCGGTCTTTGTGCTGCAACTCATGCTGGGCATGGCCGCGCCGCACTTTGGCAACGCGCTGCCCGTTCCGTTGACCGGGGAATATGACGCCGACACCGAGACCGGTGTGCGCCGCGCGCAGGGCACGCTGCTGCTGCCGCAGACCGGCGAAACCGACCGCGCAACGTGGACCGCGCTTGCCCTATTCCACAACAGCTTTTTCGGCCGCACGCCGCTGGCATGGACGATGGCATAAAAATAAAAAGGACGCCCAAAGGCGTCCTTTTTTGCAATGTAGTCTGATTATTCCGCTGTGTCTGCGGTCTCAGCGGCTGCATCATCGGTTGCCGCTGCATCATCCGTGGCAGCTTCGTCCGATGCCGCATCCTGTGCGTTCAGGATCTCCTGCACGTCTGCCGGCAGGTACTCGCGCACGTTCTGATAGGTGATCTCGTCGTACACTTCGGTCGTCTGTACGTCTGCTTCCTCCATCCACTGGGTCAGCAGATCGTCCATCGTACCGGCTACTGCGGTCGTTAGCAGGGGCTTGTAGTTTTCAAACTGGCCGTCCACATCCAGCGGCACGCGCTTGATGATGTGATAGCCGTAGTCCGACTTGACCAGCCCGGACACCTCGTCCTCGGCCAGCGCCTTGGCGCCGTCGTAGAACTCCGTGACCATTTCACCCTCGGTGAAGAT
This sequence comes from uncultured Agathobaculum sp., assembly GCA_944384725.1. GTDB lineage: Bacteria > Bacillota > Clostridia > Oscillospirales > Butyricicoccaceae > Agathobaculum. Next base: position 5,975 of record CALWUJ010000042.1, on the reverse strand, counting down.
ATAGCCGTCCGGATTGCCGGCCAGACCCGGATCCTCGCTGTATTCGTTCATGAGCGCGTCATAATCCTCACCTGCATTGATGCGATCAAGAATCTTCTGGGCCTCGGCCTTGGCCTCCGCATCCGTGCGGATCTCCTCGCCGGTCATGGAGTCCACCGTCGAGATCAGGATGTGCTTTGCCGCCAGATAATTGTCGGTAAAATACTGGCGCAGCTCGTCGTCGCTCGGCACATTGGCGCCGTTTTCACCGAAATAATAGTCATTGAGCGCATTGTAGCACTGGCTGATATACATAAAGTTGCTGTAACTCTGATCCGAGAAGCCGAAGTTTGCGATCTGCTTGGCATATGCGTCATAGCTCATCGAATCAATGCTATCCTGCCGCAGCTGCGTCATCTGCTTTTCCTGATCGTAGGTCAGCTTGAGGCCCAGTTCATTGAACTTCTGCAATACCACGCGCGCATAGACCGACTGATCCTTAGCTGCCGCGGGCATAGACGAACCCAGCGTTGCAGCGGCATATTCATCATTCCACACGTCGGTCATGCCGAGCTGCGCATACATATTGGCATAGTACGACATGTTGTACAGCATGTAGCCCGCGTATTCATCCGCGCACACCTCATCGCCGTTGACCGTCATCACAACCGGTGCGCCGTTGTTGAGCGGCTGATAGTGGATGGTCATGCTCGACACTCCCCAGATGGTGCCGCCCATGACGACAACCAGCATCACAACCAGCGCGACAGCGCGCTGCATCATTTTGCTCATATCTAACTCTCCTTATTGCGTAATCAAAACAGACTTTAATCAGTATAGCACCTTTCAGAGAGCGATACAAGCAAAAACACAAAATCGTCACAATCCGTCAGGCTGCCGCTGCCGAGCGCTCCAGCTGCGTATTGAAATTGGTGTAATGCTGGACACGATAACGGTCACGCCAATCATGCGACCGCTCCTGCGGCGATCTGTATGGCAGACGCACCGGATGCACCGGATGATAATAATTAACGCCCGTCCCACCGAAGGTACGGATTTCATCCAGTTGCATCACATACAACACATAGCCGCGCGGATTGTCTGCGCCCAGCGGATAGCTGATCACACCGCTGATCTGATCGCTGGTGTACGTGCCGAACATGTTGCTCGTCGTTACTGTACTGTCCGATAAATCGGGAATGGGTGCGGCATAGGTTTGCCCCTGCTTGTCGAACATCAGCCGCCCGCCAATCAGTTTATAACCGTAATCGCTGTCCTCGAAAACAGAAAATGCATCACCCCAGTACGCGCTGCCCTGCACCCACTCGAACCGCTCCAGCACTGCCATGCGGTACTCCGGCAGCTCAATATAATAAGTGGATGCAATCATCGTATCCTTGTCAGGCGGAACCTCCGGCTCGAGCGGCGCACGTTCGGGCGCATTGGTCTGATCGTACAGCGTTATGCTTTGTGAATCGGGGCCAAACGACAGCATCTCCGCGCAGCAGGCGACATGGAACGCCCCGTCCAGCGCGCGCACGTCCGCGTCCGCGAGGTCAGCCAGCACCTCGTCCGGCAGGCCGAGATCGGAAAGCTGCTGCCGCATTTCGGTTTCTCCGTGCTCTTCCATCGGCGCGGCATCCAGCCGCGGATGGTTAACGTACACGCTCAAGGCCAGCATCAGCAGCAGGCAGCCGCCGAGATACCCCCACCGGACTGTCCCCGCATTCAAGCGAACCGGGGCGGCAACAAAGCAGTAACCCGCTTCGCCCATCGCCTCGCCCAGCCGGAACAGCGCGCGCACGATGCACACAAAAGCAATCACCATCGGGATGGCAGCCAGCCAGCTGTTAGCCAGCGGTGAAATCGCCAGCACGATGATCAGCACCTGCCAGATCGCCGCATTTTTGAGCGGATCGCTCTGCGGTTCCACGCCCGCCGCGCGACACGCCTGCCGCAATCCGGCGCGCAGCGCCAGCAGCTGCACGATCTGGAGGATCATGCCCGTCAGCCCGAGGGCCATATCCAAATCACCTATTGGCAGCCAAGGCGTGACCGACAGCACCAGAAACGCCCCCACCCATGTGAGCCGTACAATGGACAGCACCCACGCCAGTCGAAAGGCCGCGCCGTTGCGGCGCAGCGCGCGAAAGCCCAGATATTGCAGCACCACACCCAACGCGGGCAGCAAATATTGCAAATACAGGAAGTTGAGCGTGATACCGGTCAGCGCCAATCCCCACGTGATGCGGTCGATCGGCTCATGCCACGGGTTGACCTCTTCGACCACACCCTGCGATGGCACAGTTCCGGCGATCTCCTGCTCGATCATCCGGTCAAATTCATCCCGTTCCGGTCCGGTCATAGCGCGTCACCTCCCAACGCTTTTTGCAGGCGGCGGCGCAGACGGTACAGCCGTCCCTCGACCGCCCGCTCGGTCAATCCCATTTCCGCCGCGATCTGCGCGGTGGACTGTAAATAATAGTACTTGCGGTAAAACAACAGCTGCTCGGCAGCACCCAGCGAATCGACTTCTTTTTGCAGCAGCCGCATGCGCTCGCGCCGCAGCACTTCCTCCTCCGGGGATGGCGCAGCGCCCGTCTGCTCGTCCCATGTTTCATCCGGTGCGCGCCGACGGCGCAGCCGGTCGACCGCCGCATTACGCGCAATCGCAGTCACCCACGCGGCGAGCGTTCCTTTTGCCAGGTCAAAACCGGCAAACCGCTCCCACGCGCGCAAAAAAACGTCACTTGCGCATTCCTCCACGTCCTGCGTATCGCGCAAGATACCGCGCACAATATAACGCACCATTGGGCCATACTGTTTTTGCAGCAGCGTCACGCCCTCCGGATCGCGCGCGGAAAGCAGCGCGAGGATTTTCTCATCCATACCACCGCCCCCTTTCTCCCTATCCTATCTACTCTTATTTACGCAAACCGCATGTGAAACCCACGCATTTTTTCATAAAAAAACGGCACAGCTTTTCGCTGTGCCGTTTTCTGCTGCACTTTATTACTCCATCAAGCCGACGCAGTCGTAATACGGCTTTGCGGCGATCTTATCCTTATTTTCCTTGAAGAGCGTGTGGCCGAGCGTGATAACCAGATAGTCCGCCTTTTCAAGCACTTCGTCAAAGGAGACGTTCGGGATGCCCTGCACTTCGCTGTCCTTTGCAAACGGCTCGCAAGCCAGCACCTTAACGCCCTTTTCCTGCAAAATGTGGCACAACTCGATCGACGGCGACTCACGCAGATCGTCCACATCCGGCTTGTAGCTCAGGCCGAGCACGCCGACCGTGTCAGTGACCTTCGCCAGCTTGGAGACAACCTTCTCGGCTACAAAACGCGGCTTGTTCTCGTTGCGTTCACGCGCGGCGAGGATGACCTTGGCCTCTGCCGGGAACTGCTCATAGATGAACCACGGGTCGACCGCGATGCAATGACCGCCTACGCCTACGCCCGGAGTCAGGATGTTGACGCGCGGGTGGCAGTTGGCCAGCTTAATCAGCTCGAATACGTCAATGCCCATCTTGTCGCAGATAACCGACAGCTCGTTCGCATATGCGATGTTGACATCACGGAAGGTGTTCTCGGTCAGCTTGCACATCTCGGCAGTCAGGTCGTCAGTCTTGTGGACAACGCCCTTTTCCAGCACCTTTTCATAGATGGAAGCCGCCATTTCTGCCGCTTCCGGCGTACGCGCGCCAACGATGCGGTCGTTGTTCTTGAGTTCGTACATCATATTTCCCGGAATGACACGCTCCGGGCAGTGCGCAACGTGGATCTTGTCCATGTCGATGCCGGACTCCTCGCTCAGCACGCGCGCGAGCATTTCGCTCGTATGCGGCGGCACGGTGGACTCCAGAATGACCAGATTGGACGGCTCGAGCAATTTGCCCGCCATACGGCCGGCAGACTCGACATACTTCAGATCAGCCTTGTGGCTGCCGGTCTCGTCCTGATAGAACGGGGTCGGCACCGCGATATAGAATACATCGGACTTACCCAGTTCGCTCGAGAAATGCAGATGGCCGTGCGCCACTGCGGTTTCAAACGCCTCCTGCAAACCCGGCTCGACGATGTGGATATGACCGCCCTGCAATGTTTCGATCGTTTTCTCGTTGACATCAAAGCCGCAAACTTCAAAACCAGCCTCCGCGAGCGTGATCGCGGTCGGCAGGCCGATATAGCCCAGACCCATGACAGTAATTTTCATAATTTCAAAACCTCTTTGTCGACATTCTTTAATCATTATACCACTTTTTTTCTTTATTTCAATCAAAGGTTTGAATTTTCTGCCGGAAGCGTCTATAATGTATGGTGTGTTCAATTCACAGTAATTTGATAGGATGATGGCATTATGATTTTCAAAGGACTGCTTGACGATGCGCGCTCGATCCGCGACCGCGACCCGGCTGCGCGCACGACGCTCGAAGTCTTTCTGCTTTATCAGGGGTTCCATGCACTGATTTATCACCGTCAGGCGCATTGGCTGTATAAACACAAACATTTTTTTCTGGCGCGCGCGCTTTCGCAGTTTGCCCGCCACATGACCGGCATCGAGATCCATCCGGGCGCGACCATCGGCCGCCGCCTGTTTATTGACCACGGTATGGGTATCGTCATCGGTGAAACCGCGGAAATCGGAGATGACTGCACGATCTACCATGGCGTCACGCTCGGCGGCACCGGCCACGACACGGGCAAGCGCCACCCGACGATCGGCAACAATGTGCTGATCTCGACGGGTGCGAAGGTGCTTGGCCCGTTCACCGTGGGCGACAACAGCCGTATCGGTGCGAATGCGGTCGTATTGCAGGAAGTACCGCCCAACTCGACGGTCGTCGGCATCAAGGCGCGTGTGGTCAAGATCGACGGTCAGCGTGTCCCGTCCTACGATCTCGACCAGATCCACCTGCCCGACCCGCTGGCACAGGAGCTGTGCCGCTTGCAGCACCGTGTCTACGTCAATGAGCAAAAGCTCAAACGCGAAGAGATCCGCGACCGCGAAGCGGACGAATAAAGCAAACGCAGCGTTCTTCACACCAATTTGCTGCCTGCTTACCGAAGAGCCATGCCCCGCTCAGGGTATGGCTTTTTCTTTTCCCCTTGGCGGTTTTATTCCCAGCCATAGGGCCTTACTCTTTTTTGTTGACTTTTCAAATTGACTTTTTGCTACAAAGACGATACCATCATGATAGTAGAAAATCTGATAATCCATATGGAGCTGCAATTTATGATTCGGGGGGGATCACAATGAAAATCAACATGAATGCAAATTATTATCCGTATTTACGCAGCATTTCCCAAGCCAAAACCGCTTTGCAGTCCGATTTGACTTCAGTGCTCCGATCCGATTGCGCCAGCCAGTCTCTGGACTGCGCCGAGCCGGTTTATTGGATGGATTCTACCGATGCACTCGGCCAACCTTGCCAGATTGGTGTCACGCGGGAGGACATTCTGGAACAGTATAAGGAATGGAAAGCACAGCAGCCGCCGCTTGAGGTGCCGAATCAGAACGGCTGGTCCAACGCCAACATGAAATTCCTCGAAGAACGGTATGGAGATTGCGAAGATCTGCCTGTTTTCCGCCGTTTTGAGCTGCTTGATGTGCTGCAGGAAATGAACATTCTAGACGGACAGGGATTGCAGGAAAAACTCTTTCCGTCAAAAATGATATCAACCGCCCCATCCTCTTTCCGTTGCTCGGGCCGCGAATTGCCCGATGGATCGTGGCTTGCCATTGGCGAAGGCGGAACACAGACCGTTTTTCCCAGCCGGGAGGCGTGGGAAAACGCAGAATTTACAGAACAGTTTTGGGGAGATTCCCCGATAAAAGATTTCCGTACCTTAGAGGACGTACTCAGCTGGGTGGAAGAAAACAAATCATAATCCGCAACCACAAAACAGATTTTTGCGCAAAAAAGGGCCTGTTGCAAAATAGGCCAAAGAAAAAAAGACAGGCAGGGCAGCCCGAAAAGGGTTGCCTTGCCTGCC
>CALWUJ010000041.1 GCA_944384725.1 uncultured Agathobaculum sp. | reverse complement strand
CATTTCAATCCACACTCCCCGTGAGGGGAGCGACATTGACGATAGGGTTGCAGCAACGGTCATTGCCATTTCAATCCACACTCCCCGTGAGGGGAGCGACAGAAAGGAGGTGTTTTCTATGGCTGATATTCGGATTTCAATCCACACTCCCCGTGAGGGGAGCGACAAGCCCGCGCCGCCGAGGCGCTGGCACGGCTTGAATTTCAATCCACACTCCCCGTGAGGGGAGCGACCGCTGCGCCTGATCCGTGGGAGCGGCTACGGAGGAATTTCAATCCACACTCCCCGTGAGGGGAGCGACCTGCGGCTGCGTGTCCACTTGAGCGCACCGCCCGGCTATTTCAATCCACACTCCCCGTGAGGGGAGCGACCCTCCTCGGGCATGCCGAGCAGCGGTAGCAGCTGCATTTCAATCCACACTCCCCGTGAGGGGAGCGACTCCGCGTTTTCAAAATCGCGGTTCATGCTCACCTATTTCAATCCACACTCCCCGTGAGGGGAGCGACCGCTGCGGATGAGCGAGGATGCGCGGTGCGAGTTATTTCAATCCACACTCCCCGTGAGGGGAGCGACAGCAGATATAAACAAATGATATCTGCAAAAAATAGTGCTTTTACATAAAAATGTTTTTGAGAAGTGTTGTAGGTGTTAGCAAAATCGGTCAATGATTAAACTGATACAAAAAAGAGGGGATTTTCAGGTGCGAAGGTACCTACTGTCTCATGTGTGCTTATACTTCGCATGATATTAAATCATCAATACACCTTCTGGGGCATAGGCGGGCTTACAGCCGAAATGTTCAATTTTGCTTTCATAGCGATTTCCTAAGTAGTAGAAGCGCAAACTGTCTTTTTCGGTATCCATAATGGAAAGTAATTTGGCCTGCAAACTTTTGCATTGTGCAGAATCCAGTAAGCACTCAAACACAGAACATTGAACTCTTTGTCCGTAATTAACGCATTGTTTTGCAATTTGGCGAAGACGTTTTTTGCCGGACGCATCTTCTGTATTTACATCATATGTGATTAAAACAAGCATTTTGCACCTTCATTTCCACAAGAAAGGTGGATATTCATCCAAGTCATCTCGAAGCAATCGGGATAAAAGCAGCGCCTGCAAATAAGGAACAAGTCCCCATGGGATTTTTTCGCCCAAGAAGGGATGGGTTATGACTTCTTTTTTGCGCTCTTGCCATCGTTGCAGAAAGGTTCGTCGTGCATTTTCTTGTAAGTATACGCCGCCACTTTCTCGATAGAGAAAATCGGTAGCTTTGAATATGCGGTTGTTGATGCAACTTAAAACAAATCGATCAGCAATACACGGACGCAGTTCTTCCATGCAATCTAATGCCAAGGAACTGCGACCGGGTCGGTCGCGATGCAGAAATCCTACATAAGAATCCAGACCAACGCTTTCCAAAGCAGAGGCGCAATCCTGCGCCAATAGGCTATAAGCAAAAGAAAGCATGGCATTGACGGGATCACGAGGCGGCCTTTTGCTTCGGGATGGAAACGAAAATGTATCTTTGTCGCCTAAGATCATCTGGTCAAATACGCTGAAATATGCAGATGCCCCAACGCCTTCTAAGCCGCGCAGACTTTCAAGGCAGGTTTCGGATATGATCTGTGGTAATAGTGCTTTTAATTGTACGGAAATTGCACCAAGCCGCTGCGCATCTACGCGCAGACTATGATCCCGTTTGGTTCGCTCTATGGACCAACGGGCATTATGTACTTTGCCGAAAACCATGGCACGAGCAATGCGGCAGCTTTGCATAGGGTCATCGGCAATCCGGTATTGCATTCGTCGAAGCAGTACGTTGCCGTTGGACTCCCCTGTGACACGGGCAAGAAATTTGCCGCGAGGCGTACAAAAAGAGAGGGCGATGCCTCGCGTGGCGCAGGCTCCCATCAACGCCGGGGAAGCGCCCGCATACGAAAAGGTTAGAATGGCACAAAGTGTATGGAGCGGATAGCGCGCGATTGCTTCTTTATTCCGATTTGCGATAACATTTTCACCGTCAAGCGATAGATAAATATCCTCGGAGGTGACGAATAAGGTGTTGAGCAAATGTCTCATGGGCGGTCCTCCATAGCCTGATGCAAATACGCCTTGACTGTTTGTTTGCGCATCAGAATAGGCAGGCATATTTCTTGCAGCGAGCAGGCGTTGCAGCTTTTAGTCGGTTTTACCCTTGGCGTATGACCGCGGTTATAGAGCTGATGCATTTCGGCCAGCATGGTACGCACCGTTGTCCGAAGCTCATCTGTAAAAGAAACGACGCTGCGGCGATGGGTTTCTCCGTAGAAGAGCGCGCCCTCCGTAATCGTGCAGCAAAGCATTTCTTCCAGACATAGGGTCTGCGCGCATAATTGAAGTTCGTCCGCCTGATGCGCTTTGGGCGCGCCTTTTTTGTATTCTATGGGGAACGGCAGCCAATGACCTGCCTCTCCTGATAATGCAATGCCAGCGGGGTCAGCATGGAACTCCACCACATCACATTTCCCGGAAATACCGAGTGATGCTGAGCAAATCGGAAGATCGCGCAGGATCAGGATATCCCCACGGCGCTCCCGCTGCTTGCTGTCATGTGCACGGTGATGGAACAAATTACCCTCAACCGTGCGCAGGTTGTCTTTCCATTGGTTTTCCAGATGGATGAGAGCCCATTGGCGTCGGCAGAAGGCAAAATGCTGCAATCCGGAAAGCTGGAGGTAGTCTTCCTCTGGATAGATCACCCCATGCGCGTACATGTGATGCCGTTCGGCAGGGAGGCCTCATCCACAACGATCTCATAGTCCTGATAGCTGCGAGCCGGAGCATCGGCGGCTGGGTCTTTTCGGTTGACTTTGACTGCTTCAAAGAGTTTCCATGCTGGTGCGCAGCCAAGCTCACTATCATGCTTGAATACGATCAGGTCGCGTACCGCCATTTTGCCGCGTGCTGCGGAGTGGTCGTTTTCAAACATGTTAAGGATTGCTTGCCAGAGCAAGGTAAGATCGTCTTCGGAAAAACCGGTCGTTTTACGGGCTAAGTTTGCGGAAACAAAACCCTCGCAGCGGTAAAGCCCATAGGGAACAATGTATTTGCGGCCCATTTCTGTGCCTTTTTTCTCGGCATCGGCTTCGGTGGTGATTGCTACACGGGTGATTGTGACCTCTTGCGGAACAATTGGCTCCACACTACGGGCAAAACCGAGCTGCACGGGGCCGCGTACCTGTCCGCAGTTGAGTGCAGACTTGACAAATGTGGTCATGACCGCACCAAAAGTTCGGATGTCATAGAAGTTTGCGCACATCCAGTCGCGGATTTTGCGATCCAGATCAGGATCGTTTTTCTTTTTGTCTTTTATTGTCTTATCGGTCACATCGAGCGCCGTATAGGCTTCTACGTCGCTGCGGTTGAGCGGCACACCTTCCTTGACATAAATGCGATAGCCCACAGCATCTTCTTTGACTGTTTCGATATAATTTCGGATTTTGCGCTTGAGGCACACATCGGTAACAAGGCCCAGACCAGTTTCTGCGTCAACGCGCGGCATATTGCCCGCGTCTGGGTCGCCGTTGGGATTGCCGTTTTCCACGTCGAACAGGATGACAAATTCATAACGGTTCTTGATGGGATCGCTCATTTTATTTTTCCTCCTTCTTTGCGTAGCGCATTTGTGTCTGGTGATAATAACCCAGTTGGAATGAGCCCTGCTGGTGCATGTTCAGGCGAACCGGATAGGATTCGCCCAGCTTGGCAAGCAGTTCGGTGATTTGCTTGTCATAGTAGGTGCGCAGGCCGCCGTCCAACTTTTTTAGGTGGCTCTGTGCAAGCTTCAGCAGGACGGGAAATACATGACCGGGCGTTGCGGATGCCGAACCGAAATATTTATCCTTGATGGTTGTGTTGATGCCGGGATTGGCAGCTTCCTGTGCGGCTTCCAATACGGAAAACAATCTGCCAAGATTATAAGCGGGGTTGGTGCTGTCAGGATTAAGAGACACAGTTAAAACCTCCTTTGGTACATCGGGATGCGTATTTTTCAGGTAATATGCCTTGAGAATTGCCGCTCGGCCACGGGTAACTTCCCGTTCGGCACGGATGCGCAATGCAACGCTGTTTCGCAGGGTGGCGGGATACGGTGTGTTATTCAACACGGCGCGTAGTACCTCACCTGCAAGATTTGGTGCCGGAGTTTTGTCACGGGCATTCTGATTGACAGTTTCGTCAAGCAGTTTCCACAGCGGAAGCGTATCGAATTTATCGTAAGCAGGTTTGACGATTTCTAGTCTTGTCTGATGCGCCTGCGCATTGCGGAGAAACGTACCGAATGTATCCCGCAGGAAAAAACGCACGGACAAGCGGGCAGCGTTGGGCGACAGACCAAGGATATAAAACTCCATGTCAGGGCTTAGTCGTTCTTCGTCAAACAGGACGGCTTGTCCGGCGCACAGGTTTTGCAGTGCACTTTGCAAATCGTTGAGAGAATAGGATGGCGATTGACCCATACACGCCCAGCCAAAAATATTTTGATAGACATTGCCGCCGCTTTTGGCCCAGCAGACTACCGTGGTGTCGCCCATACGGTAGACGTGGTCACGGTCGGCAAGTAAATGGTTCAAAGCAGTGGTATAGGCAAAAGCGGCATATTTGCTTGTCGGGGCGTTGCAGTTCTGCTCTTTGCCGTAAGAACAGAATGCGGGCGCGTTGAACGAAACCAGCGCCGCACCGCTGGACTGTGCACCGGATACGTTCTTGATGGCCGGATGGATGCTTTCCACCGAGCCTTTTTGACCTGTAACCAGACAGACCATTTCAGGTCCGTCTCCAGAGGTTTGGTAATATGCATCCCAGACACGGCGGATCAATGGGTCTTCGTGGATAAAGCAGCCGTTATACTGAAAAATCAAATTAGCACCTGCGAGGATCTCTTCCATATTCGCAGCAAGTGCAGGATATGCAGCAGCTTGTTCGGACTGCCATGCACGGAAAAAAGCTAGAACGGCTTTTGCTGCGGGACTGTCTATGCCATCCAGCAGCGTTTCATGGAGGTCTTTGCAGGCTGCAAAGCATGCTGCGCTGCGCTGGGGTTTGCCTTTGCTGTCAATACCTAACATATAGCTGGAATTATCGCAAAGAAAGTTTGCGGCAACGCCGCTAGAACGCTTGACTGGAGCGGGGAGCGTGAACGAGCGCGGCGCAAGTACGGTCTTTTTCCCTTTTGGCTGTTCGGTAAGCAGGGGAATGATCTGTTCCAGCACGCCGTCATCCGTGATGCAAAGCGCAAAGGAAACCTTGACCTTGCTCCAGCCGGGCAAGGCAATCTCGCCGCGGTTGGCAAGCGTTTGATAATAGGCGGTTAATGCTTGCAGAATCATCGGAACACCCCCTCGCCGTCCGGCCGGGGAACCTCCAGTATACCGTCGTGCAGCACCGCACGGAAAAACATGGGCTGAATGTTTTCTGGGTTGGTATAATCCAAATCCAATAGCATCAGCCCAAGATCCCGCTCCCCCAGCAAATCGCTGGGGCAGGGCGATACGGCTTCGCAGAGCCGGAAGTTTGCCGGGAACTCGCGGCAGCCGAAATAGGGCTGGTGGTAGAATTGCCCTTTACGAATACGCCGCTTGGCAATGTCCTGAAATTTGCCGGAGTTGTCGCTGGGGGCGGCATTGGCTGTCATGTCGAAATGCGCTTCGATCACATATCGGACGTCTCGCAGCACTAGGGCTGCCCGCTGCTGGATATTCTCCGAAGCGGACAGAAATAATTCGCCGGTACCGTGTTCCATTACCGTGCGGGCAGCGCGGGCGGACACGGTCGCTTTCACTTCGTTGCGCCGTATGTTGGTGAACCGGATGGGATTGCAAACTATGATGCGGTCGATGGTCCATTGGATTCCGGGATGCCAATAAATCGCCTCGATCAGCCCGCGTGCGGCCGACGGGGTCATCACATCATAGCTTACTCGCTCTACTTTCATCTCTGGACGGGTAAAGAGGGCGTAATCTCCCCATACCTCCAGTTTGATGGACATGTGCGTCACTCCTTTCAAAAAATCAAATAAACAGCGCTTTGCCGCTGTCCGCGTCAAGGGACAATCCGGTTTGCTCGGAATAACAGGATGGATTGCATAAGACCGCTGTGCTGTCATCCAGCATTTCAATATCGCCGGCCAGCTGCAATGCAGCAAAGTGCTGCTCATAAACGGAAACACCATACCGCCCAAGCTGCCGATACAGACTTTTATTGCGCAGGCCGGAGCGCAGCTGCTCGAAAAGCGGCGCGCTGGCTTGGTAGGGGACATAGATCGTCCGGGTGGGGCTGTCGATCAGGTGAAACCGGTCCGCAATCGTGCGGAAGGGGAGAAATTCCGAGCGTATGGTGGGCAGGATGCACTGCATATCCTGCGCTTCCGGCCCCCTCAGGTCAAACAGTTGGCGAAAGTATGCCTCGATGGCATGGGGCGATGCAAAGTCCGGATCATGCCGCAGGACGAATTGACTTGCCCCAGCGGCCGCCGCAAGGAGTGGCGGCGTTCGCTCCTCGCTCTGAAAGATGGTGACAATGCTCTCAGAAACAGGGCGTTTGCCTTCCCGGTTGCAGCGCCCGGCGGCCTGTAAAATGGAATCCAGCCCGGCCAGTTCCCGATAGACTGCGGGGAAATCAATGTCAACACCGGCTTCGATCAGAGAAGTGGAAACCACACGGCAGGGCAGGCTATCGGAAAGCCGGCGGCGGATCTCCGCAATCTGTTTTTGACGGTGCGCCGGACACATCAACGTGGAAAGGTGGAAAACGCCCTCGCCGGTCAGCTGCCGGAACAGTTCCTGCGCGCCTTTGCGGGTGTTGACGATGCAGAGCACCTGACTTTGCGCGTTGAGCTGCGCGGCCAATTCTCGCCATGTCAGCCGGCCTTGCTGCCGGAACGTGACGCGGCGGAAGATATCCGGCGCAAAGGTGCCGGATGGGCAAAGCTCGGTGATGGGATATTGGGGCAAAAATTTCTGAAAGATCGAGTCGAGGGCGGGCTGCGTCGCCGTACATAGGACAGCGGAAGCATGGTAATGCGCGACCAGTTGGGAGATAGCGTAGACGCAAGGCTGTAAGTAGGGAAGCGGCAGCATCTGCGCTTCGTCGAAAATGATGATGCTGTTGGCAAGGTTGTGCAGCTTGCGGCACTGGGAAGGACGGCAGGCAAACAGGGATTCAAAGAACTGTACCGCCGTCGTGATGACGACCGGCATATCCCAATTCTCGGTGGCCTGCATCAGCTGGATGGTATGCACATCCGCTTCGTTTTCCAGGTCATACAGGACGTTGGAGTGATGTTCCAACACGTTCGTATCGCCCAGTATGGTGCGGAAGGTGTCTGCGTTCTGTTCGATGATGGAGGTGTACGGGATCACATAGATGATGCGCTGCTTGCTGTGCGCTTTGGCATGCGCCAAAGCGAACGCGAGCGATGCCACCGTTTTGCCGCCGCCGGTGGGGACGGTCAAGGAAAACAGCCCCGGCGGCTGCTCGGCTTGTGCGATGCAGCGCTCCAGAATAGCGCAGCGCTGTTGGTTCAGCTCGCTTTGCGGTGGAAACCAGCCGGAGAAATACTGCTGTAATTTCTGCCACAGGCACTCGATGGGTTCCTGATGATGCGAGCGCGGATGGCCGGTCATAAACGCTTCGGTATCCAGATAGTCTGCGTCCACCAGACAGGAATACAGCATGCGGGTGAAAAACATGACGTCCTCCGGCGAGCTATGTGTCAGATCGGCGCGGGGCGGCGAAGGCGGGGCAATGTCCTCTTTCCAGTGGTCGTATGGCTCGAGCTTGCCTTGCGCAGCCCGCTGTATTCGTCCGAGCAAGGTGGCGGCATCGGCGCTGTCGGTCATACTGCCGCCGTCCGGTAGCCCTCCGTGGTGCCCGGCGATGGAAAATGCTGATAAGAGCTGTCCCATGCACCAGCATTCGTATGCGCCGGCGGTGGCGTGGTCGACCTGCTTCGGGTCGCCGCGCAATCTTTGCTGGAATGCGGCGGAGTATTTGCCGATATCATGGAGCAATCCGGCCGCTTCGGCCTCTGTCTGCGCGTCAAAGGGCTGCGCGAAGGACTTGGCCAGCATCGCCGTGCCGGAGAGATGGGAAAAGACGGACTGCGTTCGGCCATCGTCGGAAATGTGTGCAAGATAAGTATCAGGGTGCAAGGTGAATCCCTTCTTCCTTGTTTTATGCTGCCAGTATAGCAGAAAAGAAGTCCTAAAAGATGGACTTGTGCTTGTGCTGCTCCCTATCAAGTAGACAAAAATTTAGGGCACCAGCTATGCTGCTGCGCCTAAACGCATCTCCATAGGGGTCATTTTTGTAGCAGATGAATATTGGAAATCGTTATCGCTGTGCAAGTTTGGACTTCCACTGTAATACGAATTGTGGGCTGCATCCCGGATCGTATCGAGGATTGACTTTGCCGGAATTTGAGTTGCATAGCGGTACCCTGCAATGCCCTTCTTTTGCATACCGACTCAGCAATTCCTTGATCATTCGATGACCGGCGTCATGTTTTATGCTATAACGACGATGCGCAGCAAAGCTATTCTGATATATTTGACATCTAAATTGTTTTCTAAGCGCATTATAACATAATGTATGGTATTCTGACAAAGATTTGTAATAATTTCCATAAACAACCGAGACAAAAAGGCAGAGTGCCCCGCAAGAGCACTCTGCCATGTACACATAAAAATCAAGTCCTATTCACGTCATGTCGTTGGAAAATTATTCCTTTTCTTCCTCGGCGCGATCCGGGAGCGAAATTACCCGCAGTTCTGTCTCCGGCTCGCTGATATACAATTCCTCGCATGCCCGTTGCGCTTCAATCAGCGTGTTGATTGCCTGTTCGGTCGCACGGAACAGCGTGAAATACATTTCTTTGTAGTCCGGCATAAAATCACCTCTTACTTTAGGTTAGAACAATTTGTTCAAAAAGTCAATAGAACAAATTGTTCTGTCCTATACTGCAATTGGTGATGAATAATGGAGCGTTATCAGCGAATTCGGGATTTACGGGAAGACCGCGATCTCACACAGGCGGAGGTAGGTGTAGCAATTGGTGTGCCGCAGCGGACGTATGCGTATTACGAAAGTGGACAGCGTATGGTTCCGCCACACGTTCTATGTGCATTGGCTGATTTCTATGATGTAAGCGTTGATTATCTCCTTGGGCGCAGCAACAAACGAAAGTAAATACATGACAAAGCGGTACGGAGCATTCCGTACCGCTTTGCTATTTCGCTTGTAACAAGCACACTCCAACTCGTGCTTTTTTCGGCAGCATACCACGCTCTCGCAACACGCGCAGCACCGGCTGCTGAAAATCCCACGCGATGATGCGCACCAGCGCTTCCGAATCAGGTTCTCGCACCAGATATTCCAGCAGCTCCATCCATTGCCCCCGAAGCAGGGATAGTGTGATGCCTGCTTTAGCCTTCTCCTGTTCTTCCATCTGCACAATGCCAGCGCGCCAGTCCTTCCGATCGAAGTGCTGCACAAAGGCCTGTGCTGACCCATCCAGCGGCAGCAGGATTGCGTTGTCCTCCCACGTGACATGAAAGTTCAGCTTCATGTGTCGGAGTGCGCTGGGATCCTTTCTCAGCGCCCAGAGCGAGTATTCCAGAATGTCCGTGATCGCTTCTGGCGTTTCGACGAGGATCACTTTCTCAAACGACATCATTGCCCCGGCTAGCCGCACGGTCGCATTTTTCTCGCCGTTGGGATTGAGCCGCTGGTTGCCGTTTCCGAAGTGGTACACCGGATGGATGAACCGCTCCTCGTCATAGATGCATCCGACAAACCGGGAATATTTCAGGCTGTCCGTGCTGCGGATGGCCTGCCGTTCCTGTTCGCGTTTGGTCTGTAAGGATGTCTGGTACTTGCGCCTGCAAAGCAGGACAAAGAACAGCCACGCCTCGTTGATGCGGCTGAGCCGCACCGCCTTTTCGATGCTGTGCGTGCCCGTCGGCTTGTCCTCAATGAATGCTTTCGATTTTCTCCGATCTTTTTGCAACACCCGGCAATAGGCTTCAAACCCGGCATCTGTGACGAAAAAGCTTTTGTGCCCCGGTGCCTTGACAACTTCCAGATACCCTGCGCGACACAGCTTCTGAAACGCATCCTGTGTACGCGCATAGTTGCTGCCCAGCAATTTGAGCGCATGGTACGGTAGCTGCCCGCAGACCACACTGACTTGCAGCAGCAGCCATGCGGCGCTGTTCCTACATATCCGCATTGTATCCTGCTCCCAGATCGAAAACCGGGATTTTGCCGGGCCGGATACAGATCACGGTTTGATCTCTGTCACCCCAGCAGCTCGTCTGGACGTTGGAACAGTAGATGCCGCTGTCACTGGTCAGCAAGTACCGCTCAATGACGTTCAGCACTGCGCGCGTTTCCAGATTGTCGTGATCCCGTACATCGGCGGGCTGATGCGAGGCCGCATAACAATGGTAAAACACAACCGTACACGCGTGGAACCGCGGCAGGGCAGATGCCTGGCGCGCCAGCAGCCGGTTCAGCGGTTCGCACACGAACTCAGTACTGCTGCTTCGTTTAGACAGGCGCAGCGGCAGCCGGATCATCACCGAGCCGTCTTTCTGTACGGCCAGTTCGTAGCCGTCCGGCAAATCGTCATCAGCCTGCTCTGGTCGATCGGTGGTCATAGCTGTTCCCGCATCTGCCCGCGAAAAATATTTCCTGCTGCACAGGAAATATTTTTCGCGGGTCTCTGCATAGGCCTCACGGGCGGCGATGGCGGTGTCCTGCGCGGCGTTTGCCAGACGGCGTAGGTAGTCATCATCGTCACGGCCTACTGCAAGCCGTTCGGACAATTCATTCAGATTTTGCAGGGCGGCGCAGAATGCCGCCCCGGTTCGATCGAGCATGGATACCTCCTCCTCTCTGCTCTTTTGGTTCGAAAACGCGAAAATCATTACCGCCCATACCCATGCGGCAAACAACCGGGTAAAGAGGAACGGCAGTGTGGCAGATAATTTCAATTTTCGAAACTATATTTCTTTTTTGACGGGTGTTTCATCGGGAATTAATGTCTTTTTGCAATTACCGCCCAATGCTGCGTTTTTTTAAAAGTGCACCTTTTCGGCGCTTTCGATTTCGGAAAGAAAAGGTGCACTTTCGAGCAAAATCACCGCCTTACTTTACGGTATTGTATGTATTGAAATGCTTTGATTTGCCTGTGAGAAAATTGCTTAAATTAAAAAAGTCTATTCCTGTTCCTGTACAGAGAAAATGAATCTTGCGAGGAAAAAAGATGCATTTTCTCTGTACAGGATGATTCGTTAGCGTCCCCAGAAGGCAACCACCTCCCTCTGTGTTGTTCCAATCATTGGCTAAAACAGTTCACCATTCAGGTACGCGATCAATCTCTCCGTATACACCCTGACGTATCGTTGCTGGATGCCGATGTTTGCCCCGATCAGGCAAAATGGCTCTCGACCTGCAGCGATCAACTTGGAAAGCTGCCGCTGGGAAACACCAAGCAGAGGTGCTGCAACGTCGAGGGGAATGTGATTGGGATATTGTTCTCGCAACCTTTGCACAAGTTCGCTATTCATTGTTTTCATCTCCTTTCTGCGCCCGACACCATTGTTCAAATGCCGCCTGATGTGTAGGAGATTGATAAAATTTAATCGCTGCATTCATAAAATCAGCGCATAAGAATTGGATGTCGGTATGTCGTATTTCGTCCAAATGAAGTCTGGTTACAATAGAATCACCTCCTTGCGTTGCCTGTTTGGTGATATTAAACCGTGAAATAGTAATTCGGCACCGAATGGTGCTGAATATGAATAAAGTATAAGATTGTTTATTGCGGTTGTCAACCGTTCGGTTATAATTTTGTATCATAATACAAATGAACTTGATTTTGTTGATATGATGTGCTTTAATATGAATGTGAATAGCAAAAGAGGTGATAAAAATGCGCACTCCAAAAGTGGATTACAATAATGTTCCGCGTGTAGATCTGGAGTATGTTCCGTTTGGTGACCGCTTGCGTGAGATCAGAAAAGAGCGGAATATGTCGCAAGATGAGTTTGCGCAGCTGCTAGGAACCTCCAAACAGGTGCTGAGCAGATACGAGACAGGTCAGCGTGCGCCAAAAATTACGCTTGTTCAGTCGTTTGCACAAAAATTGAATGTTTCTACGGATTATCTGCTGGGTGATTCTGCGGAAGAAGCTGCGTTTAACTCCCTGTGTGATCGTGACCATCCGCCGTTTTACAAGATCTTCATTGATGTGACGGCACGCATGGGGCTGGACATTCCGGGGCTTGTACGTGTGACAGGACTGACGGATAAGCAGATCCGAACCATTATTTTTCGACAGATGAAGGATGCGCCGCTGCGCACTGCATTACTGCTTTCGGATACGTTGAATGTGCCGCTGGAAGTGTGGACCGGTGATATGGCGTATCATCCCAAGCAGATTTCTGTAGAAGCGTATGAAGTGGCCCGCGCCTATGACCGAGCGTCCAAAAGGGATCGTGCTATCGCTCGCATGGCGTTAGACTTGGAACCGGCAAAGGATGTGAAGTTCTGATGAATGCCGTTGTTTATGCCCGTTATTCCAGCCATAAGCAAGGCGAGCAGTCCATTGAAGGACAACTCGCCGAGGCAAAGCGTTATGCGTTGGAGCATGGTTTGACAATCATTCATGAATATATTGACCGGGCGCAGACAGGACGAAATGATAACCGTGAACAGTTTCAATGTATGTTGGCAGATGCATCGAAACATATGTTTGATGCGTTGATTGTCTGGAAAACCGACCGTATTGGGCGCAATAAGGAAGAGATCGCGCTGAACAAATATCATTTGAAGAAAAACGGCATCAAGATATTTTATATTGCCGAAATGATTCCAGACACGCCGGAAGGAATTATTTTGGAAAGCGTGATTGAGGGCATGGCTGCCTACTACTCGGAGCAGCTTTCTCAAAATATCCGACGTGGACAGCGGCGCAGCGCAGCAAAGGCACAGAGCACGGGCGGGAACCGACCGCTCGGTTACATTACCGGACCGGATAAGCGGTTTCAGATAGACCCGGAAAATGCGCCTACGGTGCAAAAGGTGTTTGAGTTATACAGCAAAGGTTGGACAATGGCGGAAATCGTTGACTTTCTCAATGTACAGGGGAAGCGGACGCTGCGTGGCAGGCCGTTCACCCATAACAGCCTCCGTAC
>CALWUJ010000040.1 GCA_944384725.1 uncultured Agathobaculum sp. | reverse complement strand
GTCCTCTCTGAGCCGACGGGCTAAGCCTTAATTAGGCAGCCTGAAGAGTATAATCGTTGTTGTTTAATTTATAAACAATTGGAGCTTTTTACGCAGATCCCCACTGCGGCCCGCTATCCCGGCTTCAACACCCCCGTCGAACCCGTTACGGCCCCATTTCGGGTGCATCCATCGGATGCGAAAAATCAACGATTTCTTTCCTTCATCGCGCGGTCCATCTCCCGCTTAGCGTCTCGCGCTGCAATGCTGTCTCGCTTGTCGTGCAGCTTTTTGCCTTTACACAAACCAAGCTCGATTTTGACACGCGAGTTTTTGAAATAAACCGAAAGCGGAATCAGAGAATATCCATCCTGCTTGGTTTTACCAAACAGGTTTGCGATCTCTTTTTTGTGCATCAGCAGCCGCCGTACACGCAACGGATCTTTATTGAAGATGTTTCCCTTTTCGTAGGGGGAAATATGCATCCCGCGCACAAAAAGTTCTCCATCCTTGAAAGTGCAATAAGAATCCTTCAGATTGATCTGCCCCTGACGGATCGACTTGACCTCAGTGCCTGCCAATTCGATGCCCGCTTCGTATTTTTCCTCGACAAAGTAGTCATGCCATGCTTTTTTGTTGGCCGTGACCTGTTTGGTGCCTTGCTTGGACACTGCGCCCATGGCAATCCCTCCTTTTCGTGGCTTCGTTTATCATATCATGCAATACTGCGTTTGTAAAGGCACAAGAATGTTACAAATTCTGACCGAAACCGCGCTGCCGCTCAAAAGAGCGGCAGTTCGCCGGTAATCGGGTCAACTTTTTCGGGCAGCGCAGGCTCAAACGCCAAGCAGGTATAGGTCGGCTGACCATGAAATTCCGTAATGCCATTGTCACAGATAAGCGCAGACAAAATGCCCGCTTCTTTTGCCTTACGGTCAATTGCAAGCAATTCTTCTTCCGAATCAACATAAACGCACACCTTTGCCACGCCACGCGAAAACCATTCACTAAGCGGCGTGGCAGGCTGTGCGCTCTCTGCCAGTGTCACACCTGCTTCATCCGCTCGAATCTGTCCGAGTCGCTGCTCCCGATCCAACGCAGCCAATACGGCTGTGACACAGGCGTGTCCCGCTTGCGCCGCGATCTTTCCCTTACGCATTTTCAAATCCCGCCGCATGACAATCATCTGCTTGGGTTTGTCCATACCTGCGCCCCCCTTGCTTATTCCACCGTATTGGTCAGCTTGCCAATGCCCTCGATCTCACAAGTGACTACGTCACCCTTCTTGAGGAACTTCGGCGGCGTAAAGCCCATGCCAACGCCCGCCGGTGTACCGGTTGCAATGATCGTGCCTGCTTTGAGCGTCATGCCCTGCGACAGCTCCGCAATGATCTCTGCGACCGAATGCAGCAGGTGGTCGGTATTGCTGTTCTGGCGCTGTTCGCCGTTGACCGTGGACGAAATAGCAAGCGCGGGCGGATAGGCAATTTCATCCGCCGTCACGATACACGGCCCCATCGGCGTGAAACCGTCGAGCGATTTGCCGAAATACCACTGATTGTGCGCGGTCTGCAAATTGCGAGCGGAAACGTCATTGACGATAGTATAGCCGAAAATGTGGCCGGGTGCTTCGGACACGCTGACATTCTTGCAATCCTTGCCGATCACTACGCCAAGCTCCGCTTCATAGTCCAGACTGTCTACCAGACCTTCATATGCCGGAATGGGATCGTCACAACCGCTTGCTTCGCACACGCGTTTGCTGAAATAGACCGCCTTTTTGCGGTTGACAAGAAACGCATCCTCGTGAAAACGCGCAGACTCAACTGCATGATCGGCATAGTTGATGCCCAAGCAGATCACATCCTGCGCCGGATGCGGAATGGGTGCGCGCAGACGCACGCTATTCAACCGCAGCGCTGCGCCCTCGGTTGCCTGCTCTGCATCCGCCAGCCGTGCCAGCTGTGCCGGGGAAATACGGCGGATCAACTCGGTCATATCCGGAAACGACAGGCCAAACGCCTCGATCGGCCAGATGAGCCCCGGCCAGCTGTTATAACCGATGCCGATCCGATCGACCCCGTCATTATTTTGATACGTATATAGCTTCATACATTGGTCACGCTCCTCTTGATATTGCCAGCTTTATCATAGCACAAACTGCACAAAAATCAAAGCATCTATTTGAATGTTTCCACAAACTATGGTATGCTCTTATCAGAACGAATGGGCAAAAGCGCCCCCGCTTTTCCCTTTTGTGTCATGCCTGAATGAACGGAGGAAGCATGCCAATGACCGGAACCTGTGAAGATTGCGCATACAATGCATACGACGACATTCTGGACGAGTATGTCTGCGAAGCCTATTTGGATGAAGATGAATTCTATCGTCTGTCCCAAAGCAATGGCCCTTGTCCCTATTACCGCTCCGGCGATGACTATGAGCTGGTGCGCCATCAAAACTGAGGAGAGAATATCATGACCGAACGAGAAAAAGCAGCCGCCGGGCTGCTGTATGACGCCAATTACGACCCAGAACTGCTGCAAGCGCGCGCGGTAGCAAAAGACCTCTGCATGGACTACAATAGCTTGCGCAGCACCCAGCAAGCAGAACGCAATGCATTGCTGCGTACATTACTTGCCGCATGCGGCGAAGATACCTACATCGAACCTCCCTTCTTCGTCGATTACGGCAGCAATATCCGCGTAGGCAAGGCGTTTTACGCCAATCACAATCTGGTGATTCTGGACGGAGCGCCCGTCACCTTCGGTGACCATGTGTTCATTGGCCCGAACTGCTGCTTCTCCACTGCCGGACACCCGCTCGATACCGCGCAGCGAAATGCCGGTTTGGAATACGCCAAACCCATCACAATCGGCAGCAACGTATGGATCGGCATGGGCGTGCAGATACTGCCCGGCGTGACCATAGGAGATAATGCCGTTATTGGCGCGGGCAGCGTCGTCACCAAGGATATCCCCGCAGGCATGCTTGCTGTTGGTGTCCCCTGTCGTCCGGTGCGCGAAATCGCGCAAAAACCGCGCCGTGTCATCCTGTAATTGATAAAAAACCCCTCTGCCTACGGGCAGAGGGTTTTTTTTATGCTCTTATGATACGGCTTCGACGGTCTCTACACCGTTCTCTCGATAGGTGTACACCGTAAATCCACTGTACGTCCAAACACCGTCTTCGCCTTCACCCATGCAGCTGGGCGAATAGCTCTTGGAGCTGGGCGAACCGAGCGCGCCTTCCAGCGCAGAGGCAGAAGAACCGATGTAACCGGATGCCTGTGCAGCGGTCGGCTTAGCGGGTTCCGGCTCCGGTTCAGGCTGCGGCGTAGGGGCCGGATTGGATTCCGGCTTGCTGGTGGAAGTGCTGCCCGATGAAGTATTGCTGGACGAGCCGCCACCCGACGGTTTGCTGGTCGCGCTGCTGCCCGAAGAACTCGAACCAGACGACGTGTTGCCGCCCGACTGCGGCTTGCTGGTGGAGCTGCTGCCCGTGCTCGTGC
This sequence comes from uncultured Agathobaculum sp., assembly GCA_944384725.1. Lineage (GTDB taxonomy): Bacteria > Bacillota > Clostridia > Oscillospirales > Butyricicoccaceae > Agathobaculum. The sequence goes on along the minus strand of CALWUJ010000040.1, from coordinate 10,504 downwards.
CGGACGCAGTGCTGCCCGACTGCGAAGCGCTGTCCGAAGTTTCGCTGCCAGCAGCGGTATTCTTGTCCGCCTCGGCCTTGTCCTTGTCGCTGGTTTCGTCCTCAGCCTTGTCCTTGTTTTCCTCATCCTTTACCGTGTCAACGGTCTCGTTGTCCTTTTTGTCCTCGGCTGCGGTATTCTGCCCGCCGCCGCAAGCTGCCAGACTGCCGCACAGGATCAGCGCCAGCAGCAGGGCTGTCATTCTCTTTTTCATATCTTATTCCTCCTGGTTGTTTCTGCTTTATTCGACGGATTCCGCCCCTTGGGTGTTCCCTAAATCGGGCGGATATTTGAGTAAATTTTCAAGGTTTCGTTCAACAATTTCAACGATCACCGTATCGCCTGCCTGCACCTGTGTCAACGGATACGGCATCTGCCGCGTGATGACGGCCTCACGGAAATCCGCCGCCAGAAAAGGATGCAGCGCATTGCCGAACGAGTCGCGGCACAGGATCAGCCGTCCGTTTTGCGCATGTTCGCTTGTGGTCTGGATCAAAATATCCTCGGCTGTACGCGGCGGCGTAACATAAGAAAAGTCAATTTCATATTGCTGCTGCGCCTCCAGCTCGGTTCCTTTTGGATACAGCATCTCGTACAAATCCCCGCGATGGGTATTTTCCGTTGTATAGCCTGCCTCCCCAAACGGCGTATACGGCAAACCGAGCGTTTGCATCAAGAAGTCGTGCGCAAGCGCCGCGCCCCGGTTTGTCCAGTGCGAATCCGTCTGCAAATATAACACCTCATCCTGTTCAGAGAAAAACTTGAACAGATCAGCATAATTTACATCGTATTCCTGCAAATATTTCGCAACCAACTCATAATTGCCTGGGGAATCGCTTTGCAGGTAGCGTGACGGCATATGTTCGGGATAGAGGGAGTTCTTATTGGGTGCAATGGTGAACACGAACTGTGCGCCACGCGCTTCGCAATACGCCTGCATATCCGCGACCGTCTGCGCGACTTGCTGCGCCTGTTCCTCGGTCAGTGTCGCGTGATTCTGATAGTCGTCCAGCGTTGCGGCATAATACAGCCAGCCATCTGAGCCATAGATCACATCCTCAGCCGGGGATGTAGCCAGCAGCGTGGTCTGCAAAGCGGCATTTGCCGTGACCATCTCCTGCCGCAGCGCAAAGTGGTCTGCAATATAGTCGGTCACCTGATCGAGCACGGCGGTGTTCCAGCTGCCGTCCTCGTTTTTCAGGGTCGGCTTAGGTGACAGCCGCTCGTTTGCAGCCGCCTGCGTCGGCGGCAGAAACAGCATGCCCGCCGACGGAAGCAAGCAGAGCAGCACAAAGGCTGCGGTAAAAATTTTGTATTTCATGGCAGCCTCCTCAGAACTGGAAATAGATAAACGGGTTGAATGTGCCCGCAGACAGGTTCAGCATACACAGCACAAGCAGCGCCATAGCCCCTGCCAGCGTGATCGACTCGTTTTTCGGCTGCAATCGTTTCGTGATCGGCAAGCTGAGCAAAAGCGCCAGTATCAGCGTCAGCAGGAACACCGGTGTCAATAAGGAGCACACGGTCACGGTTCCTGTCCAACCCAGACCCACGCCGGTGAACATCGCCGCAAACATCGCACCCGCCTGCGAAAGAGACTCCGCGCGGAACAGCGTAAAACCCAGCACGACCACCAGCATGGTATACACATGCCCAAGCGCCCTGCCCTTGAGTCGCCGCGCAGGCACGATACCGCTGTCCTCGAGCACCGAGAACAGGCCGTGCCACAAGCCCCACAGCACGAACGTCCAGTTTGCGCCATGCCACAGGCCGGTTGTGAAGAACACGATCACACGGTTGACCCAAGTGCGCACCTTTCCCTTGCGATTGCCGCCCAGCGGGATATACAGATAGTCGCGGAACCAAGTCGATAACGAGATATGCCAGCGCCGCCAAAACTCCTGAATCGTGGTTGCGGTATAGGGGTAATCGAAATTTTCGAGGAAATGGAAGCCGAACATGCGGCCCATACCGATCGCCATATCGCTGTAACCGGAAAAATCGAAGTAAATTTGCAGCGTATAACAAATCGCGCCCATCCACGCGGCAAACATACCGATCTCTCCTGCGGGCAGCGCGAACACCGCGTCCGCCATCTGCCCCATCGCGTTGGAAATCAGCAGTTTTTTGGAAAGTCCGCAGATGAACCGACGGATGCCCAGCGCGGTCTCGCGCGGCGTGGTCTGCCGCTGATCGATCTCCTTTTCGATATCATGGTATTTGACAATCGGCCCTGCAATCAGCTGCGGGAAATACGAAATATAAAGCAAAATCTTCACAAAAGAGCAGGAAACAATTGACTTGTCGCGATATACGTCGATCACATACGACAATCCCTGAAAAGTGAAGAACGAAATGCCGATCGGCAGAGCAATCCCGGTCAGCGGCAGCGACAGGCCGAACAGACCGTTTATGGTGCCGATCATAAAGTCCGCGTATTTGAATACCGCCAGCAAGCCGATACCGCCCACAACTGCAATGCCGACACCCAATTTCGGGTATTTCCCCGCCGCCAGCAAACCGCAACCATAGTTGAGCGCGACGCTGAGCAGCAAGAGCGGCAAATAGACCGGCTGCCCGAACGAATAAAAAATCAGGCTGGCAACCAGCAGCAGAATATTCTTTGCCCGTATGCCGCGCAGCAGACGATCCAGCACGAACACAACCGGCAGGAAAACGAATAGAAAAATCGCCGAACTAAAAACCATGTTGTTTTTTCCTTTTTCTCTTTATTATGCCTGCCCGCTTTGCGATTTAGTCTCCCGCACATAGTTTGCAATTGCAATACCGCTGCTGACCAGCACCAATGCGCTCAAATTGCGCAACGTCAGGATCTGTTCGCCCAGCACGATGGCAGAGAGCAGCGTGCCAAACACCGGAATCAAGAAGCAGAACAGACTGACCTTACCCACCGGGAACTTTCCCAATAGCGCCGTCCAGATCGTGAACGCTGCAGCGGACAGCACCACCATGTATGCCAGCAGCAGCACACCAACCGGTGCGACCGTCCCCAGACGACCGCCGCCGATCCATCCGACAATCAGCAAAAACGCTCCGCCCAGCAGCAGCTGCCACCCGGTCAGCAGCATCGGGTCGCGGCCCGGCGTATAGATGCGGGAAACCAGTGCACCTGCACCGGCTGACACCGCCGACAGCAGCACCAACCCGTCACCGTGCAGATTAAAGCCGTTAAGCCCTCCCAGACCGAGCACCAACACACCCGCAAAGCCGCATAGACAGCCGAGCACTTTCTGCTGGTTCATCTTGTCATTCCGCAAAAACAGATGTGCAAAAATCAGCGCAAAAAAGGTTTGCGTACCGGAAAGCACCGCACCTTTGGTTCCGGTAGTTCCTGACAAGCCAATGTAATAACACACATATTGAATCATGCTCTGAAACAGGCAGATCCATAAAATCGGCTTCCACTCACTGCGCACCGGAAAGATGCGGTGCCCCTTGATGCGCGCCACCAGCAAAACCAGCAGCCCCGCCAACGCAAACCGCCAGCCTGCAAAATACAGCTGGGAAAAGGGTGCATCCGACGCAATGGCAAACATCTCATATCCTTTTTTGACGCAAGGGGCTGCACTGCCCCATAATACGGTACACAATACCGCAGGCATATATAATCGACGAAACAATCCTGTTTTTTGTTCCTGCATTTTTCTTTCCCCTTTTTCAGACGTGAAGCCAGTATACCATTTTTCCCCTTTGTGCGCAAGAAAGGGAGATTTATCGGACACTTCCTCTGCTATTCTATCATCAGAGGAGGTGAACGGCATGATTTACAGCTGTCAAACCAAATGCTGTCACTATGTTTTTCTTGGCAGCGAGCAGCAGCACGCCTGTCCAGACTGCGGAAAGCAACAGATCCGCCCGGCAACCGCAGCAGAACGTGCCGCATTCTTCCACCGGCACACCGCTGCCCTTGTCCGACGCCGCCGCTCAGGCTGAGCGCACAGCAAAAGACCTTCCGAACCAACTCCGGAAGGTCTTTTACATGCCATTTTCATTTGTCATTTGATTTCTGACTCCTCAAGGCAGCCACAGCAGCCACCGTAATGATTTTACATTACTTGGCGTTGTGACGCGCCTTGCGAGACATCGACTTGACGCGGTTCTGGTCCAGATCCAGCATACGCGCTGCGACCAGATCATTGAAGAAACCCTTCATCATGATTTCGTCACGCTCCTTTTTCTGTAATGTTTCTGAGACCGTTTCCCGATCTCTGCTATTATAATACACGGAGCGCGGCAGAAAAGCAAGCGGCATGTTTTATGAATATCACACAACTGCCGGCATTATTTCTTGTGCATTATTACCTACTGATGTTAACACTTTGTATATATTTTGCAGAATTTAATTGGTAGTTTTCAATAACTTAACCTTTTCCATATTCTTTTGCCAATTCTGCAAAGAGCGGCAGCGCGCGGCGAATGGTTTCCGTCTGCACGCAATAGGAAATGCGCATGTGTCCCGGCGCGCCAAAATCCGCACCCGGCACAACCAACAGGTCGTATTTCTTCGCGCGTTCGCAGAACGCACGGTCATCCGGCTCGAGCGTCTGCGGGAACAAATAAAACGCACCCGCAGGTTTGACACAGGAATACCCCATGCCCGTCAGCCCGTCAAACAGCAAATCGCGGTTGGTCTGATAGACCGAAATATCGCTCGTCTGGCCTGCACAGCGCGCCGCTACACGTTGGAACATACTCGGCGCACAAACATAACCGAGCGCACGGCCTGCGCCGCAGACCGCCGCATACAGATCGGCGCTGTCAGCCGCCTGCGGCGGCACAAGCACATAACCGATGCGCTCACCCGGCAGCGAAAGCGACTTGGAATAGGAATAGCAAACGATGGTATCATCATAATAGCGCGGCACAAACGGCACATTGACACCGTCATATACAATTTCGCGGTAAGGTTCGTCCGATACCAGATAAATCGGATGCCCATACTGCTTTTCTTTTTCGCACAGCAACGCAGCCAATTGCTGAATGGTCTGCTCAGAATAAACCGCGCCCGACGGATTGTTTGGAGAGTTGACCACGACCGCCTTGGTGTGTTCGTTCATTGCCTGCTCCAGTGCGTCGAAGTCGATCTGAAAATCCGTGATGGACGGCGGCACGATAACCGCTTTCGCCCCTACACCACGTTCAATGAACATCAGATATTCCGGGAAGTATGGTGCCAGAACAACAAACTCATCCCCCGGGCAGGCAATCGCCTTGAACGCGCAGGACAAAGCTGCCGCTGCACCTGCGGTCAAGTACAGGCTGTCGCCCGTGTAATCCGTACCAAAGCGGCGGTTCAGATCATCCGCTAATGCTTTCCGCACATCCGCCGCGCCCTGCGCAGAGGTATAGCCATGCAGCGCAACCGGATCGCCCGCAGCCTCGGCCAAAATCGCCTCGCGCACTGCATCCGGCGCAGGCACATTGGGATTGCCAATGGAAAAATCAAATACGTTTTCCCGGCCGACCACCGCCGCGCGCTGGTTGCCGTATTCAAAAAGCTCGCGGATGGTGGAACGGTTGTTCCCCAGCGCGGCCATCTGCTGATTGAGCATGTTAAATCGCCCCTTTCTTATGGAGTTTATTATAGCACAGCGCAAAAGCGCGCGCAAGAAAAAGCCCGCCGCACGGATTCCGTGCGGCGGGACTGCTTTTATGCTTATTCGAATTTGATTTGTTTTTCCGGTAAGTCCTCATCGGTCAGCAGCGCACCAATCGACGGAATGCTGCGGCAGCGGTAGCGGCCATTATCGGACAATCCTGCATCCTCCATGCGGCAGGCATGCGTGATCGTGTGCTTACCACGCAGCACCATGGCCTGTACACCCTGCGTCGAGCGGCTGGCCTTGATATCCAGCATGTTTGCACGGAAGGTCAGCGCACGATTCGCCGTTGAGAACATAGTGATCTCGGTTTCCTCATCGACCGGATGGAAGAACGCCACTGCGGGCGATTTGGCCGAGTACGCTCCGGTCAGGCGGCGGCGGTTGGTCTTGGTCTCAAAGCTTTCGAGCGAAAACCGCGCGGCCTTGCCGTTCTGGAACACGATGACCATATTGCCCTTGTAATCGCCCGGCAGCATGGCATATACCGGCATTTCTCCCTCGTCCATGCCAAGCTTGCTCGCCAGATAATCACCCAGCACGGATGCTTTGCTGTCCTCAAAATCATACAGATGCGCCTTATAGGCCTGCTGCATATTGGTAAAGAATACGATCTCTGCCTTGTTGGTCGTCTCCATCTGCCAGATTACTTCATCGCCATCCTTGAGTTTGTGCTCCTGCGACATGCGCCACGACTGAGGTGTGATCTTTTTGAAATATCCCTCACGCGTCAGGAACAGCAGCACCGCGTAATCCTCGATGTGGTCCTCCTCATCGAATTCCGGTACTGCTCCAGCAGTCACCAGACGGGTGCGGCGCGGCGACGGATATTTCTTGATGACCTGCTCCAGCTCTTTGATGATGATATTGCGGATTTTCGCCTTGGACTTGACGATTTCCTCCAGCTTGGCGATCTCCTTTTCGAGTGCTTCCGTTTCCTGCGTACGCTTGAGGATATATTCCTTGTTGATATTGCGCAGACGGATATCCGCAATGAACTCCGCCTGAATCTGGTCAATGCCAAAGCCAATCATCAGGTTCGGGATAACCTCAGCGTCCTCCTCGGTCTCGCGAATGATGTGGATTGCCTTGTCGATATCCAGCAGAATCTTAGCCAGACCGTGCAGCAAATGCAGCTTGTCCTTCTTCTTATTCAGATCGAAGAACACGCGACGGCGCACACACTCGGTACGCCATGCGGTCCACTCGTCGAGCAGATCACGCACGCTCAGCACGCGCGGCATGCCCGCGATCAACACATTGAAGTTGCAGGAAAAGCTGTCCATGAGCGGCGTCATCTTCATCAGCTTCGCCATCAGCTTTTCCGGATCGGTGCCGCGTTTGAGGTCGATCGCAATCTTCAAACCGGACAGATCGGTTTCATCGCGCACGTCCGCAATCTCTCGCACCTTACCGCTCTTGACCAATTCTGCAATCTTATCAATGATTGCTTCGATTGTGGTCGTGTACGGGATTTCTGTGATTTCGATCAGATTTTCCTTTTTGTCAAACGTCCACTTTGCACGCACCTTAAATGAACCGCGGCCGGTCTCATAGATCGCGCGCATCTCATCCTCATCGTAAATCAGCTCGCCGCCGGTCGTAAAGTCCGGCGCGGGCAGGGTCGTGAGCAGATCGTGCTCCGGATTTTTGATCCATTCGATCGTTGTGCGGCACACCTCTTCAAGGTTGAAGCCGCAGAAGTTGGACGCCATACCAACCGCAATGCCCGTATTGGCCGACACCAGAATGTTCGGAAAGGTCGTCGGCAGCAGCGTCGGCTCTTTCATTGTGCCGTCATAGTTGTCCACAAAGTCGATCGCATCTGCGTCAATATCGCGGAACAGCTCCGCGCAGAACGCGTCCAGCTTTGCTTCCGTATAACGCGGCGCAGCATATGCCATATCGCGCGAATACACCTTGCCGAAGTTGCCCTTGGAATCAACAAACGGCATCAGCAGCGCCTCATTGCCGCGCGTCAGACGCACCATCGTCTCATAAATTGCCGCATCACCGTGCGGGTTGAGCTTCATCGTCGAGCCGACGATATTGGCCGACTTGGTGCGGTTTCCGTTCAGCAGCCCCATCTTGTACATTGTGTACAGCAGCTTGCGGTGCGACGGCTTAAAGCCATCGATCTCCGGAATTGCGCGCGAGACAATAACGCTCATCGCATACGGCATATAGTTCTCGCGCAGCGTATCTGTGATGCGCTGATCGACCGAAGGATGCTCTTTATATACTTTTGGCTCGTCGTTTTTCTTTTTTGCCATCCGAATTTAACTCCTTGTCAGGATATATCCGCCAAATCCAAATACTGCGCGCCGTTTTCCGCGATATATTCCTTGCGGCCGGACAAATTATCGCCCAGCAGCAGGTCAAACATCTCGCTGGTCGCCTTGGCATCCTCAGGCTGGATGCGGATCAAGCGGCGGGTCTCGGGATTCATCGTCGTCTCCCACATCATATCCGCTTCATTCTCACCCAGACCCTTGGAGCGCTGAATCAGCACCTTTTTGCCCTCCAGCTTTTGCAGGATTGCGGCCTTTTCGCTCTCGTCAAATGCGAAATAGCTCTTGTCCCGGTAGGTGATCTCATAAAGCGGCGACTCTGCGATATACACATACCCTTTTTCGATCAGCGTCGGCACCAGCCGGTACAGCATGGTCAGGATCAGCGTACGGATCTGGAAACCGTCCACGTCAGCATCGGTGCAGATAATGATGCGCCGCCAGCGAAGTGCCTCAAGATCAAATGCAGACAGGTCTTTCGCCGCTTTGCCGCGCACCTCGACGCCACAGCCGAGCACCTTCAGCAGATCGGTAATGATATCATTCTTGAAAATCTTGCCGTAATCCGCCTTCAGGCAGTTGAGAATCTTGCCGCGCACCGGCATGATTGCCTGAAACTCGCTGTCACGTCCTTGCTTGACCGAGCCGAGTGCGGAATCGCCCTCCACGATATACAGTTCGCGCCGCGTGACATCCTTGGTGCGACAATCGACAAACTTCTGCACACGATTGGCAAGGTCAATACTGCCGGACAGTTTCTTTTTGATATTCAAACGCGCCTTTTCCGCCTGCTCGCGGCTGCGCTTGTTGATGAGAATCTGCTCGGCGATCTTATCCGCCTCAGTCTTGTTCTCGATGAAGTAAATCTCCAGCCCCTGCTTGAGGAAGTCGGTCATCGCCTCTTGGATAAACTTGTTGGTGATGGCCTTTTTGGTCTGGTTCTCGTACGAGGTCTGGGTGGAAAAACAGTTGGTCACCAGCACCAGACTGTCCATCACGTCTTGGAACGTAACTTTACTCTCATTCTTCGTATATTTGCCATTCTGCTTGAGGTACGCATCCAGCGCCGAAACAAACGCCGAACGCACCGCCTTATCCGGTGCGCCGCCGTGTTCGAGCCACGAAGAGTTGTGATAATATTCGATGCGCGATACGGCAGAGGAAAAACAGAACGCGCAGCTGAGTTTTACCTTATATTCGGGCTTGTCCGCACGGTCACGACCGCGGCGCTCACCTTCGAGGAACTGCACCGAGGTCAACGAATTTTCACCGACAAGCTCGGTGACATAATCTACGATGCCGTTCTGATAGAGGAACTCGGTCGTCTCAAACTTGCCGCCAACCTGATTGCGCAGCACAAACTTGATATGGCTGTTAACCACCGCCTGTCGCTTGAGCGTATCCAGATAATAGTCCACCGGAATGTTGATATCCGTGAACACCTCCAGATCGGGCTTCCAGCGGATGGTCGTACCGGTTTTTTTGGATGTCGTGGGCTTTTTGATAAAGCCCTCCTTGGCATCCGTCTTGTTTTCACCCTTCTCAAAGTGCAGACGATACTCGAAACCATCGCGCACCACCGTTACGTCCATGTATTCCGAAGAATACTGAGTTGCACAGGTGCCCAAACCGTTCAGGCCCAAAGAGAACTCATAGTTTTCACCGGTGTCGTTCTTATATTTGCCGCCCGCATACAACTCACAAAAGACCAGCTCCCAGTTATAGCGCTGCTCGTTCTCGTTCCACTCGATCGGCACACCGCGACCGCGGTCGGCTACTTCGATCGAGCCATCCTCATAGCGGGTGGTGACGATTTCCGTGCCAAAGCCCTCGCGCGCCTCGTCGATCGAGTTGGACAGGATCTCAAACACTGCGTGCTCGCAGCCCTCCAACCCGTCCGAACCGAAGATAACGCCCGGGCGTTTGCGCACACGGTCCGCGCCCTTTAGCGAGGAAATGCTCTCGTTGCCGTATGACGGTTTTGCTTTGCTCATATCGTCCTTAACTCCCTGTTTCCGCAGTTCTCAAATCCATAACTATCATATTATACGCTGTTTTGCTTTATTTTTCAATCATTTTCCGATGTATATACACAAAATCACTTTTTCGACAAAAAACGCGCGCTGCCTGATGCAGTGCGCGCTTTCTATCATAATGGGCGGTTGCGCCTCTTGTCTTTGGACTGTCCGGGAGCCTGCGCGGTATTCCGTCCCACAGGGCCGAACAGATTTTTATCGTCTTCCCATGAAGAAGTTTATATCAAAAGGGGTTGTTCCCTTGCTGTGGTTATACTATACCGCACCCATATGTCTAAAGTTTGTAGAAAATTTGAAAGAAGTGTAAACACTGCCGGAAACGCCAAATCACTGTTTTTGACAGCAGACGAAAAAAGAACAGACGCAAAAGCATCTGTTCTTTTTCAGTCAATTAGCGAAACTTTTTCTTCTTGGCGCGCGCTGCCTCAGACTTCTTGCGGCGCTTGACGCTCGGGCTTTCATAATGCTCACGCTTGCGGAGCTCGGAAAGCGTACCCGCCTTGGCGCACGAACGCTT
>CALWUJ010000039.1 GCA_944384725.1 uncultured Agathobaculum sp. | reverse complement strand
AAGGCAGGCAAGGCAACCCTTTTCGGGCTGCCCTGCCTGTCTTTTTTTCTTTGGCCTATTTTGCAACAGGCCCTTTTCTTTCCCTCATTTTTCCCTTATTCGCCCCGATTTTTCCCTTATTTCCGCGATTCGCCGCGACTATTTCCCAAAGAGCGAAAAAAGCAAAAGCAAAACTTTTTCAGAGACATAAAGAAGAAAAGCACTCCGAACGGAGTGCTTTTCGCAACTGGTGGGAGGTGGTGGATTCGAACCACCGAAGTCATAGACGACAGATTTACAGTCTGTTCCCTTTGGCCACTCGGGAAACCTCCCATATAAAATTGTCCCTTTTCCAAAAGGTGTGGAGCTGGTGGACGGACTTGAACCCCCGACCTGCTGATTACAAATCAGCTGCTCTACCAACTGAGCTACACCAGCGTTTCGCAAGTTTTGTCTGTCCCTCAGCGACTTGTTTATAATACCACACTCTTTCCGACCTGTCAACACTTTTTTCGATTTTTATTTTATTATTTTTTATTCCGTCCAAATACGTCGATTGAATCCGATACCTGCTGCAATACTGTCAGCAACGCGCCGGATAATTCCGGATAGCGCTTGCTGATTTCGTTGGGCGGGATCGAAACGCCATGCAGCATTTCCTGCTCTAAACCGAAACCGCCTTCTCCCTTCGCCGCTGTGCGGATACGCAGCTCATGCTCCTTCATGCGCGCATCGCAAAGATATTCAAACTGCTCCCGCGAGGTACGGAACACGGCCTCCACGCTTGTCGGGTCTGCCATATACAGATAACGATATACTTTATAGATCACAACCGACAGATACGCTTCCACTTCATGCGGCAGCTGTTTGCTTCCCGTCTGCTCGGTCAGATCCATCAGCAGCGAAACCGCACGCACGATCTGATTTTTCTCCCAGCCGGTATGTACCTGCACATCCATGCGCTCTGCCGGCACCGCCGAACCATCCCGTGCCATCGACCTGCCCAGCAAATAATCACAGGACACCCCGTAATAATCCGCAGCACGCACCACAAACGACAAGCCCGGCTCACGCAAGCCATTTTCATAATGGCTTAAAAGCGCCTGCGACACCCCAAGGTCGCCCGCAGCGGTTCGTTGGCTTATTTTCTTTTCCCGTCGCAACAGCGCGAGTGTACGAGAAAAATCACTGGTCATATCTCTGCTACCCCATCATAAAACTATGTCTATTATACAGCGTGTAATCGCACTTGTAAAGAACGAAAAAGTTGCGTTTCTATCGTTTTTTTGCAAATAATGCCCTTCTACTCCGCTATTACATGATTTGGTTGCCTGTTTTGAATTTTATAACTATATATGGTGGTCAATGATTTTTTCGAGATGAAAAATGAAGATACCCCCCGGCTGAAAATGCACTTTGTTTTCGCTTGACGCATATGCCGACGACCGATATAATAAAAAAGAATCAAAAATGCATGGTGCGGCGGCTTGGTCTGCTGCACCATATATGTTTCTATCAGAAGGAGCTTTCCCATGACAATCGAACAAATTTTGAAAATGCGTCAGGAAGCCAGTGGTCTGAACAAACTGATGCATATGCGCGTCATCACGTTGGACAAAGACGGCGGCGCAACCGTCGAGCTGGATCTGACGGAAGAATTGCTCAACCCGCTCGGTTTGGCGCACGGCGGCACCATTTTCACGCTGTGTGACATTGCCGCAGGTTCTGCCGCTGCCTCGCACGGACTGGTCGCTGTGACGCTGGACAGTAATATCCATTACTATCGCCCCGGCCGTCTCGGCAAAACGCTGACTGCCGTTGCCTACGAACGCAAGCGCGGCAAAAAAACCGCCGTTTACATGGTAGAAGTGCATGACGACGAGCGCAAGCACATTGCAGACGCGATTTTCACCATGTTTTACACCGGTCAAACGCTGGAGGACATGCAGCATTGAGCGGCGTTACCTCTGCGATCGTCGGCCCGCTCCTGAACTGGTACGACCAAGGGCACCGCGACCTGCCGTGGCGTGCATATCCTACGCCCTACCGTGTGTGGGTCAGTGAGATCATGCTCCAACAAACGCGCGTACAAGCTGTGCTGGGGTATTTCACCCGCTGGATGGAGGCGTTACCCGACGTGCGCGCCCTCGCAGAAGCGGACGAATCGGTTTATCTGAAGCTGTGGGAGGGACTGGGCTATTACAGCCGCGTGCGCAACCTGCACCGCGCTGCGGTCGAGGTCTGCGAGAAATACGGCGGTGAACTCCCCGCCGATTACCATGCGCTGCTCGCGCTTCCCGGCATCGGAGATTATACCGCCGGCGCCATCGCATCCATTGCCTGCGGCATTCCCGTTCCTGCGGTGGACGGCAATGTGCTGCGCGTTGCGGCGCGGCTGGACAATGACTTTACACCCATTACTGACACAGCATTCAAAAAGCGTACCCGCGCGCGATTTGCCGACCTGATGCCCGCTGACCGACCGGGCGATCTGAACCAGTCCCTGATGGAACTGGGCGCCATGATCTGCCTGCCCAATGGAGCGCCGCTGTGCGGCGACTGTCCGGTACAGCACCTATGTCTGGGCTACCACCACGGAAACGCCGCCCTCCTGCCCTTACGCGCTGCCAAAAAGGCACGCCGCATCGAAAACCGCACGGTTCTGCTGCTGCGTCACGGCCCGCTTGTCGGACTGACTCAGCGGCCTGCTTCCGGTCTGCTTGCTGGGCTGTGGGAGCTGCCTGCGCTGGAAGGTCACCTCTCGCCGGATGAAACCCGTCAAGCGCTTGCCGCGCGCGGCTGGCAGGTATCCAGCCTGTTGTCCCTGCGTCCAGCCAAGCATGTGTTCACCCATGTAGAATGGCATATGAATGGATACTATATCGAACTGGCAAACCAGCCGGAAGAACTGACTTTTGTCAGCCCATCCGCTCTGCGCGCGGAGTATGCGCTGCCCAGTGCGTTCCGCGCATTTCTTTCTGTCATTGAGGAGGAAACATGAATCTGCAAACTGTTGTCCATACCATCCCGCCGCTGTATGACAGCCATTCGCGGGTGTTGCTGCTCGGCTCGATTCCAAGCCCCAAATCGCGCGAGGCAGGTTTTTATTACGCACACCCGCAAAACCGCTTCTGGCGCGTTCTGGCGGCTGTGCTGGGCGAAGAAATACCGCAGACGGTTGAAGAAAAGCGCGCGATGTGCTTAACGCACCATGTTGCGCTGTGGGACACGATCTCCCGCTGTGATATCGCAGGCGCATCGGATCTTAGCATCCGGAACGCTGAGCCCAACGACATCGGCAAGCTGGTGCGGGAAAGCGAAATCACCCGCATTTTTGCGACCGGCGGCAAATCTGCCGAGTTGTACCGAAAACTCATCGAACCGCAGCTGCATATCCCGATCATGCAGCTTCCCTCCACCAGCCCGGCCAACGCCGCGTGGTCGCTCGAACGGCTGATTGAGGCCTATCGCGTGATCTTATAGAAAGAGGGGCGCATTCCCAACGAGCAAAGAACTATTTCCAAATGCCGCGCTGAAAAAACTGATCTGGCCGCTGGTGTTGGAGCAGGTGCTCTCCATCACCGTCGGCCTTGCCGACACCATCATGGTATCCGCAGTAGGCGAAGCGGCGGTATCCGGTGTGTCGCTGGTCGACATGCTCAATGTACTGATTATCAACATCTTTGCCGCGCTTGCAACCGGCGGCGCAGTCGTCGTCGCACAGCTGCTGGGCGCGCGGCAGAACCGACGTGCTTGCAATGCGGCACGACAGCTGTATTTTGTTGTCGCCTGCATCTCCATCACGCTCAGCGTGATCGTCATGCTGGTGCGCGCTCCCCTACTGCGGCTGCTGTTCGGCTCGATTGAGCCGGACGTAATGGACAGCGCGCTCACTTACCTGACGGTCAGCGTGTTTTCTTACCCGGTGCTTGCCATTTATAACGCGGGCGCGGCGCTGTTCCGTGCACAAGGCAACTCCCGCGTATCCATGCTGATCGCAGGGCTCATCAACATCGTCAACCTGATCGGCAATGCAGTACTGATCTTCGCGCTTGACTGGGGCGTTGCGGGCGCAGCCTTGTCCTCGGTCATCTCCCGCGGCGCGGCGGCAGTGGTTATCACGGTCCTGCTGTTTCAGCCCGAACATACGGTCAGTCTGCGGCGCGGCGGGCATTTACGCCCGGATGCTGCGCTCATCCGCCGCATTCTGCAGATCGGCGTGCCGAACGGATTGGAAAACAGCCTGTTTCAGCTGGGCCGTATTCTGGTTGTCAGCATGATTGCCTTGTTCGGCACGACACAAATCGCCGCCAATGCGGTCGCCAACAATCTTGACGCGGTCGCCTGCATTCCGGGACAGGCGATGAACCTTGCGATTATCACGGTTGTCGGCCAGTGCATCGGCGCAGGCGATATCGAGCAGGCACGCCGCATGGCAAAAAAGCTGCTCAAAATCACCTATCTGATCCTTGCCGGCTGTTGTCTGGCCACCATTCTGGTTATGCCACTGGTGCTGCAAATATACAGCCTGTCTCCCGAAGCGCTTGCGCTCGGAAGAACGCTTATCCTGATCCATAATTGCAGCGCAATGCTGATCTGGCCGCTGTCGTTTACCATGCCGAATGTGCTGCGTGCAGCGAATGACGTGCGGTATCCTATGGTATGCTCGATCGCATCTATGATGCTGCTGCGGCTTGGCAGCGGCTATGTGTTGGCTGTGATGTTCCAGATGGGCGCGATCGGCATCTGGATCGCCATGGTTGCCGACTGGCTGTGCCGCGGTATCCTGTTCACCGCACGCTTTGTCAACGGACATTGGCTGCGTGCGGCTGCCAAAATGTAAAACAAGAGAGCTGTCTTATGACAGCTCTCTTGTTTTTTTAATATTTATCCCCGGATGCCTCACTGCATCCACAAGGCAGAATCGGTTCTTCCGTTCCTACTGCCTGCTGCTTTATCTTCTCATATCCTTGATTCGGATTGCATTGAATCTTAAAGCGCGATACCAGCTGACGCATGACCATTGCCTGACTGGACAGCTCTTCACTGGCTGCGGCGCTTTCCTCCGCAGTAGCAGAGTTATTCTGTACCACAGCGGAAATCTGATCCACGCCGATTGAGGTCTGCTTGATCGTTTCATCCTGTTGTTTGGAGTTGACCGCAACCCGCTTTGCCTGATCGGTCAGCTTTGCAATGATACCGTTTACGCGTTCGAGAGAACCTGCCGTATCCTGCGCCACCGTCTTACCGTTTTCCACCGCACGCAGCGATTGAGAAATCAGTTCCGCCGTATTGCGGGACGCTTCTGCCGTATTTGCTGCAAGGCGACGCACTTCATCCGCTACAACAGCAAATCCCTTGCCCGCCATACCGGCTCTTGCCGCCTCTACCGCGGCATTCAGCGCGAGAATATTGGTCTGGAACGCAATATCCTCGATATTCTTGATGATCTTTTCGATGCGGGAAGAGCTGTCGCTGATTTCGTCCATTGCGCGCAGCATCTCGCGCATCTTTTCTGTACTCAGGCCTACTTCCGCAACCGTTTCATCCACGCTGCTTTCCACTTCGGTCATGGCCTGCGTATTCTCGTCCACCTGCTGCGCTACGCTCATCAGTGTAGCAGCCAGTTCCTGAATGCTGGAAGCTTGCTCAGTCGCTCCCTGGCTCAAAGCTTGTGCACCGTTTGCCACCTGCTCGGCACCGCTTGCCACCTGACTGGATGAAGTGCTGATTTGGCACATGACATCGTTCAGAATGGAAATCAACTCATACACTGCATCACGCAGCCGCGCGAATTCACCGGTATATGCCGCGTCATCCTGGCTTTTTGCATCAAAATCACCTTGTGCAACCGCCTTCAAACCATACTGCAAATCCTGCGAAATAAATACAACGCGCTCAATCGTGCTGTTAACCGCTTCGGACAACTGCCCCAACTCATCTTTGCAATCATATCGCACTGCTGCATGCTCGAAGTCGCCTACCTTCAGCGCCTCCATTCCGACCAGCAACCTATGTACCGGAATCAGAATATAGCGCATCATCAATCCAATAAAGATCACAATGAAAATCACGCACACAACCAGAATGGCAAGAATAATCACGAATGCCGTCATGCGTGTAACACGCAAACTGTTCTCCTGCGCATCCACACTCTGACTGATTTTATCATTCAATTGCAGAATCTGCTCTGCTGCTTCGTCAAAGATGGGGGCATACTGTTCCAGATAAATATCATACGCGAGCGCATAAGCCTGCTCGTTGTCAAATTGCTTTGCCTGCTGCATAATCAGTGTGTTGATCGAAGACACACTATTAAGCTTATCCCGAATGCCTGAAATTTCGGTTTTATAGTTTGCATTGGCTTTTTCAATCGCATCCAACGAATTATACAGCGCTTGCCGATCGGTCTCCAACGCATCGGCCACTCGCTGATAATCCTCCTCATTATCTGCAATAATGGCATTGAGCAAATATCTTTGTACTGAAATCATATTTCGTCTGACCAAACCGATCTCTTCTACCGTCGGAACAATATCCTCTGCATATTGCTCTCCGATTTTTGCCATTCGATTAAGCGACGATACAGAAGCCAATCCTATAATCAGCATCAAAGCAAAGATGCTGCTAAAACAAACGATCAGCTTCCATTTCAGCTTTAGGTTCTTCATATCCATCCCTCATCTCTTTCACAAATACCTATTCTATTTTCTTTGTCTTGCCCTCTTTCTTTCCGGCAATTTGACGCGTTCATAAAAAAGACCTGTCCTCCCTTCCCACGCGTATGGCACAATATTTTATGCTATCGTCCAAATCATTTTGAAGATAACACCGAACACATTAACTTATGGTAAGAAAAAAAGAAATCATATAAAAATAATCAACAAAGCCGGTGCGTGATGAAATTCACGCACCGGCTTTTGATATGCGTATACCGCTGCAAAAATGCTTATAAAATCCACTCTTCCTGCTTTTCTTCACCGCAGTAACGGCGCAGTGTCTCTCGGATCGCGCGCGGCCCCTTGTTCAGTTCATTGAACATACGCACGACCGTTTCGCCTACACCAATCTCAAACAGGTTCACGCCAAAATAGTAACGGTTAGCCAGCAGCGGATAGAGCTGCTCCTCGGATACCTCATCCCCCAGTTTGGGATTGCCCATCAAAGAACGGATATGATCGAGGTTCGTGTCCGGGCTGAGCTCAAACGGCTCGCCGCGGTCATCCACGCCGACCAGATAGCGCAGCCAGCCCGCCAGTACCAGCGGAATATACACCAGCTTGGTGGCACGGTGCGCCGGCAGCGTAGAGTTATAATACGCATACAGCGTCACACCAAAACGCGGCGCGATCTTACGCGAAGTATCGGTCGCAATACGCTGCGGCGAATCCTGCAAAAACGGGTTGGGATAGCGCTCACCCAGCACCTCATGCAGGAACGATACCGGGTCAATGACGCCCGGATCGGCAACCATCGGCATGGCTTCCTGCTCGCTCATGCGTGTGACGAGGTTGACCAGTTCCTTATCCTTCATCTCCGCGCTGATCTGCGTATAACCCAGCATGCAGCCATATACGCCCAGCGCAGTATCCATCGGGTTCATGCAGGTGCTGACCTTCATCATCGCAGACTTTTCCACGATGTCGCGGCGGGTCAGGATGACGCCGCACTGCTCGAGCGGCGGATGGCCATTCGGGAACGCATCCTCAATCAGCAGATAGTGCGGGCTTTCCGAATTGACGTAAATCGCCGCATAGGTGCCCTTAGCCGTCACGAATGGGCGGGCATTCTGCAAGCCGTCCTCTTCCAGCTTTTCCGCAATGCGGGTATCCGGATGCGGTGTGATCTTATCGATCATGGACAGCGGATAAGTGTTCTTCTTGATCAGATAGAAATACTCATCCTCGGTGATATAGCCCTTTTCCTGCCATGCCTGCACCATATAACGGATCGCGCGCTCGAGACGGATACCGTTATCCTGACAGTTATCCAGCGAAACGAACGCCAGCGGCTGAAGCCCAGCGCGGCAGCGCGCCAGACTGAACGATGCAAGCTTGCCGAAGAAAGAACGGCAGCCTTCCGGCCCATTATCGCGGTCATACGCATAATCCGGCAGGAACTCATGTTCGTCGTCCTGAATCACATAGCCTTTTTCCGTCAGGGTAAAGCTGACCATCTGCAAAGACGGCGCGAGGAATACCTCACTCAGCCGCGCCCCATCCTCACTCAGCTTGAGGCTTTCGGTTACCGACGCGACAACCTCCTTGTTGATCGTGCCGTTGGAATAAAGCGTCACGACCAGCGAGAGATGGTCGCAGGCGCGGTAGCAACGGTCGATCAGCTCTTCATCATAGCCGTCGCAGCAAATGACGCCCGTTTCGGACAGACCCGCGGTCAACATACGCTGTGCCAGCACAGCGGGAAAAGCCCGGAACAGGTTGCCCGCGCCAAAGTGCAGCCAAGTTGGTGCTGTGCGTGTCGCTTCACGCACCGCGTCGATGTCGTACTGCGGCAGGCGGTAACCCTTCCAGGACGCGTTATGTTTGATGCTTTCTTTTGTCAATTTCATAAAGCAGTCACTTCCTTTCAGCGAACGGAATACGCCGTTCATCCCTATCGTATATAGTATACCAAAACTTTGCCGCTTTGCATAGGGAAAATCGGAAATCTCTACAAAAACTAAACAGCATTGTGATAAAAAAGCCGCACGGTACAGCCGTGCGGCAAAAGATCCATTATAAACTGTTGTTTTTGGCGGCATGGTTGACCTCAACCGTGCCCGGCAGCGCCCGGTACAGACGCAATACCAGCTTCATCGCAAAATACAGCAGCGCGGCCTCGATTGGCAGCATAATCAGGTTTTTCGGCACACGGAACGCCAGCAGCGCCCCCATTGCCTTGCCGCCGGTTATTGTCAGCCACAAGGTATTCAGGCCGATGTTGCAGAACAGGTTGATGCAGGCCTTTGCGCCTACTGCGCGCCAGACAGAAACCTTACGCGGATAAAGCCACAGTCCCCAGAACAGCCCCGCGGTGATTGCAGTCAGTGTATAGCCCGGGAAATACGCGCCCATAGTCAGGTTGCCCGCAAAGTAGCCAAGCACATCCGTGCACACACCCGCCATCATGCCGACCACAGGCCCGAACAGCATGCCGATCGACGCGTTGCACAGAAAACCGAAGCTGATGCGCAAGTTGGGCGGCAGCTTAACGGTCAGCCCAAGCAGATCAAGCGCAATGTTGATGGCGATCAAAAGCGCGGTCAGCGCAAGGCAGCGCGTGCTTTTGAGTTCATGCAGGGAGCGGACAAAAATATTTTCTTTTTTGGACATAGAAAAAGACACCTCCTAAATCAATTCATCTGTTGCCACAGCGATTTAGGAAATGCCTAAACAGTTGCAGCAGCGGGATGCGACTACAACACCGCAGGGGATTTTCGTCCCTTTCGTCCGCTGAACAACTCCCCGTCTCAGCGGCACTTAACGCATTGCAGTCTACTCTGCTTTTTCCGTTTTCTATTGTATCATGGTTTTACGCCTTGTCAATACCAAATACCGCACGGATGGTGCGGCATACGCCGTCCTCATCGTTGGAGGGGCAAATATGCTTGGCGGCTTTTTTGAGTTCCTCATGGCCGTTTGCCATCGCATAGGACTCCCCGACCGCCTGCAGCATTTCCAGATCGTTCATATAATCTCCAAACGCCATGCATTCTTCGGGCGAAATATGAAGGCTCTTGCAGAGGGCACCGACTGCAAGTCCCTTGTTCATTCCCGGACGCGTCAGATCCATCCAATCTTCGCCCGAAACCACCATTTGCGAAGTCTCCGCAAACGCATGGAACGCCGGAAGCAACACCTCTTCTGCACGGCCCTTACAGTATATCGCCACCTTGCACACCGGTTCATGCCGGCAGAATTCCAACAGGTCGGGCACTACCGTGCGCCGCACACTGTAATGGGCGGCGTTTGCCAAAAATTCCGGATCGTCCGACGTTTCATAGAAACCGCCGTCCCGCGCAGATACGATAGCCTCCACGCCCGGCAGCGAGCGCACCACCTCGATCGAGCGGCACACCTCCTCCGCCGGCATGGCTTCAAACGAGATCATGCGCGCGCCGTCA
Organism: uncultured Agathobaculum sp.; assembly: GCA_944384725.1. Lineage (GTDB taxonomy): Bacteria > Bacillota > Clostridia > Oscillospirales > Butyricicoccaceae > Agathobaculum. The sequence goes on along the minus strand of CALWUJ010000039.1, from coordinate 4,011 downwards.
CAAACCACGGAACCATTCTCGCAGATGTACACCAGTTCATCCGCAATCTCACCGAACTGTGCATAGAGCGTGTAATATTGCCGCCCGGATGCCGGTGCAAAACGCACACCCCGCTCCCGCAGCGTATGAATCAGGGAAAACAAGCCCTCCGGCAGTCTTTTTTGACTGTCCAGAAGCGTGCCGTCCATATCGGCGGCAATCAGTTTGATCGACATGAATACCCGAAATCCTTTCTATCGGTTTTTATCTCTTACAGGAAAAGGCTGCCAACTTGATAAACCACCATCGCTGCAAGATACGCCAGCACAGTCTGGAACGCAGCTGCGCCAAACGCCCAGCGCCAGCCGCCCATTTCCCGCTTGATGGTGGCAAAGGCGGACATACAGGGCATGTACAGCAGCGTGAACACCAGGAAGGAATACCCCGCCAAAGGCGTGAATACCGTACCGAGCAGACCGGACAGCATCGCGCTGTCCCCGCCCGCGCCATACAGCACGCTCATCGTGGATACAACCGCTTCCTTTGCGACCAATCCGGTCAGCAGCGCAACCGACTCCTGCCATTGTCCGAAGCCAAGCGGCTTGAAGACCGGCGCAATGAATGTACCGATCACGCCCAGAATACTCTCCCCTGCGTTTTGCGCCACGTCAAGCGAGGGCGTGAAGTTTTGCAGAAGCCAGATGACCACGCTCATCAGGAAAATGAGCGTACCGGCGCGCGTAATGAAGTCCTTTGCCTTCTGCCACATGTTGAGCACCGTGCCCTTGAAGGACGGCAGACGATAGGTCGGCAGTTCCAGCACAAAGCCCGAGGAAACCTCTTTGAAAATCGTCTTTTTCAGCAGAAATCCTGCCAGAATGCCCATCAAAATGCCAAGCACATACAGGCTGATGACCACCAGCCCCTGATGCGCGCCAAACAGCGCGCCCGCCACCAGTGCATAGACCGGCAGCTTCGCGCCGCAGGACATAAACGGCGTCAGCATAATGGTCATGCGGCGGTCGGCGTCGTTCTCCATGGTTCGAGCCGCCATGACCGCAGGCGTGGTGCAGCCAAAGCCCATCAGCATCGGCACGAACGACTTGCCCGACAGACCGATGCGGCGCAGCAGCGTATCCATGATGAACGCCACGCGCGCAAGATATCCGGTATCCTCCAGCACCGACAGGAAGAAGAACAGAATCACGATCTGGGGCAAAAAGCTCAGCACACCGCCCACGCCCCCGATCGCGCCGTCGCAAATCAGGCCAATGAGCCAGTCCTGTGTATGCGCCGCCGTCAATCCGTTGCGAATCGCCGGCGAAATGATGCTTTGAATCAGATATTCCATTCCGTCGCCCAGCAAGGAACCAATCGGCCCGAAGGTGCACCAGAACATCAGGAACATGAAAAACGCGAAAATCGGCAAAGCCCATACACGATGCAGAACGATTTTATCAATGCGCTCGGTCAGCGTCTCTTTATGTACCTTCGGCCGCTGATAGGCTGCGCGCACAACTTCCTCAATATAGTCATACAGCGCATCCGCAAGCACCATTTCCTTATCCGTCAGGTTGGCGTGGCTCTGCATACCCGCTGCAATGGAATTGATCTCCACACGCATATGCTCCGGCATCTGCAGCCGGTCCATCTGCGCCCACATGGCGGAATCGCCTTCGAGCAGCTTTGCCGCATAAAACGGCAGACTGCACTGACGCAGCGGCAGCGGCTGCAATTGCTCTGCCGCGCGGCGGATCGCTGCACCCACGCCATGCAAATACGGCGGCTGCTTGTCCGGTGCACGCATGTGGTGCGCCAGTCCATCGAGCAGGTTGTGCATGTTCTCGCCCTTTTTGGCAGAAATCGGCACGACCGGCACGCCAAGCCGCTCGGACAGCACATCACAGTCGATTTCAATGCCCTGTGCGCGCACATCGTCCATGAAGCCAAGTGCCACCACCATCGGCAGCCCCAGTGCAATCAGCTGCAAGGTCAGATACAGATTGCGTTCAATATTTGCCGCATCCACGATATTCAGAATGCCGTCCAGTTCGTCCGACAGAACGAACTCACGCGCGATGATCTCCTCCTGCGTATAAGGCGAAAGCGAATAAATGCCGGGCAGATCGACAATATCGATGCCCACACCGTCGTGACAGATATGGCCGGTCTTGCGGTCGACCGTCACGCCCGGCCAGTTGCCGACATGCTGGTTGGAACCGGTGAGCCGGTTGAACAGCGTGGTTTTGCCGCTGTTCGGATTGCCAATGATGGCAATGGTTTTTTTGCTGCTCATGCATGTTCCTCCAGCACTATTTTTTTCGCTTCTGCACGCCGCAGCGACAGACTGTATCCGCGCAGACGGACTGCGACCGGATCTCCAAACGGCGCGATGCGTTCCATCGTCACCACCACGCCCTTGGTGATCCCCATATCCAGAAAATGCCGTTTCAGTGCGCCCTCTGCCGTGATGGATTCGACCACACCGCTCTGTCCCGGCTTCAAATTATTAAGAGTTTTCATATTTTGCCCCCATGCATTGCCAAAAGGCCATATGCTATTTTATTATAAAATGGCAGTTAGGGATTGTCAACCGAAGCGGATGCCGCTGCGCCGTTCAAATGATACAAAAAAAGCGCGCCCAAAGGCACGCTTTTTCGTTAAACAGAGGCGTGAGTCTCTTCCTCACGGAACATCAAGCCAAAGGCAGCCAGCAGCGGCGCACACGTCAGCAGCAGCGCCCGCTCGCCCCATGCATCCGTGCACAGCGCGCCGAGCGCCGCACCTGCGATAAACCAAAGAATGATCGCGTAATAGTGCCGCGCTTTGTGCGCCGCCTTTCGGTTGCCGGTCTGGCGCCAAATAATCAACTGCTCGGTGCCGGAACGCAGGTTGCCCGTGCACATGGTTGTTGCAAACGCACTGCCGCGCACCTTACGAAAAGTCTCCACCTGCATGGCGCAAACGAAGGAGATCACAGTATTGACCACCATATTCATCTGCTGCGGCAAAAAGGCAACCACAGCCAGCAGCATAATCTCCGCAATGACAATCACCTGCCGCCAATGCAGCCCGGCATCCAGCCGCTTTTCCTGTTTCCCATGCCGTTTGACTATTTCAGCAGCCACGACGCCGAACGCAAACGCCAGAATCGGCAGCAAATACGTCAGCGCGCGCTGCCATTCCCCTTCCGCCAGCTTCAAGCCAAACAGCACGATATTACCGGTCTGGGCGTTGGCAAACACGCCGCCCCGGCAGAGATAGGTATATGCGTCAAAAAAGCCGCCCGCCATTGCCAGCAACCCGCCCAGCAGCAGCGACTCGGACATTTGACCTTTTTCCTGTTGCATCTTGCTTTTCCATCTCCTTTATTTCCACCCCACAGTATAGCAAAAAAAACCGTCCGTTTCAACAACGGACGGTTTTCCTTTACTTGTCTCCCGCAATGCGCATGCGGTTGATTGCCTTTTTCAGCTTGATCTGCGCGATATCGTGCTCGTGCTCGCTTTCCTTCTTCTGAAGGATCGCGCGGGCACGCTCCGCGGCCTCGCGAGCGCGATTGATGTCGATCTCGTCCGCCCATTCGCAGGTACGGGCGAGAACGACCGTCTGCTCACGCGACACATCCACAAATCCGCCTGCAATCGCAGCGACACGTGACTGCCCATCCTTGATGATGGTCAGTCCGCCGATACCGAGCGCCGCCGTATACGGCACATGGTTGGGCAGGATGCCGACGTCGCCCTGCGTGGTGCGGATGACGATGCGGTCTACCTCATCGTCATAAAAGCAGCGGTCGACCGTCAACACCTTGAGATGAAAGGTAGCCATATTATGCCCCCTTCTTCGCCTTCTCCACGACCTCGTCGATGGTGCCGGCAAACAGGAACGCCGACTCGGGCAGATCGTCATGCTTGCCGTCGAGGATCTCGCGGAAGCCACGGATCGTCTCCGCTACCGGCACATACTTGCCCTGGAAGCCCGTGAACTGCTCCGCAACATGGAACGGCTGCGACAGGAAGTTCTGGATCT
>CALWUJ010000038.1 GCA_944384725.1 uncultured Agathobaculum sp. | reverse complement strand
AACACAGTAGTTAAGCTCGTTTACGGTGACAATACTTGGCTGGCGACGGCCCGGGAAGATAACTCGACGCGCACATCTTGAAAGCAGCAACTTTGGTTGCTGCTTTTCTGTTTCTGGAGGGGAAAATGTATCAGTATATTTTATTTGATTTGGATGGAACGCTCACTGATCCACGTGAGGGGATTACAAAGTCGGTGCAATATGCGCTTGCAAAAATGGGAATTGAGGAGCCGGATTTAAGTGCTCTGGAGCATTTTATCGGGCCACCGCTGTATGATGAGTTCAGGCGTTGCTATGATTTTGACGATGTGCAGGCAAAGCAGGCTGTTGCAGCGTATCGAGAGCGATTTTCGGTGCATGGCTGGAAGGAGAACATTCTATTCGATGGTGTTCCCGCAATGCTAAAAACTTTACGCGCAGCAGGGAAAACACTGGCCATAGCGTCCTCAAAGCCGACTTTGTTTGTTGAGAAAATATTGGAGCTGTTTGAAATTGCATCATATTTCGATGTGGTATCGGGTGCAACGTTGGATGGCAGCATCAGCACAAAGGCGCAGGTGGTTGAACAGGCGCTCACCTTACTTTCCGTCAAGGATCGTAAAAGTGCGGTGTTGGTAGGCGATCGGATGCATGATGTAGAGGGGGCGCGATCATGCGGCATTGACTGCGTGGGCGTGACGTTTGGATTTGGAGGCTTGCAGGAATTGCAGCAGGCGGGCGCCAAATACATCGTGCAGGATTTTGCGGAACTAATTCAGCTATTGGCAGGTTGATGCTGCCTGATCGCCATGAATGTGTGAGGGTTTCCGTCGAATTATGCTTGAATATGTCCAAGCATTTTTGTGGGATTCGACGGCAGAAAGCGAATGCTCTATTCTTTACCGTCGGCAGGAACTGTGATACAATAAAAAATATATTGTATTCCATTAATCAGCCGCTGAAGGCGGCACATAGACAGAATCGTTCTTGCGGATTGTGATGGAGGAATAGCGATGCTCCAATATCGGTTGCCTGTGCTGGCGGTGCGGGATGTTGAAATTTCAAAGAAATTTTATCAGGAATTGTTCGATCAAAGTGTTGCGTTGGATCTTGGCCGCAATGTTACCTTTTCCGGAGGTTTTGCGATTCAAGAGGATTTTGATGAATTAGTCGATATCCCGAAGTGTACGATTCTGCACCAGTCGAACAATATGGAGTTATATTTTGAAGTTGATGATTTTGACGCATTTTTGGAAAAGCTCCACGGTTTTCTGGATGTAGAACTGGTGCATCCGCCCAAAATGCATGAGTGGTATCAGCGGGTGGTACGGTTGTATGACCCGGATTGGCACATGATCGAGGTTGGAGAATCCATGGAGGTGATCGCACGCCGTTTGTTGCGTGAGGGTTACGATGTTTCGCAAACCGCGCAGATGATTCAACATCCGGTGGAGTTTGTGGAGCAATGCAAGAAAGGTATGGAGTAGCCTATGTTTGAATTTCAGCCGGAGTTTGTTTGCTGCGGCGACGCCCGGATCGCTTATTATGACGCAGGACGCGGGAAACCGTTGGTGCTTTTGCACGGCAATGGGGAGAACAGTTCTTATTGGAAAGCGCAGATCCCGGAATTTTCGCGTTTTTTCCGCGTGATTGCAGTAGACAGCCGAGGGCACGGTGCATCCGAACCCGGCACGCGCGGTTTGTCGTTTGAACTGATGGCGCAGGATCTGAAAACATTATTGGATTCGCTTGGCATTGAAAAGGCATATATTCTCGGCTTTTCGGATGGCGGCAATCTGGCGATCAAGTTTGCAATGATGTTTCCGACGTATGTCGATAAGCTGATTTTGAACGGCGCAAATGTAGAGATGTTCGCGGGGATGAAAGCACATTTTCAGTTGCCCGTGTGTGCAGCCTATGGCGCACTGCGTGTTTTGGGAAAAATCAGCCATCGGGCAGCACGAAAGCGCGATGTGTTTGGTTTGATGGTGTATCCGTACGGTGTCGAGATGGAGGACTTGGAACAGCTGACCATGCCGACGCTGATTATTGTTGGCGAGCATGATATTGTGCGCGACAGCCAGACCAGAGAAATGGCCGCGCACATCCCGCATTGCCGGGTGGAGACCTTCCGCGATGGGGATCATTTTGTTGCGGCAAAGCAGCCGTCGCGGTTTAACCGCACGGTTGTGGAATTTTTATTGGGGAGATAAGTAAAATGCAGTTTATCAAGGCGGGGCAGACCGCAGAAAGCAATATTTTTAACCGACTGGATGAGAGAAAACGCGCGCTGATTGCCGGCGGTGCAGATGTCATCAATCTTTCTATCGGCACGCCTGATTTCCAGCCGGATGCACATGTGATGCAGGCGGTCAGTCAAGCTGCGCTTGACCCGGGGCAGTATAAGTATTCGCTGACCGAAACACCGGAGCTGATTGCAGCGGTGCAGGACTGGTACCGCCGTCGCTATGATGTTTCGCTGGAAGCGGATGAGATTATGGCGGTCTGTGGTTCACAGGAAGGCATTGCGCATGTCGGCTTTGCTTTTGCAGGGCCGAACGATCTGATTCTTGCGCCTGACCCTGGGTATCCGATCTTCTCTTTCGGGCCGATGATGACCGGTGCGACCGTTGGTCTGTATCCGCTGAAGGAGGAAAACAACTGGCAGCTGGATTTCGCAGATATTCCGGAGGATGTTGCGGAGCGTGCTAAGGCAATCGTGGTATCTTACCCGAATAACCCGACGACCGCGGTAGCAGATCGCGCGTTCTATGAGCGTTTGGTCACCTTTGCGCGTGAGCATAACATCATTGTGCTGCATGATAATGCCTATTCGGATTTGATGCTGAACGGGGAGCAGGGGCTGTCATTCCTCTCTATCCCGGGCGCAAAGGAGGTCGGCATTGAGTTTAACTCGCTGTCCAAGACCTATAACCTGACCGGTATGCGTGTTTCGTTCGCGCTGGGCAATCGCGAGGTGATTGAGCGTTTCCGTGCATTCCGTTCGCAGATTGATTATGGCATGTTTTATCCGATTCAGGCGGGCGCGGTTGCAGCCCTCACCGGGCCGCAGGATATCGTCCTCCGCAACCGGGAAGGCTATATGGCGCGGCGCGATGCGCTGTGCGGCGGCCTGCGAAGCATCGGCTGGGATGTGCCGGATGCACAGGGTACAATGTTTGTCTGGGCAAAGATTCCGTCGCGGTTTGCTTCTTCCGTAGATTTTGTGCTGGAGCTGATGGAAAAGACTGGCGTCATCTGCGTGCCGGGCAGCTCGTTCGGTGCACACGGCGAAGGCTATGTGCGGTTTGCGTTGGTCGTGCCGCCGGAGCGGATGCAAGAAGCTGTGCGTCGCATTGACGAAAGCGGCATTCTGCACGGGTGAGGAAATGCGATGAGGATTGAACATATCGCACTGTATACCAATGATCTTGCGCGGGCACGCACGTTTTATGAAACCTATTTTGGCGGCGTGGCAGGCGCGTTGTATCACAACCCCAAAACCGGTCTGCAAACCTATTTCCTGTCTTTTGCGGATGGTGTGCGGTTGGAACTGATGACACGTCCGCAGCTGGGATCTGCCGCAGAGGGGATGCATATCGGCTGGGCGCATCTGGCGTTTCAGACAGAGTCGCGCGCGGACGTGGATGCACTGACTGCACGGCTGAAAACGGATGGATATACAGTTGTCAGCGGTCCGCGTGTAACAGGGGACGGATATTATGAAAGCTGCGTGCTGGACCCCGATGGGAACACCGTAGAAATTACAGCGTAAAAGGAGCTACCATGAAGCTGATCTCTTGGAATGTAAACGGCCTGCGTGCCTGCGTGGGCAAGGGATTTTTTGACTTTCTCGCTGCAGAGCAGCCGGATATAATGTGCTTGCAGGAAACCAAGCTGCAGCCCGAGCAGGCGCCTCAGGTCGAGGGGTATCACGAATACTGGAACTCGGCGGAGAAAAAAGGTTATTCGGGTGTGGCGCTGTTCAGCAAAAACGAGCCGCAGCAGGTGACCTATGGGCTTGGTATCGATGAGCATGACCATGAGGGTCGTGTCATTACCGCAGATTACGACGAATTCTATCTGGTAACGGTTTATACGCCCAACTCGCAGGATGAGCTCAAGCGGTTGGAATACCGCATGCAGTGGGAGGACGACTTCCGTGCTTACCTGCAAAAGCTGGATTCAGAAAAGCCGGTCATTGTGTGCGGCGATATGAATGTTGCGCACAAGGAAATCGACCTGAAAAATCCCAAGACGAACCGCCGCAATGCGGGCTTTACCGATGAAGAGCGCGGCAAAATGACCGAGCTGTTGGCAGCGGGATTCACCGATACGTTCCGCCATTTCTATCCGGATGTGACTGGTGCGTACTCGTGGTGGAGCTATCGCTTTAAGGCGCGTGAGAAGAACGCCGGGTGGCGTATCGACTATTTTCTGGTGTCCAGCCGTTTTATGGAACGCGTGAAGGATGCCCGTATTTTAAGCGATGTGTTTGGTTCGGATCATTGCCCGGTATTGATCGAAATAGACTGACTGCGGCAGCAAAAGAGTGCAAAAAAACAGACTGCGAACGTATTTCGCAGTCTGTTTTTGTTTGTATCGGGGTTTCATCCGCCAAGCAGACCGTTGAGAGCAATCAGTGCAGGTATGGAGAGGGCGGATAGAATAGTGGAAACGGCGACCGCACGCGTGGAAAACAGATAATCTGTGCCGTATACCTGTCCGAACATAGAGCAGACCATGGCGACCGGTGCAGCGGCGCTGATGAGCATGGAATTGCGCAAAACGCTGTCGAGCGGGAGCAGCAGGTAGATCGCCAGCGTGATCAGCGGCAGGACAAGCAAGCGCAGGGCTGTGACCCAATAAACCTGCTTGTCCTGAAAGCAGGAGCGCAGGTTGCATTGCGCAAGAAACGCACCTAAGATAATCATGGCAACCGGCGTGTTGAGCGAGGCCAGATAAGAGATACAGGTCGCGGGGATTTGCGGCAGATTGAGGGGGGTGAGAAAAAAGACAAGCCCGATAGCCACCGAGACTGTGCCGGGATTAAGGGTGGCGTTGCGGATCTTTTGTGCGCCGGTGGTGTCTCGACACAGCTGAGAAACGCCATAGCTCCAGAGCAGCACGTTGTTGACTGCGATAAAGGCTGAGCCGAGAAACAAACCATAGGAGCCATACAGTGCATCCAGCAGCGGAAGCGCCATAAAGCCACAGTTGGTGAATACCAAACACATGCGTTTGTCAGCAAAGTTCTTGTGCGGCCCGTTGGCACGAAACAGGAAATGGCTTACGGCAATGGATAGCCCCATAGCGATGACCGCGCAGCCTGCGGCAGCCAGCAGATCAATGCCGAGCGCAGGATCGAATTCGCGCTGAAAGGAATCTATGATAACGCAAGGCGCGATAATGCGCGTCAGGATCAGCGATAACTGGCCGGCGCCGTCGTTATTCAGGTATTTGAGCCGGACGCATACAAAACCGACCGCCATCAGCAAAAACATAACAAAGATCTGTGAGACCAATATTTGAATATTTTCGAGCAAAATCCATTCCCTCCGATTTCCAACCTTATAATCATAAAACAGTTCCGGCACGTTTGTCAATGCAAAAGGCATGTTTGCATTGGCATGAGCATAAGATGGGGTGAAAGGGTGGTTGGCTGTGAAAAAAATGATTTGCGCCGCCATACTGGGCGGGATGCTGCTGGTACAGGCGGCGGCGCTGCCGGAGATGGGGGCGCTCAATGCCAAGTCCGCCGCGTTATATGCGGCCAACGGGCAGGAGCTGTTTGCGTACAATGCCGATGAGCAGCTGCAACCGGCGTCGGTGACGAAAATCATGACGATGCTGCTGACAATGGAGGCGTTGGAGCGCGGTGAAGTCACATTGGACACCATGATTACGGGCAGCGAATACGCCTGCTCGATGGGCGGCACGCAGGTCTGGCTGGAACCGGGTGAACAGATGTCGCTCAATGATATGCTCAAGGCGATTGCAGTGGGATCGGCAAACGATTGCGCGGTAGCCGTAGCGGAACACTTGGCAGGCACAGAGGCAGCGTTTGTCGAACGGATGAACCAGCGTGCAGCGGAGCTGGGCTGCACCAACACGCAGTTTATCAACGCCAACGGGCTGGACGGCATGGGACAAAAAACCATGACCTCCGCGCGGGATATTGCGCTCATTTCCTGCGAACTGCTGCGGCATCCGAAAATTTTGGAATACACCGGCATCTGGATGGACAGCATCCGCGGCGGAAAATTTTCGCTCGCCAACACCAATAAAATGCTCAAAAGCTATCCGGGGCTCACCGGACTGAAAACGGGCTATATTGCAGAGGCGGGGTTCTGCATTTCGGCAAGCGCCGAGCGGGACGGCTTGAGTTTGGTCGCGGTAGTCATGGCGGCGCCGACAAAGGAGACCCGCATGGCGGATGCATCCGCGCTGCTCAATTATGGCTTTGCCAATTTCACGGTCTATACGCCGCCGGATGATTTGTTGCAGCCGGTGCCGGTGCAGCTGGGCAGCGCGGACTTTGTCAATCCGGTTTTGCAGAGCGACCAGTCAATCGTCGTGGAAAAGGAAAAAGCAGCACAGCTGGAAACGCAATTGAATTTGCCGGAGTCGTTGCAAGCGCCGATTACCGCAGGACAGCAGATCGGGGAACTGATTGTAACAAGCGGGGGAGAGACCCTGCTGCAGCTTCCGATCACGGCGGCTGAGGACGTTGAAGCGCGAAGCATTCCGGGACTGCTGCTGGCGTTCCTGGGAAAACTGGTAGGAAGCGGCGCAGCGTAATATGGACAAAATGACGGAAAGTTTGCAAATCAGGCTTGAGGTTTGGGGCAAACTATGGTACACTAAAAGCAACCTCAAAGGTTGGGAGGATATAAACTATGGTAAAACTGATTATTGGCGGCACTGGCTCTGGTAAGACCAAGGAATTGATTGACCAGGTCAATACCGCGGTACAAGAAGAAAAGGGAAGCGTCGTTTGCATTTCGCGCGGCAACAAGTTGACTTTTGATATTTCGCATGATGCGCGCCTGATTGATGCAACCGATTACCCGATCAAGGATTATGCAAGCCTGCTTGGATTCCTGTGCGGCATTCACGCCGGTAACTATGATATTACGCGCGTGTTTATTGATGGCCTGTATAAGATCACCGGCATCAAGGACGTGGCAAAGGCTGAGGAGTTCCTGAACATGCTCGATCAGTTCTCTGCAAAGCACAGCGTGAACTTTACGGTTTCCCTCAGCGAGGAGCCGTCTGCGGCGACCGAGGGTATGAAGCGCTTCCTGTAAGCGGATACTTAGCGGCGATAGCAACATGATAAAAAGCAGCGACTGGGTCGCTGCTTTTTCTTTTTTGCAGAGGTATAGCCGCGCACGGGGCAGGGCAAGGTACTATTGCTGGTCAAACGAAAATACACTAAATTTGGCGATGTTTGAAGCGTATACGTCGTTTGTCCATGAAAAAATGTGTGATTTGCATAATAGGGAGAGGGAAGAAGAAATTTTTTTAAGAAATTTCTGATAAAAAGTGTTTCACTTTTTGATCTGGTTAGGTATAATAAAAACGATATGCGGAAAGGGCAGTTTGACCTGTTCGGCACAGCTGTGCTCAAGATATCAAATCGGCTATCTGGGGGAATGCGGTTGAGTCAAAAAAAGGATCACTGGAGTGTGCTGCATTACCTGATTTATTTCAGTCAGGTCGGGTTCACAGTTGTCACACCGCCGGTACTCTGTTGCTTCGGGGCGCTCTGGCTCCGGAACCGATTTGGATGGGGCAACGGCGTGGTGATTTTCGGAATCCTGCTCGGGATAGCGGTTGCAGCCTGCGGACTGCGGGACTTCCTGCGGTTCACCGAGCGAAAAGCCAGAGAAAGCGAAAGAAAGGAGAAGCTGCCGTGACGGGAAAGCAAATCGTGCGGGAGGAATCCGCGCGGATGCTGCGCGGGATCGTGCCGCTGACGCTGATTGCCTTCGGCATTTTTGTGTTGGCCGGCTGCGAGGTGTGGCGAGCAGGCATCAGCCTGCTGCTGGGCGCGTGCTATGCGCTGGTTTTGTTCCGTATGATCGGCAACAATGTTGCCAAAGCTGCCTTGTTCCCACCGGAGCAGGCGACCCGCATTGTGCGGCGCGGCTATTTTTTCCGCTATGTGCTGACCGGCCTTGTGGTATTTGCGGCGATCAAAGCGCCGTTTATCCATCCGCTGGCAGCCGTGCTTCCGCTCTTCTTTCCGAAAGTTGTGCTGCTCTGGTATAATGTAGTTCAGAGGAAAGGAGGTTAGACGGTGAATGTTGAAATAAACGGCCCACAGGTGCTGGGATATCTATTCGGTAACCCCAATCTGCCAATCACGGAAACCATGCGCAACGCATGGATCGTGATGGTGTTCATCCTGTTCCTATGTATTTTTCTGACCCGGCGCATGGAAAAGATCCCGAAAGGGAAACAGGCGTTTGCAGAAAAAGCGGTCATCATGATTGACAATCTGGTTGACAGCACGATGGGACCGGGATGCCGGGCATTTTCGCCCTATATTGCAACGCTGCTGATGAGCTCGCTATTTGGTTCACTGGCCACGCTGTTCTGGATGCGTCCGGTAACGGCCGACCTGAACACCACGCTTGGCTGGGCGCTGATCACGTTCTTTTTGATCACGTTCAACAAGATCAAATACGGCGGTCTCGGCGGCTATCTGAAGGGCTTCCTTGAGCCGGTTTTCGTCATGGCGCCGCTCAACGTACTCAGCGAGGTGGCAACGCCGGTTTCCATGTCGTTCCGTCATTTCGGCAACATGGCGGGCGGTCTTGTCATTTCGACCCTGATGATGGGTGCGCTCGAAGTGCTGTCAAACGCGGTTCTGGGCTTTTTGCCGGTGCCGCTGTTGCAGATCGGTATCCCCGGCGTCCTTTCGCTGTACTTTGACTGCTTTACCGCCTGCATGCAGGCATTCATCTTCAGTATGCTGACCATGGCTTATGTAGGTGATGCGCGCAGCAGCGGCTGAGGCATGGAGTACAACAATCAACAAACCGAATCCATTCTCAAATTTTGAACAACAACATTTTCAGGAGGAAAAAAGTATGGATCCCAAAGCATTTGTAGCAGGTATGTCCGCCCTCGGCGCTGGTATGGCGATGATCGCGGGTCTTGGCCCTGGTATCGGTGAAGGCTACACCGCTGGTCAGGCGTGTGCGGCGATCGGCCGTCAGCCCGAAGCGCAGGGTGATATCACCCGTACCATGATTCTCGGTATCGCTATGGCCGAGTCCACCGGTATTTACGCGCTGGTTGTTGCGCTGATCCTGCTGTTTGCCAACCCGTTCGTCGGCCAGTTCTAAGGAAAGAACCGGCTTTACAGCATGAACGGAGCATACTTCCGTTTGGGAAGGAGGTAAAACAGTGCCGGACGTATTTCAGTCCTTTGTTTATATCAACTGGTGGAACATCCTTGTGACGATGTGCAATACGCTGATTACATTTGCCATCATCAAGAAGTTCCTGTTTAAGCCCGTGCGCAAGATGCTTGCTGCGCGCGAAGAAGAGGTACAGGCTATGTACGGCAATGCGGAAAAGGCACAGACTGAGGCTGAGCAGATGCGCAGTGAATACACCGAGCGTCTGGCCAAGGCCAAGGAGGAAGCCGCCGAGATCGTCGGTTCCGCTACCCGCCGCGCGACCGTGCGCAGCGAGGAAATCCTCAAGGAGTCTTCGCAGCAGGCTGCTGCCATGATGAAGAAGGCCGAGAGCACCATCGAGCAGGAGCGCAAGAAGGCCATGAATGAGCTCAAGGACGAGGTCGCGAGCCTTTCTGTTATGATCGCCTCCAAGGTTGTCGAGCGCGACATCAAGGATGCGGATCATGAGCGCTTCATCGAAGAGTTCATCGACAAGGTGGGGTGAGCGCAGGTGGCTGATATTGTAAGCGAACGCTATGCGCTGAGCCTGTATGAAGTGGCTGCGGACGAGAAAAAGGAAAAAGCCTATCTCGATGAACTTTCCGCGGTCTGCGAGGTGTTCAAGCGTGAGCCTGATTTTCTCAAGATGCTTTTGACGCCGTCCATTGCGCTGGAGGATAAGCAGAATGTTCTGCGCAAGGTGTTTGAAGGGCGAATTGAGGAATTCCTGCTCAATTTCCTGATGCTGATTACGGAAAAGGGCCGCGTCGGTCTGATCCAGAGCATGTATCAGGCGTATAAAGAACAGTATTACTTTGAAAACAGCATCGTGGAGGTGCATGCGGTCACGGCAAAGCCGATGAGCGAAGCACTGACCGAAAAGCTGAAAGCAAAGATGAGCGCCGTCACCGGAAAACAGGTGGTGCTCGAAACGTCGGTGGATGAAAGCATCCTCGGCGGCATTGTCGTAAAGCTTGGAAACGAGCAGTTCGACACCAGCCTGCGCACTCGCTTGAGCGAGATTGCCGCACGGCTGACCAATACTATCGCGTAAGGAAGTAGGTGACTTTATGGAATTACGCCCCGAAGAGATTAGCAATATTATCAAAGAGCAGATCACGCACTACCAGAGCCAGATCAAGCTGACCGACGTCGGTACGGTTGTCACCGTCGGTGACGGTATCGCGCATGTTCACGGTCTGGAAAACTGCATGTCCGGTGAGCTGCTCGAATTTCCGGGCGGCGTATACGGCATGGCGCAGAACCTCGAGGAGGATCTGGTCGGCGCCGTAATCCTGGGTTCGGATCAGGATATTCGTGAAGGCGACACGGTAAAACGCACAAACCGCATCGTGGAGGTGCCGGTGGGCGAGGCTATGCTCGGCCGCGTTGTAGACGCGCTGGGCAAGCCGATCGACGGCAAGGGCCCGATCCATACCACCGAGTCGCGCCCGATCGAAAGCCCCGCGCCGGGCATCATCGAGCGTGCGCCGGTTAACGTACCGCTGCAGACCGGTATCAAGGCGATCGACTCCATGATCCCGATTGGCCGCGGTCAGCGTGAGCTGATTATCGGTGACCGTCAGACCGGTAAGACCGCGATCTGTCTGGACACCATCATCAACCAGAAGGGTACGGGCGTTATCTGTATCTATGTAGCCATCGGCCAGAAGCGTTCGACGGTTGCACAGGTGGCCGAGACGCTGGCGCAGAACGGCGCTATGGATTATACCTGCATCGTCGCTGCGACCGCATCCGAGTCCGCGCCGCTGCAGTATATCGCGCCGTATGCGGGCTGCTCGATCGGTGAGTACTTTATGCATAAGGGTAAGGACGTACTGGTCATTTATGATGACCTCTCCAAGCACGCGGTCGCTTATCGTGCCCTTTCCTTGCTGCTCCATCGTCCGCCAGGACGTGAAGCGTACCCCGGCGACGTATTCTATCTGCATTCCCGTTTGCTGGAACGCGCAGCCAACATCCAGGACGGCGGCTCGCTGACCGCGCTGCCGATCATCGAGACGCAGGCGGGCGACGTTTCGGCATATATCCCGACCAACGTCATTTCGATTACGGACGGCCAGATCTTCCTTGAGACCGAGCTGTTCAACTCCGGCATCCGTCCTGCCGTTAACCCCGGTATTTCGGTATCCCGTGTTGGCGGCAACGCGCAGATCAAGGCGATGAAGAAGGTTGCGGGTACGCTCAAGCTGGCATATTCGCAGTACCGCGAATTGCAGGCGTTCTCGCAGTTCGGCTCCGATCTCGACGCGGACACCAAGAAGCGTCTGAATCAGGGCGAGCGCATCGTGGAAGTGCTCAAGCAGCCGCAGAACAGCCCGATCCCGGTCGAAAAGCAGGTTATCATCATTTTTGCGGTTATTTCCGGTCAGCTGCTCGATATTCCGGCGGATAAGGTGGCCGAGTTCGAGAAAGAGCTGTTTGCGTTTATTGACGGCGTCTACGGCGACATTCCCGAGACCATCCGCGCCACCAAGCAGATGGATGACGACATCAAGGAGAAGCTGACGAAAGCGATCGAGGAATTCAAAGCAAAGTTCCTTTCCGAGCATTAAGGCGGAAGGGGGACTGAACAATGGCTTCCGGAAACATGAAGGACATCAAGCGCCGCATCAAGTCGGTGCAGTCCACCATGCAGATCACCAAGGCAATGGAGCTGGTGGCCTCTTCCAAAATGCGCCGCGCCAAGGAGCGCGCGCTGGCCGCGCGGCCCTATTTCAACACGATGTATGAGACCATCACCCGGTTGGCCGCGGAAACGCGGGACGGCGATTCGGTTTACACGCGCCGCCGCCCAGTAAAGAACAGCCTGTATATCGTCATCGCGGGTGACCGCGGTCTGGCAGGCGGCTACAACGCCAACCTGTTCAAGCTGGCAGCCACTGAAATGCAGGGCAAAAACGCGCAGGTTGTTACAATCGGCAAAAAGGCGCAGGAGTATTACGCCAAGCGCGACTGGCCGGTTGCGGCGGATTATCCGGGCATTGCCGAAACCATGAAAATCAGCGACACGCATGAGATCGTCGAGCGTATGCTCGGCCTGTTCCGCGGCGGGCAGGTGGACGAGGTGTTCCTCTGCTACACCCGCTTTGTCTCGCCCTTGCAGCAGGAGCCCAAGTGCATCCAGCTGCTGCCTGCCAGCTTTGAGCGCAGCGAACAAGGCGAAAAGACCGCGGGCGCGCGTGTGCTGACCGAATACGATCCCTCTCCCGAGGCAGTGTTTGACGCGATCATTCCCGAATACCTGTACGGCGTGCTGTATGGCGCGGTGGTGGAAAGCTACTGCTCCGAGCAGTCCGCGCGCCGCATGGCGATGGAGGCTGCGTCCGACAATGCCAGCGAGATGATCGAAAATCTGAATCTGTCCTATAACCGTGCACGTCAGGCCGCCATCACGCAGGAGATCACCGAGATCGTTGCGGGTTCGGGCGAAGCCGGCGCATAGGACGATACGAATTAGGAGTTTTGCCAATGAGTGAGCAGAATATTGGCACCGTTGTCCAGATTATCGGACCGGTGCTGGACATTAAATTTGCTGCCGACGCATTGCCCAAGCTGCTGAGCGCCATCACGATCGACAACAACGGCAGTGTTATCACGGTCGAGGTTGCGCAGCACATCGGTCAGGATACCGTGCGCTGCATCGCGATGGAGTCCACGGACGGTTTGGTGCGCGGCATGAAGGCCGTTGATACCGGTGGACCGATCACGGTTCCGGTCGGCAACAACAATCTGGGCCGTATTTTCAACCTGCTCGGCCAGCCGGTGGACAACAAGCCGCCGGTCGAGAGCGAGGAGCGCTGGCCCATCCACCGTCCCGCTCCTTCCTATGAGGATCAGGAGTCTACAACTGAGATCCTCGAAACCGGCATTAAGGTCATCGACCTGATCGCGCCGTTTGCCAAGGGCGGTAAAATCGGCCTGTTCGGTGGCGCGGGCGTCGGCAAGACGGTTATCATCATGGAGCTCATCAACAACATCGCCAAGCAGCACGGCGGTATTTCGGTATTCACCGGCGTTGGCGAGCGTACCCGTGAGGGTAACGACCTGTATAACGAAATGCAGGAATCCGGCGTTATCAACAAGACTGCGTTGGTTTACGGTCAGATGAACGAGCCGCCCGGAGCACGTATGCGCGTGGCGCTTTCCGGTCTGACCATGGCGGAGTACTTCCGCGATGTCGAGGGACAGGACGTGCTGCTGTTTATCGACAACATTTTCCGCTTCACGCAGGCGGGTTCTGAGGTTTCCGCGCTGCTCGGCCGTATGCCGTCGGCCGTAGGCTATCAGCCGACGCTCGCGACCGAAATGGGCGCGCTGCAGGAGCGTATCACCTCGACCAAGAAGGGTTCGATCACGTCCGTACAGGCGGTTTACGTCCCGGCGGACGACCTGACCGACCCCGCGCCGGCGACCACGTTCTCGCATCTGGATGCGAAGGTCGTTTTGTCGCGTGATATCGCGTCGATGGGTATTTATCCGGCGGTTGATCCGCTGGACTCGTCCTCGCGTATCCTGACCGCGGACGTAGTTGGTATCGACCACTATGAGGTCGCGCGTGCGGTACAGTCCATCTTGCAGAAGTACAAGGATTTGCAGGACATCATCGCCATCCTTGGTATGGACGAGCTGTCCGACGAGGATAAGCTGACGGTTGCCCGCGCCCGTAAGATCCAGAACTTCCTGTCGCAGCCGTTCCATGTTGCGGAGCAGTTCACGGGCTTCCAGGGCAAGTATGTGCCGGTA
>CALWUJ010000037.1 GCA_944384725.1 uncultured Agathobaculum sp. | reverse complement strand
AAGAAAGGAAGATGACAAATGCCCGTAACGCTTGCACAGGCAAAGGTCGGTATGGCCGACCACGTTGACCAGCAGGTCATTGACAATTTTCGCCGAGGCTCGCAGCTGCTCGACGCACTGACGTTTGACAACTGCGTATCTCCCGGCACCGGAGGGTCGACGCTGACGTATGGCTATACCCAGCTCAAGACGCCCGCGACCGCCGCATTCCGTGAGCTGAACGCGGAGTATACGCCGAAGGAAGCCGACCGCGAAAAGAAGACAGTCGAGCTGAAGATCTTCGGCGGCAGCTTTCAGGTAGACCGCGTTCTGGCGAACACCACGAACGGCCAGATCAACGAAGTGCAGTTCCAGCTGCAGGAGAAGATCAACGCGACGATTAACCTGTTCCACTATACCGCGATCAACGGTGACAAGGGCACCGCGGGTTTTGACGGTTTGGACAAGATGCTCGTGGACACCTCGACCGAGCTGAATAAGGACACTGCTGGTGTGATCGACCTTTCGACGGCGGCCAAGATCGACGAGAATTACAAGACCATGCTCGACATGGTGGACGCGCTGCTGGCCGAGCTGGACGGCAGACCTACCATGTTCATGGCAAACGGTGCGCTGATTACCAAGATCAAGGCCTGTGCTCGTCGTGCCGGTTATCTGACCCACGCCGAGGACGCATTCGGCCGCACGGTGGAGGCGTACAACGATATTCCGCTGGTCGATCTGCAGTATTACTTCGACGGCTCGACCGAGACGCCGGTCGTGCCGATCGTGACACGCAATGAGAGCGTGACCGGCCTGACCGATCTCTACGCGGTGCGCTTTGGTCTGGACGGTTTCCACGCGGTTTCTCCCATGGGCGGCAAGATCATCAACACCACACTGCCGGACTTCTCCACGGCCGGTGCGGTCAAGTCGGGCGACGTTGAGATGGTGGCAGCGACCGTACTGAAGAAGACGCGCGCGGCGGGCGTGCTGCGCAACGTCAAGGTCAAGTAAGGAGGACGCGAAGATGTACCGGATTACGACCAAACAGAAGGATTATAACGAGGTGCTCGGCTCGTTGCACTTTGTGGACGGCGTAGCGCAGACCGATGACAAGTGGATGGCGGAATGGTGCCGCGGGCGAGGCTTTACGGTCGAGAAGATCGAGCCTGAGGTCGAAACCCATGCGGACACCAAATCGGAAGCCGAGGCAGGTAAGACCGCCAAGTCCAAGACGCAGAAGGGGAAGAAGCAGGATGACGAAGGAAACGCTGCAGGCGAGAATGACGATACTGCTGCCGACGGCGCCGCCGCAGGCGATTGAGTTTGCCAGCGAGCTGGTGCTGGAGCAGATCTGCAATTACTGCAATCTGACCGAAGCACCGGACGAACTGCTGAATACTGCGGTGCTGATGGCGCGCGGCCTTTACCTCAGCGCCCAGTTGACCGCAGAACAGCTGCAACCGGAAGCCAAGAGCGTGTCGCGCGGAGATACATCCTACTCGTTTGCATCGGTGGCCGAACAGATGGCGCAGATCACGGCGGGCAACGAATTCCTGACCGATTACCGCGCACAGCTGAACACTTTCCGGAAGATGCGGAGGTGAGCGCGTGCTGGGCAATCCTGAACTGGAGCGTAAGTGGCTCGAAATGACCTATGACGGCGTGATGACCGTCACGGGCAGCAAAAAGGAAAACGTGGACGGGGAGACCATCGTCACACCAGACGCAGTTTTGTACGAGGGGCAGCCGTGCGCGCTGTCCTTCTCCGGCACACCGGACGGAGTGCAGGGAGAGGATGCGGGCGAGATCGCCTATCAGGGCACGATTTTTTGCGCGCCTGATCTGACGATCCCCACGGGTTGCCGGATAACGGTGACGCAGTACGGCGCAACCTACACGCTGCGGTACAGCGGCGAGGGCATCGCCTACCCGACGCACCAGCAGCTGTCTGTCACTCGAAAGGGGAGGGCGTGATGGCCAGCTGGGGCAAATGCGATTTTTCCGAATTCCGTGCCATGGCCGACCGCTTTCGCAACGCGGTCGAGATCAAGGCGAGCGAACAGTTCACCCGCGAGGTGCTGCAGGAGCTGGGTAACATGCTGCTTCGCAGAACCAAACGGCGCACGCCGGTAGATACCGGTCAGCTGCGGCGGACTTGGTTCATCACCTCGGTGCGGCAGCGGGGCGACATGTTCGAGATCGAGATCTACAACAACACGGAATACGCGCCGTGGGTCGAGAACGGCCATCGCGTTGTTGTGCATGGCGAGACTGTCGGCTGGTGCGAGGGCTTCTTTATGCTGCGGCTCTCTGTGATCGACGTGGAGCGGCTGGCGCCCGAGGTGATCGGGAAGCGGTCGAACCAGTTCTTGCGTCGGCTGATGAATGGGGGCAGTACATGATTGACGTGATAAAGGAGATCTGCAACGCGCTGCGCACGCAGTACCCGGAAGAACAGTACGACGTTTATACCGAGGAAATTGAGCAGGGCTTCACGGAACCGTGCTTTGCGATCCACCAGCTGCGCGCGGATGTCACCCCGTATCCGAACCGCCGGACCGAGATCGTGCAGCACTTCGATGTGCGCTTTTTCCCCAAAGGGGAGCGGCCGCGTGAGCAGTGCCGGCGCGTGGCAGAAACACTGGTTTTCCTGCTGCGGCAGCTGGCCAGTCTGCGCGGTACTGGGCTGAACTGGGAGATCACGGATGACGTGCTGCACTTCTTCGTCAGCTACCGGCAGTTTGTTCGTGAGCTTCCGGAAGAATACCGCATGGAAGTCCTGCAGCTCAAAACGAGCGTAGCAGAAACGGAGGGCTGAAATGGCAACCAGAAAAAAGACAGAACCGAAAACGTCGGCAACGCCCGCTTTTACCAAAGAGCAGCTGCTGGCGTTTTCCAAATACTGCGGGCGGCGCGACCTGTTGGGCGTGCTGTTGCAGGATGGCCAGCGCTACACCTATGCCGAGGTAGACGCGCTGGTCGATGATTTTATGAAAGGCAAGGTGAAATAAGCTATGGCACTTGGCGGCGGTACGTTTACCGTACAGAACAAGGTGCTGCCCGGCGCGTACATCAACTTCGTTTCGGCGGCGCGCGCTTCTGTGACGTTGTCCGATCGCGGCACAGCGGCCTTCCCGCTGGCGCTGGACTGGGGCCCAGAAAATGAGGTATTCACAGTTGAGAGCGGCGATTTCCAGAAGAACAGCTTGCAGTTGTTTGGTCATGCGTACACGGATAATGCGCTGCGCCCGCTGCGGGAGATCTTCGCGAATGCGCAGACCCTGCATGTGTTCCGATTGAACACGGGCGGCGTGAAAGCGTCCTGCCAGTACGCGGATGCGAAGTATCCGGGCACGGTGGGCAATAATCTGAAGGTCGTCATTGCGCAAAACGAGGCGTTCGAGGAAACCGAAAACGAGGTTTACGACGTTTCGACCTATGTCGGCGCGACGCAGGTGGACGTGCAGAAAGGCATTAAAACCGTTTCCGAGCTGACCGCGAACGACTATGTGACATGGAAGGGCGAGGAGGCACTTGCGGTGTCTGCCGGCATCGCCCTTACCGGCGGCTCGAACGGTGAGGTGCAGGACGCGGCCTATCAGACTTATCTGGACAAGATCGAGCCGTACAGCTTCAACGTCATGGGCTGCGACAGCACGAACGACACGATCAAGGCGCTGTTTGCGAACTTCACAAAGCGCATGCGCGATGAGCAGGGCGTCAAGTTCCAGACCGTGCTGCACCGTTACACCAAGGCGGATTACGAGGGTGTAATCAGCGTGGAGAACGGTCTCGCGGGCGCGGACACTGACCCGTCGCTGGTGTACTGGGTCACCGGCGCGGAGGCCGCCTGCGCGGTCAATAAGAGCCTGACCAACGCGGTCTATACCGGTGAGTACACGCCGAATGTGGACTACACCCAGACCCAGCTTGAGAAAGCAATCACGGCGGGCAAGCTGATGCTGCACCGTGTGGGCAGCGAGGCGCGCGTGCTGACCGACATCAGCACGTTTGTATCCGTTACCGATGAGAAATCGGCGGATTTTTCGAGCAATCAGGTGATCCGCGTACTCGATCAGATCGCAAACGACATTGCGTCGCTATTTAACACCAAGTATCTGGGCAAGGTGCAGAACGACGCCGCTGGTCGCGTCAGCCTGTGGAGTGATATCGTGCAGCACCACAACCAGTTGCAGACCATCCGCGCGATCGAGAACTTCAATAGCGAGCAGGTGACGGTTATGCAGGGTGATTTGCGTAAATCCGTTGCGGTTGCAGATTATGTGCAGCCGGTGTCCGCCATGGAGCAGCTGTACATGGTCGTAACCGTACAGTAGGGAGGTGCTAAAGTAAATGAACCCCACAATGAATGCAAATGATGCGGTTTATGGGTCACTGGCTGAGTGCTATGTGACGATTGACGGCAACCGCTATAACATGATGCAGTTGTACGATTTTGAGTCGTCCGCAACCATCAACCTGATTGATATACCAATCCTCGGCCGCACGGGCAAGGGCAAAAAAGCCGCCGGTTGGTCGGGCTCGTGGAAGGGCACCGCGCATTTCAACCAGTCGGTGTTCCGCAAGTGGTTTCTGCATTACAAGAAAACCGGCGAGCTGACGCCATTTGAGATTCAGGTTTCCAACGAGGATCCATCCTCATCGGCGGGGCGCCAGACGATCACGCATACCGGCTGCCTGATCGACAGCATTATTCTGGCAAAGTTTAACGCGGACAACGATATCCTTGATGAGGAGATCAGCGGCACGTTCGACGATTGGGATATGCCAGAGACATTTGATCTGCTTGAAGGCATGGAGTAAAGGAGGATATCTATTATGGGCGGATTGTCCGCATTCATGGCGCAGAACGCTAAAAAGGTCGAAAACATCAAGCTGGCCGTGTCTGACCGCTTTGTGGACGAGGATGGCAAGCCGATGAAATGGGAGGTGCGCTGCCTTTCCAGCGACGAGAACGACGCATTGCAGCGCGATTGCACCTATCAGGTGCCGATTCCAGGTAAGCGAAACCAGTACCGGCAGGCGTTCGATAACAACCTGTATGGGCGTAAGCTGGCGGCGGCCTGTACGGTTTTCCCGAACCTCAATGATGCGGAGCTGCAGGACAGCTACCATGTTAAGTGCGCGGAGGATCTGATTATCAAAATTCTGAGTGTGCCGGGAGAGTATGCCAGCTACCTCGACAAGATCATGGAATTCTGCGGTTTTGACCGTTCTTTGCGCGATCAGGTGGACGAGGCAAAAAACTGATTCTGGACGGCGATACGGAGGCTTCGGTAGCGCATTTCTGCCTACAGAAGCTGCACATGCTGCCGTCCGATTTGTTGCGGCTGCCGCGCGCAGAACGGGCATTTATTCTCGCTTCCATCGAGATGCGGCTGGAAAGCGAGAAAAAGGCCGCACAGGAAGCAAAAGCCAAGGCGCACGCCCCGCGCGGGCGGCGCCGTCGGAGATGAAAGTGGTTGCCAGCTTCTTCCTGCTGTGCTATGATAAAGCCAGAGGAGGGGAGTATATGAGAAAACGATTGTTTGCCTTGGTGATGGCGGTTCTCTGTCTTTCTATTTCGGTTCCGTTTGCAACGGCAGCGGATGAGCCGGTCACCATCATTGTGGATGGTACAGAATTGCCGATCAAAGGGTTGATCCGCGATTCCAGAACCTTGGTTCCGGTGCGCGAGGTGACGGAAGCCATGGGCGCAGAGGTTACATGGGTGCCGGAAACGCAGCAGGTGGTCGTGTGGAGAAATATTCCGCGCTGCTATGATGCAGGCGGCGGGCATTATCCGATCATCGGTCAGGATCACTACGAGGTGATTTTCCAGATTGGCAACAAGACCATGACCTATACCGATCCGCAGGTGACCGATGTGGTTTATACACTCGATGTTCCGGCACAGCTCATTAACGACAAAACCATGATCCCGCTGCGCGCAGCCTGTGAATACATGGCAGCTACGGTAGAGTGGGACGGCGCAACCTCGACGGCAACGGTCACTTCGCGCAGCATGAATCTGGCCACGCAGACGGAATACGAGGACTGGGAAGCCGATCAGGCCGAACAGGATGCGATCGGGGAAGTTACGGACAAGCCGCTGGATTCGTATGACGTCTATATCACGCCAAACGGGTGCAAAACCCCGGTAAATGTGAGCAAATGGGTCGGTCCTGCTTATGGTTTTGACTACAAACTCACGTTTGTTTCTTATTCGTACAAAGCCGGCGGTTATTTTTCTGCTACCGGTTCTCTGACGGGAACTGCCGGGCCGTCGATCTATGATGTGCCGGATTTCCCGCAGGGATTTGCCAAATCCGGTAAAACGGGGACGTACAGCGGAATTGAAATGATGTCGCTGGAGGGGAACCTTTGGTTCTCCAAAGCGGATTTACAGCGGCTTGGCATTCTGTA
This sequence comes from uncultured Agathobaculum sp., assembly GCA_944384725.1. Lineage (GTDB taxonomy): Bacteria > Bacillota > Clostridia > Oscillospirales > Butyricicoccaceae > Agathobaculum. The sequence goes on along the minus strand of CALWUJ010000037.1, from coordinate 7,855 downwards.
ACCGCTGATAAAATGAATATGCAAAAGCAATCACTTGAAAAAGTGGTTGCTTTTCTTTTGCCCAAAAGGAGGTGAAGCACGATGTCAGTATCACAGAGCTTGCAACTGCGGGATGGTATGAGTGCCGTACTACAGCGCATTTCCGCCCGTATGGACGCGGTCAACCAGCGGTTTGAGCGGATGCAGTCGCTGGCGGCACAGGCGGCGCCGACCAACCTGCACAGCGACCTTCAGGCCGATCTCGCCGCCGTGCAGCAAAATATCCAGCGTACCGCGGACGACTTCGAAGCGCTGCGGGAAAGTATACAGAACGCACAGCCGCCGGCAAGTAACCTGATGACCACGCTCAGGCACCTCGGCACGGCGTTTGTTGGGTCGAAGATCGTTACAGGGCTGGTCGGCATGTCGGACATGCTGACACAGACCACGGCGCGCCTGAACCTGATGAACGACGGCTTGCAATCCACTGCCGACCTACAGGAGATGATCTACCAGTCGGCGCTGCGGGCGCGCGGCGCGTATGCGGATACCGCGGCAGCCGTGTCCAAGATGGGTCTGCTGGCACCCGATGCCTTTGCGAGCAACGAGGAAACTATCGCCTTTGTGGAGCAGCTCAACAAGCAGTTCAAGATTGCCGGCACCTCACAGGAAGGACAGGCAGCTGCTATGCTTCAGTTGACACAGGCCATGGGCGCCGGTGTGCTGCGCGGCGAAGAGCTCAACTCGGTGTTCGAGCAGGCGCCGACCATCATTCAGGCGATCAACGACTACCTCGGCATAACAACGGGTGAGCTGCGCGATATGGCCGCAGAGGGACAGATCACAGCGGAGATTGTTAAAAACGCTATGTTTGCCGCGGCAGATGAAACCAACGAGCGCTTCGAGAGTATCCCGATGACCTGGGCGGACGTATGGACGCAGGCAACCAGTATAGCCACTATGGCGTTGCAGCCGCTTCTGACGGGAATCAACTGGGTTGCGAACAATCTGGACATTATCGCGCCGTTGGTGCTTGCCACAGCCACAGCGTTTGCGCTTTTCGCTGTTGCTGCGAACTGGACAAACCTCTGCGCTTCGGCGACGAACGCGCTGGCTACCGCACAGCGCATTCTCAATGCTGTGATGGCACTCAATCCGGTTGTGCTAATCATAGGCGGGTTGATCCTACTGGTCGGCATCATCTTTGCCGTGATCGCAGCTGTGAACAAGGCAAAGGGAACGTCGATCAGTGCAATCGGCGTTATCGTTGGCGCGCTGGCCGTCGCGGGTGCGTTCATTCTCAACACGGTGATCGGCCTGATCAACGCAATTATCCAGTATACATGGACGTCCTTTGTAGAGCCTTTTATCGGCATCATCGAGTGGGTACTCAATGTGTGCAACGGTGGTTTCGACAGCTTTGGTGACGCAGTCGCCAACCTGATCGGCAACATCATTTCGTGGTTCCTGTCTCTGGGTAAGATCGTGACAAAGATCATCGATGCGATCTTTGGCACAAACTGGACGGGCGGTCTGGAATCCCTGCAGGACAGCGTACTGCAGTGGGGCAAGAATGAAAACGCGATCACGCTGAGCCGCGATGCGCCCACGATCGACACGCGGATCACGTACAGCAGTGCATGGGATGCTGGCTACAACTGGGGCGCCAACCTGCAGGACAGCATCGCGGACAAGCTGAATTTTAGCACGGATCTGTCTGGCATCGACATTCCCACGGCAACTGACCCGACGTCGTTGCTGTCCGACATCGCGGATAACACTGACCAGATCGCGGATGACGTCGAGCTTTCCAGCGAGGATCTGGAACTGCTGCGTGACATCGCGGAGCGGCAGGAGATCAACCGCTTTACTACGGCGGAGATCAAGATCGAAATGATCAACAACAACACGATCTCTTCGGAGATGGACATTGACGGCGTGGTAAATCTGCTGGAAGCAAAGGTACAGGAACAGATGGCGGTTGCTGCTGAGGGGGTGCATATCTGAGATGTATCAATTTTACATGGACGGTGTGCTGCTACCGGTGACGCCGTCCTCTCTCACAATCAAGGTGGCCAACCAGAATAAGACTGTGACACTCATCAACGAGGGCGAGATCAACATTCTCAAGCTGCCGGGGCTGAGTAAAATCAGCTTTTCCGCGCTGCTGCCTAACCAGCCATACTCGTTTGCGCAGTACGATGGCGGGTATCAGGGTGCGCAGTATTTCCTATCTAAGCTCGAAGCCCTTAAAACCGGCTGCGCGCCGTTTTCGTTCGAGGTGATCCGGACGAACGACAGCGGCACGGTGCTGATGGATAGCCAGCCGATGACGGTCTCGCTCGAGGAGTACCAGCTGGACGAGGACGCCGAGGAATACGGCACCGATGTGATGGCCAAGATCGAGCTGAAGCAGTATCGGCCGTATGGCACCAAGACGATCACGTTTCAGAAGACCGAGACGGCCGCGACAACCGCGACCGTCACCGAAAAGCGCGATACATCGACCAAGCCGAAGGAGACGACCTACACGGTCGTATCCGGCGACAACCTGTGGGACATCGCGCGGATCAAGCTCGGGGACGGCTCACGCAGCAGCGAGATATACGAGCTGAATAAAGACACGATCGAGGCCGCAGCAAAGAAGTACGGCCGAGCCAGCAGCTCGAACGGCTGGTGGATCTATCCCGGTACCGTGCTGCGGTTGCCGTCGTAAGGGGTGCGGTATGGGTAAGTATGTATGGCCGTGCCCCAGTTACAGCTATGTGTCCAGCGGGTATGGCAACCGCGTCTGTCCGTTCCACGGGCAGGAGTTTCATGACGGCATTGATCTTGCTGCGGCGTCCGGTACGCCGATTTTGGCGTTTGGGCCGGGCGCGGTGACGATGTCGGGCTGGAACGGCGGCTATGGCAATTACATCAGCATCGACCACGGCGGCGGTCTGATGAGCTTTTACGCCCACTGTTCGGCGCTGTATGTGAAAAAGGGCGCGACCGTCAAGGCGGGGCAAAAGATCGCGGCCGTCGGCACGACCGGTTCTTCGACCGGCAACCATTTGCACTTCGGCATGCACAAGAACGGCTCGCCGGTCAATCCGCAGAGCTATGTCAAAGATAGTGATACCACGGCAAACTACACCGGTTCGGGCGGGGCTGGTACGGCGACGAACACAGTCAAGGCCATGTTCACCGCCTACTATCCGGCGGATAACGCGATGGAGGGCGGTTTTCTGGACGCACAGGGCAATCTGCTCGACCCGTCCAAACGTACCTGCGCCGCGCCGCCCTCGGTGGCATTTGGCACCAAGATGACTGTGCAGGGGACGGGCACCAGTTTGGACGGCGTGACCTATACGGTAAACGACCGCGGCGGCGCGATCCAGATCGAGAACGGCGTGTACCACTTCGATTTGCTCATGTCCTCGAACGAGGAGTGCAACAACTGGGGCGTGAGGTACGGCACGGCGGTTCTCGGCGGCGATGGCGCGTCGGGCAGCGCGGAGCAGAATGAAACGCAGTCTAAGCCGATCACTAAGGTGGTCGTCAAGTCGGTCACTGGCGCCGCCGGCACGCGCAAGGAAGATCTTCGGCAGCTGCCGGCGTATCAGCAGGCGGGCGTCGAGCTAACGATCCAGAATAACGCAAACCAGATGCAGAACCCAGTGCTCGAGGAGGATGTGGTATGGGAGACCCAGCGCAGCGGTGCGCCTGCGTCGCTCAAGTTCACGGTCGTCAAGGACGATACGCTCAGCTTCCACGAGGGCAACCCGGTGTCTTTCCGGTTTAACGGTCAGAATGTGTTCTACGGGTATGTGTTCACAAAGAGCCGGTCGGATAGCTTGCTGATTGACGTCACCTGCTACGACCAGACGCGGTATTTCAAGAACAAGGACACGATTTCCTATGAAAATAAGACCTACGCTGAGCTGGTCAAGATGCTTGCGACCGACTATAGCCTGACTGTCGGCACGCTGGCGGACACCAAGTATAAGATCCCGCAGCGCATCGAGGAAGGCACGATCTTTGACATCTTCGGCAATGCATCCGACTTGACCATTATCAACACGGGACGGGTATATAACCTGTTCGACGATTTCGGCAAGCTGACGCTCAAAGCGTATGCGGATATGTTTCTGCCCATCTACATAGACGAGAGCACCGCACAGGACTACAGCTACACCTCGTCGATCGACAGCGACGTATACAACCGCATCAAGCTGGCCTATGACAACGGCGATACCGGTGAGCGCGAGGTGCATGTGCTGAACGACACGACCAGTCAGGCAAAGTGGGGCGTGCTGCAGTATTACGCCAAGCTGGACAGCGCGCTGTCCACTGCCGACCTGCAGGTCAAGGCCAAGGTATTGTTGCAGTATTACAATGTCATCCGACGCGAGTTGACCATGAAAAAGGTGTTCGGCGATGTGCGTGCGCGAGCGGGTGCATCGATCGCGGTTGGCATGGGGCTGGGCGACATCAACATTCGCAATTACATGTGCATCGAAAAGGCCAAGCATACGTTTTCGCACGGTCTGCACACGATGGACCTGTATTTGTCCGGCGTGAGGGGTGAGTTCAGTGCCTGATTTGGTTCTTATGATCAAACAGATCGCGGCGGGTGTCTTTGAAGCGAAAAAGCCCGTGGAGGCCTGTTTCGGAACGGTACAATCCCTCAGTCCGTTCAAGATCCGGATCGACCAAAAGAAGATCCTCGGCAAGGAATACTTTATCGTCCGCTATGGCGTGACGGTACAGTCCTTCGAGGTGGGCGACACGCTCATTTTGCTGCGCGTGCAGGGCGGGCAGCAGTATCTTATTTACGATAGGAAGGGGGCGCTGTGATGCTGCCGACAGAATATAACGACGGTCTGGTGCAGGATTTTACGATCGTCGAGCAGCCGACGCGCACCTACCGCCTGCGCTTCGACGGCTTTCCGTCCACCGGCATGGCTACCGGATTGGAAGCCATGCAGCAGGCGGTGTTCCTTGCCCTGCAGACCGAACGGTTTTACTATGCGATCTACTCGTGGAACTATGGCATCGAGCTGAAGCAGCTGTCTGGCGAGGGTATGACAGCCTATCTGCAAGCGCGGATTCGGCGCGCCATCGAGGAAGCACTGCTCGCAGATGACCGCATCACGCAGGTGGACGGATTCGCGTTCGAGCGCACCGGGCGGCAGAGCCTGACCGTGACGTTCACCGTGCATACCACGCAGGGGGACTTCGCGAGCAGCTTTGACTATGAAAGCGAGGTGATCGTATGATCGGCAAATACTCCGACCAGATGACCTTTGAATACATTCTCGGCCGCATGCTGGACCGTGTTCCGGATACGGTGGACAAGCGCGAGGGCGGCGTTATTTACGACGCGCTTGCCCCGGCGGCGGCCGAGTTGGCCAAGGCGTATATGGAACTGGACGTTGTGATGGACGAGACGTTCGTCGATACCGCCAGTCTGCAATATCTCATGCTGCGGTGCAAGGAGCGCGGCATCACCATTCAAGGCGAAACCGCGGCGATCATACAGGGTACATTTACACCGCCAGACCTCGAATTGACCGCAGGCACGCGCTTTTCCTGTGACGCAGTCAACTATACCGTTACTGAGAAGATTTCCGCGGGCGTGTACCGCCTGCAGGCGGAGACGCTCGGCACGGCAGGCAACCAGTACAGCGGGCAGCTGCTGCCGATCCAGACGGTGAACGGCTTGCAGACTGCACAAATCACTGGCGTGCTGATCCCGGGCGAGGACGGCGATACGACCGAAACGCTGCGCGAGAAGTATTACGCTTCGATCGACGGTGAGGCATTCGGCGGCAACGTGGCCGACTACAAGGAAAAGGTGAATGCAATCGTGGGCGTGGGCGGCGTCAAGGTGTATCCGGTTTGGAACGGTGGCGGGACGGTCAAGCTCGTTATTATTTCCTCCGACTATACGGCACCCTCAAGTGAGTTGGTGCAGCAGGTACAGACCGAGATTGATCCGGAGACCAACCACGGCGAGGGGCTGGGTATCGCGCCGATCGGCCACACGGTTACGGTCGTTGGCGTGACCGGGCAGGCAGTGGATATCCGGACGAATATCACCTTTGTCAGCGGTTGGGGCTGGGACGCTGCGCGCAGCCAGATCGAGGATGCAGTCAATGCCTACTTTGCTGAGCTGGCGGAGGGCTGGCAGGATGCGGAAGCGACAATCGTGCGCATTTCGCAGATTGAGACGCGGCTGCTCGACCTGTCCTGTGTACTGGACATCGCGGATACGACGCTCGACGGGCAGACGAAGAACCTGCAGATCGCGGCGGACAGCATCCCGGTGCTCGGTGAGATCGGAGGGATCACATGAGCAAGCTGCTAAAGGATTACCTGCCGCCTGTGCTGCTCACCACCTGCGAGTTCCCGCTGCTGTGCCAGGGCGAGCAGCCGGAGTTCGACGCGCTGGCTGTCGGCGTGACCGAAGTGCTGGACGCGCAGTTTGTCACGACTGCGCCGCTGCGTGGTGTCGAGCGGTATGAGAAGATCTTCGGATTGGTGGCAAAGGATACCGGTACGCTGGAAGAACGGCGTTTTGCAATACTTTCTAAAATGAATGCACAGATGCCTTATACGGTGCGGTCGCTGCGCAGAATGCTTGCCGCTTTGTGCGGAGAAGATGGGTATTCGTTGGAAATAGACCATGGTAAATATAAGTTGATGGTCAAGATGCCTGTTTGGGAACCACAAAAGCTGCAAGCCGTGCGAGATATGCTGTATGCCGTGGTCCCGGCCAATATGGTTTATTTGGTGGTGACATGGCTGCTGCGCTCCGCGCAGGCGGTGACGCGGCTGGCGGCTGCGGGGGTGCGGGCAAAACATTATGGAGAACATGAGGTGACATTATGAGCTGGACAAACGCGGTCATTACCGAGGCAGGCCACCGCTTACAGGCGGCGCTGCTCGGCACGGGAAAGGGGCTGGTGTTCACGCGGGCGGTCAGCGGTGCGGGGCTGGCTGCCGGGGCGCTGGAGGTGCAGACCGCCGTCATGGACGAGCGGCAGGTGCTGACCCTTGAGCCTGCCGTGCCGCTGGAGGGTGCGAAAGCACGGGTAAGAGTGTTGCTGTCCAATACCGGCTTGCAAACGGGTTACATCATGCACCAGCTGGGCTTTTACGCCAAGGCACAGGACGGCGGGGAGGAAATCCTGTACGCGCTGGTGCAGGACGAGACCGGCGACCCAATCCCATCCGCAGCCGAAAGCCCGGGCTTTTCGGTAGACTGGACCTATGTGTTTGCGTATGGCAACGCGGCAGATGTGACCGTGACGATCGACCCGTCCGGGCTGATCAGCTGGGGGCAGGTCGGCCAGCCGAACGGCGTGGCGGGCCTGGGCGAAAACGGCGCGGTGCCGATCCCGCAGGGCGGCACAGGCGAGACAACGGTACAAGGCGTCGTAGATGCGTTTGGGATTTTCCTCGCGATTTCTGCGGCTGCGGCATACAACCCAGAGGGCAGCTACGCTGTGGGCGACTACTGCACGCATGGCGGGAAGTTGCACAAGTGCAACGCGCCCATCGACGGCGGCGAGGCGTGGAACGCGGCGCATTGGACGGAGACGACCGTTGCGGCGGAGCTGGGTAATAAGCTGGATAAATCTGGTGGGGACATGAGTGGGCTACTTGGCCTAAATGGAGGATATGTCCGTATAGGCAGTGCAGCAGGAGAATATACATTTTTAAATTTTAGAGGCCAGTTGTGTCGAGGTAGTGGGATTGAAAACGAAATCGTTCCGGATGAGAAGATGTTTGCGAATATTGTCATCGCTACGCCGCCGCAGGTGCGCAACCTTACCCTGCAATCCGGATTTTTAGAAGACGAGGGGACTTGTACTTTCTTTAAAAC
>CALWUJ010000036.1 GCA_944384725.1 uncultured Agathobaculum sp. | reverse complement strand
AAACTTCTTGATTTTTGTCCCGGCAAAGCAAAAACTTCTCAAAAGTTGTTAATTTCTCTTCATTTTTCGGTATTAAGCGGTAAAAACCGCTTGATATAGGGCAAAAAACTGAATATCCACATGTGGAAAGTTTTCACGGATGGAAAAGAAAGAAATGCCACAAAAATATCCACAATGGAACGGCGCAAGCACAAAAAGAGAGGGAACAGGTCTCCCCATTCCCTCTCAAAAAGTGCTCATTTATGCGGTTTCAATTAGCCGAAGTAACGCTGCAGCAGGCCCTCGAAAGCCTTGCCGTGACGAGCTTCGTCGCGAGCCATCTCATGTACAGTGTCGTGGATCGCATCCAGGTTCAGAGCCTTAGCGCGCTTTGCCAGATCGAACTTGCCAGCGGTAGCGCCGTTCTCAGCGTCAACGCGCATCTCGAGGTTCTTCTTGGTGGAGTCGGTTACGACCTCGCCCAGCAGTTCCGCAAACTTAGCAGCATGCTCTGCTTCCTCGAAAGCAGCCTTCTCCCAGTACAGGCCGATTTCCGGATAGCCTTCACGATGAGCAACGCGAGCCATTGCCAGATACATGCCAACCTCAGTGCACTCGCCCTCGAAGTTTGCACGCAGATCCTTCATGATGTCTTCCGGAGCGCCCTGTGCTACGCCAACAACGTGCTCAGCCGCCCAGGTCTTCTCGCCGGACTGCTCCTTGAACTTCTCAGCCGGAGCGTGGCAAACCGGGCACTCAGCCGGAGCTGCTTCGCCTTCGTGAACATAACCGCATACGGAACAAACAAACTTCTTCATGATTTTTTCCTCCTAATATCCTTTTATAATGGTTTATTTTGGGGACGGAAGGAAACGATCCATCGTAATGGAACAAAGCTGCTCCCGCAGAGACCGATTGATCTCGGAGAACACGCGATGGAAATCGCATTCTTTCCGGTTGCCTACTCGGGTACACTGAAATTCATTGGCCAGACAATGATTGATTGCAATCGGTCCGTCAATGCATTCAATGATCTCACCCAGTGAAATTTCGGAAGGCAGCCGATTGAGCTCATACCCGCCTGCCACGCCCTTATAGGACTTGGTGATGCCGGACTGGGTCAACTTGCGCAATATTTTGAGTGCGAAGCGAAGCGTTACACCCGCCGATTCCGCAACATCCTTTGCACACTGTTTCCCCCCTGCCAACGCCAGGCAATAGGTCACGCGGATTGCGTAATCCGCTTCATGTGTGATTCTCAAGCTGTTCCTTCCTTTCTCTCATTGGAACATCCTCAGTATAGTATTGTTCCATGGAAATGTCAATAGGATTTTATGAAATTTAATATATTTTTTTATTTAATATAAATTCTCAATAAATCCAGTTTTTTCTTTTACCTTCATTGTGGACAAAACGCCGTCCAACAGGGTCAGTATATCATATATTCGAGTAAATGTCTATGAATTTTCAAGCTGGACACCGCTTCACAGCATATATAAGCCGTTAAAATTTTTCCCAATCCAGCAAAACACGCATCCGTTTAACTACTATTCTACTTTATAAGAAAGACACGCAAACAAAAGGCAGACCGCATCACGCGGCCTGCCTTGTATAGTATCTTCTTTTCAAATGCTTGACCGGCTTATACTCAATCCAGCTGCGCCAGCGCCTGATCTAGGTCAGCGATGATATCCTCAATGTTCTCCAAACCGACAGACAGACGCACCAGACCCGGCTCGATGCCCGCAGCAACCAGCTGCTCGTCGGTCAGCTGGCGATGGGTCTCGCTCGCCGGATGCAGCACACAGGTACGGATGTCCGCAACATGCACCTCGTTGCAGGCCAGCTTTACGCTGTCCATGAACTTCATGGCAGGCGTGCGGCCGCCCTTGATGTCAATGCTCATAACACCCGAGGTGCCGAGCGGCAGGTACTTCTGCGCACGCTCATACTGCTCGTTGCCGGGCAGCGCAGGATAACGCACGGAAGCGATCTTATCCGACTTTTCCAGATGCTTTGCAACCGTCAGCGCGTTCTCGCAGTACTGCTTCATGCGCACGGGCAGGGTTTCCAGACCGAGATTGAGCAGGAAAGCAGAGTGCGCCGCCGGATAGCAGCCAAAATCACGCATCAGCTGCATGCGCGCCTTGATGATATAGGCCAGATTGCCGAAATCGCGGGTATAGACAACGCCGTGATAGCTCTCGTCCGGCTCGGTGAAATCCGGGAACTTGCCCGAAGCCGACCAGTCGAACTTGCCGCTGTCGACGATGACACCGCCGCCCTGTACAGCATGACCGTCCATGTACTTGGTGGTCGAGTGGGTGACGATATCCGCGCCCCATTCGAACGGACGGCACAGCACCGGGGTGGCAAAGGTGTTGTCCACAATCAGCGGTACGCCGTTCTTGTGTGCGATATTCGCCCATTTTTCAATATCAAATACGGTCAGCGCGGGGTTTGCGAGCGTTTCACCAAACACCGCCTTGGTGTTCTCCTTAAACAGCTTCTGAATTTCTTCTTCAGAGGCTTCTGCGTCCGCCCAGATGCACTCGATGCCGAACTTTTTGAGCGTGACACCGAACAGGTTGATCGTGCCGCCGTAAATGGTGGAAACCGCAATGAAGCTGTCGCCCGCGGAGCACAGATTGAGGATGGCGAGCAGATTGGCCGCCTGACCGGAGCTGGTCAGCATCGCGCCCGCGCCGCCTTCCAGCGCGGCGATCTTCTTCTCGACCGCGTCACAGGTCGGGTTGGCAAAGCGCGAGTACATGAACTCGGTCGGCATATCGAACAGGCCCGCAATATGTGCGGTCGAATCAAAGCGATAGGTGGTGGACTGCACAATGGGCATCACGCCCGGACCGCCGTTTTCGGGCTTGTAGCCCTCATGCAGGCATTTGGTTTCCATTTTCATATGGTAAAACTCCTTTACGGGGATTTTTGACACAAGGGTATTGTATCACGCTGAGAAAATCCGGTCAAGCGTGCACATCCTTTGCTCGACTTTGCCCGCGCTGTTTGTTATAATAATGCATATCCTATATTGGACGGAGGAATTGAGTTATGACCGATGAAAAAATCGCGCGCATCAACGCGCTTGCCAAAAAAGCAAAAACCGAGGGACTGACCGACGCGGAAAAAGCCGAGCAACAGGAACTGCGCGCGGAATACGTTGCAGGCTTTCGCCAGAGCCTGAAAGCCCAGCTGGATAACACCGTGGTCATCAATCCGGACGGCACCTCCTACAAACTTCATCAGAAAGAGGAAAAACGTGATTGATCTGCCCGCACACGCCGCACGCGCCATTGCGCAGCTGGAGGATGCCGGATATGAAACATGGGCGGTCGGCGGCTGCGTGCGTGACAGTCTGCGCGGCGCTCAGCCGCACGACTGGGATCTGTGTACCGCAGCCAAACCCGCCGAGATGCAGGCGGTATTTGCAAACGGGCGCGTGCTCGAAACCGGCCTGAAGCACGGCACGCTGACCGTCCTGACCGATGACGGCCCGTTGGAGATCACCTCTTTCCGCGCGGACGGCGGCTATTCGGACGGGCGGCATCCGGACGGGGTTCGTTTTGTGCCCGATGTGACCGCCGACCTCGCGCGACGGGATTTCACGGTCGGCGCAATGGCATGGCACCCGTCCCGCGGCCTGTGCGACCCATACGGCGGGCTGGATGATTTGCAGGACGGCGTGCTGCGTGCCGTTGGCGAACCGGACGCACGCTTTCAGGAGGACGCGCTGCGCATTTTGCGCGGCGTGCGCTTTGCATCCCAGCTTGGCTTCACGGTAGAACCAGAAACCGCAGCAGCCATGCAGCGTCAAGTCAACCGGCTGTCCTGCGTTGCAGCCGAGCGCATCCGCGAAGAACTGACCGGCCTGCTGTGCGGCCGTTTTGCGACCCGGGCGCTGCAGGGCTTTTCCGATATTTTGACGGCAGTGCTGCCCGAACTTGCCCCGATGGTGGGCTGCGCACAGCAAAACCCGCATCACTTATATGACGTTTGGGAGCACAGCATCCGCGCGGTCGGGCAAGTGCCCGCGGAACCCTGCTTGCGCTGGGCAACCCTGCTGCATGACAGCGGCAAACCCGCCTGCAAAACCGTAGATGAAAACGATGTCGGGCATTTCTATGGGCACCCGCAGGTCAGCCGCGAGATTGCGGAGACGATCACGCGCCGCCTGCGCTTTTCCGGCGAACAAATTGCACGCATCCTGCTGCTGGTCGAGCAGCACGACCGCCCGCTGGGCGACAGCGACAAGCTGGTGCGCCGCCGTTTGGTGCAGATCGGTGAAAACCGCTTCCGCGACCTGTTGGCGATCAAAAAAGGCGACACCGTCGGTCAGGGGACGCACCCGGACAACGTCGCGGCGCTGTGGGAAACCGAGCGGCGGCTGAATGCAGTACTGTCGCAGGATGCCTGCCTGTCGCTGCGGCAGCTTGCGGTGAATGGGAACGATATGACCGCGCTCGGCCTGCACGGCCCTGCAATCGGGGCAATGCTGCACGATCTGCTGGATGCCGTCGTCGACAACATGCTGGACAACACCCGACAGGCGCTTTTGGCACATGCCCGTGCCCGAATGGAGGAACACCATGACCAGTAAAGAACTGTTTATCGAAACCTATCAAAAAAACATCCATCGTCCGGGCGCAGATAAGCTGCTTGCATGGATGGAAACGACCGACTTCTTCACCGCACCCGCGTCCACACGCTTCCATGCAGCCTACGAAGGCGGTCTGCTCGACCACTCGCTCAATGTGTATAACGTGCTGATTTCCAAGCACTATAACCCGGAAACCGATAATCTGGAAAGCTTTACGCTTGTTTCGCTCCTGCACGACCTGTGCAAAGCCGGTTTTTACAAAACCGAGCTGCGCAACCGCAAAAACGACCGCGGCGAATGGGAAAAAGTGCCTGTCTATGCCATTGACGACCAATTCCCCTATGGGCACGGCGAAAAATCCGTCTATCTGATTGAGCGTTTCCTGCGCCTGAAAACCGAGGAAGCCATGGCGGTGCGCTGGCACATGGGCGGCTTTGACGATTCCGTACGCGGCGGCAGCTTTTCGCTGGCGCATGCGTTTGAAAAATACCCGCTTGCGGTCAAGCTGCATCTGTCTGATCTGGAAGCGACGTATCTGCATGAAAACAGGAGCGAATGAGCCCCAAAAACAGGAGGTTTTACTATGCTGATCCGGTCGATCGAGTCCCGCGACCGTGAGTACTTCATCCGCAGCGTGCATGCGTTTTACCATTCGCCTGCCGTCTGCCATGAAATCCCCGCGCAAAACGCGGAACGCACCTTCGAACTGCTGATGCATGGCAGCCCATATGCCGACTGCCTGATCGCAGAGGAGAACGGCCAGCCGGTGGCGTACTGCCTGCTGGCGCTGACGTGGTCGAACGAAGCGGGCGGCCTGTGTGTCTGGCTGGAAGAACTGATGGTGGACGAAACCATGCGCGGCAAGGGCGTGGGCAGCAAAATGATTGCCGCGGTGCATGAGAAATACAACACCGCCGCGAGGTACCGTCTGGAAGTGACCGAGGAAAACCCGCGCGCCGCAGCGCTCTACCACATTCTGGGCTTTGAGGATCTGCCGTATCGGCAGATGATCCTTGACACTCCGGTTGCGCTGTAAAACACCAAACCAAAGACCTGCTCCGGCGGGTCTTTTTTGTTTGTGCATTTTCTGGTATGATAGGACATAGAATGGAGATGGTTTGATGGCGGCAGAAAACAAGATGGGCACCATGCCCGAGGGACGGCTGATTATCACGATGTCCTTTCCGATCATGCTGTCCATGCTGGTGCAGGCACTTTATAATATTGTGGACAGCGCGTTCGTCGCGCGCATCAGCGAGGATGCGCTGACCGCCGTCTCACTCGCTTTTCCGGTACAACTTTTGATGATCGCAGTCGCAACCGGCACGGGCGTTGGTGTCAACGCGCTGCTCTCGCGTCGGCTCGGGCAGAAAAAGCAGGAGGAAGCCAACGCGGTCGCTGCCAACGGCGTATTCCTGTCCGTGTGCTTCTGGCTGGTGTTCGCAGTGCTCGGCTTGCTGTTCGGTCGTGCTTTTATCGCGCTGTTCACCGATATACCCGCCGTCATCGAGATGGGCACCAGCTATGTAACGGTGGTCACGGTCGCCTCTTGCGGCGTGTTCCTGCTGTTCGTGGCCGAACGTCTGATGCAGGCAACCGGCAACACGGTCTATCATATGGTCACGCAGCTGATTGGCGCGGTGCTCAACTGCATCCTTGACCCGATCCTGATTTTCGGCCTGTTCGGCTGCCCCGCCCTTGGCACAACAGGCGCGGCGCTTGCCACCGTCTTGTCCCAGATCATTGCCATGGCGATCGGCTTTTTCATCAATGTGCGCTTCAACCACGATGTACGCCTGCATCTGCGCGACTTCCGACCGGACGGCCGTATTCTGGGCGAAATCGTGCGTATCGGTCTGCCTGCGGCGGTGCAGCAGTCGCTGCTCAGCGTGCTGACGGTCGGTCTCAACCGCATTCTGATGCCGTTTTCCCAAACCGCCGTCAGCTTTTACGGCGTTTACTACAAGCTGCAAAACTTTCTGTTTATGCCGGTCTACGGTCTGAACAATGCGCTCATTCCGATGATCGGCTACAATTACGGTGCCAAAAACCGCCGCCGCATCGAACGCATCACGCGTTATGCACTGTATCTTGCTGTTGGCATTATGGCGGCGGGGACAATCTTGTTTGAACTGATCCCCGTGCCGCTGCTGCGCCTGTTTGATGCATCGAGCGCCATGCTCGCCCTCGGCGTGCCCGCCATCCGCATCATTTCCGTGTCGTTCTGCTTTGCCGGTGCTTCGGTCATCCTGTCAGGCTGCATGCAGGGTCTGGGACGGGGCAGCGAGTCGCTTTGGGTCGCGCTGCTGCGCCAGCTGATCGTCATTTTGCCCGCGGCGGTGGCGCTTTCCCATATCAGCCTTACCGCTGTCTGGTTTGCTTTCCCGCTGGCAGAAGCCGTCGGCCTTGCTGCCGCACTGCTGCTGCACCGGCATGTCACCCGGCGGCTGCTCGAACCGCTCGAGTAAAATGTCACAATATTGTAACAATTTTTCCATTGTTTTTGTGCAGACTGCGTTCTATAATAAAGACAGAACCTAACGAAAGGGGTGAGTCCATTGGACAGCGAGATCCAGCAGCTTGTGGGACACATTCTGGAGCACCCGCGTTTTCAGCAGCTGCGTCTGTTTGAGCATCACGGTCCCGAAAATTCGGTATACGACCACTCGGTTGCCGTAGCGGAAGCGGCTTATACGATTGCCCGCCGGATGCGTCTGTCCGGGGACGAAACCGCTTCTGTTGTCCGTGCAGCGCTGCTGCATGACTTTTTCGGCTATGACTGGCGCGGTGATTTGTTCCGCCGCTATCTGCATCGGTTTTCCGGCATCCAACGCATCATGCGCATGCATGCCTTTGTGCATGGACATATCGCGGCAGAGCGCGCCAGATGTATGTTCGGCCTTTCGAGTGAGGAGTGCGAAGCCATTGCACGGCATATGTTCCCTCTTGCAGCCATGCCGCGCACGCGCATCGCATGGATCGTCACACTGGCCGATAAAGTGGTTGCTTCCAAAGAAATGGCTGCCGCTGTCGGCAGTTATCTGTCCCCCGCACGCCGCAAAGCGTTGCCCGAATCATAAAAAATCACCGCCGTTTTGGATGCGTCTGTCCGAAACGGCGGTTTTTTTGCGTTTACAAATCCTGTATGTTCATTTTATCCAGCTGCTTTTTGTGTTTTTGCCCGCGGCGGCAGAAAAAATAAACCGCCAGCAGCACCAATGTAAAAATGTTGCACTGCAAAAACGCGAGGAAGGTATCACAGATGAGCGACGCCGTTACTGGAACGCCCTGACCGTACACCTCATAATACCCGGCAATGGCAGAGACGATTGCAAAGATGGAATAAATCACTTCCAGCGCCGGCAGCACCAGCCCCGGCCACCACGCCTTACGGCGCGACAAGAACACTTGCAGCGCAATGACCGCTGCCACCAGCAGCAACAGTATCAGAATACGAAACGGAAAAAACATGTTCTACTCTCCTTTTCAGCTTACAGATCTTGAATATTCATTTTATCAATCTGCTGTTTGCTTTTTTCTCTGCGGCGGCAGAAAAAATAGACCGCCAGCAGCACTAGCGTCGGCAACAGGCAAAGCGCAGAACCCAGCAGCGCCTGTCCCGCGTTTTCTGCCTCCGACAACGCATTGAACAATACATTCGGCAGAACCAGCAGTATGCCCGGCAGAGTGCACACAGGCATCACCAGTCCCGGCCACCATGCCTTGCGGCGTGACAGGAACACCTGCAATGCGACGATCCCCACCAGAATCGCAAGCCACAGACACAAGTTGATCGCCGTCACTATGATTGCCATCGTATTGAGTTTTGCCATATCCTCGCCCCTCCCTATCCGTTCACCGTGCTGTCTGCGCGGCGTTTTTTGTATTCGTGAATCAAAATTTTTGCCGTGTCAAAGTCCAGCTTATCATTCACCGCCATCCGCTTGATGAGCGCCACATACGGGTCCTCGTCCTCCCGCTCGCCCAGCTCTATCTTCTGGATCAGACGGTCGAGCCGCAGGCGCACGGTTGGATAGGTCACGCCGTATTCGCCTGCGATCTGCTTGAGCGAACCGGACGCAAGCACAAACCGCTTGATAAACGCCACGTCCTCTTCCTCCAGCTGTGCCATCCAGCCCGGCACCACCTCAATCGCCATGCACCCACCTCCTTTTTCTATTTTCAGTATATACTTTAATTTTATTAAAGTCAATCTTTTATTTTATTTTCATCAAAAAGAAAACCACCTCTTTCAAGGTGGTTTATTTTATGCTTTCTCCCGCCGCTTCTGAAAGGCCAGCCGCTCGCCGCGCCCCTCCTCCAGGTCAATCAGCCCGCAATAGGTATAGCCCAGACGCGCGAGCAGCCGCTGCATGGGCCGATTGTCTTGATGCGTGTCGATGCGGATATTGCCGCACTGTTCCAGACACCACTCAAGGCAATATGCCGCCGCGCCGTGTCCCTGCTGCGCCGCAGCGATGCGGTGCACCACGCCATAGGGTGCATCGTCCAGCCAAGCCCCCTCGCGGATGATGCGATAGGTCGGTTCGCCCGCCGTGGAGAGGAAAAATGTCGCCGCGATCCGTCCGTCCTGCACGCAGACATAGCTGCATCCCGACGCGATATCCGCTTCCAGCATCTCCAAAGTCGGCGTATGGTCGCCCCACTGGTTCGGGTTGCCGTTTTCCGCCATAAAGCGGCGCGCATTCGCAAAAATCTTAAGCAGCTCCGGTAAGTCCGTAGGCCGCGTGTGTCTTATTTCCATGGTCACAGCTCCTTCAGCCACTCCGTGCACAGCGCCTGCCAGCGCGCCAGATGCCGGTCAGGACGGCGTCCGCCCACTGGGTCATAGGTTTCAAAATCCGCCAGCGCCATTCCGTGCACACCGTGCGGGAACAAATGCACCTCATGCGGCACGCCCGCTTTGCGCAGCGCGGCTTCCAGCAGCAGCGTGTTTTCGACCGGTACAGTCGCATCGGTCAGCGTGTGCCACAAAAACACCGGCGGTGTGTCCGCATCCACCAGTTTTTCGAGCGAAAATTCCTGCTGCTGTGCTGCATCCTCGCCCGCCAGACGCACAAAACTGCCGCGGTGCGCATATTCGCCCGCCAAAACGACAGGATATCCCAAAACCGCCGCAAACGGCCGATGCTTCGCCAGTTCCGTTCCTTCCTCGAACCATTCCGGCTTGTTCCAGACCACAGCCAGCGTACCCGCCAGATGTGCGCCCGCAGAAAAACCGCAGACCGCGATGCGGTCAGCATCCACGCCGAAGCGTGCGGCGTTCTCTCGCACCCACGCGACCGCCGCAGACAGCGTGCGCACCGGCTGCTTGCCGAGCGGCACATCGGCGCAGTCATATTCCAGCACAAACGACTCGATGCCGTCCCGCGCAAACGCCCGCGCCACGGGCGCACCTTCCCGGATCGAGCAAAATTCATAGCCGCCGCCCGGACAAATCACCAGCGCGGGCTTTTTCGTACCCGATGCCGCGCCGAAATGGGTCAAAACACCATGCGGCAGCCGAACCTGTTCCATCATACGCCAATTCCTCCTCTGTCACCGCGCTTATACATTATACCGATTGCGGATATCAATGCGCGCTAAAATGCGTTCGCTTTCCGGTTTCTCCCCTACCAGCAAATAGTCGAGCAGCAGCTCCATCGGTCGAACGCCCTGCAAATGCGCGTCCTGATCGATCAAAAAGTCGATCAGCCCGGCGCGGATATTGTCCGCGTTCGCTTCGGACAGGTCGTGACAGATCAGATGCACCTTTCCCTGCAAACCCAACTCGCGCAGCGCATCACACGCGCCAATCTGTCCGTTAACCGAAACATAGATGCCGCGCAAATCCGGATGCTCACGCACGGTTCTGCATACAATATCATAAGCAAGCTGCTGATCGTCTCCGCAGGTTTCCGGCGGCAGCAGCTTCAAACCGGGAAAATGCGACGCTGCTTCATCGCAGAAACCCTCTACGCGCTGCCGGTGCGACAGGTTGTTTTCCTGTCCCGCCACCACCAGCACTTCGCCGCCGCCTGCCAGCAGCAGGTTCATCAGCCCTGCGCAAGCGCGGCCGCAAGCGTAATTATCCGGCCCGACATAGCACAAACGACCGGATTCCGAGAGATCCGTATTAAACGTGACCACCGGCACCTCTTCCGACAAGGTACGCAGGCGCGCACGCACCGCGTCATCCTCCACGGGGGTGATCGCAAGGCCGTTTATCCCAGCTGCCACCAATTCGTCGATCGCGGCAAGCTGGCGCGACGCATCCACTCCCTCCAGCGGACGCAGCAGCACCTCTGCACCCTCATTTCTCAAACGCACACAAGCGCGGCGGGTTTCCTCATACACCATGTGCATAAACATGGTTTCCACCGACTGCACGATCACACCAATTTTGATCGGATGCTTTGCCAGCGCCAACATCCTGCCCGCGCGGTTGGGGCGGTAGCCCATTTCCACCGCGATATGCCGCACCCGCGCGGCCACCTTGGCATCTACCCGTCCGCGGTTATTGAGCGCACGGTCCACCGTGCCGCGCGAAACGCCTGCCAGCGCCGCGATCTCCGCCAATGTAACTGCCATTCATTCACTCCTATTCCCTTGTCCCTTCTGCGGGACTGCATCGCCGTAACCGCTTATCCGCGGCTCATGCTGCCGCCCAGTGCGGCCGCGATCTCATCACATGCTCCCAGCAGCGGACCGCGCAGCAGCCCGATGCGCTCATCCGACATCCTGCTGATCGGCGCGGAAATCGAAACCGCATAGGACGCACGTCCGCGATAATCAGGAATGGCCGCGGCAATGCAGCGCACTCCCAGCTCGTTTTCTTCATCATCCAAGGCATATCCCAGCCGACGCACCCGCTCCAGCTCATGAAAAAACGCATCCTCGGACACAATCGTATGGGCTGTCCACGGCCGGATGTCGCTCTCCTGCCAGAGCGCATGCACTTCTTTATCCGGCCATGTGGCCAGAATGGCCTTGCCCACCCCTGTGCAATAGAGAGGGCGGCGCATGCCGATGCGCGAAAACATCCGAATTGCGCCATGGTCACTTTCCACTTTATGAATATAAACGATGTCGTTCTCTTCTCGCATCACCAAATGCACCGTCTCCTCGGTTTCCCGGCTGAGATGATCCATCGGCCAACGCGCACGCTCCACCACATCCATGTTTTCCATTACAAAACTGCTCAGTTCGCACAAACGCATACCGGCACGGTAAATGCTGGTTGCTGCATCGCGCTGGACATAGCCGCGCATGCACATGCTCGACAGCAAACGGTGCACCGTGCTCTTATGCAGGCCGGTTTCGGCCGACAACGCGCCAATGCTCATCCCATTCCTGCTTTTGCACAGCAGCTCCAGCAAATCGAACGCACGGTCGAGCGACTGTACAGACGAGGATTCCGCCATAACGAAGCCCCTTTCGTTCCGCATTATAAAACTTTGTTCCAGTTTAATGGATTTTCACCAAAAAAACAAGGGAAACTTTGCACAGATTGTCTCGGAAAAACTCTTGCAATCTGACGGTAAAGTTTTATAATAAAAGCATCAAAATCATTTGTGAAACAGCATTTCATAATACGAAACGTGGAGGAAGATCGAAATGAATGAAATGGAGAAAAAGGTTCAGTCCATCGGTGTTGTCCCGGTTATCAAGCTCAACCACCCGGAGCGCGACGCAATCCCGCTGGCAAAGGCGCTGATCGCAGGCGGTGTGCCGGTAGCAGAGGTTACGTTCCGCGCGGCAGGAGCTGCTACTGCCATCAAGCTGATGCGCGACAACTTCCCGGAAATGCTGGTTGGTGCAGGCACTGTGCTGACCACCGCCCAGATTGATGAAGCCGTCGCGGCTGGCGCGCAGTTCATCGTCACCCCCGGCATGGACCCCGAACTGGTCGCTTACTGCCAGAAGCTCGGCGTTCAGATCTTCCCCGGCTGCACCACCCCGACCGACTACCACACCGCTTATAAGTTCGGTCTGGAAGTGCTCAAGTTCTTCCCTGCTGAGCAGTCCGGCGGCATCGCCAAGATCAAGGCGATGAGCGCTCCGTTCCCGATGTTCAAGGTCATGCCGACCGGCGGCATCTCGCTGAAGAATCTCGCAGACTATGTCAAGAATCCGGTCATCGCGGCTTGCGGCGGCTCCTATATGGTCACTGCGGACCTGATCGACAACGGCAAGTGGGATGAGATCACCGACCTGTGCAAGAAGTCGGTCGAGATCGTGAAAGAGGCGCGCAATGGCTAAGTATTCGCTGGCGCACATCGGCATCAATGCCGCGAACAAGGAAGAAGCGCAGAAGGCCGCTGAAATGTTCCAGACGCTGTTCGGCTTTGCCGTCAAAGAGGGCAACAGCTCGTTCTTCGCGAGCGATATTGAGCTGATGAAGGAGCCCTATATGGGCAAAAACGGCCACATCGCCATCGGCACCCCGGATGTGGCGGCTGCCAAGGCTGAACTGGAAGCACGCGGCTTTACCTTCAACGATGCCACCGCCAAATTCAAGGCAGACGGCACCCTGAACGCCATTTATCTGACCGATGAGATCTGCGGCTTTGCGATCCATCTGGTCGGCAAGCAGTAAAGATACGACTTTATCGGAGGGAAAAACATGAAAATCGTTACTTTCGGCGAACTGATGGTTCGTCTCCAGCCGTACAACTATGAGCGTTTCGTACAGGCTGACCACCTCGAGTTCACCTTTGGCGGCGGCGAGGCCAACGTTGCTGTTTCGCTGGCAAACTACGGTCTGGACGCGGCTTACGTCACCAAGCTGCCGGCGCACGCAATCGGCCAGGCGGCTGTCAACTCCCTGCGCCGCTATGGCGTAGATACCAGCATGATCACCCGCGGCGGTGACCGTGTCGGCATTTACTACAACGAAAAGGGCGCTTCCCAGCGCGGTTCGGTCTGCATCTATGACCGTGCGCACTCCGCAATTCAGGAAGCGACCACCGCTGACTTTGACTGGAACAAGATTTTCGAGGGTGTGGACTGGTTCCACTTCACCGGCATTACCCCGGCGCTCGGCCCGAATGTAGTCGAGATCTGCCGCGAGGCCTGCCAGGCTGCCAAGGCTCATGGCGTCAAGATCTCCTGCGACCTGAACTACCGCGGCAAGCTGTGGACCCGCGAACAGGCGCGTGAAGCGATGACCGACCTGTGCCAGTACGTTGACGTTTGCATCTCCAATGAGGAGGACGCAAAGGACGTATTCGGCATCGAGGCCGAAGCGACGGATATCTACGCAGGCGAAATCAACCGCGAGGGCTACAAGTCGGTTGCCAAGCAGCTGGCTGACAAGTTCGGCTTTGAGAAGGTTGCCATTACCCTGCGTGAGTCCCATTCCGCATTTGACAACGGCTGGAGCGCGATGCTGTATGATGTTGCGTCCAACGAATACTGCTTCTCCAAGAAGTATGAGCTGCACATCATCGACCGCGTCGGCGGCGGCGACTCCTTCGGCGGCGGCCTGATTTATTCACTGCTGACCGGCAAGAGCACGCAGGAAGCTGTCGAGTTCGCGGTTGCAGCTTCTGCGCTCAAGCACTCCATCGAGGGCGACTACAACATGGTCACCGTTGCAGAGGTCGAAAAGCTGGCTGGCGGCGACGGATCGGGTCGTATCCAGCGCTGATTTTTGCACAGACCGTTCCGGTTTTACCGGAATGCGTTTCATTTTGATAATCTCCTTTCCCACAAACGCAAAACACCCGTGCTTCTCTCCACGCACGGGTGTTTTGCTGTTTATCCCGAAAATCTCCGCAGAATATCGCGGGATATTGGATTTTCTGCTTGACAGATCTGCCGTATCTGAGTATAATATATTTTGTTGTCAGACTCTTCTATCAGGGTTTTTGACAGCAGATAGTTTCATATGGGGGTATAGCTCAGCTGGGAGAGCGCTTGAATGGCATTCAAGAGGTCAGCGGTTCGATCCCGCTTATCTCC
>CALWUJ010000035.1 GCA_944384725.1 uncultured Agathobaculum sp. | reverse complement strand
ATGAGAAAAACGGCATAGCCGAAGCTATACCGTTTCTCTCTTGCCCCACGATGTTTTCTTATCGGGAGGCACCTTTGGCGGTCTGCTTTTTTGTTATAGGCACGCGGCACGAAAAAAGGACGCTTACCGCGCCCTTTTTTGATGAATGAAAAAGCAAAAGCATCCACAGGCCTGTGGAAAATTGTTGTTCTTCACACCGTCGCCTGTGAACGGCGGGACAGGACAAGGCCGAGCAGCAGCCCGATGAGCGCAGGCAGCGCCCAGCCAAAGCCTGCGCCCGTCAGCGGTAACACCGCAACTGCATCCGTCCATACGGGAATGGACAGCCCACTGTGCGCAAGCGCCTCAGTCACGCTCTGGACGCAGGTCAGACCCACGGCCAGCGGATAGACCAGCCGGAACGAAGCCAGCTGCGGCACAAACGACAGCACGATCAACACGATTGCCGCCGGATAAATAGCGTTCAGCACAGGTGTGGACAGGCGAATGATACCCGCAAGGCCAATGTTTGAAACAACTATGCTCGCCACCGAGAAGAACGCCGCAAACGCGCGATAGGACACGCGCGGAAACAGTCCGTGGAAGTATTCGCTCACGCAGGAGATCAGACCGATGCAGGTATTCAGGCAGGCGATCAGGAAAATGGCGGCGAGCAGTATACGGCCGGGCATGCCGAACAGCGCATAAGAGAGCGAAGAAAGCGTATCCGCGCCGGATTCGCCCAGAGGAAACGCCGCGCCCGAAAGCGCACCCGCATGCGTCAGCATTGCATAAATGACCAACAGCAGTGCGCCCGCGATCCAGCCCGCACGGATCGTGCCGCGCACGACCTGCTTATCCTCCTCAATACCCTTTGCGCGGATGTTGAGCGCAATGATCGCGCCAAAGTTAAGCGCCGCGATGGTGTCCATCGTCTGATAACCGCCAAGGAAGCCCACCGCCGCTGGCAGCGAAGCATAGTTGGATTGCACAGCGCCATAATGCCCTGCAACCGGTGCAACCAGACAACCCGTGAACAGCACGACGATCAGCACAATTAGCGTCGGGCACAGAATTTTGCCGAGACGGTCGGTCAGCTTGTCCGGCCGAAGCGCAATCAAAAACGCGACCGCGAAAAACAGCACCGAATAAGCCGCCTGCTTGGCCGTGCCGCCGCCGATAATCGGCGCGAACATTTCAAATGAGGTGCTTGCCGTGCGCGGGATGGCAAGACACGGACCGATGGACAGGTAAATCAGCAGCGTGAACACCGCGGCAAAGCGCGGATGCACCCGTCCCGCGAGGGCGGCAAGGCCGCCTGATCGCGCCACCGCGACCACGCCCAGCACAGGCAGGCCGATCGCGCTCATGGCAAAACCCAGAAAGGCCGGCCACGCGGCGGTGCCCGCCTCGGCGCCGAGAAACGGCGGAAAAATCAGGTTGCCCGCCCCGAAAAACATGGAAAACAGCGTAAACCCTACCAAAAGCAGGTTTTTGCCGTGCAGCTTTTGCATAGAAAGTCCCCCTTTATTCGACTTAACCTTTATTATACCCGATCGGTGGAACTTGTCAAACAAAACCGGACAAACAACAAAAAAGACCGCACAAAGCGGTCTTTTTTGTATAGAAACGTTTACTTTTTCATGATGTCCTCGCCATGTGCGGCACGCGCCACAATGCCGGACAGGAACAGCAGCGCCACGAGGTTGGGGAATACCATCAGGCCGTTGAACAGGTCGGACAGGTTCCAGACCAGACTGACCTTGAGCGCCGAACCGATCACGATACATACGACAACGATCGCCGCATAGATCTTAGTAGCCTTCTGGCCAAACAACGCCTTGACGTTGGTTTCGCCAAAGAAATACCAGCCGATGATGGTCGAGAACGCAAAGAACAGCATGCAAACCGCAACAAAGGCATTGCCGAACGAGCCGAGCGCATAGTTGAACGCCGCCTGCGCCAGCGCCGTGCCTTCCAGCGCGCCGGGAACGCCCGCTTGCAGCTGGCCGGAAGTCAGAATGACCAGTGCCGTCAGCGTCAGTATGATAAAGGTGTCGATGAATACCGAAACGATGGCGATTTCGCCCTGATCCTGCGGCTTTTCGACCTTTGCCAGCGCATGTGCGTGCGGGGTCGAGCCCATACCGGCCTCGTTGGAGAACAGACCGCGCGCCACGCCGTAACGCATAGCCTCGCGCACTGTGATGCCGATTGCACCGCCGAGGATGGCCTGCGGATCAAACGCCGCAACAAAGATCGAGCGGAGCGCGGGGAGAATAGCCGCGTGGTTGATGCACAAAATGACGATACAGCCGATCATATAGAAGCCTGCCATAACCGGTACAATCTTTTCGGTGAAGGCCGCGATGCGGCTGACACCACCGAGGAAGATAAACGCCGCGATGACCGCGCAGATCACACCAATGATGCGCTTATCCACGCCGAAAGCGTTCTGGAACGCCTCACTGATCGAGTTGGCCTGCACCATGTTGCCGGTAAAGCCCAGCGCAAAGATGATGGCGATCGAGAAGAAGCCCGCAAGGAACTTGCCGAAGCCGCCCTGAAAACGAGCCTTGATATAATAGATCGGGCCGCCCGTGACGTGGCCGCTTTTGTCTACTGTCTTATACTTCTGCGCGAGCACAGCCTCACCATAAATGGTGGACATGCCGAAGAACGCGGAAAGCCACATCCAGAAAATCGCGCC
The DNA here is from genome assembly GCA_944384725.1 of uncultured Agathobaculum sp. GTDB lineage: Bacteria > Bacillota > Clostridia > Oscillospirales > Butyricicoccaceae > Agathobaculum. Next base: position 12,883 of record CALWUJ010000035.1, on the reverse strand, counting down.
CGGGCCGCCGTTGTACAGCGCGGTCGCCGCGCCTGCGATGTTACCCGTGCCGACCTGCGCTGCGATTGCGGTGGTCAGCGCCTGGAACGGGCTCATGCCGTCCTTGCCGGCCTTTTCGCCGTGCAGCGAAAAGTTGCCGAACAGCCGCTTCCAGCCTGCACCGAATTTGCGTACCTGCACAAAACGCGTGCGGATGGTGAAGATGATGCCCGTGCCCACCAGCAGATACAGCAGCACGCTGTTCCACACGATGTCACTGATCTTGCTTACAAGATCCGCCAGTTGATCCATTGACATTTCTAACATACCCCTTTTTCTTTTTTGCGGCAAACAAAAAGAGCCAGAACCCTGCACTTAGGGTCTGACTCTGAAAGAACGGCCGGACAGCGCGGCAGGAAACGCAAAAAAGCGCCCGCCCCTGCGCTGTGGTTCGCACTCTGTCCTTTTGCCTGAGAGATTGACGCGCGGTTTCCCCAGCCGCACGCTTTGCACCTTCGGCAGCTCCCTGCGGAGCGTTCTCCAGAGTCACATCCATTTACAGTCCCCATCCGGATATCCGGACACCTGAGAGTTTTGCTCCTTCGGCAAGCCAAACGGCTTTTTCCTGCAAACTTCGTTTGTCGCTATATGCTCTTGGCTATCAGTGTATCATCCTGTGCGGATGCTGTCAAGTAGTATCCATTTTCTCGTTTACCGGCGGTTCATTTGTTCCTTGACAAGCTGTGCTATAATATAGAAGTTAAAGAATTCGATTTCCGAAAGGAGGAATTTCAACATGAATGATGCCTTGCAGCGTCTGCTGGACACGCTGACGGCCTTTTTGGCGGAAAATCCGCTGGTCGGCGCATGGTACACGACGGTGGTCCGCTTCGTGTTTCCCATCCTTGCGCTGATGATTTTGGTCGGTGCGATCCGCTCGCTCTGGAAGGTCAAGCACCCGGACGAGGTCTGGGGCTATCTGGGCATGGCAAACGGCGTGCGCCTGCCCATCACCCACTGGGAAAACATCATTGGCCGCGCGCCCTCGTGCGACGTGCAGCTGGAATATCCTTCGGTTTCCCGGCAACACGCCGCGCTGATCCGTGAGGATGACGGCAGCTGGACGGTGTACGACCTCGGCTCCAAGGGCGGCGTGACGGTCAACGACCTGCCCGTAGACGAATACGCGGTGGTCGAGGATGGGGACACCATCGCCTTTGGCGGTATCCCGACCATGCTGGTGCCGATCTCGGTGGAGGAAAAGCGCGAGCAAATGGTCGAGCGCCGCATCGAGGGCCGCCCGGCGGGCATGTGGGGTTCTCTGGTGCTGTTGACGCTGTTTCAGGTGCTGACCGCCCTGCAGTTGATCGTGGCTGCCGGAGACGAGGCGACCGTCACCATCCCGCTGACCTTTCTGGTGCTGACGCTTGTGTGCTGGGGCTATTTCATCATCCTGCGCTCGTTCCGGCGCATTGGCTTTGAAATGGAAACCATAGCGTTTTTCCTATGTACGCTGTCGCTGGCTGTCACCGGCTCGACCGTACCGGACGAAATGCCCAAGCAGCTGGTTGCCATTCTGATGGGGCTTGCCATCTTCCTGATCCTCGGCTTTTTCCTGCGCGATTTGACGCGCGCGCAGAAGGTGCGCGTGTTCATGGGCGCGGCGGCGGTCTGCCTGCTGGTCATCACGCTGCTGATTGGTTCGAGTCAGGGCGGTGCGAAAGCATGGATCCGGTTGGGCGGCATGTCGCTCCAGCCGTCCGAGCTGGCGAAGATCTGCTATATCTTTGCGGGCGCGGCAACGCTCGACCGCCTGTTCAACAAACGCAACCTGTGGATGTTCATCGGCCTAACCGGCATCTGCGGCGCATGCCTTGCGCTGCAAAATGACTTCGGTACGGCACTGGTGTTCTTTGTGACCTTCCTTGTCATTGCGTTTTTGCGCTCGGGCGACTTTGCGACCATCGGCCTGATCTGCGGCGGCTGCTTTGCCGGCGGCATGCTGCTTCTGACAATCAAGCCGCACGTCGCGGCGCGTTTCTCCTCGTGGGGCCACATTTGGGAGGATGTGTATGGCGCGGGCTTCCAGCAGACCCATACGCTGACCGCGGCCGCCTCAGGCGGCATGATCGGCGTGGGCGCGGGCAAGGGCTGGCTGTCCGGTCTGGCCGCAGCCGATACCGATATCGTGTTCGGCATGCTGTGCGAGGAATGGGGGCTGCTGATCGCGATTCTCACCATCCTGTGCATCATCACGCTGGCGGTATTCGCGGTGCGCGCGTGCCGCGCGGGCCGTTCCAGCTTCTACACGATCGCGGCCTGTGCCGCGACCAGCCTTCTGGTATTCCAGACCTGCCTGAATGTGTTCGGCGCGGTCGATATCCTGCCGTTCACGGGAGTTACCCTGCCCTTTGTCTCCAATGGTGGCTCATCCATGCTGTCCGCATGGGGCATGCTCGCTTTCCTCAAGGCGACCGATACGCGGCAGAATGCGTCCTTTGCGGTCAAGCTGCCCTCGCGGCGCGAACTGCGCGGGGAGGTGGACTAAATGCGGAAAATTGAAAAACGCGGTGTATTCTGCCTGATTCTGGCGGCGCTGCTTGGACTGGGACTGGCTGTTTTCTGCTTCCAGTTCGTACTTGACGGCGGCGATTGGGCTTCCTATCCCTATAACCGGCATCTGTACAGCAATTCCGGCCAGCTCAAGGGCGGTACTATCCTTGACCGGGATGGGGATGTGCTCTCCTCGCTTGACGAGAACGGCAACCGCACCTATTATCCGGATGCGGATATTCGCCGCGCAACCCTGCACGCGGTGGGCGACCCTGCGGGCAACATCGGCGCGGGCGCGCTGACCGCGTTCGCAGAAAAACTGTCCGGCTACAATTTGCTGACCGGCGTCTATTCCCCGCTCGGCACAGGCAACAACCTCTATCTGACCATCGACGCTTATCTCAACAATGTTGCCTATCAGGCGCTGGGCGGCATGAGCGGCACGGTGGGTGTGTACAACTACAAAACGGGTGAGATCCTGTGCATGGTTTCCGCCCCGACCTTTGACCCGGCCGACCCGCCGAACATCGACCCGGATGATCCGGCGTGGGACGGCGTATACGTCAACCGTCTGCTGTCGGCAAACTCGATCCCCGGCTCGATCTTCAAGGTGGTAACGCTCAATGCGGCAATCGAAAATCTCCCCGACCTGTTTAGCCGCACATGGACCTGCACTGGCTCGGTGGAGATCGGCGGAGATGTCGTCACCTGTCCGTATGCACACGGTGAGCAGGATATCGAGGATGCGCTCGCCAACTCCTGCAACGGTGTATTCGGTCAGCTCGCGGTCGAGCTGGGCGGCGACACGATGCAGAAATACACCGACGCGGCCGGTCTGACCGAGTCGATTAAGGTCGACGGCATCAACACCTCACAAGGTCATTTCAACTTTGACGGCAACGACAACCAGCTTGCATGGGCGGGCGTCGGTCAGGGTGAGGACACCATGTGTCCGATCAACATGATGCTGTATATGGGTGCAATTGCCAACGGCGGCAAGGCGGCAATGCCGCGCCTGATCGAAAAAACGACCACGGACTACGGTCTGCCGACCGGCCTGTACTTCGCACACAAGTCCTCCAAGCTGATCGAAGAGGACACGGCGGACACGATCTCGGACATGATGCACAACAACGTCATCGAGACCTACGGCCAGGACCGCTTCCCGGGTATGGATATCTGCGCCAAGTCCGGTACGGCGGAGGTCGGTGCAGACCAGACGCCGAACGCATGGTTTACCGGCTTTTTGCGGGATGAGGCCACGCCTTATGCCTTCATCGTTCTGGTGGAGAACGGCGGCGGCGGCTCATCGGTTGCGGGTACGGTAGCCTCCAAGGTACTGACCGCGGCGGTCGAAAAAGGATACTGATAAAAACGGCTCCCTTCCGAAACGGAAGGGAGCCGTTTTTCGTTTATGCTGGGCGGAACCAGCCGGGGACGATATCGTCCCGCACGGCAAGGTCACGGAAAACAGCCGCTGCTGCTTCCTCATAGGCCAGCGGCGCAGTAGCTTTTTTGAGCCGCTTTCCGTGCTTTTCACTATCCTCAAACAGGTTCAGATGATAGAACCAAATCTCTTTCATGCGCAGCATCGCGACGCGCGCATCGCCAAAGGCTTCGCAGTATCGCGCATACAGCGCATCATGAAAGGCGCGAAGCGTTTCGCCGTCGGCGTGCGGGCCGCCGCAAAGACGCGTGACAAGCGAGGGGTCGCCGATCAGTCCGCGCCCGATCATCACGGCGGGAAGGTCGGGATAACGCGCGGCAACTGCGTGCGCATCGGCTTCCGTCACCACATCGCCGTTATAGCACACCGGCATGCGGCAAAGGGGCAAGGCGGCAGCAAAGTCCGCTTCGCGCACCACGCCCTTATAGAAATCCTGCCGCACCCGCGGATGGATGGTCAGCTCCGCAACCGGATAGCGGTTGTAGATTTCCAGCAGCCGCGCAAACTCTGCCGGGTCGTGCATCCCCAGCCGCGTTTTGATGGAAATTCGCGCGTGCGTGGCGGAAAACACCGCGTCCAAAAAGCGGTCGAGCGCCTCCGGGTCGGCCAGAAAACCTGCGCCCTTGCCTTTCGCCGTCACCGTGCCGGACGGACAGCCAAGGTTGAGATTGACTTCCGCATAACCCATGTCAGCCAGCGCATTTGCCGCCCAGATGCAATCCGCGGCGGATTTGGTCAGCAGCTGCGGCACAGCGGGCACGCCCGCGTTGACCTCGGGCGCAATATCGCGCTTTTGGCGCGGCGTGAAACGCTCGACGGTGGTCGGGGTGATAAACGGCATGAAATATTTGTCAATCCCCGGGAAATATTCATGGTGCGTGCGGCGGTAGACCGCGCCGGTCACACCCTCCATCGGGGCAAAATAATAACGCATGGGCAAACCTCGTTCTTTTCGTTCTGCTGTCTATTATACCGGGGTTTGCCCTTATCCGCAAGCGCTCAGGAGCGGGATTTAGGCCGCGCGATAAGCGCAAACAGACAGCCGAACACGATCGCCGCCGCGATACCGCCCGCGGCACCGGTCACACCGCCGGTGAATGCGCCCAGCAGGCCAGTTTCTGCGACAGCCTTTGCTACTCCCTTTGCCAGCGAGTAGCCGAAGCCCAGCAGCGGGATGGTCGCGCCTGCACCCGCATAGTCCACGACCGGCTGATACAGCCCAAGGGCTTGCAGCGCAACGCCCAGCACGACCAGACTGACCAGAATGCGCGCAGGGGTCAGTTTGGTTCTGTCGATGAACACCTGACAAATCGCGCAGATTGCGCCGCCCACCCAGAAGGCATTCACATATTCCATCCAGTTCATGCGTCGCTCCTTTCGATCACGACCGCGTGGCAAATGCCTGCGATCGGCTGACCCTGCTGCACCGAAGTCGGGCTCATCATTGCGCCCGTGCCCGCGAAAACCAGCCGCCGGATCTTACCGGCCTGCATGTCGCGCAGCAGCGGGCCGCACAGCACCGCCGCCGAACAGCCGCAGCCCGAAGCGCCCGCATGTGCATCCTGTTCGTCTCCAAAGAGCAGGCTGCCGCAGTCCGAGTAAACCGGGGACAGATCAATGCCGTCCGTGCGCAGCAGCGTCAGCAGCAGATCTGCGCCGACATGGCCGAGATCGCCGGTCACGATGCAGTCAAAGTCAGTCGGCTGCGCGCCGAGGTCGGCAAGCAATGTGGAAAGCGTATCGTAAGCCGCAGGCGCCATCGCCGCGCCCATGTTGTTCGCGTCCTTGACGCCCAGTTCGACCATCTTGCCGAACAGGACATGCGTCAGCCGAATGCGGCCAGTCCCGCGCGCACCCAGCACTGCCGCGCCCGCGGCGGTTGCCGTCCACTGCGCGGTAGGCGCACGTTGACCGCCATACGCCAACGGGAAACGGTACTGCCGCTCAGCTGAGCAGAAATGCGAAGAAGCCGCCGCCAGCAGGCGGCGCGCCGCACCGCCCTCAACCAGACAACCGCCCAGCGCCAGCCCCTGCGCCATGGTCGAGCACGCGCCGTACTGTCCCAAATAGGGTGTGTCCGAATCAACCGACGCGAGGAACGATCCGGTGCACTGGTTGAGCAGATCGCCCGCAAGGATGACATCCAGCTCTCCCCTTTGCAGCCCAGCCTTGTGCAGCGCCAGATTGATTGCGGTCTTTTGCAGCGCGCTTTCCGCCAGTTCCCACGATTTCTGCTTCATGCGGTCGTCTTCGGTGACAAAGTCAAAATATGCGCCGAGTGGTCCCTCGCCTTCCTTTTTTCCGACAGCCGCTGCGTGCGCCATCAGATACGGGCGGCTCGTCAGATGCAATGTGCGCTGGCCAATGCGTTCAATCATGCACCGCCGCCCCCTCCCAGCAGCACAAGGATCAGGCCATAGATCACGCTGGCTGAAATGCCGTAGGTCAGCACCGGCCCGGCGATGACAAACAGTTTTGCCCCCACGCCGAGCACCAGTCCCTCGCTTTTGAATTCCATCGCGGGCGAGACGATCGAATTGGCAAAGCCGGTGATCGGCACGATCGTGCCCGCGCCCGCGTGCTTGGCCATCTTTTCATACAAATGCAGGCAGGTCAGCAGCGCCCCAAGGAACACCATTGTGATCGAGGTCGCGGCGGCGGCATCCGTAGTCTCCAATCCGCGCCACTGCCAGAAATTGCTCACCGTTTCGCCCACCGTGCAGATCGCGCCGCCGAACAAAAACGCCTTCAGGCAGTCGAGCGGCAGCGGCGACGGCGGGCTTTTCTGTTCCAGCAGCCGCTGATAGCTCTGCTTATCCAGCTTCATACTCATGCTCCTTCCGATGTTTGTGCTATTTTGTGCAGCAGACGGAAGTTTATCCATTGCAAGCAAAAAATCGTGCGCAGGCATGATTTATATGCAACTGCGCATACTGATGCTATCTCAGTAAAGCAAAGGAGAGAACGAACGATGGTTGAGCAGGATACGATCAAGCTGCTGCGCGAGTGCGACGCAGGCATTAAAATGGGTGTTGCTTCCATCGACGAGGTGCTGGAATATGTCAAAAGCGATACGCTTCGTCAGGATCTGGAGAAATGCCGTAACGAGCATGTACAATTGCAGGATGAAATACAGGTTTTACTGGACGAATATCACGACGACGGCAAGGAACCCAACCCGATTGCAAAGGGCATGTCGTGGATGAAAACCAATGTCAAGCTGGGCATGGACGAATCCGATCATACCATTGCCGATCTGATGACGGATGGCTGCAATATGGGCGTCAAATCGCTGAACCGATACCTCAACCAATACAAGGCCGCCAGCGAGAGAACCAAGGATATCACCAAACGGCTCATTCATCTGGAAGAACAGCTGACAGAGCAGATGCAGGCATTTTTGTGAGCGCACCGCGTTTGGCAGCAAAAAAACCGCCCCGAAGGGCGGTTTTTATTATCCCAGTCTTTCCTTGCGTTCGCGGCCGTCGCGCAGCAGCGCGGTGAGTGTCTCGCGGTCGCCCGCGCGGATCGCGCGGCGGTATTCGTCCAGATGCGTGATGATCTCGTCGATCTCGGCGGCAAGCGGCTCAGCATTGCACAGAAACAGCTCGCTCCACATGGTCTCGTTCAGCTTTGCCACGCGGGTCAGATCCTTATAGCTGCCCGCAGAGTAGCCGTTGTGCTTGTCCGCCTCCGGGCTTTTGATGTAAGCCGACGACACGACATGCGCCAGCTGCGAGGTGAATGCGATCATCTTGTCGTGCTGCGCGGCAGTGCAACGCACGGTCTGCCCGAAACCAAGCGACATGAAATACGCTTCCAGCTGCTCGAGCACCCGCTCGGTGCTGCTCCCCGTCGGTACAAAAATCATGCTCGCGCCGTCAAACAGCGTCGGCAGCGCGAAATCCAGACCGGAAAACTCGCGTCCTGCCATCGGGTGTCCGCCGACAAAGTGAACGCCTGCATCCAGCGCAGCCTGCTCCAGCTTGTCAACCATGAACTGCTTGACGCCCACCATATCGACCACCACGCAGCCCTTTTTGAGCTTGGGCATGTTCTCCAGCAGCCAGTCCACTGTTGCCTGCGGATACAGGCCGATGATGACCAGATCGGCTTCTTTGTAAAGCGCTTCGGTGGCGATTGCGTCAATCGAGCCGTCCGCGAGCGCCTGTTCAGCGGTGCGGCGGGTTCGGTTCCAGCCGAGAACACGGCTGAGCGTGCGCGCCTTGATGGCCTTGGCCATTGAGCCGCCCATCAGGCCCAGACCGGCAATGAGTACGGTGTCAAACATGGGGGTCACTCCTTATTCCGGGGGTTTACGCGGCAGATGTGCCGCCAAATCGGGGTAATGCGGCAGATGATAAACACGATCAGCGCACCAACAAGGTTCAAAATCAAGTCATCCACATCGCACGAACCCGCACCCGTGTAGACCTGCGTCACCTCGACCGCCGTGATGCCGAGCGTGAGCGTCGCCGCAAAGAAAAAGATGCTGCGCTGCCAGTGGAACAACGCGGGCAGGAACACGCCCATCGGCGCGAAGGCAACCAGATTGCCCAGCAGGTTCAAAATGACCAGCCGCAGCGAGATATTGCCGTAGCCATAGGCAATCAGGTAGTTTTTGATCGTGCGCAGCGGTTCCAGATTGACCTTTTCGAACGTCGCATGCATCGACAGGCCGCGGCCGAACGCGTTGTCAAAAAACAATACGTTTGCCAGCACCCAAAGATAGTACCAGAACAGCAGCAGCATGTAGTCATGCCGCCGTTTGCCCCGCGCTCCTTTGGGGACGCCATAAAACAGCGCAATGCCGAGCAGCACGACAAACGCCGCGGCGAATGCGAATTTCTGCTCCGGCCCGACGATATATTCCGGCGCCAGTTCATAATACAGGTTAAAGCAAAGCAAGACGGCGGTCGCAACGACCGCCAGCCTGCGAATCAGGGTTTTCAAAACAGGTTATTCCCTTTCTTACAGGTTTTCTGCTTCACGCAGCCAAAGCGCAGCGCATGCATCGGACGGCATACGCCAGTCGCCGCGGGGCGAGAGCGTGATCGTGCCGACCTTGGGACCGTCCGGCAGGCAGGAGCGCTTAAACTGCTGCGAGAAGAAACGGCGCAGGAAAGTGGTCAGCCATTTCTTGATCGTCTCCTCATCGTAGGCACCCGCAAAAGTCTTGCGCGCGATGCGGTAGATCTTGCGCGGCGGATAGCCGAAGCGCAGCATATAGTACAGGAAAAAGTCGTGCAGCTCATACGGGCCGACGAGATCCTCGGTTTTCTGGCTGATCTCGCCGTCCTTGGGCGGCAGCAGCTCGGGAGACACCGGCGTGTCGAGTACGTCGTACAGCACGTCCGACAGCTCGCCCAGCACGCGGTCAGCCTCGTAGGCCACCAGATAGCGCACCAGCGTCTTGGGGATGGAGGCGTTGACGCCGTACATTGACATATGGTCACCGTTGTAAGTTGCCCAACCGAGCGCCAGTTCGGACAGATCGCCCGTACCGATAACCATGCCGCCGGACTTGTTGGCCAGATCCATCAGTACCAGCGTGCGCATACGCGCCTGCGCGTTTTCAAAGGTGACGCTGTGGTCGTTCCAATCGTGGCCGATATCGGCAAAGTGCTGATCGACTGCGGCCTTGATGTCGACAGTTTTGAGCGTCGCGCCGTAGGCTTCTGCCAGCTTTTCTGCGTTGCCGCGCGTGCGCGCGGTCGTGCCGAAGCACGGCATCGTGACCGCGAGGATGCCCTTGCGGTCAAGTCCCAGCCGGTCGAACGCGTGCGCGGTGACGATCAACGCAAGCGTCGAGTCCAGTCCGCCCGACAGGCCGACAACTGCGGTCGTCGCGTGCGCGGCGCGCAGACGGGTCGCAAGACCGACCGCCTGAATGGTCAGGATCTCCTCGCAGCGTGCATCGCGCTGCATTTTGTCTCCCGGCACGAAGGGCGTACGCGGGAAGGTGCGGTCGGCAAGGTCGTTTTCGCCCAGATGGAGCCGCAGCGGCTGCACCATCGGGGCGCCGAGCTCGACCTTGGCCTCAAAGGTGTTCATGCGCTGGCGCTCATGTGCCAGTCGCTGTACGTCGATGTCGGCATAGGTCACGCCGCCCTCGAACAGGCGGCTCTCGGCCAGCAGCGCGCCGTTTTCCGCGATCAGGTTGTGTCCGGCGAATACCAAATCCTGCGTGGACTCGCCAAAGCCTGCATCTGCGTACAGATAGGCGCACAGCAGACGGCCGGACTGCTGCCGCACGAGGTCGCGGCGGTAGTCCGCCTTGCCCACCAGCTCGTCCGACGCGGACAGGTTGACGATGATGTGCGCGCCCGCCTGCGCGAGCTTTGCCGACGGCGGCTCGGGCGCCCACAGATCCTCACAGATCTCCACGCCGAAGGTCAACTCGGGCATGACATTGCAGACGAACACCATGGGCGTGCCGCCCGCAAACCGCGTATCCTGTCCGCAGACCGAAATAGCTTGGAACGGCATGCCTGCGCCCGAGGTAAAGTGGCGCTGCTCGTAAAACTCGGAATAGTTCGGGATGCACTGCTTGGGCACGATGCCCTCGATATAGCCATCGCACAGCACCGCCGCAACATTGAACAGCTTGCCGCACACGCGCAGCGGCAGGCCGACGATCACGGCTGCATCGAGCTTTGCCGTCTCCTCCCGCACGGTTTCGAGTGCATCCAGTGCACCGTCCAGCAGCGTCTGCTGCAAAAACAGGTCGCCGCAGGTGTATCCGGTCAGGCAAAGCTCGGGGAATACGATCAGCTTCGCGCCCTTCGCGGCTGCCTGCTTTGCCTGCTCTATGATTTCGGAAGCGTTATAGGCGCAGTCCGCCACGCGCAAATCAGGCGTTGCGGCAGCGATTTTGACAAATCCATCCTGCATTCCAGTATTCCTCCAGATAATTCAGATATGGTTAGTATACCCTTTTTTACCCCGATACGCAAGGGATTTTGCCTTGCACAGACTGAGAACGACTCAAAAAGGCAAACAAACGCCGTCCCCTCTGCCGAAAAAGGCAGAAAAGACGGCGCATCACTGCTTCGGGAACACATTCAATCAACGCAGCCGAACAGAAAAGCCGCAGCCGATAAGACAACCAGTCCCGCGATATTGGCCAGCGTAAACACCAGCAGATAGCGCGGCAGCGAAGCGTTTTCCGCGCGTAAGTACAGCTTGAGCGAAATCAGGCTTGCCAACGACGCAATCGGCGTACCCAGTCCGCCGACATCCACACCCGACAGCAGCGCGCTCCAATTGTCGGTAAAACCGGAGAGCAGCACCGCCGCCGGAACATTGCTGATGATCTGACTGGCCAGCACGCTGGTCCAGTAAGTGCTGCGTCCCAGCAGCATCTCCAACACATTGCGCACTGCTTCCACACGTCCGATGTTGCCCGCAAAGATGAAAAAGCCGACAAACGTCAGCAGCAGCGCATAATCGACCCGCGCAAACAGGCCGCGCGCGAACAACAGCAGCGACAGGGCGACCGCGACGGTGACAATACCATAATGCAGCACATGCACGACCGACAGCAGGCAGAGCGCAAACAGCAGGCACAACAGGACAAACAGACGGGGCTGCTGGATCCGCTCACGCTTGGGAAACGTGATTTCGATCGTCTCGCCCCGTGTCCACAGGGCAGCCGCGGACAATGCAAGTAGACTGACCAGCGTCAGCGGCAGCACGACACGCAGAAACGCGCCAAAGCTCAACCCATAATACGAACAGAGAAACAGGTTTTGCGGATTGCCGACCGGGGTCGCCATACTGCCGAGGTTCGCGGCCAGCGTTTGCAGCACGACCACGCGGATCAGCGCATCCATCCGCCCGATATGGCTGAGCACCAGCACGGTAAACGGCACAAATGTGATGAGCGCCACGTCGTTGGTAATCAACATTGAGCAGAAAAACGGCAGCAGCACCAGCGCGAGATAGAGCAGCCGCAGCTGCTTGCGTCCAGTCAGCAGGCATTGTGCCAGCACAGTGAACAAACCGCACTGCTGCAAACCTACCACCACTGCCATCAGGCAGAACAGCAGACACAATACACGCAGATCAATATAGCTGGCATACGCCGCATCGGGCGGCACAGCCAGCATGGACAGCAGCGCGCACACAAGCGAAATGACCAGAACGGCCTCTCGCCGGACAAAACTGCCCACTTTAGTCAGAAAAGGATGCATAACAGGGCCTCATTTCCGAAAAAATCCGTCACGATATACAGAAGGACAAAACAAACGGCAGGTATTGCTTGCAGCAATACCTGCCGGGTTTCAGACAACTTGCAGCCCGGAAAGGGCCGACTGAGCAATCAGAAAATTACTTGAGCTCAACCTTAGCGCCAGCAGCCTCGAGCTTCTCCTTGATCTCGTTCGCTTCAGCTTCCGGAGCAGCTTCCTTGATGGTCTGCGGAGCGGAGTCAACCTTCTCCTTAGCTTCCTTCAGGCCCAGGCCGGTGATCTCACGAACAACCTTGATAACGTTGATCTTGGAGGAACCAGCGTCAACCAGAACAACGTCGAAATCGGTCTTAGCGTCAGCAGCAGCAGCGTCGCCAGCGCCAGCAGCAGCACCTGCAACGGCAACCGGGGTAGCGGATACGCCAAATTCTTCTTCCAGAGCCTTTACCAGCTCAGAGAGCTCCATAACCTTGAGCTCTTTTACAGCTTCCATAATCTCAGCAACAGTCATGGGATTAAACCTCCATTATAAGTTATTTTTTAATTTGTTTGATTACTCCGCAGCGGGAGCCTCTTCAGCGGCAGCTTCCTCCGCAGCCGGAACCTTAGCGGCAACCAGATCGGCTACCTTCATGTCCTCGTTGCCCTCTGCCTTCTTAACGATAGCATCGCAGGCAATAGCAAGCTGCATAATGGGGAAGTTGAAGCTGTA
>CALWUJ010000034.1 GCA_944384725.1 uncultured Agathobaculum sp. | reverse complement strand
ATGGGATCACGAACTGAAAGAAATGATGGGCGGCATGGGCATCAACTCGATCGAAGCGCTGCGCGGCAACCGCCTGATGCTGCGCGGCATCGGTCTGACCGACCGCGAACTGAGCATCCTCGGCATCAAGCATGCGGGCGAGTAAGGAGGAAAGCAACGATGAAACGGGTTTATGTCAATGAAAAATGGTGCCTCGGCTGCCATTTGTGCGAATATTACTGCGCCTTTGCCAACTCCGGCAAGTCCTCGATGGTCAAGGCGCTCAAAGATCATAAAATCGCGCCGCGCATCCGCATTGAGGAGCGCAACAACATTTCCTTTGCCGTCAACTGCCGCCACTGCACCGACCCACTGTGCGTCAAGGGCTGCATCTCGGGCGCGCTGACCATCGTGGACGGCGCAGTGCAGATCGACTCGGACAAGTGCGTCGGCTGCTACACCTGCATTCTGTCCTGTCCGTACGGCGCACTGTCCACCTCGAATGAGGGCGCGATCCAGAAATGCGAACTGTGCGCCAAAAACGAGTTTGGCCAGCCCATGTGCGTACAGGGCTGCCCGAACAAGGCCATTGTGTACGAGGAGAGGTGAAACGCATGAATTATGTGATTATCGGCAACGGCACCGCAGCCGTCGGCACAATCGAAGGCATCCGTGCGGTCGACCGCGACGGTGCTATCACGGTCATTTCTGATGAGATCTATCCGGTGTACGGCCGTCCGCTGATCTCCTATCTGCTGCTCGGTAAAACGACCGAAGACAAAATGCTGCATTACCGTCCGGCCGACTTTTATGAGAAAAACGGTGTCAAAACCATGTTCGGTCGCACGGTAACCAAAATTGACCCTACAGCAAAGACCGTGCTGCTGGAGCACGGCGAGACCGTTCCCTATGACAAATTGTGCATCTGCACCGGCTCGCGTCCATTCGTCCCGCCCATGGAGGGGCTGGAAACCGTGCAGAACAAGACCAGCTTTATGACGCTGGACGATGCCAAGCGGCTGAACAACATGCTGGGCGATCAGAACGACAAGCGCGTGCTCATCATTGGTGCGGGCCTGATTGGTCTGAAGTGCGCTGAGGGCATCTATCAGCGCGTAGGTGAGTTGACGGTCATCGACCTTGCGCCCCGTATCCTGCCCAATGTACTCACCGAAGCACCTGCCGCTATCATTCAGAAGCACATCGAAAGCAAGGGCGTGCGCTTCATCCTCGGGGACAGCGTCACCCGCTTTGATAGCAATACTGCCACCCTGCAAAGCGGCGGCACGATCGACTTTGACGTGCTGGTGATTGCGGTCGGCGTGCGGCCGAACACTGAGCTTGCCGCCGACGCAGGCTGCGACGTGAACCGCGGCATTTTGATTGACGACCACTCCGCCACCACCGTGCCGGACATTTATGCGGCAGGCGACTGCACGGTATCGCACGATATCGCAGCAAACACCGACCGCATCCTCGCCATCCTGCCGAACGCCTATATGCAGGGCGAAACCGCAGGCCGCAATATGGCGGGCAGCAAAATGTCCTTCGACAAAGCGATCCCCATGAACGCCTCCGGCTTTATGGGTCTGCACATGATCACCGCCGGTTCGTATGATGGCGACACCTATCTCGAGCAGGACGAGGATCACTACAAGCTGCTGGTGACGCGCAACAATCATCTGGTCGGCTTCATTATGATCGGGGACGTAGACCGCGCGGGCATCTATACCTCCCTGATCCGCGAACGCACCCCGCTCGACACGATCGACTTCGATCTGATCCGCGAAAAACCGCAGCTGATGGCATTCTCCCGCGCCGAACGCGCGAAAAAGTTAGGAGGCGCACACTGATGACCACCGTACAGGCAAACCTGACCTATTATCAGCAACTCAATGAGCAGATCCGTGCAATCGACGACAACGAGATCACAGTAGAAAACGTGATCGGCCAGCGGTATCTCGGCTGCTGCTCCGCAGACCGCACCATCACCATCCACGGCACACCCGGCAACGGCCTCGGCCAATACCTCTGCGGCTCGACCATAGAGGTATTCGGCAACGCGCAGGAAGCCGTCGGAGATACCATGAACCAGGGCGATATCATTGTCCACGGCAATGTAGGCGACGCCTGCGGCTACGGCATGCGCGGCGGCCGCATTTTCATTGAGGGCGACTGCGGCTACCGCGGCGGCATTCATATGAAGGCCTACGAGCAGCACTTCCCCGTCATCGTCATTGGTGGCAAAGCCGGTTCTTTCCTTGGCGAATATCAGGCGGGCGGCCTGATTCTGGTGCTGGGACAGGGACAGGACGGCGCCTACCCCGCCGGAAATTTCTGCGGCACCGGTATGCATGGCGGCAAAATTGTGTTAAGATGTGATAAAGCCCCGACCGGTCTGCCGCCGCAGGTGCTGGTAAGCCCGGCATCACAAGCTGATCTTGACGGCATTGCGCCGTATCTGGAAGAATACTGCCGACATTTTGGCGGCGATGCAGCCGATATGCTGGCGCAGCAATATTATGTGCTGTCCCCCAATCCGGAGGCCGGCTACCATCAGCTTTATACCTATGAATCCTGATTTTTGCGCTGTATGGCGCATATCATATTTATTCAGAGAGGAGCGCGGCTCTTATGGACACCACCATGCACGAAGTGCTGCAATTTATCGAGGAAAACGACGTTAAGTTCATCCGTCTGGCCTTTTGCGACATCTTCGGCAATCAGAAAAACATCGCCATTATGCCGACCGAGCTGACGCGCGCCTTTGAACATGGCATCCACTTCAATGCGTCCTCGCTGCGCGGATTTCTCAATGTTGACGACTCCGACCTGCTGCTGTTCCCCGACCCCGCGACGCTGTCCGTGCTGCCGTGGCGGCCTGCGCAGGGACGTGTCGTGCGGTTTTACTGCGATATCCGTTACCCGGACGGCACACCCTTTGAGGGTGACGGCCGTCACCTGCTCCGCGAGGCCAGCCGCCGCGCCCGTCAGTCAGGCTACTCTATCACGATGGGCACGGCAAGTGAGTTCTATCTATTTGAGCTGGACGAAAACGGGCGTCCCACCATCATACCGCACGACCACGGAGAATATTTCGACGTGGCGCCGCTGGATAAAGCCGAAAACGTGCGCCGTCAGATCTGTCTGACGCTCGAGGAAATGAATATTCAGCCGGAATCTTCACATCATGAGCAAGGCCCCGGCCAGCACGAGATCGACTTCCGCTATGCCGAAGCACTTGAGGCGGCGGACAACTTCGTCACCTTCAAATGGGTGGTCAAATCCATTGCCGCATCAAGCGGTCTGCATGCCTCCTTCCTGCCCAAGCCCCTGCCCAGCATTCCCGGCAGCGGCCTGCACCTGTCCATTTCCATCATGCGGAACGGTCAAAACCTGTTCCATCCGGGCTTTGAACAAAGTACTGAAGGGCGCAGCTTTGTTGCTGGCATCTTGCAGCACGCGGCGGAAATGACCATCTTCGGCAACCCGCTGACCAACTCATTCCAGCGCTTGGGCGAATTCGAAGCGCCCAAGTATATCACTTGGTCACATCAGAACCGTGCGCCACTGATCGCCGTGCCGCTGGCTAATAGAAAACTGGCAAACCGCATGAAAGTGCGCTCGTTCGATGGCTGTATCAATCCGTATATCGTCTTTGCGCTGCTTATCCACGCTGGTCTGGACGGCATCGAACAGCAATTGCCGCTTGCCCCCGCGTGCAATGACAACCTGTTCACTGCCTCGGACGCGGTGCGCGCCCAATATCAGGCGCTGCCCGGCTCGCTTTGCGAAGCCATCCGCTGCGCGCAGGACAGCCCTTTCATCACCCGTCATCTGCCGGAAAAGGCGCGCGAAGCGTTTTTCGCCGCCAAACAGGTTGAGCACGACCGCATCGCGCTGGCAGATGATCGCTTTTCCGCTGAGCGCACGCTGTACTTTGAGCGCTATTGACCCCACTCCCATCCTTACCCGAAAGGAGGGAAACGCTGCTTGGAACGCATCATGATCGTTTCCGCCACACAAAAATCCCATGCCATGCTGACACAATTTCTCACCTCATGCGGTGTGCAGGCCAAAACCGTTGCGGTTTCCTCCGGTTCGGAAGCCCGCCGTGCACTGGTGGACGGTGACTTTGATCTTGTTCTGGTCAACACGCCTCTTCCGGATGAATTCGGCCATGAACTGGCACAAACCGCCGCGTGCGATACGCTTGCCGGTGTGATCTTGCTGGCAAAAGCCGAAGTCGCCGACAGTGTTTCTGAAAAAGTGGAGGACGACGGGGTGTTTGTCATCCCCAAACCGCTGTCCCGCACACTGTTTTTACAGGCGCTGCGCATGACGCGCGCCGCACGCTCCCGCCTGACCGGTCTGCGACGCGAGAACCGCCGTTTGCAGCAGCGTATCGAGGATATCCGTCTGGTCGACCGCGCCAAATGCTTACTGATCGAATGCTGCTCGATGAGCGAGCCCGAAGCACACGCCTATATCGAACAGCAGGCGATGCACCAGCGCCGCACCAAACGGGAAATCGCAGAGCATATCATCTCCGGCGGTATGCCGGAATGATGTGCTTTTGTGCGATACCGCTCAAACCATCCGTCCCGCTGCGACAAAATTTTTCCCCTTTTTTTGAAATGAATAGAGAAATTCCCGGCGGATTATGATATACTAAGTGGTATATGAGCAACGGTCTGTAATCGGTCCTGCTCATATACCATTTTTTGTTTTTTCTAAGGAGGGAGCCCGCTTGAAGCTGTCCTTCACCAAGATGCACGGCTGCGGCAACAACTACATCTATTTCAACTGTTTTGACCAGACGGTACCCGATCCCGCGTCGCTCTCCGTCCGGCTGAGTGAGCCGCACTTCGGCATCGGCGGCGACGGCATCATCCTGATCTCCCCTTCGGACAAGGCGGATGCGCAGATGCGCATTTTCAACGCCGACGGGTCGGAGGGCAAAATGTGCGGCAACGGCATCCGCTGTGTCGGCAAATACCTGTACGACAACGGCATGACCGACGGACGCACCACCATCACAGTCGACACGCTTTCAGGCGTCAAAACGCTTGAGCTAACGGTCGAAGATGGCAAAATGGTATCCGCGCGTGTGGACATGGGCGCGGCGATCCTGAAGCCTGCCGATATCCCGGTTGACCTCGAAGGCGACACGGTCATCGGTGCACCGATCGTCGTAGACGAAAAGGTGTACCACATGACCTGCGTCTCCATGGGCAATCCGCACTGCGTCCTTTTCCTCGATGAGGACATCGACGGACTGGACCTTGAACGGGTCGGCCCCAAGTTTGAGCACCATGCACTGTTCCCGGAGCGCGTCAACACCGAGTTTGTCAATGTCCTGCCGGACGGCACACTCAAGATGCGCGTGTGGGAGCGCGGCTCGGGCGAAACCTGGGCCTGCGGCACAGGCGCGTGCGCGGTGGGCGTGGCCGCTGTACTGACCGGACGCGCACAAAAAGACGAGGATATTACCGTACATCTGCGCGGCGGCGATCTGACCGTGCGCTACACCGACCAGACCGTGTTCATGACGGGCGCGGCAACGACCGTATTTAAGGGGGAAATCGAGTTATGACAAAATACATCTTTGTGACCGGCGGTGTTGTCTCCGGTCTGGGTAAGGGCATCACGGCCGCGTCGCTCGGCCGCCTGCTCAAAAGCCGCGGCCTCAAGGTTGCCGCACAGAAGCTGGACCCGTATATCAATGTTGACCCCGGCACGATGAGCCCGTTCCAGCACGGCGAGGTTTACGTCACCGATGACGGCGCGGAAACCGACCTCGACCTCGGCCACTACGAGCGTTTCATCGACGAGGATCTGAACAAGTTCTCCAACCTGACCACCGGCAAGGTGTACTGGAACGTGCTGAACAAGGAGCGCGCAGGCGAATATCTGGGCGAAACCGTGCAGGTCATCCCGCATATCACGAACGAAATCAAGTCGTTCATCTATTCGGTTGGCAAAAAAACCTCGGCAGACGTTGTCATCACTGAGATCGGCGGCACGACCGGCGACATTGAGTCCCAGCCGTTCCTCGAAGCCATCCGCCAGGTGGCAACCGAGGTTGGCCGCCGCAACTGCCTGTTTATCCATGTCACGCTCGTGCCGTTTATCTCCGGCTCGAACGAACCGAAGTCCAAACCCACCCAGCACTCGGTTAAGGAGCTGCGCGGTCTGGGCATTTCCCCGGACATCATCGTTGCGCGCGTCGACCAGCCGCTCGACGACGATATCAAGCGCAAGATCTCGCTGTTCTGCACCGTGCAGGAGGACTGCGTCATCGAGAACCGCACGCTGCCGGTTCTGTATCAGGCGCCCATGATGTTGGAAGAAAGCCACCTGTCCGACATTGTCTGCCGTGAACTTGCCATTGGCGCGCCCAAGGGCGATATGAGCGAGTGGGTCGAGATGCTCGAACGCATCGCCTCCCGCAAGGAGCATGTCAAAATTGCGCTGGTCGGCAAATACGTCAAGCTGCACGACGCCTATCTGTCCGTTGCAGAGGCACTGCAGCATGGCGGTTACGAAACCGGCTGCTTTGTCGATATCGACTGGGTCGATTCTGAGGAAATCAACGACTCGACGGTGGACAAGCTGCTCGGTGAGGTCGACGGTATCATCCTGCCCGGCGGCTTTGGCCCGCGCGGCATCGAGGGCATGATCTGTGCGGCAAACTATGCGCGTACGCAGGGCATCCCCTACTTCGGCATCTGCCTCGGTATGCAGATTGCAGTCATGAGCTACGCACGCAACGTCCTCGGCTTTGAGGATGCGAACTCTTCCGAGTTCGATTCGGATTCCACCCATCCGGTTATCGACCTGATGGAGAGCCAGCAGGGCGTTTCCAAAAAGGGCGGCACGATGCGTTTGGGCGCATATCCGTGCAAAATCCGTCCGGACACCATCATGGCATCGGCTTACGGCTCGGAGATGATTTCCGAACGTCACCGCCACCGCTATGAGTTCAACAACAATTTCCGTGATCAGATCGAAGCCAAGGGCATGCTGATCACCGGCACTTCCCCCACGGGCGAACTGGTGGAAACCGTCGAAATTCCGGATCATCCGTTCTACATCGGCGTGCAGTTCCACCCCGAGTTCAAATCCCGTCCCAACCGCGCGCATCCGCTGTTCAAGGCGTTTGTCGCAGCATCGCTGAAAAGGAGCAAAGACCATGCAAATCAATAAGCACTACGACGATCTGGAGCAGAGCTATCTGTTCTCCACGATCGCACGCAAGGTAAACGAATATTCCGCTGCTCACCCGGAAGCGGACATCATCCGTCTGGGTATCGGCGACGTCACCCGCCCGCTCGTGCCTGCCGTTATCGACGCGCTGCACGCAGCGGTCGAGGATCAGGCTAAGCAGGAGACTTTCCACGGCTATGGCGACGAGCAAGGCTACGGCTTCCTGCACGAAGCGCTGGTGGGCTACTACAAGACCCACGGCGTAGACCTCGATACCAACGAAATCTTCATTTCGGACGGTGCCAAGAGCGACCTCGGCAACATCCTGGACATCTTCGGCGCAGACAACACCGTGCTCATCCCTGACCCGGTTTACCCGGTATATGTCGATACCAACGTTATGGCGGGCCGCAAAGTCATCTTTATGAACGCGACCGAGGAAAACGGCTTCCTGCCGCTGCCGGATGCATCGGTACACGCCGATATCATCTATCTCTGCTCGCCCAACAACCCGACTGGCGCGGCTTACGACCGCGCGGGCCTCAAGGCTTGGGTGGACTATGCCAATGCCAACAACGCTGTGATCCTGTATGATGCAGCGTATGAGTGCTTCATCGAGGACGAAAACCTGCCCCGCTCGATTTTTGAAATCGAGGGCGCAAAGACCTGTGCAATCGAGTTCTGCTCGTTCTCCAAGATGGCGGGCTTTACCGGCACGCGCTGCGGCTGGACGGTTGTACCGCAGGCACTGATGGACGGCAAGCTGAACAAGATGTGGCTGCGCCGCCAGACCACCAAGTTCAACGGCGTGCCCTATATTGTCCAGAAGGGCGCAGCAGCTTGCTTCACCGAGGAAGGCATGAAGCAGATCAAGGAAACCCTTGGCTACTACAAGCAGAATGCCAAGGTGCTTTCCGAAACGCTCGACTCGCTCGGCATCTGGTACACCGGCGGCAAGTCCAGCCCGTATCTGTGGCTTAAGTGCCCAAATGGCATGGGCTCATGGGAGTTCTTCGACTATCTGCTCGAGAACGCCAACGTGGTCGGCACGCCGGGCGCAGGCTTCGGCAAGAACGGCGACGGCTTCTTCCGTCTAACTGCTTTTGGCGATCAGAAGCGCACGCTCGAGGCGGCGGAGCGTCTGAAAAAGCTGCTCTCTAAGTAAAATCAAAGGGCTGTCCGTCGGACAGCCCTTTTTGTCTGATAGGAGGGGTATGCATGGGGGTTTTGTTTACCAAACGGTGCGTGTTGTGCGGCACATTGCTGCCCGCTGCTGGCACAGGCAAAGCGATGCTGTGCTCGGACTGCGCAGCTAAGGTACGCCAAACCTATCGCTGCCGCCATATGCCATATGTGGCAGGCGCAGACGATGCCGCTGCGGCGCTATACTACACTGGCAAGGTACGCGATGCCATGCAGCGGTTCAAATTCCAGCATAAGCAGCATTACGCGGACTGGTTTGCCGCACAGATGCTGCCGCTGCTTGCAGAGCGGTTAGACACATGGCAACCCGACCTTATTACCTTTATGCCGATCGGGTGGCTGCGTGGCCGCGAGCGCGGTTACAATCAGGCCGAGCTGCTGGCAAGAGCTGTGGCGGAACCACTTGGCCTGCCCTGTCGGGCGACGCTGCGCAAGCGCGCGTTCACGCCGAAACAATCCGAGCAGAAGGATGCGGCCGCACGTCAAAAGAACGCAGAGCGGGCGTTTCTGCCACTGACAAACGCCGAAGTACGCGGCCAAGCAATCGTGCTGGTGGATGATATTGTCACCACAGGTGCAACGGCTGAGGCAGCGGTCAGGCTGCTGCGCGAAATGGGTGCGGCAAGGGTGTATGTGCTGGCAGCGGCACGCACACTTAGTAAATCGAATAAACCGTCCTAAAAAATGGTAGTAATTTCCGCCGTCCCAGCATCTGCTACATCCTGCACATTCTGATACCCGCGGCCATAATTATCGGTATATTCCATCACCAGTTGCAATTCCTCCGGCAGGACATCCACTGTCCAGTTGACCGTGCATTGCGCATTGTAGCGTCCAAATTCATCATCTGGCTTCGGCGTTGTAAAGGCAACACTTTGCAGTTCTGTTTCCCCTTGCCGCAACACCAACCGCGCGCTGACCGGATAACACCGCATGGCCTTGTCCTCAGGCCCATAAAAATATGCCCCGACCGTACCAGAAATGAGTGTACTGCCGTTTTGCGTCTGCACGGTACTGCTCTCCGGCGCGACCTCATCGCCCTTGGTATCCCATTTGTATCCACATGAAATCTTAAACTCATTTTCCACACCGCTGACGGTTTCGAGCAGCAGGTTGCGCACCGTATCGCTCTCTCGGTCAGTCAGCGTCAGGTAAACCGTAAAGGCATCCCGCATCGGAATCTCCGTGCTACCCACATACGAATTATCCTGTTCCAGAATCGCAGCGCACGTCCAGCTTTCGCCCGCGCTCTGGATGGTGAACTTAGGGATATCGGTATCTGGGTTCAGTTCCTTCGGTCGCGCAGACAACGATAGCTTTAGTGTCGTCGAAACTGTCCTATTGGCATCATATTGCAGGTCATAAGCAATATCATGTTCGGACAAAGCATCCTCTTCCACTGTGCTTTGCTGCACGGCGCTTGCCGTCTCCTGCGGCTGTGCCTGCATTTGTAATGCGCGTAGTTGTTCCTCCAGCGACTGCACCCGTGCCATGGCATAGATGTTACCCAGCACACTTACCCACATTAACACTGCAAGTATGATGACAAACCACTTTGTCTTTCTCGTCAGGACGGGCGCATAGGAGATTTTCAGTCCTTCTGCGGACAGTTTAGCACCCTCCGGCGGCTGCTGTTCCTTATCCGGCAGTGGCTCATCCGGTCGCAGCAGCGTATCCACCGGCACCCCGAACAGACGGCTCAGCTCCACCAGATTATCCATCGTAGGTACAGCCTGATCGGCCTCCCACTTGCTCACGGCCTGCCGGGACAGTCCCAGCTTTTCGCCCAGCGCCTCTTGACTCAGCCCTTTCTCACGCCGAAGCGCTGCAATCTTCTCCCCTGTCGTCATATCTGACCACCTGCCTTTCTGTGCTTTCAGTGTGCCTGAAAATCCCACAAAACGCCACCAACCCGACGTTTCTTTTTGTCAACCAGCGGTTGCCTCTGGCTTTTCCGATGAAAAAACCCCGAAAGACGTCTCCTTCGGGGCTCTCTGCCGGTAAGTATCGCGGGGGTTATTCGACGCCCTCGCCCTCACCATCGTTACGATTGTTGAACGCATATTCCGGGCACTTGGCCTTTGCTTCTTCCTCGGTTTCATACGGGCAAGCACGCACACGACCCTCTGTTTCGGAAAATGCAACGCACATTTTATCATTTCCGGTAGCAAACCGGCGCCGGAACAAGCACCAGAGCTTCTTCATCGCACAACATCCTTTCCTGCCGATTGATAATATTCTAACAATAAATATTATAACGAACCTGATATCCCTTGTCAATCAGGTTCGTTATTTTTTTGTCAAATTGTCCGTGCCGCTTTATTCGCCGAAGAACTCCTCGTGAATTGCCTTAACGGCCTTCTCACTGTCCTCCTCGTTAATGAGAACAGAAATCTTGATTTCCGAGGTCGAGATCATGCGGATGTTGATGCCTGCCATCGCCAGCGCCTCAAACATCTTGGACGCAACGCCTGCGGAGGATGCCATGCCCGCACCGACGATAGATACCTTGGCGACCTTGGTATTGATCGAAACATCCTCATATCCGATCATGCCTGCATTGTCCTCGAGGATCTTACCGACACGCTCTGCATCGTCCTCACGAATGGTAAAGGAAATGGACTTTTTATTGTCGCGGCCGACCGACTGGAGGATAATGTCGATATTGACATTGTGCTTGGCCATGAGCGAAAACACCTTGAACGCCGTGCCCGGGGTATCCGCTACGTTGATAATGGCTACACGCGCACAATTATTATCACGGGCAACGCCCGATACATTCATTTTTTCCATGTGAGAACCCTCCTTGACTTTCGTACCCGGATTGCGGGTAAAGCTCGAAACGACCTCCAGGTCGACGTTGTATTTTTTCGCCATCTCAACCGAACGGTTGTGCAGGACCTGCGCACCAAGCGATGCCAGCTCCAGCATTTCATCATAGGTGATGGCCTCCAGCTTGCGCGCATTGGGTACAATACGCGGATCTGCGGTATATACACCGTCAACATCGGTATAAATCTGGCACAGGTCGGCGCCCAACGTCGCCGCAATGGCAACAGCCGTCGTATCCGAGCCGCCGCGGCCAAGGGTCGTCACATCGCCAAGCTTGTTGATGCCCTGGAAACCCGCCACAATGCAGATCTTTCCGTTATCCAGCTCCGCCTGCAGACGGTCGCCCACAATGCGCTTGATACGCGCATCCGAATAATTGCTGTTGGTTTCCAAACCGATCTGCCAGCCGGTCAGCGAAACGACCGAAAAACCGAGCTTCTGGATCGCCATCGCCAGCAACGACATCGAGATCATCTCACCTGTGTTGAGCAGCACATCCATCTCACGCTTGGACGGGTGATCGTTCAATTCCGCCGCCTTTGCAATCAAATCATCGGTGGTATCTCCCTGCGCAGAAACCACAACAACCACCTTGTTGCCGGCCTGCGCAGTCTTGGTGACAATATCCGCAACATTTCTCAAGCGCTCGGTATCAGCTACCGAAGTGCCGCCGAACTTTTGCACAATAAGACTCATATTGTTTCCGTTTCCTCCTTATATAGCCTGCCGCAAACGCGGCCTCGCTCACATGCGTTTGACGGTCGCACCCACCTCATCGCAGCGCAGCTGCACAGCCTTCCAATGCGGATATTTTTCCGCACAGACCGCCTGCGCGCGCGACAGATAGTCGCGATCCCCCTTATATACCATCGCAACGATGGACGGGCCGGCGCCCGAAATGAACGCGCCCAGCGCGCCGAGTTCCTTCGCCTCGCGGACAATGTCCTCACCGTTTTCAATCAGACCGAAGCGGTACGGCTGGTGCAAGCAGTCCCCCGTTGCCACATCCAGATTTTCCAGCTTGCCGGTTGTCAAGCTGCCGGCCAGCAGCGCCGCACGTGCCAGATTGTACACCGCGTCATGATGATCGATGGTTTTGGGCAGCGCCGCGCGCGCTTTCTCGGTCGAAAGCTTGAAATCCGGGATGAATACGATAAAGTCAATCGCACCGTGCACCGGCACGCGTACATGATGCACATGGCCGTTTTCCAGCAACGCCACACAAAAGCCGCCCAGAATAGCGGGCGTGGAATTGTCCGGATGCCCCTCGATCGTAGCCGCAAGGTCGATGATCGCCTGTCGATCAAGCGGTTCACCCAGCAGCGCGTTCGCACCCATGATGCCCGCAACCGTGCAGGCCGAAGAGGAACCCAAACCGCGTGTCTGCGGGATAGCACAGTCCTCAATGATTTTCAGACCGGAAAGCGGCTTGCCGCATTCGTCGTATACCCGTTTGGCACACTGATAAATCAGATTGCTCGCATCCTTCGGCACAAACTGACCGTTTTTATCCGAAATATCAATGTGATCGCTTTCGTCCATGTCGATCACATTATAAAGCTCCAGCGCAATGCCGATGCTGTCGTAGCCCGAGCCCATATTGGCGCTCGTCGCCGGAACAGTCACACGAACCATTTTCTGTTATCCTCCTCTTACAGCATACGCATCGCGGCGCGTACTTCGCCACAAGCGTTCAGCTTTTCGATCTTCTCCTGCATATCCGCAGTGGACAGGCGGCGGGTCTTGACGACAACCACGCCGTCGACCGGCTCGGTCAGGCTTTCCACCGGCAGCAGCGCTTCCAGATCGCGTGATGCACCCTTGAAACGAACATACCACGCGCTTTGCAGTGTGTCAAGCGGCCGCAGCAGATTTTTCGACCCGTCTCCCCAGAAAATACGGCGACGACGGTCTGCATGCTCGATGCAGTCGAGCATATCTGCAACAACGGCAGAAGCCGTGGCAAGTTTGCCCGCGCCCTTACCATAGAACATCACGTCGCCCGTGGCATTGCCGTTGACCATAATGGCATTGAACACGTCCTCTACCGAGGCCAAGGGGCTTTCCTTGTGGATCAGATGCGGCGCAACATAGGCATACGCCGTACCATCCTCACACCGCACCGTGCGGCCGAGCAGCTTGATGACGCAGCCCAGCTTGTCGGCGTTGGCAACATCCTCCAGCGTGATCTTGGTAATGCCCTCGCAGGACACCTGATCGGGATCAATCTTATCGCCAAAGGCCAAATCAGCCAGAATACAAATCTTACGGCAAGCGTCGTGGCCTTCGATATCAGCTGTGGGATCTTTTTCCGCATAGCCGTTGAGCTGTGCTTGCTTGAGCGCATCCTCAAAGGTAACACCATTATGAATCATCTGGGTCAGGATATAGTTCGTTGTACCGTTGAGAATACCGCAAATCTCGTTGAACTCATTGGCGGCCAGACATTGCAGCATCGGGCGGATGATCGGGATACCGCCGCCGACCGAAGCCTCAAACATATAGTTGACGCCCTTTTCCTCCGCAATACGGAGCAGTTCCTCGCCGCGGGTGGCGACCAACTCCTTATTCGAGGTGCAAACGCTCTTGCCAGCCAGCAGGCAGCGACGCGTAAACTCATAAGCAGCGCCCACGCCGCCCATGACCTCGGCCACAACCGTGACCTCTGGATCATTTTCGATCACGGAAAAGTCCGAGACAAATTTATGTCCATACGGCAGCGCGGAAAAATCACGCAGATCGAGTACATATTTGACTTCGACCGGCTCACCAACCACGCGCGCAATTTTCTCGGCGTTCATTTCAAACACCTCATATACGCCGGAGCCTACCGTACCGTGTCCCATGATTGCTGCTTTTATCATAACCCTGTTTCCTTTCTCTTGGTTCTATTTTTATTCAGATGCCAGAATTTCCACCTTGCTGACGCCCTCCATCTGTTCCGCACGGTGCATCAGATCCTCAACCGAATACTTCATTTCTCCGGTACGGGCGGAAATGGTCACAGACGCCTGCCCACGCATCGGAATCGACTGATTGACCGTCAGCAAATTTGCACCCGAACGGGCCATCAGCCCCAAAATGCTCGACAGCACGCCTGGCTGGTCGTGCAGCATAAAGTGGAAGGTCACGATCCGGTCGGTCGTCGCCTCGAAAAACGGGCGCACACCATCCTTATATTTATAATACGCACTGCGTGACAGACCGGCAATCTTTGCCGCCTCGCTTGCCGTCGCCGCTCTGCCCGAGGCGATCGCCTCATTTGCTTCGATCACACGCTGAAACACTTCCGGCAGCAGTGTGCGTTCGACCAGATAGTATTTTGGTTTTACCATGCGCTGTTTGTCCTCCCCAAAAAGACATGTGTCTTTCTCACGCTTTCCTATCATACCATAAGCGAGCGCTAAGTGCAAGGGAATAACTGATAAATTTCCCGATTTTCCTCACAGACTTTTGTCAAATATGACAAAGCGGTTATCCTTTTCTGGTGAAATCGCGTATGGCTTTCTTAGCATCGATATGATACACTATATAGACTTGTGAAAAAGAAACCGGAGATTGAAACAATGCATCAGAAAAGTGTGAATGGCACCTTTACTTCAAAAGTCGGCTTCGTGCTGGCGGCGGTCGGCTCTGCGGTCGGCATGGGCAACATCTGGATGTTTCCTTATCGCACCGGACAATATGGCGGCGCGGCCTTTCTCATCCCGTATCTGCTGTTTGTCGCACTGTTCGGCTATGTCGGTCTATCGGGCGAATTCGCTTTCGGCCGTCTGACCGGAACCGGCCCGATCGGCTCCTATGAATACGCGATGAAAACGCGTGGCAAAAAAGGCGGCGCGTTTCTGGGCGCAATCCCGCTGTTCGGCTCGCTCGGCATTGCCATTGGCTATTCCATCATCGTCGGTTGGGTAGTCCGGTGCGCATTCGGCGCGCTGACCGGTACGCTCATGACCACCGAACCGGAAACCTATTTTGCGCAGATGAGCGCAGCGCCCTTGTCGAGCGTTCTGTGGCATGTGATCGTTGTCGTGATGATGGTTGCTATCCTGATTTTCGGTGTTTCCGGCGGCATTGAAAAGATCAACAAAGTGATGATGCCCGCATTCTTCATCCTGTTCCTGATCATCGCGGTACGCGTGCTCTTTTTGCCGGGTGCGCTGGAGGGCTATAAGTACCTGCTCGTTCCGCAGTGGGAATCCCTGCTCAATCCTCGTACTTGGATCATGGCGATGGGACAGGCATTCTTCTCGCTGTCGGTGACTGGCTCAGGTATGATTATTTACGGCTCTTATCTTTCCAAGAAAGAAGACGTTGTCCATTCTTCCTGCATGACTGCTGTGCTGGATACCTGTGCGGCAATGCTGGCCGGCTTTGCTGTTATCCCCTCGGTATTCGCCTTTGGTCTGGACCCGGCATCCGGCCCCAAACTGTTGTTCATCACGCTGCCGCGTGTGTTCCAGCAGATGCCGCTCGGACGGCTGTTTGCCTTCCTGTTCTTTATTTCCGTTCTGTTTGCCGGTATTACTTCGCTGGCGAACATGCTCGAAGCGGTGTCGGAAGCCGCACAGACCCGCCTCAAGCTGAACCGCAAAACCGCGGTTGTGCTGGCTGGTGCAGCAACGCTCGCAGTCGGCCTGTTCATCGAACAGGAATCCCTGATGGGCCGCTGGATGGATATTATCACGATTTATGTCGTGCCGATCGGCGCGATTCTGGGCGCGGTGATGATCTACTGGGTACTTGGCGTCAAGAACATCAAGAAAGAGCTGATGGAAGGCCGCGACAAGCCCCTCAGCCCCGCTTACGACTTCCTTGCGAAATACGTTTATGTTTTTCTCGCCGCACTGGTTGTAATATGCAGCTTTGTTATTCCCGGCGGCATCGGCTAAGCAAAAGCAAAAAGGAGCGGTTTGACCGCTCCTTTTCTTTTGCTCCTACACGCAAAACAAAATCCCACGGGAATGGGGCGGTGAATTAAGAAAACATTGAAGCAAGGGACGGTATAGCCAAACGGCTATGCCGTTCTTTGCTGTTTTT
>CALWUJ010000033.1 GCA_944384725.1 uncultured Agathobaculum sp. | reverse complement strand
TGCTGCTGTAGCTCAGTAGGTAGAGTGCATCCTTGGTAAGGATGAGGTCACCGGTTCAAATCCGGTCAGCAGCTCCACAAAACCGTTCTTTCCTTTGGAAAAGGACGGTTTTTTCTTTTGCTATTCAGACAAGGTGCACAGAAAAAAAGAGTACGCTTCATAAGTCTTGACATAATGAAAACTTCGCCATATAATTAACAGCGTTAACTATATGAGGAGAATGCAGCATATGGAATGGACTGATATGATGCATTATCAGCAGCAGATACAAAAGGTCATGCGTGCCTTGCTGCCGGTACGAAAATCTGCGCTGACCGCCAGTGAATGCGAACTTTTGGCGCATCTCTATCTGCAGCCGGAGCAGAACACACCTGTTTTGCTCAGCCAAGGGAGCGGGATGAAAAAAGAGGCGGTGAGCCGCTGCTTGAAATCGCTTTATGAAAAGCAATGTATATGGAAGCAGCGCCAGCCATCCGATGAACGAAGCTATCGATTGTTTATTACGGAAAATGGACTTGCTGAACTCAAAAAGGGTTATGAGAGTATTTTGCAGCCCTTCTATGATTTATGGCGCAGCTCGAGTGATGATTTTGAAGCATTCATGCATTATGCGGATAAGCTTGCCGAACATTTAGAGAAAGGACAGGGAAAAAATCGTGACCATGAAGTTTTATGATGCGCTGCAGATGGATCCAGCGATCCTGAAACGGAAAATTGCAGCTTGTGAGACAAGACAAGAAAAAGCATACTACTGGGTTGCGATGGCGGTGCGCTCTGCTTTGATAGTAGCCTTTGCGATTGTGTTCATCAGCCTGTTATCCCGTGTATTTGGCGCTGATAACACTCCTCTGGCGGTGGCATTGTTCTGCATGATGCTGGGTATCAGATTTGTAAATTTTGAATATTGCATCGGTGACTCGCTTATCACGTTAGCGGCGGTTCTGTTTATTCTGGTGCTGGCTCCGAGCGCGGCCGTGCTTCTGCCACCAGTACTATTGATCCCGCTGCATTTTACCGCGTTTTTCGCTCTGCTCTATGTGACCACGCAGCGGCCTGAAATGGGAAACGGCGGCTTATACAGCTTTGCTTATATCTATCTGACGGGTAATCCGGTCATGGGAGAGGCGCTCATGCGCCGAGGGCTTATGGCGTTGGTAGGATATTTGATTTGCGGCGCGATTCTGTTTGCCAAACATAGGCACCAACACACAACAACACGTTTCCATCACGTGATGCGGAGATTTGATCTTTCTACGCAGGTTCATCTGTGGCAGGTACGGATGGCGCTGGGGGTAAGTCTGGTGCTGACAGTCGGTCAGGTGGTTGGTGTGGAGCGGTTTATGTGGATGGGATTTGCTTGTGCATCGCTTTTGTCGGAATACCCGTACTCCGGCAATGCTTGCGTACGTTCTCGACAGAGGATCATAGGAGCAATTGCAGGCTCTTGCGCATTTTTTATCCTTTATCTGGTCACACCCGAAGCCTTTCATTCGCTCATGGGGCCGCTGGGCGGGCTATGTCTTGGCTTTTGTACCGATTACCGTTATAAGACAGCTATGAACTGCTTTGGTGCGCTGATGCTTGGTACTGGCATTTACGGACTGTCAGGGGCGGTGCTCTTGCGTATTGTGGGTACTGTTTTGGGTGTACTATTCGGTCTGCTGTTTGCCGCGATTTTTCATCGCTTGGCAGGAGTCAGGCTGTTATCGACTTCCATGGAATAAAAAAACCTCGAGAACTGCGGTTCTCGAGGTTTTTTTTATTATTCGGTGACAAGCGGCGTGGACAGATAGCGGTCCCCGGTATCCGGCAACAGTGCCACAATGGTTTTGCCCTTATTTTCCGGACGCTGGGACAGTGCAACAGCAGCGTGCAGCGCAGCGCCGGAGGAGATACCGATAAACAGACCCTCACTGTGTGTAAAAGTGCGTGCGGTGGAAAAGGCATCCTCTCCCTTGACGCGGATGACCTCATCAAATACGTCGGTATTGAGCACTTCCGGTACAAAGCCCGCGCCGATACCCTGAATCTTGTGCGGACCGCCCTTGCCGGTGGACAGCACAGGGGATTCATCCGGTTCGACTGCAACGATCTTGATGTTGGGGTTTTGCTCCTTGAGATACGAACCGACACCGGTGATCGTGCCGCCGGTGCCGACACCTGCGACAAAAATATCGATCTTGCCGTCGGTCTGTGCCCACAGCTCGGGGCCAGTCGAGGCGTAGTGTGCAGCCGGGTTAGCTGGGTTGACGAACTGACCGGGGATAAAGCTGTTTTCGATTTCAGCAGCTAACTCGTCCGCCTTAGCAATCGCGCCCGACATACCCTTTGCACCGTCGGTCAGCACCAGTTCTGCGCCATATGCCTTGAGCATGTTGCGGCGTTCGACGCTCATCGTCTCGGGCATGGTCAGGATGATGCGGTAGCCCTTAGCCGCCGCAACAGCCGCAAGGCCGATGCCGGTATTGCCGCTGGTCGGCTCGATGATGGTTGCACCCGGCTTGAGCGCGCCGCTTTCTTCGGCTTTGTTGATCATTGCGTTCGCAACACGGTCTTTAACCGAGCCTGCCGGATTGAAATACTCGAGCTTCGCAAGAATCTGCGCGTCTGCGCCAACCTTGGAAGCGAATTTGTCTGCCGCGTACAGCGGGGTGTTGCCGATCAGCTCGGCAAAGCTATGCTTGATATCTGCCATGGGGCGTACCGCCTTTCTAAATTCCTTAATTCATAGGTGTTTTGTATGAATTAAGTATACCGGAAAAGAATGCATTTGTCAAGAGAAAATTTGCAAAAAAAAAACGGCCTGCGTTTGTACGCAGGCCGTGGGTTGGGGACTATTTTGTGTAGTAGACTGCCTGAATATCCGTCGGGTCCATGATTTCGCCTGTGTATCGGTCGCGGCCGCAGCAGCGCAGGCCGAGGAATTGCTCGAGGCTGAACGGCCCGAGGTACAACTCGCCGTTGATCACTTCGGCAAGGGAGGGATAGAACGGGTCGGTATAGGTTTCGCCGTCGCCGTACTGCAAGATTGGGCTGCCGACTGTGACTGTGCAGGTATATTCGCCCAGTGTGAGTACAGCGGTCTGGGTTTCCTCGTCCCAGTCGACCGTGCCGCCGAACGGTTCGAGCAGGTCTCTGGCGGGATAGCCGGGGATGGGGGCGTCATACGGCACACCGTTTTTGGTGCCGGGTACGGTGTAGATGGTTTCGGGCTCGACCCGAACAATCTGATATTCGTCCGGCAGCTGATACGGTTTAGGGGCGCGGCCGTTCAGATAATAGGCGGTGTCGTTCAGGATGACGGCGTCGACCGTTTTCAGGTCGAGCACTTCGTTCCAGCGTCCAAGTCCGCCGGTGTAGGTGTTGTTTACCGCCAGCTGGGTCATCGTGCGGATGCTGCCATCCTTCATCAGCAGGTGCAGCATGTATTCCAGTTCGAATTGCTGCTTGATGCTGTCTGCAAACCATGCTTTTGCATCCAATGCATAGCCAAGGCTGGTCAGACGCAGGGAATAGAATGTCGCTTCTTCGCCATTGGGCAGCGGGATGTTGGTGGGGAAGTCAAATTCGATTTCGGCGCTCTGTGCGTTCGCACTCTGGGGCACATTCAGCTGTCCATCTGCGCCGTCCAGCGTCAGATAAACGCCGCCCTTTCCGAGAAAATAGGAGCGGAACAGCAGCTTGTTGGGTTGACCGGTCGGCAGGCTTTCCGACCGAATCGAGCTGTTGCGGGGGGCACGGTTGGTGACTCTGGTGGAAGATGTGGCATACACGCCGACCAGCACATCAGCGGAAGGTTCGAGCCCCGTGGTAATGCCTTCGCCTGTCCAATGATACTGCCTGCCTTGTTCTTGCTGTAGGTCGTCGAGGATCGCCTGTCCCTCGTCGGTCAGTGCAGTCAGAGAGTAGGCAATATAGGTCAGGGTTTCGTCGGCCAGTGACTCCTCGAGCGTCAGCCGCAGGTCGCCGTTTTCGATCGACTGCTTTTCGGTGTTGACAACCAGCTCAGCGATGCCGTCGTCCGGCAGCCAGCCGCGCAGCAGGTTGAGACGGGAGGCGGTCGCCAGCGCGCCGGTCAGCAGCACGGCGGCGATCAGCGCCGCGCACAGCACTTTTTTGTATGTCCGTTTCATGTGGATCCTCCTTTCCATGGGATCCTCGTCGAGCGCGCGGTCGACCCGGCGGCGGATATCGCGTGCGGATATGGCTTCCGTGCCGCGCACCGGCAGATCGAGCAGCTCGCCCAGCTCAGCTTGGTTCAGTTCGTCAAACAGTTCAGAGATCCGCATATCCGCCCACCTCCTTGGTCAGTTTGTCGCGCAGTTTGGCGCGTCCGCGCGATAGCCGCGCTTTGACGGTCGATTCATTCATTTGCATCAGCGCCGCGATTTCGTGCACGCCCTGTCGGTAATAGTAGAACCGCACAAAGATCTCGCGGTCGTCTGCGGGTAACTCGAGCAGCAAGCGACGCAGCGTCTGTGCCCGGTCATGCTGCAACGCTTCGGTTTCTGGCTGCTGCGCCTCGTCGGCTGTCAGCAAATCGTCCTCAGGGAGTGGCTCTTCCGGACGCAGACGGCGCAGCCGGTCGATTGCCGCGTGGCGCGCGATCACGGCCAGATAGCTGGTCAGTGGGCGGCTTTCATCCAGCCGTTCAGCCGCGCGCCACAACGCGATGAATACGTCCGAGACGATCTCCTCCAAATCTTCGCGTGTGGCTTGCTCGCCCAGCACATTTCGAGCGACTGTGGCGGCGTAGCCGCTGTACCGGTTGATCGCTCGGTGCAGCGCATCGCGCCGGCCGTGCCGCAGCCCTTGGATCAGCTTTTCATCGGTCATGGAGTACCGCCCCCTTTCTGTTGTCCTTTCACTTTGATATATGGCAGTCTGCACTGTTTGGTTGCATCTGCACGAAAAAAATCTCCCCTGCGGGAGATTTTTTCGGTGTGTCAGCTGGCTTATGCGTCGATCAGCCCCAGTTCGATTTTCCACCGCACGACGCGAACAGCGGCATCTCGGATTGTTGTTTCGCTGATCGTTCCGTCCTGCACAGCTGCCAGTACCGCGTTATACTGTGTGACAAAGTCCGAGGAGATGAGCATATCATTGCCCGCCTGCACAGCGAGCACAGCGGCATCTGCGTCTCCGGTGTAGTCCGTGATCGCCTGCATGACGAGGTCATCGGTCATCACCACGCCGTCAAAGCCGAGCTCATCCCGCAAAATATCATGCACGGCCGGTGAAAGAGACGCGGGCAGAGAGTCATCCATGCAGGCAACAATGTTATGGCAGACGAGGATCGCCTGTGCGCCGGAGTCGATGCCCGCGGCGAAAGGCAGGAAATCCGACGCGCGGAACTGTTCAAGCGGGCGGTCATCCTGTGCGATGCCGGTATGTGTATCTGTGTTGCTGCCGTAGCCGGGGAAGTGCTTGAGCACCATACCCATGCCGTCGGTGTTCATCTGCTCGACGACCGTGCGGACATATTCGCTGGTGGCTTGGGCATCCTGTCCGAATGCGCGGTCATAGATAAAGTCAGCGGGATCGGTCGAGACGTCGCATACGGGCGCGAGATTGACGTTCACGCCAAGCGAAGCGAGCAAGGCATCCTTTTCCTCTGTGTCGCTCGCGATGCGCTCTAAGCCGCCCTCAGCGAAAAGCGACTGTGGGGACTGGAAACGGCTGTCACGGAAGCTGGGAAAGGCGCTTGCTCGCACGACTGTACCGCCTTCTTCGTCCACGCCGATCAGCATGGGTGTTGCAGCAGCTTGCTGATAAGAGGCGATCGTCTCCCGCAGGCTTTCCGGTGTCTGGTTTTCAAAGTCGCGGCCGAACAGGATATAGCCGCCGATATCATACTGCGCGGCAAGTTCCACAGCATTGACATCCGGACAACGCGCGAAGAATAGCTGTGCGACCTGCTGTTCCAGCGTAAGCGAATCCGCATATACCTCAGCGGGATCGGGTTTCGGTGGTTCTGGTGTGGGTTCGGGCGCGGTTTGCGCTGTCGTCGAATCTGCGGCTGGATTCTCGTCGCAGGCGGTCAGCCCAAGCGGCAGAGCGAATACGAGCAGCAGACAGAGCAAGCGTTTTTTCATGGTGAACACCTTCCTTCTTTGGTTTTATTATACAGGAGTGTGTGGGTCGTTGCAAAGCATATTGTGTTTGTGGTAAGATAAGGGGACGGAAGGGGGAGCGACAGGGATGCAGACCATTGGACGTTTTGCGCCCAGCCCGAGTGGGCGTATGCATCTGGGCAATGTGCTGTGCGCACTGCTGGCGTTTTTGAGCGCACGGCGGCAAAACGGGCAGTTTTTGCTGCGGATAGAGGATTTGGACGCCATGCGCTGCCCGCGCAGCTTTGCTGACCTTATCATGGACGACCTGCATTGGCTGGGACTGGATTGGGATGGTGAAGTGCCTTATCAGTCCGAGCGGTCGGAGATCTATGCGCAGTATGAAGCGGTTTTGCGGGAAAAGGGACTGCTCTACCCCTGTTTTTGCTCGCGTGCGGCGTTACACGCTGCGTCTGCACCGCACCTGTCGGATGGGCGTGTGTTGTATGCGGGCACCTGCCGCGATTTGACGCCCGAAGATGTGGAAGAAAAGCGCAAAACACGCGCACCAGCCACACGTGTGCGCGTGCCGGATGAAGTCGTGCGCTTTACCGATGTGGTATGGGGCGACTATGCAGAAAATCTTGCGGAGGAATGCGGGGATTTCATTATCCGCCGCTCGGACGGCGTGTTTGCCTATCAGCTTGCCGTGGTGGTGGATGACGCATTGACCTGCGTCAACGAGGTTGTGCGCGGCGCGGATCTGATTTCGAGCACTCCGCGGCAGATTTGGCTGTATCGGCTGTTTGGATTTGAGCCGCCACGGTTTGCACATATCCCGCTGCTGTGCGACCATGACGGTCGCCGTTTGTCCAAGCGGGATGAAGATCTCGACCTCGGTCTGCTGCGTGAGCGTTTCACGCCGGAGCAGGTGGTCGGCGCACTGGCCTGCGCTGCGGGTCTGATTGACCGACCGGAACCGGTTGCGGCACGAGAACTCGTTTCGGCCTTTGATTGGGCTAAAATCCCCCGTCATGATTTGTTTTTGCCAGATATCTTCCGCAGATAAAGCGCCCAAACGGGCGCTTTTCTTTTTGTTGGATTTGTCCTTGACAATGCATATGACCGGTTGTATTATAGTGATATCAATTTGATATGATTGTGAGGGATAGGATATGAATGCAAATCAAGTGGAGTATCAGGAAAAGACACTGCACGCACCGAACGGACTGGCAATTTTGTTGCTCAATATTGTGCTGATGATCTCGGCGGTAGCGGGCATTGTGTTTAGCGCGATGCAGCTGTCGGAAAATGGCAGCAGCGGCGGCATGGTTGCCCTGCTGGTGGTGTGCATCTTTTATTGGTGTCTGCCATGCTGGCTGCTGTTTGCGGGCATCAAGGTACTCGGACCGAATGAAGCGCTTGTGTTGACGCTGTTCGGTACTTATGTTGGCACGCTCAAGGGCGAGGGCATCTTTTTTGTCAACCCGTTCTGCTCTGCGGTCAATCCGGCGGCACAGAGCGCGAGTGAAGCGGCACTGACCCACCTGTCCAAAGAGGAAAACCCGTCGAGCGGCAAAATCGTCAAGGCGGCGGCCATGAGCAAAAAGCTGTCGCTCAAGACCATGACGCTTAACAACGACAAGCAGAAGATCAACGACCTGCTCGGGAATCCGATCGTCATCGGCATTGCGGTGATCTGGCACATTGAGGATACGGCCAAGGCCGTGTTCGCGGTGGACAATTATCAGGAATTCCTGTCCATCCAGTCGGACGCGGCGCTGCGCAACACGGTGCGCCTGTACCCGTATGACGTATCCGAGGGCGGCGACGAAAAGAGCCTGCGCGGCTCGTCACAGGAGATCGCAGGTGTGCTGGCGGAAGAAATTCAGAAGCGCGTCGAGTGCGCAGGTCTGAAAATCGAAGAAGCGCGCATCACAACGCTCGCTTATGCGCCCGAGATCGCGGCTGCGATGCTCCAGCGCCAGCAGGCGAGCGCGGTCGTGGACGCACGCAAGATGATCGTCGAGGGGGCGGTCGGTATGGTCGAGATGGCGCTCGACGAACTCAGCCGCAAGCAAGTAGTCGAACTGGACGATGAACGCAAGGCGCAGATGGTTTCCAATCTGATGGTTGTGCTGTGCGCGGGTAAGGATGCGCAGCCTGTTGTCAATTCCGGCTCGATCTATTAAAATAAAAGGTAGGAAAGGAGAAAGTATGATGCTCAATTTTCTGCTCAGCCTGATGGCAGGCGGTGCGGTGACGGGCGCGCAGTCCCGATGTGTGCCAAAGCCGCTGCGGATCGTGCTGGCGGCGGTGATTGTGTTATTTCTGCTGACGCTCGGCGGATTCATGCTGCTCTGTGCGATAGCGATCAACGGCGGCATTGCGGTGCGGCTGGTCTGTGGGGGACTCGCTGCACTGTGTTTTGGCTATCTGGTGTTTTTTGTCCGTGGAGTATGGCTTAGAATGCGTTAATGGAGAGGAGGCACAGCCGTGGCGGATAAAGAAAAGGCAAAAAAGCAGGTGCCGCTGCGGCTGTCAGCGACGCTTTATGATGAGATCGCTCGCTGGGCAGAGGATGAGTTCCGCTCGGTGAACGGACAGATTGAGTATCTGCTGACCGAAGCGGTACGCCGCCGAAAAAAACAAGATCCTAAGGAATGAGTTTGTCGCCGGGTTGGTATTCCAACTTGCGCTTGGGTGTGGTATAATGACGGCAAACCCGCCGCATGCTATGAGTAGCAGCGGAAGCAGAAAGGAGAATATGCCATGAGCAAACGGACAAAAGCAGTGGTGACGGCAGTCATTGTGATTATTGCGCTGATTGCTGCCGCATGCATTTACGGATATGTTTCCGGACAGAAGACACCGGGTCAAACCGATCAGCCGGGACAGACGGTCGAGCCGGATACGCCGAATGAGCCGGACACACCGGATGACCAGAAGACCCCGGAAGATACCACAGAGAATCCGGTGCAGCCGGAAAACCCGAACCCGTCGGGCGGGGAATCGGCGGTCGTCTATGTACCGGATGAGCAGGGTGAAACGCTCACGCCGGTCGGTACCGATGTGGAGGATGATTCCGATCAGGCGCTGGTCGATGCGCTGATCGCAGCGGGCTCGCTTCCCGAAGGGGCAGCAGTGCAGTCCTCCTCGACGGCGGATGGCGTGCTGACGCTGGATATGAACGCGGTGTATGGCGACGCGGTTCGTTCGTCAGGTACGACCGGAGAAAGCCTGCTGATCTATTCGCTGGTCAATACGTTTGTGCAGGCGCGTGGTGTCAATAGTGTTTTGATTACCGTGGACGGTGCGCCGCTTGAGAGCGGGCATGAGATTTACGATTATCCGCTGGAGGCAACGAGCTGAGAAAATAAAAAAGGCTTCGGAACGAAAGTTCCGAAGCCTTTTTATGATGGTGGAATGAATCAATAGTTCTCAGCCTTGATCTCAAAGTATGCCTGCGGATGTGCGCATACCGGGCAAACTTCGGGGGCCTGCTTGCCGACCACGATGTGGCCGCAGTTGGAGCACTGCCAGATGCAGTCGCCATCGCGGGAGAATACCAGATTACCCTCTACGTTAGCGAGCAGCTTGCGGTAACGCTCCTCATGCTCCTTCTCAATCGCGCCGACCTTCTCAAAAAGGAATGCGATCTCCTCGAAGCCTTCTTCATGGGCTTCCTTGGCAAAGGTCGCGTACATGTCGGTCCATTCGTAATTCTCACCGGCTGCTGCCGCCTTGAGGTTCTCAGCCGTGCTGCCGATGCCCTCGAGCAGCTTAAACCAGATTTTTGCATGCTCTTTTTCGTTATTTGCCGTCTCCTCGAAGATCTTGGAGATCTGCACATAGCCATCCTTCTTGGCCTTGGAGGCGTAGTAGGTATACTTATTGCGCGCCATGGATTCGCCCGCGAACGCGGTCTGGAGGTTTGCTTCCGTCTTGCTTCCCTTCAAATTTGCCATAATCACATACTCCTCACATTTTATTATTTTTCAGACAGCTACTGCTGTCGGAAATCACGCTTGCTTTGCCCGGCAATCCCGGCAAATGCCTTCAAACAGAATGTCATATCGCTGTACTTCCACGCCGGAGGCATCCTCAACCTGCTCGATGAGGTTGTTGATATGCGGCATATGCACGTCATATACTGCGCCGCATTTCTCACAGCGTACATGATAATGCTCACTGGTGTTAAAATCAAACCGATCCGCGCCATTTGGCACAGGAACACGGCGGATTTCT
The DNA here is from genome assembly GCA_944384725.1 of uncultured Agathobaculum sp. Lineage (GTDB taxonomy): Bacteria > Bacillota > Clostridia > Oscillospirales > Butyricicoccaceae > Agathobaculum. The sequence continues at coordinate 6,737 of CALWUJ010000033.1, read as the reverse complement.
CCTTGTGAAGCCAGCTGGTTCAGATTGCGGTATACGGTAGCCTTGCTGATAGAAGGATGTTCCGCAGCGACGGCAGCATACACATTGTCCGCAGTGGGATGATCGTGCATGTGCAGAACGGTCTGCAAAACGATTTGACGTTGCACCGTATTTCTGGTCTGCATGCTGTCACCTACTCCCTAATAGTATAAATTCTTATTTAGAGTATATACCTAGTTTGGAAGTTTGTCAAGCACAAAGAGGAAAATGTTGCAGGGAGGCATTACAGAACATAGAGAAAAACCATCAGATAATGGCAGATACTGCCTGCAATGACAAACAAATGAAAGATTTCATGGAAGCCTAACAGCGGCGTCGGATTGGGACGCTTGACAATATAGATCACGCCGCCGATGGTATAAAAGATACCGCCTGCGACCAGCAGCGCAATGGCAGGCATGGGCATAGAAAGTACGACACCGAAATCAAGTATGATCGCCCATCCCAATGCCAGATATAGGGCGGTGCCCAAAAAGCGCGGTGCATCAATCCAGACCAATTTCACGACGATACCAGCTACGGCTATCGACCAGATGCAAGCGAGAAATATATAGTTATGCGGCGGACGTATATAGCAAAGCACAATCGGGGTGTAGCTGCCTGCGATCAGTACATAAATCATGCTGTGATCGAGTTTTTTGAGCCGCCGCAGCGTTTTGTCATCCCGACAGGAGTAATGATATACGCTGCTGGCAGAATACAATCCGATGAGTGAAAGGCAAAAAATGATGACCGACGCCGCCATTTGGCCGTTGGCAGTGTCCAGCGTCAGCATACGGAGCAGCATGGCAAGCAGACCGATTCCGCTTAGTACCGCTCCGACAAAGTGTGAATAGCTGGAAAATGGTTCCCGTGCTTTGAGGAAAACACGCGGCATATAGATTCCTCCCTTTTCAAATATAGTTATTATAACTACTTTGTATTTAATATAATACTACATATGAATGAAAATGCAATAGAGGCATTATGAATTTATTGTGTCCATGAGACAAAAAAATACACCTGCAATTATGCAGGTGTATTTTGCGAAATCTTTTATGCGAATACTTGAATGGTTTGGGAAGCAGCGTCCCAATCGACCAGAAAGCCACACAAATCGCCAAGGCTTCTCAGTTTATAATAGGTGTGTCCATCAATATTGTATGCAGCAATCATATGCAGCTGGCCATCCGCGGCCGTGGGCTCTGTCAGGGATTGCACCGTGCGTCTCTCACTGGACATTGGCGCGTTTTCCGTACCATTGGGGGTATAAGGAGAAAAGGATTTTAACTCCACTTGCTTCAAGCTGTTGTTCCATTGCACATCAAAGCTGCTGGCCGTATCCTTGAGTAGTACTGCGACATCGCGGACACGCACGTAGTTGTTGCCGCTGATATTGTAAGCCGGTAATACGGACGTGCTGCCGTTGACCGATACATTGGCGACTGTCGGGGTGGCAACAGAGGTTTGCCGTAGCAGAGAGGCGACCGATTGCTGCATGGTGATCCGATAGCGGGGCATCTGATGCAGCGAGGCGGAGGGATTGGCTTTTCCCGGATTGGTCAGCGTGCTGACCAAAATGCCGTTTTCGTCCAAAAGTGTCTGCATCCAGCTATCATAAGCGCCGAAAGGATATGAGAAATACAGCACTTGTGACTGGCCGCTGTGTTGTGTGATCAACTGGATGCTGTTTTGTAAGTCACTGCCAACACGCAAGCGATAGGCGTTTTGCGATTCACCGGGCAGACGCTTGACACCGTCGATGCCGTCCGGGGCGCTGTTGCCGTTATATTGCGGATTATGCAGGTTATAGGTATGCGAACCGATTTCGACACTGCCGCTGGAGACCATTTCCTGAATCTCTTCCCAGGTCAGGGACTTGGATGGGGTATCACTGTTACTGGCTACCTGAATGCTATTGGTAACCACAGCAATGGTTGCTTTCATACCGGTACTCAGCAGAGTGGGATAGGCATATTCGTAATTGGAATGATACCCATCGTCAAAGGTAATCATGATCGGCTTTTCAGGTAATGACTGCTTATTCTGCACGATGGAGACCAATTCGGACGGCAATAGCGGCGTGAACCCAAATTCCTGCAGGAATTCCATGTCCAGCCGGAACCGGTCCGCTGTGATGGTCATACTGTTGGTGCGACTTGGATCGGTTGTTAAATCATGGTACATCAAAATGGGCAAACTGTTGCTTGCCGGCGCGGCACCGGCTGTACCGAGTGTGGACAACGCCACCAAAAGAATAACAAAAATACTTGCCAAAAACCTTTTGACAAACCCCTTTTTCATAATATCAGCCTATCCTTTCAAAAACAGTATACCATTTTTTTTCAATGTTGTCCACTTTTCCGCCTCTTGCAAGCCGCTATTGGAAAGATTATAATGAGTAGGAAATGAGGTGAATATCATGCCTGATTTTGGCAATATCATTGACCGGGTGTTTTCCGATCAGGATATTATGCCCGCGGATGTGCCGCAGCTTGATTTATATATGGATCAGGTATTGTCGCTGTTCGATCAGCATTTGTCTGCGGATAAGCGCAATCCGTCCGATAAGCTGCTGACCAAAACCATGGTGAATAATTATGTGAAAGAGGGGCTCATGACCCCGGTTCGCGGCAAAAAATATACCCGGCAGCAAATCATGCAGCTGCTTTGTGTATATCATTTGAAGCAAAATCTGCGGCTGAGTGATGTCAAAGCACTGACCGGACGCGATGACGTAGACTTTGGGGCGTGCTATGCGCATTTGCTGGAGGATAAAAAGAAGATACGCGAAAGCGTGCCGACGATGCTGGATGCATTCCTGCCATATGATTCGGAAGATCCCAACGGGCGGCTGATGCTGTGCCTTGCGCTCAGTGAGATTGCTTCTTATTTGCGTCGTTTATGCGAAGGTGTGGTTGACGCAATTGATGAACAAACCGGAGGAAAAGAATAATGTCCATTGAAAAAGCAAAAAGTTGGCTGCGGCAATTTGGAGTGGAGGATCGCGTGCTGGAATTTGATACTTCATCGGCAACGGTTGAACTGGCGGCGCAAGCGGTGGGTTGTGCGCCCGCGCGTATCGCCAAAACGCTGTCCTTCCGCACTGGGGACGGCGTGATCCTGATTGTTGCTGCGGGCGATGTGAAAATCGACAATCCCAAATATAAGGCGCGTTTCGGCTGCAAGGCGAAAATGCTTTCTTTTGAAGAGGTGGAGCCGGAAATCGGCCATGCAGTCGGTGGAGTGTGCCCCTTTGGCATCAATGAGGGCGTGACGGTCTTTCTGGACGAGTCTCTGCACCGTTTTGAGACGGTGTTTCCAGCCTGCGGCTCTGCCAATTCGGCAATCGAGCTGACGATCCCCGAGCTGGAGAAGTTTTCCGGATACAAAGCTTGGGTGGACGTGTGCAAGGGATGGCGGGAATAACCGTTGCGCTGGCGCAGTTTGGCGCCGGTGAGGACAAGCGGGATAATCTGCATAGGATGCAGGCCGATGCACAAAAAGCGAAAGATTTTGGGGTATCCATGTTGATTTTTCCGGAATACAGTATGTTCTATGCAAAAATGAACAGGCGGTCGAAAAATATTCAGGCGGCGGAGCCATTGGATGGCCCGTTTGTTTCCACTCTGTCACAGGTGGCCCGGCAGCATGGCTTGTGGATTGCTGCGGGGATGTATGAGCAGACGGATGCCCTGCCATACAACACAATCGTGGTGATGGATGCAGATGGAATGCTGCGCGGTGTACACCGCAAGCAGCGGCTATATGATGCCTTTGGTTATCGGGAGTCCGACGAGTGCCGGGCAGGGGAAAAACCCTTTCAGCCAGTGGATACGCCGGTTGGACGTCTGGGGCTGATCACCTGCTATGAGCTGCGCTTTCCTGCGCTGGCTGCTGCGCAAAAGCAGGACGGGGCAGAGGTGTTGCTGGTTCCGGCGGGGTGGACAGTTGGTGCAAATAAGGTACTGCACTGGCGCACACTGCTTTGCGCGCGTGCCATTGAAAATAATATGATGGTGTTCGGCGTCGACCAGTATATACCAGACTGCTTTATTGGTCATAGCGCTGCTTTTGCAGCGGATGGTCGCACGCTTGGCGCACTGGAAGAAGGAAATGGTCTGTTGACCATTACAATGGATAAGGAGAATTACGATGCAATTTGACCCTACATTATATGTCATCACGGACAGCACCTATCACACGACAGAGACGTTGCTGCATGCGGTCGATCGGGCTTGTGCAGGTGGCGCAACGCTCATTCAGCTGCGCGAAAAAGATACAGGCGGCCGGGATTATCTGGCGCTCGCACAGCAAGTCAAGGCGGTCACAGACCGCTGGAATGTGCCGCTGATTATTGACGACCGCGTGGATGTTGCCATTGCCTGCGATGCGGCAGGAGTGCATGTCGGGGCAAGCGATTTGCCGGTTGCGGTTTGCCGCAAGCTGCTGGGGCCGGATAAGATTGTCGGCGCGACCGCCAAAACCGTGGAAGCCGCGCAGGCAGCTTACGCGGATGGCGCGGATTATCTCGGAACGGGGGCAATTTATCCGACCACCACGCATGTGACGACCAAACTAACGCCGGTCTCCACACTGGATGAAATCTGTCGTGCTGTGCCCATTCCCGTGGTTGCGATCGGAGGACTGAATGCGGACAATATGGACGTATTGGCGAATAGTCCGATTGCGGGCATTGCGGTGGTTTCTGCGGTTATGAAAGCGGAAGATCCGTGTGCGGCGGCAGAACAGATCAAAGAAAAGTTTTTGGCAATGCAACAGCATTAACGTTGAAATGATATGATAAAAGGCTTCGGAACTTTGTTCCGAAGCCTTTCTTTATTGGAGAAAATCAATCCTGAAACAGCGGGGTTGAGAAATAGCGTTCCGCCGTATCGGGCAGAACGGTGACCACGGTTTTGCCGGGACCAAGCTTTTTCGCAAGCTGGATCGCGGCAGCAACATTGGTGCCGCTCGAAATGCCGCACATCAGACCCTCCAAACGCGCCAGATCCTTTGCGGTCTGAATGGCCTCGTCGTCGGTTACGATGTACAAGTGGTCGTAGATTTTGGTGTTCAGGTTTTTCGGGATCACGCCGTCGCCAATGCCCATTTGCAGATGGGTGCCGATCGAGCCACCCGACAGGATGGCTGCATTTTCCGGTTCCACTGCCCAAATCTCCAGCTGGGGATTCTGCGCTTTGAGCACTTCACCAATGCCGCTGATCGTGCCGCCCGTGCCGAAACCAGAGCAGAAGCCGTCGATCGGGCCGCCAACCTGTTCGAGGATTTCAGTCGCCGTGTGATGACGGTGCACAGCCGGATTAGCCGGGTTGTCGAACTGGCCGGGAACAAAGACCTTAGGGTCATTTTTAGCCATTTCGTCGGCAATTCGCTGGCATTCTGCAATACAATCGCCAATATTGCCTGCATCATGTACCAAAATGACTTCGGCACCGTAGTGCTGCACCAGCTTGCGGCGCTCTTCGGAAACCGAGTCCGGCATGATAATTTTCACCTGATAGCCTTTCACGGCACCGCAAAGCGCAAGGCCGATGCCCTGATTGCCGCTGGTTGGCTCTACGATAATGGTGTCCGGTCCGATCAAACCGCGGCGCTCCGCGTCTTCCACCATGTTGAGCGCCGTGCGTGTTTTGATGGAGCCGCCGACGTTCAAGCCCTCAAATTTGACGAGCACCTCGGCGCAGTCTGCGGGAACCATGCGGTTCAAACGTACCATCGGCGTATGGCCGACTGCTTCCAGGATGTTGCTGCATATCATCGAAAAATCTTCCTCTCAAACATGTCTGAAATACATTATAGCACAACTTTTTGCATAAGGATAGAACAGATTGACCAAATTGCGTCAATCTACTCTTCTTTTTTTGGAGTTTATGCAGGGAGGAGGTGAAAGGTGATGGAAATTCGTTTTCAGCAGGCAAATCCGGGCAATTATCTGCCGGCTTCGCGTGGAAAGGGACAAATTCGCTATCTCGTCATTCATTTCACGGCAAACGACGGGGATACAGCGAAAAATAATGCCGATTATTTCAAAAATACCAATGTCTCGACCTCGGCGCACTATTTTGTAGACGAAAAAGAGGTCTGGCAATCCGTGCGGGATGCCGATGTTGCCTGGCATTGCGGAACCAGAGGTACATATTTTCATCCGTATTGCCGCAATGGAAACAGCATTGGCATTGAGCTTTGCAGCCGCATGAAAAACGGCCAATATTATTTTCAGCCGGGCACGGTGGAAAATGCAGTACAGCTGGTGCGTATGCTGATGAAGAAGTATGGCATCGCGCCCGATTGTGTGGTGCGGCATTATGATGTGACCCATAAGAATTGTCCGGCGCCGTTTGTAGAGAACGCAGCGGCGTGGAAAGACTTCCAACGAAAGCTGACAGAGGAGGTGGATGATATGACGGCAGATGAGGTCAAGAATCTGATTGCGCAAAGCAAAACGGTATATAACACCGTATCGTCCGTGCCCGATTGGGGACGTGCAACAGTGGAAAAACTGGCGCGCAAAGGCTGGCTCAAAGGAGAGGGCAGTGCGACGGGGCTCAACCTTCCGGAAGAGGTGCTGCGTGTACTGGTCATAAATGACCGGGCAGGCATTTATGGGGATTGAGTGACAAAAAAGGGCGCGTTGCAGAAATGAAATCTGCAGCGCGCCCTTTTATGCGCCGTCCAAAGGAGTATGTAGCCGATAG
>CALWUJ010000032.1 GCA_944384725.1 uncultured Agathobaculum sp. | reverse complement strand
GACAGGCTGAGAAAGAAGGAAAGCATATGTTAACAAGCAGTTTTTCCGGTGATATTATCAATGTGGCGCTGCGTCAGATCGGCGCCACCTCCATCAAGGAAGTGCGCAACGGTATTATGTATATTGCCAAATTCCAGCTGGATGACGAGATTTGCGTGACCTACGTTTTCAACGTGACCAAGCGGGATAAGTATTATTTGCAGCGCGTTGAGCCGTATCCGATCTCTTACGGCGATTTTGAGGGCGAAGGCGAAGTGGTGGAATTCATCACGCGCGATATTCGCAAGTTCCGCAACGCGATGCAGTCGCACAATTTCCCGAAGTTCCTCGAAACGGCCAATGTGATGGTGCAGCTGTCTCATGCAATCGAGCTGCTGTTCCTCGAACGCAATGTGTCGGCAGAGGACATGGAGGGCTTGCAGCAGTGCCTGACAGCAGGCATTCAGAAGATCAAGGAGATCCGCGAGCACTCGCCCAAGGTGGAAAAATAAACATTGTGCAGTCGGTCAAAAGACGCCTTGCAGGGGCAGCCTGCAAGGCGTCTTTTTTTGCATGCAGCATTGAAAACGCGATATGGCGGCTTTCCGGACGAACGGCAGGAAAAGCATCAAAAAAGCGAAAAAATGGTCAAAAAAGTGCAAGACATGTACCTAATAACCAAAAATAGAACGAGCTTTTTGTGCAAAATAATGCCTGTATTTTTTTAATACACACTGGCTGAATTAGAAAAAAGTTGTATAATGGTAGATATTCCGTTATTACGATGAGAGGGGCGATATCGCTGTGTCATACGATTTTCTTTTGACGATTGCGATCATCATGCTGTTTACCAAGATTTTTGGACTGACCTCGGAACGGGTACACATGCCGCAGGTCGTCGGCGCACTGGTCGCCGGTGTGCTCGTTGGCCCGAGCTGCCTGGCGTGGGTCGGAGAGACTGATTTTCTGGTGAAAACGGCGGAGATTGGCGTCATTATTCTGATGTTCAATGCGGGTCTGGACACCGATTTGGAGGAACTCAAGACCACCGGGTTTGCGTCCTTTGTCATTGCGGTCATCGGCGTGCTGGTGCCGCTGGCGGGCGGCATGGGCTGCTATATGATCTTCAAGAACCAGCCGGCAGACCCGCTCAACCTGTTGAAGGCGGCCTTTATCGGCGTGGTGCTGACCGCAACCTCGGTATCCATCACGGTGGAAACACTGCGCGAAATGGGCAAGCTGAAAAGTAAGGTCGGCACGGCGATTCTGGGCGCGGCGGTGATCGACGATATCCTCGGCATTGTGGTGTTGACCGTGCTCACAGCGTTTACCGATCCGTCGGTCAAGCCGCTTTTCGTGTTCGGACGCATTTTTGCCTTCTTCCTCTTTGTGCTGATAGTTGGTCTGCTGATGCACAAGGCGTTCATTAAGATGGAGCAGCGCTGGCACAAGCATCGGCGTATTGCGATCTATGCGCTGGTGTTTGCGTTCCTGATGAGTTATATGGCGGAAGCATTTTTCGGCATTGCCGATATCACGGGCGCTTACTTTGCGGGCATCGTCATGTGCAACCTTTCGGACACGCGCGATTATGTGGCCAGCAAAACCAATGTGCTGGGATATATGCTGTTTTCGCCGCTGTTCTTTGCGTCGATCGGTATCAAAACCAATCTGGAGGGCCTGACGGGCGCGCTCGTGCTGTTCGCGGTGGTGCTGACGGTGGTGGCGATCCTGACCAAGATCATTGGCTGTGGTTTGGGTGCGCGGCTGATGGGCTTCCAGACATACGATGCGATTTCCATCGGTCTGGGCATGGTTTCCCGCGGTGAGGTTGCGCTGATTGTGGCGCAAAAAGGCGAGCAGGCGGGGCTTATCAACGAGGAAATGTTTCCGGCAATCGTGCTGGTGGTTATTGTCACGACGCTGGTCACGCCGATTTTGCTGAAATTCGGTATGAAACGCGAAACACCTGCCAACACAGAATTTACTGCGCGTGAGGCAAACATGATGCCCAACGTCAGCAAACATTGATTGTTTTTATCATTCAATAGGAACCAATAGGCAGCTCTTTCCGGTGAAACATACTGGAAAGGGCTGTTTTTGTGCCGTTACTTGAAGAGTAAAGCGGTATGTGGTATACTGATTTTGTATGTCAAAGACCTCTGGAGGGAGCAGAATGAAACAAACAAAGGTATTGCCGGTGCTGGCGGTTGTGCTGTGTCTGCCGGGTGTGGTAGTGCGCGCGCTGCATATGCTGAACGGCTTTGATATCGGAACGGGTCTGCCTACGACGGGTGACGCGTGGGTATGGTATTTTACTGCGCTGCTGGTGCTGGCGGCGGTGATATACGCGGTGCTGAGCGTGCCACTGCGCGCGGCGAACGATATGCCGTTTGAACAGCTTCTGGGTACGCAGAACGCAGGATTTCGCATGGCGGCGGTGATTTCTGGCTTGCTGCTTGCGGTCGGCGGCGTGGGCTATCTGTATCTGACGATGACGACCGGCGAAGAGGATGCAGCCGGCTGGGCCAAGGCGCTGGAAATTGTATATGCGGCAGTTACGATTTTGTGCGGCCTGTGTGCGATTGGTTTTGCCAAGGCGCAGGGCAGCGAAATGACCGAGCAATCCGCCAAGCTGACGCTGGTGCCGCTGATCTGGAGCTGTTTACACTTATTGGTCAATTACCGCATGACCTGCATCGACCCAAAATTGGCGTCCTTTGCATTTGGCCTTGTCGCGGATGTGCTGTTGGTGCTGGCGCTTTATCATTTGGCGCGCCTGCTGTACGGCAAGCCGCGCCCGGCACTGCTGGCCTTTTTCAGCGCGGTGACAACGACCATGGCGGTGTCCGACTTGGGCGGCTACGGTCTGTCCCGTTTGATGGGCGTGACAACGCCGGAGTGGTCCGGAAAAATGGTGCTGCGCGGCGCGCTGTCGGTAGCAGCCTGCATTTTGCTGCTGGCGGAATTATTTGTGCTGTGCCGCGATCATAGCAAGATGGATTTATCGGAATAAGTGAACAGAAAGGATGAATAGCATGCTGTTTTTGTGTTATCCTAAGTGCTCGACCTGTCAAAAGGCCAGAAAGTGGCTGGAGGAGCAGGGTATTTCGTTTGAAGAGCGCGATATCAAGCTGAATAATCCAACGGAGGAGGAGCTGCGGACATGGTATGCGCGCAGCGGCCTGCCGCTCAAGCGGTTTTTCAACACCAGCGGTTTGCAGTACAAGGCGCTGGGGCTGAAGGATAAGCTGCCGAACATGAGCGAGGAGGAGCAGCTCGCTTTGCTCGCAACCGACGGCATGCTGGTCAAGCGGCCCTTGGTTGTGGGCGAAGATTTCGTGCTGACCGGCTTCAAGCAGGCAGAATGGGAACAAACGATGAAAAAAGATTGACAAAGGGAAAAATGGATGGTATAATTATTCTTGCTTATCGGGCAAGATACGGAGCGGTATCGAAGTGGTCATAACGAGGCGGTCTTGAAAACCGTTTGCCCGAAAGGGCGCGTGGGTTCGAATCCCACCCGCTCCGCCATTCTTTTCTGGCGAAGCTACTACTTGACATGGAGACGTACCCAAGCTGGTGAAGGGGCTCCCCTGCTAAGGGAGTAGGTCGGGAAACCGGCGCGAGAGTTCAAATCTCTCCGTCTCCGCCAAAAAACCTCGCATTTTTGCGAGGTTTTTTTGTCGTTTGTATCTTGATTTATGCACAATGACAGAACAGGGGAAACAACAATGGGGAAACAATTTTTGCGGCAGCTCCGGCAGGAATTCCGGGGCTATAACGGGGCAAAGCTGTCAAGAGATCTGATGGCAGGTTTGACGGTGGCGGCGGTTGCGCTGCCGCTGGCGTTGGCGTTCGGCGTGTCTGCGGGGGCGACCGCCGCATGTGGTCTGGTTACAGCAATCATCGCGGGTCTGGTGATTTCCGCGCTGACGGGCGGATATTATCAGATCTCCGGCCCGACGGGTGCGATGGCGGCGATTCTCGGTTCGTTGATTGCAGGCTATGGCATGCAGGGCATGTTTGTGGCGGCGTTTCTGGCCGGTATTTTGCTGATCGTGGCGGCGGTGCTGCATCTGGGCAACCTGACAGCCTTTGTACCCGCACCGGTTATCACCGGCTTTACATCCGGCATTGCGGTCGTGATTGCGCTGGGTCAGATCGATAACTTTTTTGGTACTTGTTCTGAGGGCGGTTCTGCGCTGTCCAAGCTGATCAGTTACGGTAGGTTGGGCTTTGCACCGGATGTCACGACAACTGTGGTTGCACTGTTTGTGGTGCTGCTGATGGTATTTTTTCCGAAAAAGTGGAATGCGGTCGTGCCGGCGTCATTGATCGGCATTATTATCGCCACAGCGGCAACTCTGCTGCTGGACTTGGAGATTGCAACCGTAGGGGAAATTCCGCAGACGCTTATGCTGCCCGAGCGGCTCAATCCAACGAAGATCGACTGGGGGACAGTACCCTCGTTGCTTGCGCCTGCGTTTTCGATCGCAGTACTCAATATGCTGGAAAGCCTGCTGTGCGGCGCATCCGTAGGGCGCGCGACAGGCGTGAAACTCAATAACGATCAGGAGCTGTTTGCACAGGGTGTGGGCAATTTGGTGCTGCCGCTGTTTGGTGGTATTCCTGCGACCGCGGCGCTGGCGCGCACCTCTGTGGCGGTGCGATCGGGCGCACAGACCCGTCTAACCGGCATTTTCCATGCGTTGGGTCTGCTGATTATGATGTTTGTGCTTGCGCCGGTGATTCGGTATGTGCCGTTGGCGGCGCTGGCGGGCGTCTTGATGGTGACTGCATGGCGCATGAATGAGTGGCACGCGATCAAGTATATTTTCGGTCACCGCTTCAAGGGAGCGATCGCAAAGTTTGTTGTGACCATGATCTGCACGATTGCGTTTGACCTGACAGTTGCGATTGTGGTTGGCGTAGGACTGGGGCTGATCCTGATGGTCGCGTGTCTGAGCCGCTTGCAGATCAACTATGAACGCGTAGACATGTCCCGCCTGAAAAACGATGATGCGGCGTTGGCGGCACGGTATGGCAATGCAATGGTGGCCTATGTCACCGGCCCGCTGTTGTTTGCCAACATCAGTGTGTTAGAAGAACTGCCTGAACGTGTCGGGAACTGCGATACGCTGCTGCTATCCATGCGCGGTGTGCCGTCGATGGACGTATCTGCGGCGCAGGTGCTGCTGGGTCTGCTGGAGGAATACCGTAACCGCGGCGTAGATGTGGTGATTTGCGGCTTGCCGAGCGCATCCATGACCATGATGAGGCGAGCAGGCATTGTTGATCTGCTGGGAGAGCAGGCGTTTTACTGGAGTGTGGAGCGCGCGCTGCTCGACAACCGCCCTGCACCGAATATGACGACAATTGCGAAATAAGACACGAGCCTGTGCTGTCCGTATGGATGGCATAGGCTCTTTTGCGTGGCGCTTGGCAAGGCTGTGTTCGAGGTATATAATATGAGTAAAAGCAATAAGCCACCGCAAGAGCGGAAGGAGGATGCGCAATGATCTACACCGTAACTCTCAATCCGTCGCTGGATTACATCGTTTGCACGGATGCGCTGCGGCCGGGAAAGCTGTGCCGCACAAGCGGGGAAACACTGTATCCGGGTGGCAAGGGCGTCAATGTTTCGCTGGTGTGTGCTGCACTGGGTTTGTCCACGCGGGCACTGGGTTTCATCGCCGGGCGGACAGGCGCGCTGTTTGCGTCGTTGCTGGCGGAGACCGGCGTGGAATATGATTTTTGTCATCTCGATGAGGGCATGACGCGCATCAATGTCAAGGTATGTGCGCGGGAGCAGACCGAACTCAATGGCACAGGACCGAAAATTCCTGCCCAAGCGTTGGAGAAGTTGGTGGAAACGCTAGACACGTTGGGTGAGGATGATTGGCTGGTGTTGTCCGGCTCAGTGCCTGCGGGCGTTCCGGCAGATATTTATGCTAAGCTGCTGGAGCGTGTGCGCAAAAATGGTGTCAAAACGCTGCTGGATACTTCGGGCGATGCGCTCAAAAATGCACTGCCATGCGCACCGGATCTCATCAAGCCTAATCTGGACGAGCTGGACGCGTTGGTCGGCGGGGCGCCGCATAACCCGACCGGAATTGCGGCCTGTGCGCGTGAATTGCAGGCAGCGGGGGCAAAGGATATTCTGATTTCCTGCGGTGCACAGGGAGCGGTTCTGGTGCCCGTAGACGGGCAGGCGCTGTATTTGGAAGCAACACCGGGCGAGGTGGTGCAGTCGGTTGGTTCGGGCGATTCCATGGCCGCGGGCTGGCTGTACGCGCATACACACGGGCTCTCCGCTGCGGAGACGCTGCGCTATGCGGTGGCGGCGGGAAGCGCGGCGGCGTTTTCGGCTTGGCTGCCGGATCGTGCGGCAATCGAGCGGGCGCTTGCGAAAACGGCTATGCCGAAGCCAATCGGATAGGAAAATCGCCGCTTAGATTATTTATTGTAGGCGTGTTTAGATTATTTATTGTAGGCGTGGTGTTTGACACACTGCGCCTATTCTGCTATAATCAAATTACGCCGCCATGGCGGAACTGGTAGACGCAGGGGACTTAAAATCCCCCGGTAGCGATACTGTGCCGGTTCGATTCCGGCTGGCGGCACCAAAAAAGCCCTGCATCCATAGTGGATGCGGGGCTTTTTTAATGCCGAGAGACACTGCTCTATCGTGCTAAATGGGCAAAATTCTCAGATGTTCTTTTTGTTGGTACAAGTAAAATTTCATCTTGACAAAATTTACGTGATGATGGAAACTATTGTTAAGGACTCGTTAAAATAAAGCTGGATATTCAACTGTGTTGTTTGCAAATCCATTTTCCGGATTATGCCATCGCCTGCTGAGTGATTTTGGCGATCTGGATTTCACAGAGCAAAATTTATTTGTGGGTGGAATGATGTAAACTATGGAAACAAATGCAGGATTCAGAAAGAGATTAGGTTTAATTTTATATGTTACGGTCTTTTTGGTGCTGGAAATCGTGTTTGGTTATTTCCTTCTGGAATCGCGCAGCCTTTTTGTGGAAAGCACCATTAGAGATGGCAGTTATCTGGCTCAGACGCAGGTGGAAAAAATTGAATCGCGGATGAATGACTATGCCTTTGCTGTAACGCTCGCCGGAAAGTATCTGGACGAGATGGTGGATATGCACACGCCTGATGCGGAGATAGAGCAATGGGTGAAATCCCATTGTGACAAGGTCGCGGATCGATTCGGCGGCAATGTGCTGGACCTTTATGCTGTTTTGAATGGCAAGATTGTCGCTGCAAACCCGTGGGAGGGAGACGACAGCTACGATTATGCAGCCAAGTCGTGGTATTCCGATGCGGTAGCGGCCGAGCCGGGAACGATTGTGTTTTCTGATTTGTATACAGATGCGATCACCGGACGGGATGTGTTCACCATGTCCCTTGCGCTTTCCGATACCAGCAATGTAGCGGCGATCGATGTGCATATTACCAGCGAGAACTGGATGGATTTTTCTGAACTGCTAGACGGCTATGGTATACTGGTTTATGATCCGCATCTAACGTTGGCGTATTCCATTGGGGACACGCATCTCATCACACTGCAAGAGGGTATGCTGGAAACCGGCTCCGGTGAGGTTACGCACTATGTGGGAGATGTGAAGAAGGACTATAATCTTTATGTAAGCAAGCTAAGCAGCGGTTGGAGCGTAGGCGTTGCGATCCCAGATGAGAATGTGGTTTCCACAAACAGTATGCTTCTGATGAATCTTGGGCTTGGGCTGAATGTCTTGAACATGGTCATTGTGATGGTGTTCCTCATTCAGAACGTTCGCAACAGCAAGCAGCTCCGTGAGGATACCCTGACTGGTCTTTCGAACAGATCCTTTATTATGAAGCAGATGCGTAACCGGCTCAAAAGATCCAACGGCACATTGCTGCTGATTGACCTCGATAACTTCAAAGAGGTCAATGACAACTATGGTCACGACCATGGCGATCTGGTTCTCATGCGGGTGGCGGAAGTGCTGCAGAGCTGTTTTCGGAAAACCGACTGCATCGGACGGTTGGGCGGCGATGAGTTCGTGATCTATGTGGACGCATCCCTTGCGGATGATGTTCTTAATAGCAAGGTGCAGGAAGTGGTTCATCAGGTTGTTGCGCTGTCACAGCGGTATCCCCTGAGCAATCTGTCCATCAGTATCGGTGGCTGTCGCTGCAAAAAAGGCGATAAGTACAGCGAAGTGTTTAAGCACGCAGATGAAGCCTTGTACCAGGTCAAGAAGAGCGGAAAATGCGGGTTTGTCATGAGCGACCATGCATAGGGCAGAGGCGGACTGGCAATAGTGTGCTTCAAGTGAAGAGGCGTCGCGCTAGCGGCGCCTCTTCTGTTTTTTTATCTGTGTGAGCGCAAAGCCCATATAAATCGGAAAATTTGGGGTGGGGTTTTCTTGATTATTCCATAGAAATGGAATGAAAAGGAGAATATCAACAGGTCCTCAATGATATGTTATCAAAACTTACGATTTTTTCCGGAAGAAAGTATAAGTCTTTTCAGATGCCTTCCTGCTGTGCAAGATTTTTTCAGAAGTTATTGCATTGTAAACAAGAGCCGGAATGCGTATTCTTATAATACCGCAGAGAGTACAGAAAGGAAGGATGAAAGTGAGCGCACGCAAGAAGTTTTTCAGCTTGCATAAGCGGCTGACCGCGGCGGCATTGGCCGTATTGATGGCAATGTCAGCGGGAGTGGGGGCGTTGGCGGCAGATGAGCCTGCAACCAATGCTGGATTTGAAAATGGCCCTTATCTGTTGGCGCCCAAGGCCAACAGCATGGTGGTTGCCTTTGAAGGCAAAACCGGCGATGCGGCCAAAATTTATTACGGCACTTCGACAGACAATATGCAGGAGCTGAGCATCGATTCGCAGGATGGCCCAGCTTTTGAAGGCGAAAAAATGCACATCTACCGGGCGAAGCTGGAAAACCTTACCCCGGATACACTTTATCAGTATCGCATTGAACTGAAGGACGGTTCGGTGGAAAACGGTACGTTTAAAACATTGAGCGAAAACCCGGACGATATCCACTTTATGGTGGTTTCGGATACACATAAGTTTGAAACCGCGCAGGAGGTCAGTGATTACATCATGGCCAACCGCCCGGATTTTATCCTGCACACCGGCGATATGGTGGAAGGCACGGGCACCCAGAAAGATCAGTTTAATTTCTGGTTCAAAAACGGCACAGAATTTATCAAAAACATTCCGGTAATCTATAACTGCGGTAATCATGACTACGGTGAATATTTTGACGCGTATGTGACCGAGGTACAGAAGCAGGAATTCCATTCCAATACCGACGGCACCAATATCTCCTTTAACTACGGCAATGCGCATTTCACGATGATGAACTCCAACCCGTGGTCACTGTTCGAGCTGAACACGGATTCGGCAGGCGGCAGCGCAAGCGCGGAGACGCATGCGAACGTGGAAAAGTCGCTCGAATGGCTGCGCAATGACTTACAGTCGGACGAAGCGCAAAACGCGGATTTCCGCATACTGACCATGCACCATCCCTATGAGGACCTGTATACTCGCAAGTACATCCCGCCGATCGCGGAAAAGTACAATGTCAATGTAATGTTTGCGGGACATACCCACGCATACAGCCGCATTGCTTCAGCAGACCCGGCGGTCGGAACGGGTACGCTGTACGTTACGCAGGGCGACGCCCGCGTGGGCGACGGCAAGGTTTCGACCGGCTCGGATGACGAGCGCCTGGATGAAAACCTGCCCGAACTGCTGGCAAACGGCAAGGGCGACATGCTCGACGTACATATCAAGGACGGCGTGCTGAGCTACACTAACCTCGGTCTGTCCGGCGGTGGTGAGAAGGAGATCGAAACCGTGGCGCTGGCGCAGAACGGCGCAGATGTGAAGCTGAGCAACATCGCGATTTCTCCGGAGAGCGTGCAGTCCAGCGGCGCAGTTACGGTCAAGGCAACCGCAACCAATACCGGCAAGGGTCTGGCTGTTATTAGCCTGCCGGTGAACGACAACGGCACGACCCGCTATCTGTATCATTTCGGCAAATACGGCAAGGAACGCGTTGTAGCGTTACAGCCGGGCGAGAGCAAGACGGTTTCCGCAGAGCTGACGCTGACCGATCTGGGCAAGCACACGCTCAAACTGGGCGATTACACGAAAATTGTGGACGTTACCTACCGTCCGGCGACCTACTCCGCATCCAACCTGCGCGTCAAGCTTGGTGACGGCGAAACCAGCGATATCAATTCGGATGTGCTGTATGTCAAGGCGGATGTAACCAATATTGGCAACGACGCGGGCAATCTGCCGGTCGCTTTTGTGATGGACGGCAGCAGCCTTGCCGAGCAGAAGGTTGCGCTGGCGGCTGGCGAAACCAAGACGGTTGAATTTGTGTATCAGTTTGATACCTATGGCGATCATGAGGTTGCCATCGGCAATTCCGACCCGAAAAAGGTCACGATCGCGGGCACGATTCAGGGTACACCGATCGTCAAGGATAAGTCGGGTAAGGGCAACGACGGTATCATCCGCGGCAAGCCGACCCTGATCACCTATGGCAAAAACAACGAATACGGCCTGAAGCTGGACGGTGTATACGATTACGTCGAGATCCCCGACCGCCAGAACTATGTGGTGGATGACGGCGTCACCGGCATGGTCTGGGCGAATATCGGCCGCCTTGCTAAGGGCGATTCGACTGACTGGGATCACAACCCGCTGATGATGAAGGGTTCGACCATCAACTACGGCACGAACTACCTGTTCCGTATGGCAGTCCGCTCGACCGGCAAGCTAACCTACGGCGTAGGCTTTGACAACGACAACGGAGAATATTTCTGGAACGACAGCGACGGCAAGAACGCAAGCGGCGCAGAATACGGCGCACAGCTGAACGAATGGGTGCAGTACACCGGCTCGTTCGACCGTGCAACCGGCGGCGCAAGCTATCAGAACACCGAGGTCAGCGGCACGATCGCTGCACCGGCATTCGACTCCCCGATCAAGAACTGGCCTGGCTGCTCGATGTATGTCGGCGGTACCTATACCCGCCATCTGCTGCCCGATCGCAACCGCGGCAAGTATCACTGCATGCTGCAGGGCGAGGTTGGTCAGGTGCGTTTCTACACCACTAAGCTGTCCGACGCGGACAACAAGACGGTTTACGCGAATCCGACAGCGGCAGGCCCCAAGGCGGATAAGATGGTAGTCTGGCTGGACTTCAACCCCAAGAACATCGTGACCACCGGCACGCACCAGACCGAGTGGGTCTCTGTCGGCGCGCTGCAGGAATTGCAGTATGATGCGCTGGTAGAAGGCAAGGCTGGCCTGTCGGTGCAGGTTGAACTGTCGCAGGACGGTAAGAACGTTTCTTCCTCCAAGCAGTACACGTTGGCAAACGGCACCAATACGCTCGATCTGAGCGAGCTGGGCGAGGCGAAGTTCGTCCGCCTGACCACCACGTTTGACAGCTCGGTTGGCACCGATCGCACCGACCTGCCCAAGGTGATGGATTACACGCTCAAGGGCGCGGAGCAGAGCGCGAAGTGGTCGACCATCGCGGACTGGAACCGCGGCACGTTCAGCGGCGCGGCCGGTCACGAAAATATGGATTTCTACAACGGCTACGAGAACGACTTTGACGACTATTCCGCCAAGGCTGACATGAGCATGACGGTAAGCGCGGCTGCCGGCGAGGATGTCCGTCCGTCCCAGAAGTTTACCGATACCCGGACGCACTGGGCGGCCGACGCGGTGGACTACGTCGTGGAAAACAAGCTGTTTAACGGCACGAGCGAGACGGAGTTCTCTCCGAATGCCGAGATGACGCGCGGCATGCTGGTCACGGTGCTGTACCGCCAGGCAAAGCAGCCGGAGAGCGCGGCGAGCAGCTTCGCAGATGTTCCGGCAAACCGTTACGACGCCAAGGCAATCGGCTGGGCAGCAGAAAATGCGATCGTGTCCGGTGTGAGCGAAAACATGTTTGCGCCCGACCTTGCAATCACTCGTGAGGAAATGGCGACGATCTTGTACCGTTATGCCAAGACGCAAGGGGCAAGCGGCGACGTTTCCGACGATGCACTGGCCAGCTATCCGGATGCGGATGCCGTGTCCGTATGGGCACGGGATGCGGTTGCATGGTGCATCGGTGAAGGTTTGATCAGCGGCTCTGACGGCGGTGCGATCGCTCTGGCAGGGACGGCAACCCGTGCGGAGATTGCAACCGTTATGATGCGCTATCAGAATAAGTAAACAATCCGTGCTGCATGCCGTTGCATTGTGCATGCGGGAAGCGAGCAGCGCTGCCGGTGGTTCAACGGCAGTGCTGTTTGTTTATCTGGCGGCTTGTTTCCCGCAGGACGTTGTTGTACAATGAAAACAGAAATATCCTTGCTGGAGGCTGAAATGAAATCTTTTTCCCGACTAATCGGTTGCGCAGCCCTATTTTTGGCAACCGGGATGATTTTGATCGCGCTGCAGCTATATGCGCGGTCGGATATGGCCTCGAAAATGGATGAGCAGTATGTTGTGGGTGTTGTTGCAACCGCGAGCGAAGATGAGTGGCATGCCATGATGCTGGAAAGCATTTTGGACTACGCCGCGGCGCAAGGCTTTGATGTGATCACACTCCATTCGGCACGCAGCACAGATGCGCAGGCCGAGCAAGTGCGCGCGCTGATCATCTATCAGGTGGATGCGATCGTGCTTTCGCCTGTTGCGGAAACAGGGTGGGATTATGTTTTTCAGGAGGCGCATGACGCGGGCATCCCTATCATCACAGTCAACAAGCGCGCCTCTACACCGCAGGAGGATTTGGTCAGCTATGTTGGCTATGATTATAACGCAGCGGGACGCGACGCAGCGCTGGCGTATCTTGCATCGCCGGGCCGGCATGACGGAAATGTGGTGGAACTGTGCGGAACGGTGGACGCGTCCTTCACGCGGGAGATCACAGGCGGGTTCAGCAGCGGCCTGCGGCAGATGCAGTCGCCGCTGCGCATTAATTACAGCGTCAGCACGGAATTTATGCGCTCGCGTGCCAAAGAAGTGATCGAGTGGCTGGCGAGCAACAGCTACGAGATGGATGTAATTCTTGCGCATAGCGACGGGATCACAATTGGTGCTGTGGAGGCGCTGGAGGCGACAGGAGGAACGCCCGGAGAAGAGGTACAGATTTACGCCTTCGGCGGCAGCGAGCAAGTGCTGCAAATGCAGCGCGACGGGAAAATCAGCTGGTTGGCTTATCTCGACCCGGTTTTGTTGGGCGAGCAGGCGGTCGTTGAGGTGCAGGAGCGCCTGTCCGGTGCACATCCGGAAGAGCGGCTGTGCCCAGTGCAGATTTTGAGCAAGGGAGGTCAGTGAAATGACCCCTTCCAGCATTCGTTTGACGCTGAAGCGTTCCTACCGCACGATTATTTGTGCGCTGCTTGTGCCGGTGCTGATGCTGCTTGTCACAATCGTCGGCCTGTCTTTCCGGTACAGCAGCTGCATCCAGAATATCGAAACGGCCAACACATTGCGTGAAACGGTCGGGGACCAGATCACGGAGGAAGTGTGGCAGATCGTTTCGGGCAATCTGGCATTTGAGGATGGAGAGCAGTATGCGTACATGTCGCGGATTGTGAACGGTATTCAAGTGCTTGAGTCTAGCAGCAGCGCGCAGAGCAGTCAGTATTTGCAGGCGGCTGCCCGTGCGACAGAGACCATGAAAAACTATTTTGATATTCTCGGCAAGCAAATTGCGGAAAACCGCGCGGTTGCCTACCGTGAAAGCGTGATGGAGGAAATCAGCAGCGTAGCGCGCCTGATCGACGAAATGCTGCAAAACTACATCGGCGAGGAAATCGTGCGCATCGGTGAACTGAACCGGCAAATCCAGTCCACAACGTTTGTCATGGTGATTATTTCGTTCGCGCTGTTGGCCATGACGGGCTGGTATGCACGGAAAAGCTATCAGCATGTACAGCAGGCGATCGACGAACCGGTGGACGCGCTGGATAAAATGGCGGCTGCGATTGCGGTAGGCGATTGGGATGCGCGCACCGCATTGCCGCAGGTGGAAGAATTTCGCGGTTTGGCGCGCCACCTGAACCACATGGCAAGCCGGCTGGAGCATTCGGTAGCGGAGCAGCTGATCGCGGAGAAAAACCTGCAGAAGGCGGAAATGCGGACGTTGCAGGCGCAGATCACGCCGCACTTTCTGTATAATACACTGGATACGATTGTCTGGTTGGCAGAGGCGGAACGCAATCAGGAAGTAATGGATATCACGATGGCGCTAACGAGCTTTCTGCGCATTTCGCTCAGCAGCGGACAGGATTTTATCCCGGTCTCCCGTGAGATCGAGCATGTAAAAAGCTACCTTGCCATTCAGGCGACCCGATATGGCAGCACGATGGAGTATCGCATCGAAGCGGACGAAAGTCTGGGGAACATGCAGGTGCTCAAGTTGCTGCTGCAGCCGCTGGTGGAAAATGCCATCTATCATGGTGTGCGTGCAAAGCGTGGGCGCGGCTGTATCGTGGTTTCCGTTCAGCGCGCCGACGAGGATCAGATGACGTTTTCCGTTTCGGATAACGGCATCGGGATCGAAACGGAAAAACTGCGCGCACTGCAAGCAGATCTGTCGGCTGGTGTTCGTCCTGTGGCGCAGTCTGGCGGTTTCGGACTGTTTAATGTCTCGCAGCGCATCCGACTGTATTACGGCACGGAGTTGCAGATCACAAGTGTTTATCGGGAGGGAACGACGGTTTCGTTTACCATCCCGTGTAAGGAGCAGGAAAATGTATCGTATATTTCTGGCAGATGATGAAGACATCATTCGGGACGGCCTTCGGCGCACGATCGACCGCGTCGACTTACCGGTCAGTTTTTGCGGGGAAGCACCGGATGGTGAAATGGCCTTGCCGCTGATTCAGGAGCTGCGGCCGGATATTCTGATCACAGACGTGCGCATGCCCTTTATGGACGGCCTTGCGCTGGCGTCGCTCGTGCGCCGCGCCATGCCGTGGGTACATATCATTGTGCTCAGTGGGCATGACGAGTTTGAGTATGCACAGCGTTCGGTTTCGATTGGCGTGGACGCGTATCTGCTCAAGCCGATCGACCCGGTCAATCTGAGGAAAGCACTCGAGGAGACCATCACCCGCATTGAGGCGGACAAGGTGCAGCTGCTGGCCAGACAACGCACGGATGACGAGCATATGCTGCTGCGTGAGAATTTTCTGGCGCGCGTGGTCAGCGGGGCGCTGCCCTCGGCCGATATCCACGACCAAAGCAGCCGGTTCGGCATTAACCTGCTGGCAAAACAGTATCAGGTGGGTTATGTCGCGCTGCCGCAGGCGTGCTTCCGCGGTGAGGGGACGGAGCGGCTGCGCCGCCTGTTCTCCCAACTGTTCGATGCGCGGGATACCGTGCAGGCATTCCTTAAGGGTTGCGATTGCGGTATTTTGCTGCTGACCGGCAATACACCGGACGAGGTGCAGGAAACTGCGTACGAGGCGGCGCGCGCGTTGCAGCACGAACTGGAACGGCTGTTGGATACGGTTTCAGTGATTGGGCTGAGCCGTGTGTGCGACCGAATCAGCGCGCTGCCGGACGCGCTTCAGCAGGCGCGGCAGGCGGCGCAGGTCGTCGGTTCGGGACAAAAGCAGAGCCGGATCACAGGATTTGACGAATTGTCGGCGGCTGCATCGCCGTCGCGGATCGAACTTGGCGCGGATGTGCCGCTGGCGGACAAGATCCGCCATATACAAGAGAAGGATATCCCGGATATGGTCAATGCGTATCTGTCAACGGTTAACCAAGAGGATGTACAGAGCGTGCTGTATCGGTATTACTTACTGGTTGACCTGCTGATGGTGGCGTCCCGCTTTGTGCGCGAATTGCAGCTGGAACCGCAGGAATGTTTTGAAGATGTTTCGGATATTTCCAAGCTGCTGCATACAGCGGGCGATCTGGACAGCGCGCGTGCTTTTTGCACCGAGATACTCGAGCGGGTCGTGCGCTATCGTGGGATGAGCGAGCCCATCCGTTATGGTGCGGAAATCGAGCGGGCGCGTATGTTTATTCGCGAAAATTATGCCGACCCGAATATTTCACTGCATGTGGTGGCATCCGCCATTGGGTTTTCACCTAATTACTTCAGTACAATTTTTTCGCAGGAAACCGGTGAGACATTCATCGAATATCTGACCAAAACACGGATTGAGGCAGCCAAAAAGGCATTGCGTGAGACCGACCGTAAATTGTCCGAGATTGCGTTTGATATTGGATATAATGAGCCACAGTATTTCAGCTATATTTTCAAGAAGAATACCGGACTGACGCCGCGGGAATACCGCATGCAGGAGGGCGGCGCATGAAAAAACGCATCCTGTGCGCCTGCGCGGCGGGGCTGCTGCTGGCCGCCGGCTGCACGTCCCAGAGCGGGGAACCGGAAGTGGAATTGCAGCCGGATTTTACGGTTGAAGCCACTGTGCAGCCAGAGTATCCCGTCCTGACCATCTACTCGCCGCTGACCGAACCCGAGGTTTCGGTGTATTTTGACGCTTTTGAAAAGGACACGGGTATCCGCGTGGAATGGGAGCACCTTTCCACGCCGGATATGCTGGAGCGTGTGCGGCAGGAGCAGGACGCGCCACGGGCCTCTGTGATGTTCGGCGGTTCGAGCGAAAACTATATCGCCATTGCGGAACAGGGGTTGCTCGAACCGTATGAGCCGGAAGGGTTGGAGCAGATCGCGGACATCTATCAGGATGCGGCACATATGTGGTCGCCGTGCTATGTGGGTGCGATCTGCTTTGCCTATAATGAGGAAACCTTTGCGCGGGAAAAGCTGCCGCTTCCGCAAACATGGGATGACTTGCTCGACCCCGTGTTCCGTGGGCGGATCGTGATGGCGCATCCTTCACTTTCGGGCACCTCCTATACAATCGTTGCCGGTCTGGCTCAGATGCGTGGAGAGGATGCAGCGTTTGAGTACCTAAAAAAGCTGGACGAAAACATTGCCTATTATACCAAAGGCGGGCCGTTTTCTCCGTCTGCGGTGGGACTGGGGGATGCAGCGTTGTGTATCACATTTGCACATGACGCTTTGCGGCAGTCGCACGAAGGACTGCCTATCAAAATCATTTTCCCGAGCGACGGTACAAGTTATGAGATTGGCGCAATGGCACTCATCCGAAATGCCGACCCGCAAGAGGCGGAAAACGCCCGCACTTTTTTGGACTGGGTTCTGAGCCGCCGAGGGCAGGAATGCTATATTAACGCAAAAGGGGAACGGCTTCCGGTCAATCCCGGTGCAAAAACGGCAGAGGGGCTGACCGAACTCGACCGTGTATCCATCATTCGATATGATACGCAGTGGTGTGCGGAAAACCGCGAACATCTGATTGAGCGGTTTGCGCAGGAGATTCGCGCCGCCGAAGACGCAGGAGATGGGGAGGTGATAGAATGAGCAAAGGACGGTTAATGATGGGTAAGATATGGGTGTAAAGAGCTTGGGGTGGTCGGTCAATTCAGCAAAAAGGGAAAAACCAAAAAAATTAGAAAAAAGTGTTGACAAATGTCGGATAGGTGTAGTATACTGATCGAGCTGCTCCGGTGAGGGGCGGCCAAGCCGGAAA
>CALWUJ010000031.1 GCA_944384725.1 uncultured Agathobaculum sp. | reverse complement strand
GGCAGGCAAGGCAACCCTTTTCGGGCTGCCCTGCCTGTCTTTTTTTCTTTGGCCTATTTTGCAACAGGCCCTTTTTTATTGCTGTTGTACCTGTTGGCGCAGTTTATAGTGCATTAGTTTGCCGGTTGCCGTATGTGGCAGCTCTTTTACAATGTGGTAAATGCGTGGCCACTTATAAGATGACAGCATCGGGCTGTGCACGCAGTAGGCCTTGAGTTCCTCCACGGTCAGGCTCTCGTCCGATGGGACAACATACGCCGCGACGACCTCACCGCGCAGCTGGTCGGGGACGCCGATGACTGCGCTTTCTGCAACCTTGGGGTGCTCATTGAGCACCGCTTCGATCTGGGTGGGATAAATGTTTTCGCCCGCAGACACGATCATATCGTCCTTGCGGCCGGATACCGTGACAAACTCGTTTTCGTCCCACACACCAACATCACCCGTGTACAGCCAGCCCTTGTAAAACTTCTGGGCGGTCATTTCTGGGTTGTTGAAATAGCAGAATGCGCTCTTGGCGGGCGAAGAAATGATGATTTCACCCGGTGTTTCGCTGTCATGCGGGACAGTTTCATCCGGTTCGGCATGCGTGCCGTCCTCATGGATGGCAACCAGCCGTACCTCGTCATCCGTGCAGGAGCGTCCGGCGGAGCCAGCCATTTCCGGCAGATCGAACGGACGCAGGAAGGTGTTCCAGAAGGTTTCGGTCGTGCCGTAGCCGTTGAAAATGTTGGGGGTCAAAAGCTGCATGTATTTTTCGCATGCGGCTTTTTCAAACGGTGCGCCCATCGTGACGATGCCGCGCAGCGCGGACAGATCAGCCGGGGTGCGCTCCTGCGTGCGGGCGAGCATCGCAATGATGGTCGGCACGCCAATCAGGAACGAAATCTGGTACTTTTCCGCGTATTCCAGACAGCGCTTGGGCGCAAAGTCGCGCAGGATGACGACCTCGCCGCCTGCGTACAGTGTCGGACACGGCCCACCCGAGTGGATGCCGCCGCGGTGGAACCACGGGGTCATGTTCATCGTGCGGTCGGTTGGGCCGAGCGGGAAGTGCATCATCACATCGTGCGCAGACAGCACTTCATTTACATTGTTGATCGGCACACCCTTGGGACGGTTGGTCGTGCCCGAGGTGTAAAGCCGGGTGGTTTCATCGTAGATATGCGGTGCAAAGTCGATCGGGGGATCGGTTTCGGGCTGTGCTGCTGTGTAATCTTCATAGCGCACATGACCGTCTGGCGTCTGTGCGCCGCCCTTGTAATCCACCATCACAACGCGGGCTGGCTTATGCTCGCACAATTTTAGAGCGCCGCCGGAAAGTTCCCCGAATTCCGCGTCATAGATGAACGCCTTAGGGCGGCTGTCGTCAATCACGAGCGCAATTTCGCCTGCGCCTTGCCGGTAGTTGACCGGGCAGGCAATCGCGCCGATCTTGTGCGCTGCCAGATAGCAGAACACGAATTCGGGCGAGTTGAGCAGGGTGAACATCACCGCGTCGTTTTTGCCCACACCGTCTGCGCGCAGCGCGTGCGCCAGCCGGTTGGCTTCGGCATTGAGTTGGGCGTACGTCCAGCGGCGGCCGGAAAGCGGGTCGTGCAGTGCGGGACGGTTGCCAAAGCGGGAGACATTGCGCAGAAAACCGTTCAGATAGGTGAAGCGTGTTTCAAACGTCTCTCGGAACATGGTGACATCATAGGTGTATTGGTTTTGCAAAGTGGGGTTCGCCTCATTTCTGATATTGGGACACGATAATGCTGGAGTTTTGACCGCCGAAGCCCAGAGAATTGGACATTGCGGCGGTGATTTTGGCCGGACGGGCGGTGTTCGGTACATAATCGAGGTCGCAGTCCGGGTCAGGGGTAGTCAGATGCAGCGTCGGCGGCAGAATGCCGGTCTGAATTGCCTTGATGCAGGCGATCGTTTCGGTCAGGCCGCCTGCCCCCATCAGATGGCCGGTCGCGGACTTGGTCGAGGAGATCGGGGGCGCGGTTTCGCGTCCACCGAACACAGACTTGACCGCCAGCGTTTCGGCCTTGTCACCCAGCGGGGTGGAGGTGCCGTGCGCGTTGATATAACCGATGTCGGACGGCTGCATCCCCGCTTTTTGCAGCGCCAGCTGCATGCAGCGTGCTGCGCCTGCACCGTCCGGGCAGGGAGCCGTGACATGGTGTGCGTCCGAGGTGTTGGCGTAGCCCGCCAGCACGGCGTGGATTTTCGCGCCGCGTGCCAGCGCGTGCTCTTCGGTTTCGATCAGCAGCGCGCCGCCGCCCTCACCGATAACAAAGCCGTCCCGCTCCGCATCGAACGGACGGCAAGCGGTTTCGGGGTCATCGTTGCGGCGGGAAAGCGCCTTGGCCTGCGACAGCCCGGATACGACGATGGGACATAGGATGCTTTCGCCGCCGACTGCGAGTACAGCGTCCGCCTCGCTCGCGCGCAGCAGCATGGCGGCGGTCATGATCGCGTCGCCGCCTGCCGAGCAGGCGGTGTTGAGCGTCAGGCTCGGTCCGCGGATGCCGCGCGCAATCGCAATCTGTGCAGCAGCAATGTTGCCGATGGTCATGGGCACAAAGCGCGGACCGACGCGGTGGCCTGCGTCGTAGGCAGCCTGCGTCTGCGCGACCGTGGTCACGCCGTCCATGGCCGTACCCATGACGATGCCGATGCGTTCCGCTTCCGGCTCAATGGAAAGGCCACTGTCCGTCAGCGCTTCCTGTGCCGCCACAAATGCGAACTGCATGAATGGGTCCATCGTGCGCGCAAGGGTTTTGGGCATGTGGTCAGCGGGGTCGAAGCCTTTCAGTTCAGCCGCAATCTGCACCGGGAGGTCGGATGCGTCAAAACGCGTGATCCGGTCGATACCGCAATGACCGGAAACCAAAGCTTCCCAGTAAGCGGAAACCCCGATGCCGATGGGTGTGACCGCACCCATGCCTGTGATGACCAGTGTTTTCTCTTTCATAGTATTTCCCCATTTTATAGCAGGATTCCATCGGTTTCTTTCATGGCACTTTTCTGCTGTACATGTGACTGAAACGGTGGATACCATTGTGTTATTTTTGCTTATTATACCAGAAAACGGTGAAAAATAAAAGTGCATTTCGGATGCTGACTGCACATTATGTTGTGTTTTATACAAGAAACACACATATATTTTGCATAAATACAGCAGATAATATACACGATGGTAAAACGTGCGTCGGGTTTGAAAGAAAATTTTGTTACATATGTAAAAACGCAGACCGGAGAAATCCGGTCTGCGTTTAAGAAAGCCCAGAAAGGCTTGTTTCGCGGTTATTCCTCGGTGCGCAGGCGCTCGACAATGGTATGGCGCATGGCGCTGCGGCAGGTAATGAGCGGGATGATAAGCCCCAGAAAAACGAACACTGGCAGGAGCAGAGCGAAGGGCAAGAGCGTAAAGCGATAGGAGAAAAACCAGAACACAGTCGAACAGCCTGTGCCGATGATTGGGCCAATGGTTACGCTGAGCGCAAAGCTGAGTGCAAGGGCGAGAATAGCGTAGTACAGTCCCTCCAGCATCAGCATGTGCTTGAGCTGGTTGCCCGTCATACCGATGGCTTGCAGTACGGCGAACTCATGCCGCCGCGTAATGATGCCGGTCAGCACGGCGTTGAGAAAATTGAGCACGCCCACTAAGCCGATAATCAGGCTAAGCGCGCCGCCAAGCGTCAAAAACATGGTGCGTAATCCCTCAAACTCGGCCTGATAGGTCTTTTTGCTTTCATAATCAAAGAGTGGCTGCACGTTTTCGGTGTAGTCAGCGAGGAAAGATTCCATGCGGTCGGTTGCGTCATCCGCCGTATCGAATACATAGGTCATCACCGAGCTGGTCTGCGTGTCCTGCTTGAACTGTTCCGCGCCCATGATGAACTGGTCTGCGCCATAGAAGCGGTAGTCGATCGAGCTGGGGATCACTACGGTTGCGACAACAGTGTATTCCTTTTCGCGGTAGGTTTTGGCGCGTGAGATAATCTCACGGTCACCCATATAGGCTGCATCTACCTCATCCGCTGGGACGGTCTCGCCGGTATCTGCATAATAGTATTCCAATTCCTCCACATAGCGCAGATGTACCGTGTCGCCTACCTTCGCCCAGTGGGAATGTTCTTCCGGGTCACCGTAGTCGTCTGTGGTGTAGACTGCGGCGACTGCATTTTTGGTTGGGTCGGACAGGGCGGACAGGTCGCCGTCCAGCACGGTGATGCGCGAGAGGGGGAAGTCCTCCATGCCGTAGAGTTGGGCGCGGTCAGCCAGCAGACCGTTGTCTGTGTGTTCGGCTTGTTTCACCATTCGGTCGAGCGTTTCCGCTGTGTTCCACTGGCCCCAGTTGCTGCGGTACCAGTTCTCGGTGACGAATTCCTGCACGCCCGACACCTGACCATAGATGCGGCCGGATTCGGTGATACCGCCTACGGCGTCGATGTCCGCGATAACATTTTCAGGCACGGCTTCATCGGTCGAGGTAAAGCCCGCGCCGGTTTGGAAATAAGATGCATCGCCCACAATGAAATCGACGGCTGATTTGTCCGCTAAATATTTGTCCATATCAAAGCCGATGGCAAAGGTGTAGGTCATTTGCAGGAGCACGACCGCAAGGGCGAGCGATATGACGGTGATAATCGTTTTACCGCGGCTGCGGCCGAGATTTGCCCATGCCATGTGTGGCAGGCGTGCACCAGAGGGCTTGCGGGCGGCATGCTTGCCGCAGCGCGCTTTGGACAGATGCACGCCAGCATCGGTATAGCGTACCGCTTCGACGGGTGAGACGCGCGCGGCCATTTTGCCGGGTTTGCGGCAGGAAATGCGCACGGTCAGCAGCGAAAAAACCGCTGCGCCGACAAAAATCAACGGGTTAAAGGATACAAAGCTGCCGGTATTGGACGTTTGCTCCATGATGATCGGCGTCAGCTTGACGCCGAGAGCAAAGCCGACGATCCAGCCGAGCGGGATACCAAAGAGCGAAAGCAGGAACGCCTGCCGCCGGATCATGCGGCGGATCTGCTTGCCGGTCGTGCCGATGGTTTTGAGCAAACCGTAAAAGCGGATGTCGTTCGTCACCGAAATTTGGAACACATTATAGATAATCAGATATCCGGTGAACATGATGAGCAGCAGCATGGCAATGATCGCAATCACGCTCATTGGATCAGCTGTTGCGTTAAACTGCGCGGCGGTATAGCCCCAGTTGACGCCGATGGCGATATAGTTTTCTGCTTCGGGGTCGCTGCATTGATAGCCGTGGTTTGCGAGCACCTGCTCGGCCTTTTCGCGGATGTGGAATGCATTGTTAAACATCATGTCCAGATGCCATTTGCCGGTCTGGCTTTGGGGTGCGCCCGCAGAAAGACCGCACAGTTCCTCCGCGGCCGATCGCGGCAGGATGACGTTGGATGCAACGATGGCGCTGTCGTACTCCCACCAGCCGGAAAGGGTGAAGGTACGCTCAACATATTTCGCATCCCACGTATTTTCGTCGATGCCGACCGGGATGGTGAATTTTGCGCCCACCTTCGGTTCGATGCCCAGCAGCGCAAGCACGCGGGTATCGGTCGCAGCCTCGTCTGTGCCTTCGCGCGGCAGACTGCCTTCAGTCGGCTCGATGAAATAATGCTTGGCTTCGTTTTCGTCCATGTAGCTGATTTCGATATGGCTTTTGTTAAACGGCGGTTCGTCGTTTGTCATGCCGATAAACAGACGTGCGCCGGTTTCTTTGGCGAGCGGGTCGTCTTGAAGCTCGAGCAGCTGCTGTTCGGTCAGGTTTTTGAAGGTGGCGTGCATATCTCCGCCTGCTTGCCGGAAATTCTGCTGCTGGAAAGAGTAGTTGATGGACGCGCCGATCGTGAACAGCGAGGTGAACAGCACGGTTGTCAGCGCAATGGCAATGACCGCAATGATATTACGGTTTCTGGATGCTTTCAGGCTGCGGTCGGACAGGCGGCGGATGCATTTGCGGTTGGATACTTTGAGCATGTCGCGCACCTCCTTTACGCGTGCACGATCTGTCCGTCCTCAATGCGGACGATACGGTGCGCAAGCTGGGCGATCTCCTCGTTGTGGGTGATCATGACGATGGTTTGGCCGAATTTTTCGCCCGTCACTTTTAGAAGTGCCAGTACGTCCTGACTGGTGCGGCTGTCAAGATTGCCGGTCGGCTCGTCGGCCAGCACAATTGCGGGCTTGGTGGCGAGCGCCCGGGCGATGGCTACGCGCTGCTGCTGCCCGCCGGAGAGTTGGCTGGGCAGGTTGGTCAACTTGCTTTCCAATCCCAGCGTGCGGATGATTTCATCAACGTAGGCGCGGTCAATCGCGCCGCCATCCAGCTCGATTGGCAGCACAATGTTTTCGTATACGCTGAGCACAGGCACAAGGTTGTATGCCTGAAACACAAAGCCGATCTTGCGGCGGCGGAAAATGGTCAGTTCGTCGTCTTTCAGGGCAAAAATATCGTTGCCGTCGACGAATACCTTGCCGTCTGTCGGGCGATCCAGCCCGCCCAGCATGTGCAGCAGGGTGGATTTGCCCGAACCGGATGTGCCGACCACCGCGACAAATTCGCCGCTTTCCACCATCAGGTTGACCCCGTCGAGTGCATGCACCGCAGTGTCGCCCGCGCCATAGATCTTGCGCAGGTCTTGCGTTTGTAAAACCGTCATAGCCATATTCCTTCCTGAAAAAAGTCTGCATTGTACCGGTGTTCCGGTACAATACAGACGATATCACAACAATCTGTCCAGAGCCTTTCTGAAATATAACAGTTTTGTCACATTTGGCTTTCCTTGCGTGGCAAAAACAGCGAAAAGGTGCTGCCTGCGCCCGGGCGGGAAGCTACTTTGATATAGCCGCCGTTTGCTGCGGCGATTTCTCGCGCAAGATACAGCCCCAGTCCAACGCCGGGCGCTTCCTGCGCGGCAGGCGCACGGTAAAAGCGGGCAAATACGCGGCTGGATTCCTCTTCGGTCAAGCCGATACCAGTGTCGGTCACGTCGATGCGGCAGAACAGTTCATATGGTACGACCGAGACGGTCACACTGCCGCCTGCGGGCGTGTATTTGATCGCGTTGTCGAGCAGATTGCCCAGCGCTTCCAGTGTCCATTTGCGGTCAAAGCATGCCGTCCCATCTGCGGGCGTGCCGGACAGCGAAATGCCCTTGGCCGCCGCCTTGGGCGCGGCTTCTCGCAGCGTGTCCTGCACCAATGCGGCGACGCTGTCCGGTTTTGGATGGACGGCGATCACACCGGTTTCCAGTCGTCCGGCCTTGACCAGCGCTTCGATCAGGAAACGCAGCTTTTCCGCCTGTGCGGACAGTGCCTGCACGCAGTCGCGGCAGTCCTCGGGTAAGGGCTTGTCGCCCAGCAGTTCAGCATACAGCAGGATATTGGCGATTGGTGTTTTGGTCTGGTGGGATACGTCGGCGATCAGCGTTTGCACCAGTGCCTTTTGTTCTGCCAGCTGTGCTTTGGAGGTGCCACTTGCTTCCAGATAGCGCTGCATTTTGGCTTCAATGGCGGATAAACGGCTTTCGTCAAAACGAGACGCGGCAAATGTGCCGCTGATTGCCTCATCCAGCATGCGGTCGAGCGTGCGCATGGTGTGGGACACTCGATAGCGGTCATAGCCGATGACAGCCGCAGCCAGCAGAACAGCGCAGAGCGTTATGATCCACGGTATCATTTGTCCACCGCCCAGCCGTAGCCCACGCCGTACACGGTTTGGATGGGCGCGTCTGCGCCCAGCTTGCGCCGCAGCCGTCCGACCGTGACCGATAGTGCATTTTCGTCCACGTATTCTGCGCCGTCCGTCCAGATGCGGTCAACCAGCGTACCACGCGGCACGGTATGCCCACGGTTTTCAATCAGCAGGCGCAGCAGCCGCTGCTCGGTCTGGGACAGCTGAACCGCGTGCCCGTCCGCAGAAAAGGAAAGCGCATCAAAATCAAAGATAAAACCATTCTGCCGGAATACAGCGGTAGCAGACGGGGCGGGTGCGGCGCGGCGCAGCGCGGCATCTACGCGGGCGCGCAGCACAGCCAGCGAAAAGGGCTTTGTGATATAATCGTCCGCACCCAGTGTCAGGCCGGTGACGATATCGGTTTCTAGGTCGTTTGCGGTCAGCAGGATGACCGGAGGGCCGCCTGTGGCGCGGATTTCCTCCAGCAGAGACAGACCTGAACCGTCCGGCAGGTTGACATCCAACAAAGTAAGCGAAAAGGATACGATTTGCAGTGCTTGACGCGCTTCTGCGCAGTTTTTAGCCAGCGTGCAGGCGCGCGAACCGTCTGACAGCGCGAGTACCAGTCCACGGCCGAGTGCTGCATCATCCTCAACAATCAAAATCTGGTTCACAGAGTGTATCACCTCTTGGCCTATTGTAGCACAAAACCCGTGCGCATGCCAACGGCAAGGGCATGCGCACGGGCAAGGAAGTCAGGTGTGGATGTGCAGTGCGTGACAGACGCTGCGGCGCGTCAGTCGGTAGACCAGATACAGCAGCGCGGATATTGCCGTCACCACGGCGGCACAGGTTGCCAGTCCTTGCAATTCGCTGCCAGTAAAACCATAGGGTATGCCGTTGAAGTACAGCATAATCATATAAAACGCCCAGATCAGGCCTGTGCCGGTCAGCGCAGGCACAACAAACACGCGGCTCACCTGTCCACGCACAGCGCAGAACAAGTAGGCGTTAGGTGCGCCGAGGTGGCGCAGATCGTCATATACGCGTGCGCTCGTTAGTGCTATGGTCATGCAGCGGGTAAATGCGATTACGATGACTGCTGCAAAGCAGACCAGTGCGATGAACACGAACAGCATCAGGAATACCGCCATCGTGGTGATAAAGTCGTTTTTGTCCAGCACGCGGAACTGCGGCATGTACTTCCAGTAAAGACGGAAAGCGGAGGAATCCCGGTCGGCATAGTCGATGGTGTCCAGCCCGAGCGCGGCGGCGTTTTCCGGGGCGAAATCGTAGGGTTCGCCCTTCTGCGCGGCGATGGCGGCGGATACATCGTCGTAGTAGTCACCGACTTCGACCTCCGGGCCGGAGCGGTCAACAATTTCATAGAACAGCGCCTTGGCAAAAGCATAGCTGTTCTCTGCGTCCGCGACGTTGAAGAATACATATTCCTCGCGGTAGATATGGTCCAGCCCGGCGGCTATAATGGCATAATCCGCATCATCGAGCACATAGCAGCCCAGCAGCAGGGAGTAGCACAACGGTTCGGCGGGCGTTACGTCGAGCGTTTTACCGGTCGTCATATTAGTCAGGTGTGTGACGTCGCCGCCGGACAGATAGCTGCTGCCGCCCTCGTCGTCGAGAACGTTGGCGCAGGTGCCGGGCAGGATGTTGATATTTTGTCCGGTCAGGGCATTGTATGCGCTTTCGGAGAAAAATGTTGCGCCGTTCAGCAACGCAGCGTAGGCGGTTGTATAGGTCGTGCCAAAGCCGGTTTCCGTCTCGATCGAATAGGTGCCGTCGACGCCCAGAACAGCCGCCGGCTGCTGTGCCCATGCGGTGATTTCGACCGCGGCTTCGTCTGCCAGCCTCTGCACCTCATCACGTTCCGGGATATCCTGATCCGCGCGCCAGTGATAGGCAAAGTCGATGGGGCGTGTGTCGTAGCTGTGCGCCATGCTGCTGCCCAGCATAGGCGCATAGAACGAAGCAAAGTACGCCCCGCCGATCAGGAGTGCCATAACAAGCATATTGCGCACGGTTTGGCGACCTTGAAATTTCATCATGGCATCCGAAATAATGGTTTTGTAGCGGTTTTTATGACGCCGCCAACCATTGACAACCGAGTGCAGTAGCACCATATACAGGCCGAGCAGCGTAGGCAGATAAAACACAGCATCCACCCAGCCGGGCGCGTACCAGTGCAACACACGGACAAAGAAGGATGGCGTCAGGTAGCCGAGCAGCGCGCCGCACAAAGCAAGCACGATCCCGACGGGGCCATACCAGCGGGGAACGGCATGGATGGGTTCGGATTTGTGGGATTCCTGTACAATGTCAATGATGTTGGTGCGTCGGATAAAGCGCGCGGCAAGCAAAAACAACATAATGACCACATAAGCCGAAAAAAGCAGCGCGAGCAGATAAGCCTGCGGGTCAAAGGCAAGCGGCATTTCTTCCGAATCGACCAGCAGCAGGCGAAAGCATTGCCAGATGCCCCATGCAAGCGGTGCGCCGAGTATTGCGCCTGCGGCGCAAGCGCTCAGAGACAGTACGGCCAGTTCGCGCACCAGTTCGTTGCGCAGCTGGTGGCGCGACGCGCCCAGCGCGAGAAAAACACCGGTCTCACGGGATTTCTGACGGAAGAACAGCCCAGCGGCGTAGGTGGTGAACACCGCGCAGCCGATGACAGCCAGTACAAACACCATCATCACCTGCTTGCGGCTGTCGCCGCCCTCGGGTAGCACGGTCAGGATAGTAGGGGAGCGCATCATGCAGGCATAAGATGTGATGAGCAGCACGGAAAAGAAACAGCATCCGGCCAGCAGGCCGTACTGCCCGCGGTTTTTGCGCCGCAGTGCGGTGTAGACTTCGGAAAAGGTACGCATGCCGCTCACTCCTTTCCCATTTCGCGGATGGCGTCCAGCAGTGTGTCCTGAAATGCGCTGCGCTCCTGTTCGCCTTTGGAAAGGGTGCGCCATACCACGCCGTCGCGCAGGATGATGACACGGTCGCAGAAGGAGGCGGCAAAGGAATCGTGTGTGACCATGAAAATGGTCGCGCCGAGCGCATGCCGCGCCTGCGCAAAGCTGTCGATGACGGCACGAGAGGACTTGGAATCCAGATTGCCGGTCGGTTCATCTGCGAGAATGAGCAGCGGCCGGTTGATGAGTGCGCGGGCGACTGCTGTGCGCTGTTTTTCACCGCCTGAAATCTCAGCGGGGTATTTGTCGCGGATCGCGGTGATGCCAAATACGTCACACAGGCTGTCTGCATCGGCCTCCATGGCCGCGTCGGACTGTCCGGCGATGATACGCGGCAGCAGGATGTTGTCACGCACGGTCAGGCCGTCAAGCAGCAGGAAATCCTGAAAGACAAAGCCAAGCTTGCGGTTGCGCACACGGGCGAGTTCGTCCTCATCCAACCGAGCAATCTCTTCGCCGCCGAGCGTGATACTGCCGTTGTCGGCGGGGATATAGCACGAAATGCAGTTAAGGAGCGTCGTTTTGCCCGAACCGCTCGGCCCCATCACGGCGACAAATTCACCTTCCCCCACTTGCAGCGAAACGCCTTTGAGCACTTCATAGGTGGTTTTGCCGACCTGATAGCTCTTGTGCAGGTTTTGAACGGATAACATTTTGCATACTCCTTTCAGGATATAACGTATTGTAATATTGTGATGACAGACAGATGGGACGGAAAAAACACACAGAACACCGATTTGGGGGGCAGTTGCGGCACGTCTGTTGGAATGACATACAGTCCGGATACGGGGTGATGCTTACGGTCATTTTGGTTGCCCTCTGGAATGGTGTTGCGGTTTCTCTTTCTGGTTTCAGCATACCGCCGCTTTCGGGGACACGCAAATCGGCCTGCCAAAAATGGCAGGCCGATTGTAAAGTTTGGTGCGTGGCATGACAGCGATGTCAAAACCGACGTATTTGTTGTCAAGTTTGGTTTGGCGGGGAAAGAGGGCTGTGCTATAATGAGGGACGGTAACCGGAAAAACCGGTTGGAGTTTGCGTGAGCAGGGGAGGCAGAGAAATGCTTCGCATCGGTATCTGTGACGACGCAGCAGAAGCGCGGCAGCAGCTGCACACGATGACAGAGCGGTTGTTGGACGCGCGTGCGGTCGAGTATCAGATCTATGAATTTTCTTCGGGCGAGGGACTGACCGGATGGCTGGACAAGCATGCAGGTGAGTTGGACCTCGTGTTTTTGGATATTGAAATGGGCGGCATGAACGGCATGGAGACAGCAAAAAAGCTGCGCGCGCAGAGCGGCAGCTTGCAAATCGTTTTCGTGACCGGCTACGCGGACTATGTGTTCGACGGGTATACGGTCGGCGCGCTGGGGTATGTGCTCAAGCCGCCCCAGCAGGCGCAGATCGACGATGTGCTGACCCGCTCAATGGCAGCACTGTTCCGGCAAGCCGAGCAGGTGTTTGTGTGCCAGAACCGGGATGGGATGTACCGCATCCCGAAAAGTACGATTCATTATTTCTGTTCGGATCGGCGGCAGGTCACTTGTGTGACCGATACGCGACGTGTAACGTTTTACGCCCGCTTGGATGAAGTCGAGCAGCAGACAGGCGCAGCCTTCGTGCGCATTCATCAGCGGTATCTGGTGCGCGCCGCAGCGGTCGATCGGGTGGAGAACAGCACGGTCGTCATCGGGGAAGAACGGCTGCCGGTCAGCCGTGCGCATCAGTCGGCAGCTTTGGCAGCGCTGGCGCGCGCTATGCTGGATTAGAGGAGGCGTTCGGATGACGGCTTGGGATCTGGTCTGCTGGGTGCTGATCTGCTTGCTGGGCGGGATATTCCCGGCGCGTACCGCGCGGCGCTTTCTGGCTGCGCCTAAGAGCCGGATATGTGTCGCCGCACCCTGTTTGGTCATCGGTGCGGCGCTTGGCATGCCGACGTGGGTCGGGGACGGCAATCCGCTTTATCTGTTTCCGGTTTTGCTGGCGTCGTTCCTGATTGGTTACGGCGGCAGCCGTCTGGCGCGGTTGGTGGTCGGTGTGATCTTTTTCGAGTGGATCATCGCGTGGAGCATGATCGTGGATACGCGCGCTGTGCTGCCCGGCGCAGACGGATATTGGGGAGCGGTCGCGTGGAAGCTGCTCATGTGGCTCGCGGTATGGCTAGTAATGCGGCGCGCACTGCCGGAGGAAGGACATATTTCCCTGTCCAGACGGTTGTGGGCGCTCATTGGGCTGTTGTCGCTTGCGCCTCTATTGAGCGAGTTGGCGTTTTCCCTGTGGGATGTTCGGTTTTATACGGGAAATATAGCTGACGGCATCATCGACGCCGCGTTTTATACGCTGCTGCCGTTTCAGTTCATCTCCGCCATCGCGCTGCTGTTTGCCGTGGTGCTGCTCTCACGGCAGCAAGCCTTGGAGCAAGCGCAGCAGCTGGCAGAAATGCGCGAGGTATACTATCAAAGCGTGCAGCGCGAACAAGCGCAGGCGCGCCGCTTACGGCACGACCTGCGCAATCATTTGACCGCACTGTCCGGTCTGCTGGCGCGTGGGGATGCGGCTGGAGCGGCTGATTATATACGCGCCTTGCAGCAGGATGCGGGCGTTACCGCAGGCGCACGGTGGTGCGAAAACGACACGGTCAATGTCGTGCTTGCGGCAAAATCGCATGATGCCGCGGAAGCGGGACTGGAACTCTCATTCGAGGGGGCACTGCCAGCGGCTTTGTCTATCGCTGCCCCTGATCTGTGCGCGCTCTTCGGCAACGCGATAGACAACGCAATCGAGTCCGCACAGGAAACGGATGACAGGCGTATTCTGGTGCGTGCCCGTGCAGACAAGGGCCTGCTGATGCTGCGCGTGGTCAACGCCTGCGCGGGTGAGCGCAGGCGTACAGCGGACGGTCTGTTTGGTACAACCAAGGCGGATGCAACGCAGCATGGCTTTGGCCTGCGCAGCATGCGCGAGATCGCCGCACGCTATAGTGGTACACTGGAAACCACAGCGCAGGACGGTAAATTTGAATTGGTGGCTTGTTTGCCATTGCGGCAGCAGGAAAATGGGAGCACACCAAACGCATAGAGCGGAAAGCACGCTGCTTTGGCTCAGGTGCGGTTACCT
This sequence comes from uncultured Agathobaculum sp., assembly GCA_944384725.1. GTDB lineage: Bacteria > Bacillota > Clostridia > Oscillospirales > Butyricicoccaceae > Agathobaculum. The sequence continues at coordinate 4,631 of CALWUJ010000031.1, read as the reverse complement.
CTTCCGGCGTGCTTTGCTTTGCAGATCAGCTGCGTTGTGGTGCCCATGGGGCAATAGACACACCAGCTGCGGGGCTTGAACAGAAGCATCGTGATCAGGCCAAGAATGGTGGAGGTCAGCATCACGCTATAAAAGCCGAAGGCAAATTGTGCGACGCCGGCATGCAGAACCGTGCCGTGATAGGCCCACTGCCACGGCAGCTTAAATGTCCAAAGCAGGGTGACAACCTGTTTGAGGTCGGATGCGCCCGCAAATACCCAATAAGTATTCCACAGCATTTGGAAGAACATGGCGAAGAAGAAAATAAGAAAGCCATAGCGGAACCATTTGCTTTTCATCCAGTTTGGCACATCCCGCTTGCGGGACAGGCCAAAGCGACCGCCCAGCAGACCGAATAGTTGCCCTCTGCCGCAGTAACGGTTGCAGTAGCCTTTGGTTCCCGTGGCAACCGAGATGATGAGCGGAATAAAAAAGCAAAGAAGCCCCAGCCATGCGAACAAGATATTGAAAAAGCCGAGCACCAAATACACAAGGGTTACGATCCACAGGTAATCATACCATTTCTTTTTCATACGGTTGCCTCCCGAATCTCAATCACCGATGCCGGACATTCTTTTGCGCATTTTCCGCAGCCGACGCATTTTGCAGTATCTACTGTGGCATAAATGCCATGGTAAATGGTGATGGCATGCAGCGGACATACCTTTGCGCAGCAGCCGCATGCGACACACTGGTCTTGTAAAACTGCGGCTTTGCGGGGTGCTCTTGTTGTGTTTGCCATAATGAAGCCTCCAAATCATGGAATATTTGCAGTTGAAGCGTATGCAGAGTCCTATTTTATTTGACTGCAATTTTGCATATTGGACAGTGAAAATCAGTATACATTAAAAATGCTGCGCTTTCTGTGCGCTGGTCACAAAAGCCATATACGCCCACCAAACAGGGGAAGGGCTTTGATTGACCTGTGCCGTGAAATGTGGTACTGTATCGGTGTCGGATACAGGAATGGTTGACACCGCAGAAAGGAGACGAAGCGATGCAAAGCGAGTCTTGCGAGACATATCTCAAACAATGTGCTTTCTGGGAGCATCTGGATGAAAAACAAAAACAGCAGCTATGCGACAACACAGTTTCGGCGCATTATGCCAAAGGGGCTGTGGTTCATAGCGGGAATGCGGATTGCATCGGCGTTTTGTTGGTGAAGCAAGGACAGCTGCGCACCTACATGCTGTCGGAAGAGGGACGGGATGTGACATTATACCGGCTGTTTTCAGGCGATATCTGCATTTTGTCTGCTTCCTGTGTGCTGGATGCAATCACGTTTGATGTTTTCATCGATGCGGAGGAGGACACGGATGTTCTTTTGATTAATTCCGCTGTTTTCCACCAGATTGCCGAAGAAAACATCTATGTGAAATGCTTTGGGTACGAATTGGCAACGACCCGTTTTTCCGATGTGATGTGGGCGATGCAGCAAATCCTCTTTATGGGTGTGGATAAGCGCCTTGCAATCTTTCTATGGGATGAGACGGCAAAAACAGGCAGCAACAGCATCAAAATGACACACGAGCAGATCGCACGTTATATGGGAAGCGCGCGGGAAGTGGTCTCCCGCATGCTCAAATATTTTGCAGGAGAGGGTATCGTCGCCCTGTCCAGAGGTGAGATCCGGGTCATGGATAAAGAAAAACTCAGCAAGCTGATTTATGCGACAGAACAGAAATAAAATGCCCCCTGATGCAGCAATCAAACTGCCCCATATTGTGCGGACAGCACAATATGGGGCAGTTTGGTTCTATTTTCCTAAGATTGCGGATGGAGAGACTGGTAAAACCGCGTTCCGGCAGGGTATAGCTTTACGTTTTCAAAGCCGTGCTGCATTAGAATACGGGCAGCGTTGTAGGAGCGCACGCCAATGGCACAGAATGTAATGATTTCCCTGGAGGGGTCAAGTTCCTGCATCCGGTCGCGCAATTCGCCTAACGGAATATGAACGGCGTTGGGCAGCGCAAATGCTGCGACCTCGGCATTTTCCCGCACATCCAGCAAAACGGCGTCATCCGGCTCCTTGGAGAGATCCCAGTCGGAGAATACAACCAGTTTGCGCAGGACATTTTCCGCAACAAATCCCGCCATATTCACCGGATCTTTTGCAGAGGAAAACGGCGGTGCATAGGCCAGTTCCAGGTTTTTCAGTGCCTGAACGTCAGCGCCCAACCGTATCGCCACAGCCAGCGTGTCAATGCGTTTATCCACGCCATCACGCCCAACGATCTGCGCGCCGAAAATTTTATTGCCGTCTATCGAAAAGAGCAGCTTTAACGTCAGCGGGACAGCGCCGGGATAATAGCCGGCATGGGAATTTTGCGTGATGATGATGCTTTCGTAGTCCTTGCTTTTCACAAGCCCGCGCTTTTGCAGCGCTTTTTCATTCGCGCCGGTGGAGGCCGCAGCAAGGTCGAATACCTTGGCAACGCTGGTGCCTTGTGTGCCTTGATAGGTTTCCTGACCGCCGGCAATGTTGTCTGCCGCAATACGTCCCTGCTTGTTGGCTGGGCCTGCCAAGGGCACCATCGTGCGGTCATGGAAGATAAAATCTTCTACTTCAATGGCGTCGCCAACCGCATAAATGGAAGCATCAGATGTTCGGAGGTGATCGTCCACACAAATGCCGCCGCGTGCATTGAGCGAGAGCCCGGCGTCTTTGGCCAATTGGCTGTTCGGCCGAACACCGATCGACAAAATGACGATTTCAGCTTCTACCTTTTTGCCGCTGCTCAAAGCGATGGTGACCGAATTATCGTTTTCCTCGAAAGAGGCAACACCATCTCCCAGATAAAGAGCCACACCGTTTTCACGGATGTTGGCATGCAGCATTGCGGCCATTTCGGGGTCGAGCGGCGCCATGACTTGATCCGCCGCTTCGATCAGGGAGACAGAAAGACCGACATGACGTAGGTTTTCGGCCATTTCCAAACCGATGAAGCCGCCGCCAATGACGGCTGCCGTTTTGGCATGCTGCTGCATGACAGCCAAACGAATTCGGTCGGTATCATTGACGGTCCACAGCGTTTGAATCCGGGAGGAATCGATGCCGGGGATAGGCGGGCGCAGCGGAGACGAACCCGTGGCGATCACCAAAGCATCATACGATTCCTTGTAGGTTTCGCCGCTGTCGAGCTTTTTGACGGTAACACTCTTTTTGTCCCGATCAATCGACACAACCTCATTGCGGACGCGGACATCAATGTTGAACTTCTGCTTCATCGCTTGCGGGGTCTGCACCAAAAGGGCGTCTCTTGATGGGATGACACCGCCTACATGATACGGCAAACCGCAATTGGCATAGGAGATATAATCTCCGCGTTCCAGTATGATAATTTGGGCGGTTTCATCTAATCTTCTCAGTCTTGCGGCACAGCTGGCACCACCGGCTACACCGCCAATGATCACGGTTTTGTTCATTTCATGCGCTCCTTACTTTGCTTTCAGTCGTCATGCTCTGCTGCCTGAAAATTGGAGGAAACAAATCCTCCCATCAAGGCTTATCGGATCATGCTCAAAATGGCTTCCTTGGGCTGCACACCGACGGACTGCTGCATGATTTTGCCGTTTTTCATCACAACCAGCATCGGAATGCTCATCACGCCAAACTGGCGAGCCAGTTCCGGCTGTTCATCTACATTGACTTTTCCGACCTTGATATCGGAAGTTTCATCCGCGATCTTGTCGATAACGGGAGAGAGCATGCGGCAGGGGCCGCACCAGCTGGCCCAGAAATCAATGAGAACGGGCTGTTCCGAATCCAGAACCTCAGATTCAAAGTTTGTATTAGTAATGGTTAAGACAGACATCTCAAACACTCCTTTATTGATCTTGTTGATGAATATAGTATACCGGTATGCTAGACAGAATTCTGTAATTGAGTCACAAAGCATAACTCAGATGTTCCTCGGCGATTTGGTAGAGATCCGGTCAGGCAACTACCTCTGGCTCTATCATTTGGATGAGGACGGGAATATGCGGAGCGACATCTTCACCTGGGCTGGCGGACTCCCGAATACGCGGTGAGGGGGATTATGGAAGAACAAAAGAGAAGCGGCCTTGAGGATGCCGCCAGTATCGCCCATACTGTGAAGGGGGCCATCCAAACGGGCAAAGCTATCGCCGGGGCCACAAAAGGCGCTGCCGTCGGCGGCCCCTATGGCGCTGTAGCCGGGGCCGTCTGGGGCGCCGGGAAACATATCGGCACGATTGTGGCTGTGATTGTCGTGCTTTTGCTGTTGCCAGTGCTGTTCATTCTCATGCTCCCGTCCATTATCTTTGGCAGTCTGTTCGGCGGCGGCACCGCCGCTGATCCAAATGCTGAGCCGATCATGAACGACAATGCGGCCATCATTGAAAACACCAACGAAATTGCCTTTGCCATCAATCAAATTCTTGGGGAAGGCATTGACGATGTAGAGCAGCGGATCGCGGATGACTTTTCTCAGACTGGCGGCGACAACTATGAGATCATCAACCCCTATACCGATGATATGGTGAGCAATACCAATGCCTTCATCGGCCAGTATTGCGCGGCTATGGATGAAGACTGGGAAAATATATCCCTTCCTGATCTGGAGCAGACA
>CALWUJ010000030.1 GCA_944384725.1 uncultured Agathobaculum sp. | reverse complement strand
CAACTTCCCTATGAGGCCTCTTGGCTGGCTTTCTCCTGCAGAGTTCTCTGTCCAATATGTTTGACAAACCTACAACCCTTGCGCTGAATTGGACGACGAACTGGCTTGTGTATGGGATGCGGTTCGTTCCTTGCCGCCGAAGTACCGCGAGCCAATCCACTTGTTCTATCATGAGGGATACAGTACCGCTGAGATTGCAGGTATTTTGGAGATGAAGGAGGCGACCGTGCGTTCTCTGCTGCACCGTGGCCGTGGGATGCTGAAAGACATCTTACAGGAGGCATATGATTTTGATGATGAAATATAATCAGATCATGGAAAAAATCCATGTGATACCTGAAATGCTTTCCCGTTTGCAAAATGAAATTACTTTTCATCTGAATCGTCAGGTGCGGGCGCGTCGGTATAAGATGGCGGGCATCGTGGCAGCATGTCTGGCTCTGGTCATCAGCGGCACAACGATTGCTTATCATAGCGGTACCGCATGGGGGCAGAAGGAGCCGAAGCCGCCCATCGTTGCCGTTGGCGGAGTGCAGGAGTATACCTCGATCAAACAGCTCGCAGAAAGCTTGTCCTTCCCGTTGTCAGTTCCTACTGTTTTGCCGGATGGTTATGCATTTGCAAGTGCAGCCAATCAGTTTGGCATGGCAGTCGTGATTTATTCCAACGGAAATCATCAGATCAAATACTGTATGGGTATGGAAGATGCTGCTCTCATTGGAAATAATCACATAGATGATGGATATGAGATGGATTCCAATCATGCGATGCTGTATGACGACACGAATCGTGGTTATACCATTGCGGAATGGCAGGACGATGCATACAGTTATTGCGTTATTTCGGATGTCCCTCTGGAGGAGGAACAGTGGTCAGATATAGTTGAGGGCGTTGCACCGATAGAGTGAAAAGAAAGAAGGTCTGCGCAGGATTGTGCGCAGACCTTCTTTTACATGATGAATCGGATTATTGGAATGCAAGGGCTTGGTTTTGCCCCAGTATGCAGTGTTTTTTGAGACCGCCTATGATTTTGTACTGTCCAGATCCCATGCTGCTCGGCCGTTGCTGGAAATGATGGTACGATACCAGTCAAACGACTTTTTGCGGTACCGCTTGAGCGTGCCGCTGCCGTCATCATTTTTGTCCACGTAGATCAGACCGTATCGCTTGCGCATTTCTCCGGTGGTAAAGGATACCGGATCAATGCAGCCCCAGACCGTGTAACCAATCAGGTCGACTCCGTCAATTTCAACCGCTTTCATCATCTCCTGAATGTGTGCCTTGAGATAGTCGATGCGGTAGGGGTCGTCGATTTGGCCGTCCTTTAGCTCGTCATAAGCGCCCAGACCGTTTTCGACGATAAACAGCGGGCAACGGTAGCGATCCTGCAATTCGATGAGGAAATAGCGTAGGCCCTTGGAATCAATTGTCCAGCCCCAGTCGCTGGCTTTGAGGTAGGGATTGTCAACGGTATTGGTTCCGGCGGCGTTTAAGTCGCCAGTCCGTGCGACCGTTTCATCTGCGGTGACCACACAGGTATAGTAATAGCTGAAACCGACAAAGTGCACCTTGCCTTTGGCGATCCAGTTCAAATCCTCCTGCGTGATGTCCAGCTGATAGTTTTGCCGCTGCCAATACTGGCGGATATAAGACGGATAGTAGCCCCATACCTGCACATCGGAGAAAAAGTATTGCTTGCGGTTTTGACGCTGTGCTTCCAGAATATCGTCGGGATTGCAGGAAAGGGGATAATGCGGCTGCGCGGCAATCATACAGCCGATTTGCAGCGTGGAATCAAGTTGCGCAGCATAATCGACCACCATCGCGCTGGCGACAAACTGGTAATGTGCTGCCTGATAAACAACTTCCTCGCGGTTATCCGCGGACGTAAAACGGATGCCCGAATTGGTGAAAGCATAGATCGGATTGTCCACCAAAATCTGATTGTTGATTTCATTGAAGGTCATCCAGTATTTGACCTTGGTGTGGTACCGCTGCAGGCAGGTGAATGCGAAGTGGGTGAATAATTCGATGCATGCACGGCTGCGCCAACCACCATACTGTTCAATCAGATAATAGGGCATCTCAAAATGAGACAGGGTAATGACCGGCTGGATGCCTTTGGACAACATATAGTCGAACAGTTCATCATAAAATGCCAGTCCCGCTTCGTTGGGCTGTTGTTCATCCCCACGCGGGAAGATGCGTGTCCATGCGATAGAGGTGCGCAGGCAGCGAAAGCCCATTTCGGCAAACAGGTCAATGTCCTCGCGAAAATGATGATAGAAATCAATCGCTTCGTGGTTGGGATAATATTTCCCTGGCTCAATGCCTGCCGTGATTTCGCGCGGGATGTCCCGCGTGCCTGCGGTCATCACATCAGCGGCACTGATACCCTTGCCGCCTTCGCGGTAAGCCCCTTCAACTTGATGGGCAGCAATGGCACCGCCCCATAAAAAGTCTTTTCTCATGCGTTTGCTTTTACCTCCAGCATGGCGTCTCCGACAGTGACCTGCGTGCCGGATGCCGGCAGACAAGTAACTTCAAGCTGGTCGGCATTGGTGACCAATACCGGCGTTGTGAGCGGATAGCCGGCCTTCTGAACCTGCTCGATATCACATTCCAGCAGCAGCTGTCCTTTTTTAACGGTGTCGCCGTCTTTGACATGCACGGTAAAGAATTTTCCCTTGAGTTCGACTGTGTTCAGGCCGACGTGGATCAGAAGTTCCAAACCATTGGCACACTGCATTCCCAAACCTTCTCGCTGCTCAATGTAGACAGCGTTCCGGAGGACGCCGACTGTATCCTGATCTATGCGCCGTCGAGCGATATTTCCACAGAGGAAAAGAAGCTGCTATCCGACTATGTGGAGGACGGCGGGAAGCTGATGGTTGTAGCAGGACCGGTGGAGGATGGCAGTCTGGATAACCTGTGCAGCATTCTGGAAGACTACGGTGTTACCGCAAACGACGGTATCGTCGTGGAAGGAGACCGGGAGCATTATGCCTTCCAGTCGCCTGTGGCACTGATGCCGGATGTAAACAGCAGCAGCATCACCGATTCTCTTCTTGAAGAGCATTACTATCCGATTTTCCCCATTACGCAGGGTCTGACCATCGGGGATAACCCAACGGATGCGACGGTTACTGCGTTGCTGACCACTTCGGAAGCTTCGTTCAGCAAGCTGGACGGTTATAACATGACAACTTACGAAAAGGAAGAAGGGGATATCGACGGTCCCTTTGCTGCAGCGGTTTCCGTGGAATGCACGAGCGGTGGCCAGATCGTCTGGTTCGCGTCCTCCAGCTTTCTGGATGATGTGTATAACGCATATTCCTCGGGCGCGAACATAAATCTGGGCATGAATGCGCTTTCGTCCCTGATCGGGGAGAGTGAAGCGATGGCGATTCGCAGCAAGTCGCTCAATTATAACTATCTGACCATCAGCGATTCCACTTCTTCTTTGCTGAAGGTTATTATGATCGGCGTATTCCCGCTGCTGTATCTGGGCATTGGCATCTATGTGGTGCTGAGAAGAAGGAGGATGCAAAATGAAGCGGTCTAAGCGGCTGATGATTCTGCTGGGTGTTCTGGTGGTCGCATGTGTGGCAACATTCGTGTTGAGTCGGTATGAAGAGCATCAGGAGCAGATTGAAAACAGCGATGAGGTAGTGCTTGAAATAGACAGTGATGCGGTGCAGTCGCTATCATGGGAATATGAATCGCGCACGCTGGCCTTCCACAGGGAAGAGGATGGATGGCTCTATGATGAGGATGCCGCGTTCCCAGTGGATGAGGACAAAATCAAAGAAATGCTCAGCCGGTTTGAAGCGTTCGGCGTTTCGTTTATCATAGAGGATGCAGAAGATCTGGGACAATACGGTCTGGACGATCCAGTGTGTACCATCACGATCGCCACGGAGGAGGAAACCCACACGATCCAGCTGGGCGATTACAGCCAAATGGATGAAGAACGGTATGTGTCCATTGGCGACGGCAATGTCTATTTGGTTCAGAATGACCCGCTGGATGACTTTGACGCGGTACTGAGCGAAGTGATTGACAACGATGAAACGCCCAGCGTGGAAAAGGCGGATCGCATCACGTTCTCGGGTGCGGCAGAGTATGAGATCACGTATGAAGAGAACAGCGATGCATCCTATTGTGCGGATGATGTATACTTTACGCAGCAGGATGGCGAAACGCTGCCGCTGGATACCTCGCGCGTCGAAAGCTATTTGCAGGCGATTGACGACTTGGATTTGAGCAATTATATGACCTATAAGGCGACAGAGGAGGATTTGCAGACCTATGGTTTGGACAATCCCGAACTGACGGTGCAGCTGGATTACACCGAAGAGGATGACGACGGGAACCAAACCGAGAACAGCTTTGTGCTGCACATCAGCCGCGACCCGGAGCAGCGGGAAAAGGCACAGGAGGGCGACGAGGATGAGGACGAAGAAATCATAGCCTATGCCCGCGTGGGAGAGTCGCCAATTCTGTATAAGATCACGCAAGAGGAATATTATGCGCTGATTGCAGCAACTTATAACGATCTGCGGCATCAGGAAGTGCTTTCTGCGGACTTTGGCGACATCAACCAGATAGACATTACGCTGGAGGGTGAAACCTATACCATCACGGCAGATGGAGACGCGGATGATCGAACCTATGCCTATGAGAATGAAGAGGTTGATATCACAGCATTCCGGGATGCATTGACAGGGCTTCGCGCAAACAGCTTTACCGAGGAGCAGCCTGACCAGAAGGAGGAAATCAGCCTTACCGTGCATCTGGACAATGAAAATCATCCGAGCGTAGCATTGCACTTTACCGCTATGACGGGAATAACTGCCTTGCCATGGTGGATGGAAAACCGGTTTCGCTGGTGGGACGCAGTTATGTGGTTGACCTGATTGAGGCGGTCAACGCGATTGTTTTGAATTGATCTGCTTGATTGCGCATAACAGACACAGGACAGAGAAAAATAAAGTTTTCCCGGCTGGCAGCTCATGTGTTGCCAGCCGCTTTTTTTATGCTACATATCTGTTTTGCGGCATAACAATGCTCCCCCATATGATTGCAGTACTTTATTGCACTGCCTCTCATAGGGGGAGCATATCGCTGAACGAATAATAAAACTTTTGTTGCGTCAGTCTGTAAAATAGCGGGCAAGCGTCGGCACGGCGGCAATGCGCACGGCCGCGTCCGGAAAATCGCGCCTTAGCCGCGCAGCACAGCGCCGGCAAAAGTCCTCATAGAGAACAGGCTCATTCCTCATTTGCTGCTTAAAGCCCCAGATGTGTGTGAAATAGCCTCGCTGTGTGCCGGTAAACAATGCTTCGAGATCGGATAATGCAGCAGCACGAATCTGTTTGCGCGCAGCGCACATTGCCAGCAGGCGCTGTTCGGCAAAGACCATATAGGTCAGCACGTCGTCTGCATCTGGTGAACATCGCATAAAGCGGATGGCGGTATCTGTATAATACCGTCGAAAATCATCGTTTGCCAGATAGCAAAGTGCGGTGTTGAGTGGCTGCACCGTCCAGTCAAAGGCCGAAAAGTCAAAACCGTGTGTCTGGGTGAACGCATGCGCATCCGGATAGATGTCCGGCATAATGTCTTCACGATGGATGGCTGCAGCATCCAGACCTTGCAACAGCGGTGTAAGCGGTTTCCAGCAGATAAAATCGGTGTCGATCATCACACAGGGGGAGGGCATTGCGGACAAGGCATATAGCTTGCCCGCCGCCCAGAATGCCATGGGGTTGATATCTTGCGGGACAGCGTCGAGCAGCGGGTGCACGCCTTCATCCCACAAAAAAGTAAGGCCGAGCGCATCATAGTATCGCTGGGCCTTGGTATCACAAATCATACGGATGGGTCCGTTTTCGCGTCGCCACGCAAGCGCGGAAAGCGCGGTTGTCAGCAATTCGAACGGCTCGACCGCATAGGATTGTTCGGGTGAACGCACAAAAAACGGGCGTGTCCAGGTGGAGTGAAACGCACGCAACATCAAATCAGCTCCAATCCGTATCCACCGACCAGATAGGTGCAGGAGCCGAACACATATGAACCGGAACCGGAAGAAAGATAGCTGGTGCGGTACGAGGTGGTGTAAGAGGTCACATACGAGCCCGAACCAGAACCTGAGCCTGCGTGCAGAAAGACTGTGCGGATGACGGTGATCACATGCGTACCATTTTCGAGGATCTCGACCGGCGGCAGCGCGCCGCCCATGATCGGCACGGGGGGCTGTCCATCTTCGGCGGGATACCAGCCGTTCGGAAACGGATCGACCGCGAATACACCATTGGGGGCGGCCTGCTCGACTACAACCTCTTCTTTTGCCGTGGATTCCTCCGCGGCGGGCGGTTGTGTATGGCGTGCAAAGCTGTCCTCGTCCATCGCAACGCCGTCGAGTGCACGATAGTGCTCCGGGTCCATCGCAAGGATGCCTTCCGGTGCAGGGATCGGTTCAGCGGGTACGGGCTCCGCTGCTGCGGATGGTTCTTGCTCTGCGGGGGCGCAGTGCTTGGCGTAGATGTCCAGATCGAAAACGACACCGTCGATCTCCCGGTAATTGCTTGGATCCATCGCCAGAATACCGTTGGATTTTGACATGGCCACGCCCCCTTCCCATTTGCCTTCTATTCAAATTATACTGTACCGCGGGGTAAAGCGCAATGAGAAAATCGCGCCGTGAAAAAGTTTTTCCGCTTTACAGCAGCGTGTGTACCAACTATAATAGAAAATACGGAAAAGGAGAGAAGAATATGGATTTTTTGTCACTGGAACGGTCGGTATGGCGGGTACTGCGCGAAGAAAAGCGCCCGATTGCTCTATATGGCATGGGAGATGGCGCGGATAAGATCCTTGCGCAGTTTGATGCGTGCGGTATTCGCGCGTCTGGCGTATTTGCCAGCGACGAATTTGTGCGCGGCCACAGTTTTCATGGTTTCCGGGTACAAAAGCTGTCCGAAGTGCTCGAGCAGTTCGGTGAGGATATCGTGATTGTAATTGCGTTTGCCAGCCAGCGGCCTGAGGTGTTGGAAAAAATGTATGCGCTTGATGCGCGGTTTGATGTGGTCGCGCCCGATGTGCCGGTCGTTCCGGGGACGATATTTGACGAGCAATTTGTGCAGGAGCACGGAACGGAGATGCAGCAGGCGTTTGATTTGCTCGCGGATGAGCAGTCACGACAGGTGTTTCTCGATACGGTGCGGTTCAAGCTGTCTGGTAAGCTGCGTTACCTGCGTGCCAGTGAGACAGATAAGGATGAGGTGTTCTGTGGCATTCTGCGGCCCACGAAAGAAGAGCATTTTGCCGATCTTGGCGCGTATACGGGCGACACGATCCGCGAACTGCTGCACTATACGGACGGTGCATTTGCGTCCATCACCGCACTTGAGCCTGACCGGCGCAGCTTCCGCAAGCTGACTGCCTATGCGGAGGGACTGTCCGGCAGCGTCCGGTGTGAACAAGCGGGGGCGTGGTCAAGCGATACCGTGCTGTGCTTTTCCAATCAGGCAGGGCGGCAGTCGCGCGTGGCAAAACAGGGCAGGGAAACCCAAATGCGCGCGCTGGACAGTGTGCTGGGTGGCGCGCCTTGCACCTACCTGAAAATGGATGTGGAGGGCGCGGAGCGCGAGGCAATTGCAGGCGCGGCGCAGACCATCCGGCAGCACCGGCCCAAACTCAACATTGCCGCCTATCACAAAAGCGAGGATTTTTTCCAGCTGCCGCTGCTCATTCATGCGCTCTGCCCGGACTATCGTTTGTATCTGCGGCATCATCCGTATGTGCCTGCGTGGGACACCAATTTATATGGGATCTGCCCATAAAAAATACTGGAAATCATAGGGGACAAGCGGTATAATAAAAATACAGTAATCTGCAAAGGAGAGGTTTACAATGGGATGTTTTTACTGTGATGAACACCATGAGGGCCGCGAGGCCATCATGTTCAAGGTTGGCGATATGAAGGCGGGCACGCTCTATCTGTTCAAGGATCAGGCGCACAAGGGCCGCTGCGTGCTGGCGCTGGGCACGCACAAGAAAGAACTGTGCGAGTGCGACGAGCAGGAGCGTAACGACTTTATGGCTGATCTGGCGGCGGCATCCGGTGCGATTAAGAAGCTGTGGGGCTGCACCAAGCTCAACCTTGGCTCGTTTGGCGACACCAACCCGCACCTGCATTTCCATATTGTTCCGAAGTATGAGGGCGGCTTTGAGTTTGGCGGCAGCTTTGCCATCACCAATCCCGAGCCGGTGCACCTCAAGGACGAGGAGTATCAGGAAATGATCGCGGCGCTCAAGCAGGAACTGGGCATCTGATTTGCTGTATCGAAAAAGGCGAACCCCTTTTTGGGGTTCGCCTTTTTGCGCTGAAGAAGAATTATTCTTTTTCTGTCAGTCGGTAACCAACGCCGACTTCGGTGAACAAGTATTCGGGTTCGGCGGGATTTTTTTCGATTTTGCGGCGGATGTTGGCCATGTTGACGCGCAGGATCTGGTTATCTCCGCCCGCACGCGGGCCCCAAAGCTCCTTGATGATATAGTCGTAGGTCAGCACCTTACCGGCATATTTGCCCAGCAGCGCGACGATGCGGAACTCGCTTAGGGTCAGATGGACGTTTTCGCCACGCACCAGTACCTGATGTTTGTTGTAGTCGATGGTCAGCTCTCCAACCGTATAGGTACCGCGTTGGGCGATTTCGCTGCTGGAGGAGGTGGTGCGGGTATGTCGGATAGCCGTGCGCACGCGGGCGAGCAGTTCTGCCGTGCCGAAGGGTTTTGTGAGGTAGTCGTCCGCGCCGAGGTCGAGTGCAGCAACCTTATCGTGTTCATGGGAGCGCGCCGAGACAACAACGACCGGCAGACTCGACCACGAGCGCAGGCTGCTGAGAACTTCCATGCCGTCCATATCCGGCAGACCGAGATCGAGAATTACCAGATCGGGACAATGGGAGGAGAGCATGGTCATGGCTTCGTTTCCGGTGCGCGCCTGAATGGTTTCGTATCCGTTGGAGGTGAGAATGGTAGAAATAAAATGTGCGATGCTCTTTTCATCCTCAACAATCAGTACTTTTTCGCGGATATTCATAATGCTTGATACTCCTTTTCAGAAAGCGGCAGCTGGAACGAAAATTCTGCGCCGCAGGGTAAATTCCGGGCTTCCATCGTGCCGCCATGCGCCCGGACGATTGCCATGCAAACGGAAAGCCCCAGCCCCATGTTGCGTTTGCCGTCGCCGGATGGAGTTTCGCTGCGCTTGAGCGTGCCGTCAAACAGGCGCGGCAATTCCTTGGGTGGGATGCCGCAGCCATTGTCCTGCACGGAAAAACGCGCATATGCTTCCTCGCGCTGGACGGAAAGCTGAATCTGCGTCACGGTTTGTCCATGTGTTGCGGCGTTTTCCAGCAGGTTGGCAAGCACCTGCTCGATGAGGATGGCATCCATCGGTACGAACAGCAGCTCATCGGGAACGGATACGGCAACTTGTATTTCCGGGAAGCGTTTGCGGAATTTGCGTGCCGCTTCGCCGAGGATCTCTTCCGCAGCTTCCGGGCTTTTGGCCAGCTGTGCACGGGTGTCGCCCATGCGTGTGATGGATAACAGGTTTTCCATCACGCGAATCAGCCATTGCGCTTCGTCGCGCGCATCTTCCAACAAGGCGCGCTGTTCTTCCTTGGAAAGCCCTTCGGTTTCCAGCAGAGCGGAGGTCGCGCCGACGATCGAAGTCAGCGGCGTGCGGATATCATGCGAGACCGAGCGGAGCAGATTGGCCCGCATTTTTTCCTTCTCACCCTCAACCCGCAGCTGCTCCTGCTGTTTGATTTTTGTGGTCATCGTGCAGGTGACGATCGACACCCCGAACATGGTCAGAAAGGTGAGCGGATAACCGGATAGGGTGAAATTGAATTCCCAATACGGATATGTAAAAATGTAGTTAATGCCGACTACACTGAAAATAGCGGCAAGTGTGCCGAATAGGTAACCATTGGTGAAGCGGGAGATCAGCAAAACAGCAAGCACGAACACAGGCGAGGCGAAGCCGTCGCTGCTGTCGGCCATGCGCAGCAGGATGCAGAGCTCGACTGCACAGGCGAAAATGCCGATAAAAATCAAAAAGTCCCGGAATGTGACCGAAAAAAGCGGGATTTTGTTCGTTGTTTGCTGCATGAACATTCTCCTTTGGCATGGGAAAACTAAAAAAGCCCATTACCCTCCAACTATATTATAGCAGAAAAGTTGTTAAAAGGCTGTTAAGAACTTGACGAAATCTAAACCGTAAAGCAATACGCCTCATCGAAAGCTCAGCGGCGGCAAAGAGATGCGCTGGGAATTCTTAAGCAGCGCAATTGTCAAAAAACTGCCTGACAAAATACGACATTAAGATACAGCGAAAAAGGGCTGCGGTGTGGTTCCGCAGCCCTTTTTCTGATACGCTATGACAGCGTAAACAAAGAAAGAGGTGACAATTTCCTGCAGGCGTGATATAATTTCAGACATATAAGGGTCGGGCTCGTTAAAAACCGGCCAAAATGGGTAAACTGGAGTGCCGGCTGGCTTTGCCGCTGGCCTGTGCTGCCACAGGAGGTATTTGGGTTTGCTTTGGAGAGCTTTGCTGAGCGGGGATTTGCAGTCCGCGTTTATTACGTTGGCGCTGTCGCTTCCCGCGATTGTATTATGCCTGTCCGTACATGAGGCGGCGCATGGCGGTATGGCGTATTTGTTAGGCGACCGTACAGCACAGGCATCGGGACGGATTACACTGTCTCCCATGGCACATATTGATCCGTTTGGATTTTTGTGTCTGCTGCTGTTTGGATTCGGTTGGGCGCGGCCGGTACCGGTCAATATTTCCAATTTCAAAAACCGACGCTGGGGCATGGCCTTGACCGCGCTGGCGGGGCCTGTCGCCAATTTTCTGACGGCGTTTATCGCCTACTGCCTGTATGTGCCGGTTTGGTTATACGGAACGAGTGCATTTATGCAGACGGTAGGCATGTTCCTGTCGATTGTAGCGAGCATGTCGGTCGGTTTGGGTGTATTCAACCTGATTCCGGTACATCCGCTGGATGGTTCTCGCGTTCTGGATGCGTTTTTGCCGTTTTCGTGGTCGCTTAAGCTGCAACGATACCAGAGTATTATTCTTTTGGTGTTCATCCTTGCGCTGTGGCGCGGCTGGCTGGATGGCATTATGAGCTGGGTCGGTATGCAGATCTTGCATCTGGCGTTGCAGCTGGTCACCTTGTTTTTGTAAGGGTCAAGCGGCATGGAATTTCATTTAGAGAATTTTGACGGCCCGCTGGATCTGCTGCTGCATCTGATCGCAAAAAACAAGGTCAGCATTTATGATATTCCGATTGCAGAGATCCTCGACCAATACATGGAAGTGCTGCATACAGCCGAGGCGATGGATCTGGATGTGGCGGGGGATTTTGTCGCCATGGCGGCGCAGCTGGTGTACATCAAATCAAAGATGCTGCTGCCGCGCTATGAAGAGGAAGAAGAGGAAGATCCGCGCACCAGTCTGGTGGAAATGCTGTTGGAATACCAACGCATCAAGGAAACCGCGTCCTTTTTCCGGGAAAAAGGCGAGTTGGGTCGGGATATTTTTGTCAAACCGCCGGAGCATCTGGGTGATGCGCCTAAGGAATACCGTCAGTCTGTCAACGATCTGATCCGGGCGGCCAACAATATGTTGCGCCGGGCACAGCGGCGCATACCGCCGCCGGCCAGTGCGTTTTCCGGTATTGTTGGGCGGGAGCCTGTGCCGGTTGAGGGACGGATCACGTCCATCCTCAAGCGGTTTTTGCATCATGTCCGGCTGCCGTTCCGCCGTCTGTTTGACGATGCAAGGAGCCGTTCCGAAATTGTGGCAACCTTTCTGGCGGTTTTAGAACTGTCCAAAAACCGGCGCATCCGTCTGGAAGGGGACGGCGAGGATATGGAACTGATGTTGATAGATGATAAAGGAGAGTAACGTGCGATGACCGAACTGGAGGCAGGGCTGGAGGCTGTGCTGTTTGCTGCGGGCGATGCCGTGCCGGTGGAACGGCTGGTCGCTGCGCTGGAAACTTCGCGCGAAGCGCTGCTGGATGCGGCTGCCGCGCTGGAAAATCTATATGATTTTGAAAATCGCGGCATTATGCTGCTGCGTCTGGAGGATAAGTTTCAGCTATGCTCCCGCCCGCTTTATGCGGAAGCGGCGCGCCGCGTGACCGAATCACGCAAGCCGCCGTCGCTGACTGCGGCGGCGCTCGAAGTCCTGACCATTGTGGCGTACCGCCAGCCGGTCACCCGTGCGTTCATCGATCAGCTGCGCGGCGTGGATTCGGGCGGTACGGTGGCAGGTCTGCTGGAAAAGGGACTGATTGAGGAAGCAGGGCGTTTAGATGTACCCGGCCGACCGATGCTGTTCCGTACGACCGAAGCGTTCTTGCGTACCTTTGGGTTGAGCGGTCTGGAGGAGCTGCCTGCGCTGCCGGCACTGGAAGAAAATGAGCAGATGGAGATTGCTGTGGACGAAGTGCCCGATCAGCCGCCGTCGGAGATCATTACGCTGACGCCGCCGCAGCCCTCCGTCGGGGAGGATGCTTTGCCGCCGGACGCACCGCAGGAAACGGAGTGAAACACGCATGTCGGTACTACTCGTGATACTGGCGGTATTCGTGGGGCTTGTGCTGCTTGCGCTGCTGTTGATCCTGTTGCTGCTGTGCGTGCGAACGGGCATAGACGTGGTCGGCGTGAACGGGGATGTGAGCGCGGAGGTGCGTTACGGACCGGTACGCATTCCGGTCTGGCCGAGGCTCCGTCGCAAGAAAGAACAACCGCCGCCTGAGCCGCAGGAGGATGGACAAAAACCGCAAAAAAAGCGAAAAAAGAAAAAATATCGGTACTCCATCAATCGGGAGGAACTGGATATTGGCGAACTGATGGATTTTTCGCATCGCCTGCACAGTGAGCTGACCGACGCAGTGCAGATCAGCCGTTTGCGGGTGCGTGTGGTCATTGGGACGGACGACGCGGCCAAAACCGGCATTTTGCTCGGGCAGTCGGCTGCGATAACCGGCATGATTGTTCCGTTTTTGGAGAATACTTTTTCTATGCGGGATTATCATGTGGATGTGGACGCCGATTTTGAGGCTGACCACACCGAATGGGCGTTTACCGTGTTCTGCTGGCTGCGTCCGCTGCGGGTGCTGTGGTGCCTGCTGCGGCACAGCGGGGAACTGTACCGAATGTATAAACGGATGATAAAGAAAGAAGAGGCGATTACACATGAGTGAGCATCCCATCAGCAATCTGATGACGGAAACCATGGCCAAAATCAAGGAAATGGTGGACGTTGACACGATCATTGGCACGCCGATCACCACGCCGGACGGCACGACCGTCATTCCGGTGTCCAAGGTGACCTTTGGTTTTGCCTCCGGCGGCAGCGATTTTGCGTCTAAGCATATGCCGGCCGGCGCACCGCTGGCCTTTGGTGGCGGCGGCGGCGCAGGCGTGACCGTTTCGCCTGTGTGCTTCCTGATTATTGGACGCGACGGCAGCGCGAACATTCTGGGCATCAACGCGCAGGCATCGACGACGGTCGACCGTCTGGTGGAAATGATCCCGGGGGCGATCAACAAGGTTTCCAGCTTTGTGGAGGGTTACAAAGGGAAAATGCAGCCCGATCAGCAGCCAGCGCAGGAAACCGAAGAATAAGACGGCGTTTCTCCGCAAAACCTACTCACAGATATGCTGAGTAGGTTTTGTCATGCAGGGGAGAGATGCAAACGTGAAGAAAATACTGTGCGGATTGTTATGTTTTATGCTTTGTCTGCCCGCTGCGGGTGCGATCAGCGCAAAGGCGGCCATCGTAATCGATGCGGACACGGGTGAAGTGCTGTTGGAGCAGAATGCGGATGCCTGCCTGCCAATGGCATCCACGACCAAGATCATGACGGCGCTGGTCGCGCTCGGAGAGGGCGACCTCGACCGGGAATATACAGTCCGCAAGGAATATACGCAGGTGGAAGGCTCGTCGATGTATTTGCAGGAGGGCGAAACGCTCACCCTGCGCGATACGCTGTATGGCCTGATGCTGGAATCGGGCAATGATGCGGCGGTGGCCATTGCGGGCGAATGCGGCGGATTGGAAGCGTTTGTGCAAAAGATGAACGACAAGGCGGCTGCTCTCGGATTGACGAATACCCATTTTGACAACCCGAATGGTCTGCCGAGTGAAACACATTACACCACCGCGCGCGAACTTGCGATCATTACAGCCGAGGCGCTGCGCGATCCGGTGTTCCGGCAGATCGTGTCGACTGAAAGCTATACGATGGGACAGCGCACGTTTGGCAACCATAATCGGCTTTTGAGCATGTATGACGGCGCGATCGGCGTCAAAACCGGATATACCAAGGCGGCGGGGCGGTGCCTCGTCTCCGCGGCGGAGAAAAACGGACGCACGGTGATTGTGGTAACACTCAACGACCCGGACGACTGGAACGACCATATGGCGCTGCTCGATCAGGGATTTGCACAGTATGAAGAAGTGACGCTGCATGAAGCGGGCGAGCAAATCATGCAGCAGCAGGTGTTCGGCGGCAATACGGATACTGTGCCGCTTATTGCGCGCAATACCGTGACGGCTTATCTGCTGCCCGGTGAGCAGGAGCGCATCCAGACCGTGCGGTATGGCGACCGGATTTGTTATGCGCCGGTGGTGCAGAGTGCGTCGGCTGGACGGATTGAGTACCGGCTGGATGGCATGGTGCTGGCGGATGATGCACTGGTATACGGCGGGGCAGTGCTGCTGCCGCCGGAGGAAAAGAGCTTGACCGAACGGCTCTGGGATCGGCTGTTCGGAGAGGATTGACAGAATAGGACGGAGGACAACAAGTGGAAGAAAGACTGCAAAAGCTGCTCGCGCAGGCGGGTTTATGCTCGCGCCGTGAGGCGGAGCGTTGGATTTTGGAAGGCCGCGTGCTGGTCAACGGTCACGCGGCTTCGCTGGGTGACCGCGCGGATCTGCGGCGCGACAAAATTCAGGTGGATGGCAAGCCGATTGGCACGGCGGAGGAAAAACGCTATTTGATGCTGTACAAGCCGCGCGGCTATGTGACGACGCTGAGCGATGAACGCGGCCGCAAGACGGTGGCCGATCTGGTGCGGGGATGCGGCGCGCGCGTGGTGCCGGTCGGACGGCTGGATTATAACTCGGAAGGCTTGCTGCTCCTGACCAACGACGGCGAACTGGTTCACGGGCTGACCCATCCGCGGCACGAGGTAGAAAAGCATTACGAGGTGCGTGTACGCGGGCGGCTGGATAACATTCCGCGCCTGTCTGAGCCGATGACGATTGACGGATATGCAATCCGTCCGGCGGAGGTTGTCATTTTGGAAAAAGACGAGCAGAGCGCTAAGCTGCGTCTGACGATTCATGAGGGGCGTAACCGCCAGATCCGTAAAATGTGCGAGCAATGCGGGCTGGAGGTGCGTCGCCTCAAGCGGGTGGCGGTCGGGGCGCTGCCGCTTGACCCGCATCTGAAATCGGGTGCGTGGCGTGATTTGACCGCGGACGAGTTGGCGTACTTGCAGGAAATTGCTGCAAATTTGCAGGATTGATGCAAAACATCTTGCATTTTGCAGAACAACCGCTTAAAATAGAAACGGCAAAATGCAGGTTTTGCATGCAAAGGGAGAGAAACCATGAACGACCTGATCAATAAAATCCAGAGCGAGCTGTCCAGTTTTTCCAAGGGACAAAAGCAGATCGCGCGCTTTATTCTCGAGCATTACGACAAAGCGGCCTTTATGACGGCGAGCCGTCTGGGAACGACCGTTGGTGTGAGCGAATCGACCGTGGTGCGGTTTGCGACCGAATTGGGCTATGACGGCTATCCGCATTTACAGCGCGCCTTGCAGGAAATGATCCGCAACAAGTTGACCTCTGTGCAGCGTATGGAGGTGTCGAGCGACCGCATGGGCGGACGCGATGTATTGCAGACCGTCCTGCACGCGGATATGGATATGATTCGGCAAACGCTGGACGAGATCGACCGCGACGCATTTCAGGGTGCAGTGGATGCGTTGATCGGGGCGAAACGGATTTACCTGCTCGGCGTGCGCTCTTCCAGCGCATTATCGAGTTTTGTCGGGTTTTATTTCAACCTTTTGTTTGAAAATGTAACGCTTGTACATACCAACAGCGTCAGTGAGATTTTTGAGCAGGTGCTGCGTGTCGGGCCGGGTGATGTGGTGCTTGGCGTCAGCTTCCCGCGCTACTCCAAGCGCACACTCAGCGCCATGCAGTATGCACGGGACCGCGGTGCGCGCGTGATTGCGCTGACTGACTCGCGGCTGTCTCCGCTGGCGCGTGTGGCAGATCATCTGCTGCTGGCGCGCAGCGATATGGCAAGCTTTGTCGATTCGCTCGTGGCGCCGCTTTCGGTTATCAATGCGCTGATCGTTGCCGTCGGCATGAGCCGGCGCGACGAGATCGAGCAGACCTTCAACAAGCTCGAGCGCATTTGGGAGGAATACGACGTATACGAGAAGCCGGAGGACGAAACAAATTGAACATTCTGGTAGTCGGCGGCGGTGCGGCAGGCCTGATGGCAGCGGGCACCGCTGCGGAAAATGGGGCGCGCGTGACGCTGTTTGAGACGAATGAAAAGGTTGGCCGCAAGCTGTTCATCACCGGCAAAGGCCGGTGCAATGTGTGCAATAACTGCGATGCACAGACTGTTGTGCAAAACGTGCCGGTCAATCCGCGTTTTTTGTATTCTGCGCTGGATTGCTTCTCGCCCACGGATGTGATGGCGTTTTTTGAAGCGCACGGTGTGCCGCTCAAAACCGAACGCGGCAACCGCGTTTTCCCGGTTTCGGATAAGTCTGCGGATATTATTGATGCACTTTTTACCTGGGTCAAACGTCTGGGTGTTACAATCATACAGAAAACAGTCGAGCAGCTGGAAATACGGGATGGTTCTATCGTTGGCGTGCGCGCACACGCTAAACTTTATGAGGGCGATCGGGTCATCATTGCGACTGGCGGAGCTTCCTATCCGCAAACCGGATCGACCGGAGACGGATACCGCTTTGCCAAGCGGGCTGGGCACACGGTCGTGCCGCCTAACCCGTCGTTGGTGCCGCTGGTCGAGGCAGGGGATATCTGCCGCGAACTGATGGGGCTGAGCCTGCGCAATGTGCAGGTGACTGTGTTTGAAAACAACAAAAAAATTTTTTCCGAGTTTGGTGAGATGCTGTTCACGCATTTCGGCCTGTCCGGTCCGCTGATTCTGTCGGCGTCTGCGCATATGCGGCACTTTGGCAGCAAGGAATATCGGGTGGAAATCGACCTCAAGCCCGCGTTGGACGAAAAAACGCTGGACAAACGGCTGCTGAGTGACTTTGACAAGCATAAAAACAGCGATTTCATCAATGCGCTGGGTGATTTGCTGCCGCGCAAACTGATTCCGGTGGTGGTTCGGTTGTCCGAGATCGATCCGCATGCCAAGGTGAACAGCATCACCAAGGCGCAGCGCGCTTCGCTTCTTCACACGCTCAAACATTTTTCCGTGGCCGTATCGGGCAAGCGGCCGATCGCGGAGGCAATCGTGACCACGGGTGGCATCAGCGTGCGCGAGGTCAGCCCCAAAACCATGGAGTCGAAAAAATGTGCCGGCCTGTATTTTGCGGGCGAGGTGCTGGATATAGACGCCTATACGGGCGGTTTTAATTTACAAATCGCGTGGTCGACCGGTCGATTAGCCGGGCTTTCTGCCGCGCAGAAGGAGGAATAAACATGGGTTATATTTCGGTCGCGATCGACGGCCCGTCAGGTGCCGGTAAATCGACAGTTGCACGTGCGGCGGCGGCGAAGCTGGGCTATGTGTATGTGGACACGGGCGCGATGTACCGTGCTATCGGCCTTGCGGTGTGCCGAAAAGGCATTTCCGGGGACGATACGGCGAGTATTGTTTCGGTTTTGCCTGAAGTTACGCTCTCGCTTACGTATCAGGATGGCGCGCAGCATATCCTGCTGTGTGGCGAGGATGTGTCGGAAGCCATTCGCACGTCTGAAATCGCAAAATATGCCTCCAAGGTGTCTGCGGTGCCGGAAGTGCGGCAGTTTTTGCTGGATACGCAGCGGAATATGGCCCGGAATGGCAATATTCTGATGGATGGACGCGATATCGGTACGGTCATCCTGCCGGATGCGCCGGTCAAGATTTTCCTGACGGCATCGGCAGAATCGCGCGCACAGCGACGCTTTCTGGAGCTGCGCGAAAAGGGACAGCAGGTGACGCTGGACGAGGTGCTGCATGATATTCGTCAGCGCGATCATCTGGATATGACACGCCCGGTTGCGCCGCTCAAGCAAGCGGAGGATGCCGTGCTGCTGGATACAAGCGATATCACACTGGAACAGAGCATTGAGGCTGTCTTGCGCATCATTCGAGAGAAAACGGAGGGAGACCGATGAAATTCAAATTCCACCGCTGGTTTCAATGGTTTGCCGTGCCGTTTGTGGCGCTGGGCTTCCATATCTATTTTGGATACAAAGTAATTGGTCGGGAAAATATCCCGGAGGGAGGCTGCGTAGTCTGCCCCAACCATGTACAGTTATCCGATCCGCCGTTTGCGGCGGTCGCGCTGGGGCATCAAACACCGCTGCGCCTGATGGCGAAGAAAGAACTTTTTGAGGGCAATAAGTTGTTTGCGTGGCTGATTGCGGCGTTGGGTGCGTTCCCGATTGACCGCGGTGGCGCGGATATCACTGCAATCAAAACGGCGCTGGGCGCGGTGCGCGAGGGACGCAAGCTGATTATCTTCCCGCAGGGCACGCGCGGCGCAAGCGAGGGTGAAACCAAAAAAGGTGCGGCGATGCTGGCGGTTAAGACACGCGCACCGATTCTGCCGATGTACATCACGGAAAACAAGGGCTTTCGCTGCAAGGCGACCGTTGTCATTGGCGAACCGTTTCGTCCGGATGCAAAAGAAAAGGATTACGGCGTGATTGCGGATGACATTCTGCACCGCATTTACGCCCTGAAGGAAAAAGTATGAGTGTTACAGTTGCAAAAACCGCCGGATTCTGCTTCGGTGTGCGCCGCGCGGTCGATCTGGCCGAGCAGCAGGCAGGGGAAAACGGTACAATCTTCGCCTTGGGTGAGATCATTCATAATATGCATGAGATTCGGCGGCTGGAAGAGCGCGGGGTACGCACTGCACAGACGCTGGCGGAAATCCCGGACGGGGCAAAGGTGCTCATCCGCGCTCATGGTGTGCCGCGCACGGTTTATGATACCCTTGCGGCAAAAAAATGTGAGGTTTTTGACGCGACCTGTCCGTTTGTTCAGAAAATTCACCGCATTGTCGATCGGGAAAGCCGGGATGGGCGCTTGATTGTCATTCTGGGCAGCGCAGGCCATCCAGAGGTCGTGGGTATCCAAGGCTGGTGCGGCGAGTCGGTCGTGCTGGAGGGTGAAGAGCAGGCGCGGGCGTTCACCGAGCAGTCGGGAATGGTTGACAGGCCGCTTGCGGTGGTCGCGCAAACCACTGTCAATCGGGCAATTTGGAATATTTCCGTCGGTCTGATAAAAAAAAGGTGTACAAACCTCAAAATTTTTGATACAATATGTAAAGCGACGGATGAGCGTCAGTCGGAGGCTCGTCTGCTTGCCGGTGCGTCGGATCAAATGATTGTGATCGGCGACAAGAAAAGTTCCAACACAAAGCGGCTGTATGAAATCAGTCGGTCGCTGTGCAAAAATGTGCTTTATATCGAGGACGCCGCGGAGCTTACGACGCAGGAGCTCTGCCGGGATGGGCGCGTCGGGATCACAGCAGGGGCATCGACACCGGCATGGATAATTAAGGAGGTCAGTAACATGATGAGCGAAGAAACGAAAATCGAAAATGGCGAGGACTTTGCCGCAATGCTCGAAGAGTCCTTCAAGACTTTAAATACAGGAGAGAAAGTCACCGGTACCGTTGTCGCAGTGTCCACGACCGACGTACAGGTCGACCTTGGCGT
>CALWUJ010000029.1 GCA_944384725.1 uncultured Agathobaculum sp. | reverse complement strand
CATATATTGAATTTGCGCCAGATATGGTGCGAGGGCAGTTTTGCCGCTCAAAAAGCGAGACATAATCTGCGAAAATTGTATCGGCGAGGATTAGAGGCAGCGGAGGATCACTGTCTCTTGTCTGCGACCGCTTTTAATCTCAAACGGATGATAAAATGCTTGGAGTAACGCCGGAAATGGCGTTCTTTTTTTATTCTTTTTTCAAATTGTCAATCTTCTGTCGGTTAGACGAAAAATTTGATGGGGTTTGTCAACAGCTCCATGATGGCCCGAAGCGCCGCCAATGTGGGCGGCTTTTTTTGTACCCAAAACCAACAAACAAAATGGAGGAACGTATATGGAATTTTTCAACTCTGCTATCGACATTCTCAAGATTCTGGTCATGGCGCTGGGCGCTGGTCTGGCGGTGTGGGGCGTCATCAATCTGCTGGAAGGTTACGGGTCCGACAACCCCGCGGCAAATGCTCATGTGCCATAAAGAAACACGCAAGAATTTGATTGACAGCATCCACTATTCCATAGCAACAGCGAGTTGCTTGTTAAAATAAGGTTTGCAGTTTTATAATAAATAAGAACATATTCCTTAGGAGGGACAGACATGGAAACACGAGATATTCTCAAGAATTTGCGTGAAAAAAATAAACTTACACAAAGTCATTTGAACGGTACTACAAAATAAGAAAAAGTGCTTGACTCTACATCTGTTGTAGATTTTATAATACGGGTAGTTTAACAAAAAAGAAGGATTAGGCAATATGGAAAAGAACCTTACTACCGGCAGTGTGTTCAAAAATGTTGTATTATTCTCATTGCCGTATCTGCTCTCGTATTTTCTTCAAACGCTCTATGGCATGGCTGACCTATTTATCATCGGACAGTTCGAGGGTGTAGCCAGTACTACCGCTGTTTCTATCGGCTCACAAGTGATGCACATGCTTACGGTTATGATTGTAGGGTTATCGATGGGAACAACCGTCAGCGTCGGTCAGGCAGTTGGGGCAGGAGATCGAAAACAGGCAGCGCATAACATCGGGAATACGGTAATATTGTTTCTGGTGGTTTCCATTGCACTTACGGCCATCCTGTTATCCCTTGTTCATCCCATTGTCGTTGCCATGTCTACGCCAGCGGATGCGGTGAGCGGTACTGATGAACGATACTTTTATGAAAGAAAAACCGGTATTGCCGCTGATTTTATCCATGGCCCTGCCTATGGTTTTATCCATGCTGGTCAATTCCCTCTACAACATTGTGGACAGTTTTTTCGTCGCGCAGATCAGCGAGGAGGCTATGACGGCATTATCGTTGGTTTACCCGGTTCAAAATTTTATCAATGCTGCCGGAATTGGATTTGGCGTTGGCATCAATGCAGTGATCTCCTTCTATCTGGGCGCGGGGGATCACAGAAAAGCGGATCAGGCAGCCACGCAGGGACTTGTGATTGCCGTGATTCATGGCATTGTTATGACAGTCTGCTGTATTACGATCATGCCGGCTTTTTTAGGAATGTTCACTTCATCCAAGACAGTGATTGAACTTGGCGTCCGCTATTCTGTTATTGCGTTCGCTTTTACATTGATTATCATTGTTGGTGTTACATTCGAGAAACTATTCCAAGCTGTAGGAAACATGAAAACAACCATGATCAGCTTGATGTGTGGGTGTATAACAAACATTGTCTTAGACCCCGTTCTGATTTTTGGCTATGGTCCATTCCCTGAAATGGGAATCGAAGGCGCCGCGCTGGCAACCGGCATCGGGCAGGCCTTGACGCTTGCGATTTATCTGGTCGTTTATTTTGTGCGGCCAATTCGCGTACATATCCGCAGGCAGTACATTTTGCTCAGCAAAAAGATGGTAATAAAGCTGTACTCCATCGGCATTCCCGCAACCTTGAATCTTGCGCTCCCATCTCTTTTGATTTCGGCGCTCAATGCTATTTTGGCGGCATATTCCGAAGTGTATATTCTGGTTTTGGGAATCTATTACAAATTGCAGACAATAGCGGCAATATCCATGTGCATATTGTCATCAACAGTCTGCGGATTGCCGAAGTGGAGCGCAAGCCCTACATGGACAGGGCAAGCGACACCAGAGCCGGGGACAAACACCGCTGCACCGCAGCAGCCATGCGGTATTTCCGCAGCGAAGTCATGGAGATGTGTCACCGGGAGGGACTTTACCAGATCGACCTCTTGAACGGCAGCCGAAACAAAGTGACCGAGCGTGAATACTGGGCGAAGCGCAAGGGGCAAGTCAAACTGGACAAGGAAAATGCTGCCCTGCTTGCCGAGGGTAAGATGCTCAAAGCGATCCATGCTCAAGAGAGCAAGAAAGCTGCCCGTGAAAAAGCTAAGGCCGTAGTGGAGGAACTGCGCTCCATGAAACTGAAGGAGGCCGCTAAGAAGGTGGAGAGTGGCATTGAAGAAACGTTGACCTATTGCGATTTCCCCAGCGAACACTGGACCCGTATCCGTACCAACAACGTGATTGAGAGGCTAAACCGGGAGATCCGCCGCCGCACCCGTGTAGTTGGCAGCTTCCCGGACGGCAACTCTGCTCTCATGCTGGTCTGTGCCCGGCTCCGCCATGTGGCTGGCACCCAATGGGGCAACAAGAAATACATGAACATGAAGCATCTGGAGGCAGCCGTTGATGATACCTCCATTGCTGGCTGACTTCATTTACAACAGAGTCTGCAAACTAAAGTGCGAAAAATTCTTGACACTACCCGATGACAAGTATCCGATCTTTTAGATGCCTGTCCTTGTCCTCTTTCACCCCCCCCCTGGTAGAGATAAGAAATGCAATATGAACTGCACTAAATTTCGGTAAAAACACTGTTTTCTTTCCGTTTGTCAGCAAATTTCGACCTTACAACTGTGTTATCATTTTTCGACCAGACTCGTATGATATACTAAAAGTTTTGTCGAAAGAGTGATGCCAATGTACCATCCTTCTCTTTAAGCAAACAATAAAATTACATAGCTTGTTGTCTGGATATGAGGATTTTCTAAACTGCCTATTGTTGCGGTGCAGAAAGTTCTCATATCTTTTTTTGCCATAAAGGTTAAGTCCTCGGAATATGTCTGTCTCAGGTATATCGAATTTCGCCGTTTGTTCGATGATGTTCGATATGCCTGTTTTTGTTTTCCACTTAATTGGTTTGTTGTTCACTGGCATCCTTCCATAGCCGCATACCCGTAGCAACTCCTTTTGAATTTTCCAAAACATTTCAAAGGAGTTGCTACTATGAAGTTTATTGACTTGAGAAAAGAATATCCCCATCTGGATTCTACATATTCCGAATACCCTGTTTCCTATAAGATTGATGCCATGTTTGAGGAATACCGACTTGCTGAGCAGGCATTGGAGAAGCGCAAAACTCGTAACGGTGATGTAATTTCCCTGGAAACCGAACCCGGTGTTGAGGATCATATTGCAGATCACTTGCCTGGGCCGGAGGAAGAAGTGATGACGCATATTCAGAACGAGGCTCTTTATAAGGCCCTGCGTTCTATCCCTAGAAAGCAGGCGGAGCGGATTTACGCTTACTACTTCATGGATATGACTCTAGATGAGATTGCCGAGGTAGAAGGAGTTTATAAATCGGCGGTTCGTAAAAGCATCATACTCGGAAAGCAAAAGCTGAAAGAGATTCTGTTGAAGGATTAACATTCGCTCAACGAAATTACTTCGTTATGGTCAAACAGAATGCCGATGAGTGTGATTTGTCAAAAATTTCATTAAAAATTTTTTTCTGTTTTGGGTGTACTTTTGGCCTCCAGATGTCCTTATTAGTAGAGGGGTTTTTACTTCTCGGTGAACCTTGATAATGGAATATCGACAACATGAGCAGGTACGTCACTGTGCCAATGCAATCTTTCGTTTATCGCCATGACCATCGGCTGTGCCGATAAGAGCGATCTATAAACGATACGCCTGGATGCCTATGGCACATTCAGGAGGAGTGCAGCACAGACATAATGGTACTTCCGAACGGTGGCCTCCCACATAAGAGGGGGAACCCTGCGGCACACGGCCAGACCGACGCTGTGGAGTTATGAATCGTCCTTGCCAGGGACAACCTGCCATGTTCCCATTCGCTAGGGGAATGATAAATGTGGCGATGAGTATGACCATCATATTCAAAGTTAGATATCACGCACTGGCAGCGCAAGTGGCCAGTGCGTTCATGTGGCTTTGAAACCAATAAAGCAATTACGTCATAGCATCTGCCCGGATTGCATAAGGTAACGAGAGGAGGTTTGGCCATGAATGAGATTGATCGTGAGATTGGGCTGATTCTTTTGAAACGATTGTGGCAGCGGAATATGATCTCAGAGGATCGCTATCTCTCTGCCAGCTGCTCTCGGTTTTTTGACAGAAAGCATTTTACCCATTATGCTGAGGATAAACCTTTAGG
Organism: uncultured Agathobaculum sp.; assembly: GCA_944384725.1. Classification (GTDB taxonomy): domain Bacteria; phylum Bacillota; class Clostridia; order Oscillospirales; family Butyricicoccaceae; genus Agathobaculum. The sequence goes on along the minus strand of CALWUJ010000029.1, from coordinate 16,014 downwards.
AGATCCAAAGGAGGATCGGCGGCATGATGACTATTAGAAAGCTGCGAGAGCAAATGCGAATGGGGAGGTCGATCTATGACCTGCCCCTGCGGGTTACATATTACGCCCGTGTATCCACGGAAAAAGTGGAGCAGCAAGGAAGTCTGGAAAATCAGGTGCAGTATTATACGGAATTTATTCAGAAAAACCACAACTGGACGTTCGTGCAAGGCTATGTGGATGAAGGCATTTCCGGTACCAGCACCTATAAGCGGGAGAGCTTTTTGCGCATGATTGACGATGCCCACAGAGGGCTGTTTGACTTCATCATCACCAAAGAGATTTCCCGTTTTTCCAGAAGTACGCTGGACAGCATTCAGTATACGCAGGAGCTGCTGGATGCCAATGTGGGGGTTCTCTTTCAGAATGACAACATCAATACGCTGGACACCGACAGCGAGTTCCGGTTGGTGGTTATGGCAGGCGTGGCTCAAGATGAGGTGCGCAAGTTGTCTGAGCGCCTGAAATTTGGGTTTCGTCAATCCATCAAGAACGGCCATGTGCTGGGCAACAACCGCCTGTGGGGTTATGACAAGAAGGACTGCAAGTTGACCATTATCCCAGAGCAGGCCGAGGCAGTGAAACTTATTTTTGAACTTTACGCTACCGGGAACTATGGCATCCGTAAGATCGCCCAGGAGCTGACCCGGCGGGGACACACTAGTCTTCTGGGAAATGAGTTCAATCAACTGACCATAAGGCACATTCTGACTAATCCCAAGTACAAAGGGTGGTATTGTGGAAACAAGACCCAGACACTTGACTACCGCACCAAGAAAAAAGCCTTCTTGGAGGAAAGTGAATGGATCATGTATCCAGACCCCAATATCCCGGCCATCGTCTCGGAAGAATTGTGGGATCGGGCCAATGCCATCTTCAAGCAACGCAGCAGAGAGGTTCGGACAAAATCCACCAGCTATCATAACCGCTATGCGTACAGCGGAAAGATCGTCTGCGGTATCCATGGCACCAGCCTCCAACGACAGTCCTTCAAGACCCAAAAGGGCGTGCGGGAGTTCTGGCGATGCAAAATGTACCGCCAGAGGGGGAAGGATGCCTGCAGCCTGCCGTCTGTTCGCAGCGATGAAGTGGATCTCGTTTTGGCAGACCTTTTTCAAAAAGTAGTAACAGAGAAAGCACAGATCATCCGTCTGGTGCTGAACAGTATCGGGGAAACCAACAACAGCGTGGACTACGCTGCGCAGATCGGGCGAATTGAGGCGCAGATCGGCCAGATCGAGGAAAAGAAAGATAAGCTGCTGGAGCTGAGTATGGCAGATGCCATTACCCTTTCAGAGTTCAAGATGCGCAATGACCGATTTAACCGTCAGATCTCCGCCCTGGAGGAACAAAAGGCGACCTTGCAGCAGCAGGAGCAAGTCCACAAAGGAACGGAGGTGAACCTCAAAGTTCTGGAAAAAGCGCTTTGGGAGGAACTGGACTTCACAAATGGGGTTCACTCCGAGGTTGTGGCGACGATTCTGGATCATATTGTAGTGCTGGAGCAAAGTAATGACCAGCAAATCCATTTAGAGATCTATCTGAGACTGGGGCAGCAGGCTTCAGTCCATTTTCAGCGGGGCGGATTAGTCCTTTGCAATAGTCCTTCTTGACAATATGCGCCACCAGCCGCAGGTTGTGCTCGATCAGCTGCTCGCGCGCCTTTTCGTCGCCCTCCTCCTGCATTTTGCGCAACAGTTCGGCTTCCTTGTCCGGCGGCAGCGGTTTGGGGAAGGAGCCGTCCGCGCCTTGCACGCGCAGGACCAGAAAAAAGAATGCGCCGCCCAGCGCAAACAGGGCGGGAAACAACATGCAAACGCACCTCGCTTTTTTCAAGATATCGTTACGTTATGCGTGTCAAAGGCTGTCCTATGACGCAGAAAATAGGGCTTGTAATTTGCATATAAATCCATTATAATATGGTAGTATTCATGGCTAAATGCACGAGGAGGTGTAAGCAATGCCAAGTGGTCAGCAATATCTGGCGGCCATCGGACAGTTCGCGCCGCTGGTTGTTCTGATTATCTTATTCTATTTTCTGATGATTCGTCCGCAGCGCAAGCGCGATAAGGCCGAGCGCGAGATGCGCAATTCGATCGAGGTAGGCGATGAGATCTCCACGATCGGCGGATTTATCGGTCGCGTCGTCAATGTAAAGGATGATGTGCTGATTATCGAGTCGTCGAACGACCGCACCAAGCTCAAGATTTATCGTTGGGCGATCCGCGGTAAGGAGGCTCCGGCGACCGAAACGGTCGAGGCGCCCAAGGAAGCGGATAAGAGCGAAAAGTAATAAACCGGTTTCTTGCCGAATAGGATAAAGCAAAATCATTCGGCGGGAGGATGCGTAAGTTATGAGAAAAACCAATGAAGGACTTTCGCCCGTCGGCGTGTTGCTGCCGTCGGCAGTGGTTGGCCTGCTGGCTATCTTGCTGCTGATGCTGGTTGGTGCGATATTCGTACATCGTCGTGTGTTGGCGGAACAGGCTATCGCGCCGTGCGCGCTGATCTTTTTGGCAATCGGTTGTGCGCTGGCTGCGTTTATTTCAGCAAAGCGTGCGCCGGGCGGGAAATTCCTGTGGGCAATGGGCGCAGGCATCCTGGTTTTTCTGGTTCTGCTGTTGGTGAGCATAATTCCGCTTGCCCAGCCGATCAATGTTGTGCGTATGGCGGTCAGTTTGCTTTGTGCGCTGGCGGCTTCGGCGCTGGGCGGTTTTGCCGGTGCCAATATGCGTAAACGGAAAAAATATCGTCATTTGAAAAAGTAGGAGGGAAATTTCCATGAAGCATGTTTCTACGCTGACCTCTGCAACCCTGAAGCAGACCGCAGCACACGGTGGCTGCGGCGAGTGCCAGACTTCCTGCCAGTCTGCGTGCAAGACCTCTTGCACGGTGGCAAACCAGAAGTGCGAGCACGCGAAGTAATCGCGGGTTTTATGAAGTCAATCGCAAGGCGTGCCGGAAAGCGGCGCGCCTTGTTTGTTGCGTATCGGAGGAAGATGAAAAGATGATTCATCGTTATCAAAAAAACGGTTTGAATTTTGTGCTGGATGTCAATTCGGGCGCAGTGCATGTGCTGGATGACATCAGCTATGCGGTGTCCGGCCTGATCGACGAGAACATGGCGGATACCTGCCCGCAGCAGATCGTGGACGAGCTTTCGCAGTATCCGGCGGAGGAAGTGCGCGAGGCATATGACGAGCTGCTGGAGCTGAAGAAAGCAGGCCAGCTGTTCGCGGAGGATGATTACATCGACGTGAGCAAGTACATTCCGGTCGGCGCGCCGGTCAAGGCACTGTGCCTGCATGTCGCGCATGACTGCAACCTGCGCTGCAAATACTGTTTTGCGTCCACGGGTGACTTCGGTCAGGGACGCAAGATCATGCCGCCGGAAATTGCCCAAAAGGCGATCGACTTTGTCATTGCGCGTTCGGGCAAGCGGCATAATATCGAGGTGGACTTCTTTGGCGGCGAGCCGCTCATGGCGTGGGATACGGTCGTGCAGACGGTTGACTATGCCCGCAGCTTAGAGGAGAAGTTCAACAAGAAGTTCCGTTTCACCATCACCACCAACGGCTTGCTGCTCGATGAGGACAAGCGTGCCTATATCAACGAAAATATGGATAACGTCGTGCTGTCACTGGATGGCCGTCCGTCGGTCAACGACGAGTTCCGCAAGACCGTGTCAGGCACGGGCAGCTATGACGTGATCGTGCCCAAGTTCAAGGCATTGGTTGACGCGCGTGACCCGCAGAAGGACTATTATGCACGCGGCACGTTCACCTCGCATAATCTGGATTTTGCCGACGATGTGGTGCACATCGCGGACGCGGGCTTTGACCGCCTGTCGGTCGAGCCGGTGACGGCCGATCCCGGCTGCGGCTATGACCTGACCGAAGCCGACCTGCCCAAGATCGAAGCCGAGTATGACCGCCTGACCGAGATTATGCTCGAGCGCAGAAAGGCGGGCAAGCCGTTCTCGTTCTTCCATTTCATGGTCGACCTGGATCAGGGTCCGTGCGTGGTCAAGCGTCTGCGCGGCTGCGGCGCGGGCTACGAATATGTGGCTGTCACGCCGGACGGCGATATCTATCCCTGCCACCAGTTCGTCGGCAAGGATGAATTCAAGCAGGGCAGCGTGCTCGACCAGTCGTTCGATATGGAAATTGCGACAAAGTTTGCGGGCATGAACATTTATACCCGTCCCAAGTGCCAGAAGTGTTGGGCAAAGTTCTACTGTTCGGGCGGCTGTTCGGCAGCGAACTACAACATGAACCATGACATGAACGACTCTTATGACCTCGGCTGCGAGATGGAGCGCAAGCGGTTGGAATGCGCAATTTACCTAAAAGCAGCTGAGAAAATTTGTGCAGATTAGTCATTGCGCCAAAAATGTGTCAAGATATCGTAAAAGGCGTTGCGGAGCGCTGCAAAGCTGCCGTATAATGACTACTGTATTTTCAATGTCCCTTTGGTAAAGGAGATGATGATATGCCGCAGAACGTATTGGTGTCTGTGCTGGGTGAGGGGGAATATTTGCCCCATCTGGTGCGTGCCATTTTGGAAAAAGAGATAATTCCCGCGCGCAACCTGTTCCTGTCCTCGAAAAATCAGGTGGCCTGTCAGGCGGCTGAGGGATATGACGTGCGCATCTGTGAGGATGATATTTCCGCAGTTATCAAAAGCGAGATCGTTTTGGTGACGGCGTCCAAGCGCGAAATGCCGACCCAGTTGGCCATGATCTCCAGCAGCTCGCAGAAGCGTGTGGTCGTGACCGTGTGCGATAGTGAAAAGGTCGATCTGGCCTATGTATCCGATCGCATCGCCGCCGCGACCGAATTGATCGCCGCTGTGCTGCATCGGGACGAGAACGGAAAGCTGTACGCGACTTATGAGATCAGCCAGAAGGCGCGTTTGTTCCTGCATCAGCCGTGCCGCGATTTGGTGAACGCCATGTGCGACCGGATGAATGAAATGGGCTGAGTTCTAAAACGGTGAAACCGGGAATATGCTGTACCATGACCTTCCATGAGGGGGAGACGGATGAACAAACAGCATATTCTCGGTTTTTTTGATGATCTGGTGCGCACGCCTGCATTCCTTTTTCTGTGCGCGATGTTCCTGTGCGGCGCGGTGGCGGGCGGCCTGACCGGTCTGCGCGCCAGCGAGGGGGACAGTGCGGTGGAGCTGACGGCGTTTCTGGCGCAGCTGCCGGGACAGGCACTCAAAAGCGTGCTGTGCGCGCTGCTTTGGATCGTGCTGGCGCCGCTGTGCGCCCTGCTGCGCCCCGCGCCGCTGTTCTTGTCTGCTGTGGTGGCAGCGCGCGGGTTTGTGCTTGCGCTGACGATGGCGGTCGGACTGGGGCAGGACGAAGGCGCGCTGCTGTCGCTCGGTATGGCGGCATTGCCCGCTATGCTGTGCGTGCCTGCCTTGCTTGCCGCCTGTTCGATGGTCTGGCAGAGCGGGGAGGCGATGGGGCGGTATTCGCTGCGCGCCTGCCGCGCGCCATTCGTGGCGTGCCTGCTGCTGGCGACGGCGGGAGCGCTGCTGCGCGTGACCTTTGCGCTATTATGGAACATATGACAAGAGCCGGACGCATTTGCGTCCGGCTCTTGTCACATGGCTGTGCCATATTCGCGTGGAGAGAATTGCCGCGCGGTGTTATACATACAGGTAATCCGCCATAACGGGCTGCAAGCCGTGCGCCTCGATGGCCTGATAGACCTCGTCGACCGAGCGGCCGTCCGAAATCTCAAACTGTTCGTCGCCCTTATCCTCGCCGGAGTGGCCGCCGATGCCGACGTCCACACCCGCCGAGATTTTGGTCGCGGCGATGCCGATAATGTTGTCGCGGAAGCCCGCGCGCTCGCGCGTCGAAATCGTGATGGACGCGAACGGCATGAAGATACGATACGCGCACACAACTTGCAACAGCTGCGGCTCGTGCACGTCCTTGGGGTTGATCTTGTCATTGTTGATGATCGGGCGCAGACGCGGGCAGGAAAACGCGATCTCCGCGTGCGGGTATTTACGCTGGAGAAGGTAGGCGTGCAGACCGGTCGCAAAGGCGTCCTTGCGGAAGTCAGAAAGACCCAGAAGCGCCGCAAAGCCCACGCCGCGCATGCCGCCCATGAGCGCACGCTCCTGCGCGTTCAGGCGATAGGGGAAAATGCGCTTGTGTCCGCCAAGGTGCAGGGTTTTGTACTTGTCCGCATCGTAGGTTTCCTGAAACACGGTGACGTAATCCACGCCGCACTTGTGGAGGTAGGCATACTCATCGACGTTGAGCGGATAGATCTCGATACCGATGACGCGGAAATATTTGCGGGCAAGCTTGACCGCTTCACCGATGTATTCCACCGGTGACATCGTGCGGCTCTCGCCGGTCAGCATCAGGATTTCCTGCAAACCGGTCGCGGCGATGGCCTTCAGCTCCTGCTCGATCTCGTCCATATCAAGCTTGGCGCGGCGAATCTTGTTGTGGCAGTTAAAGCCGCAATAGACACAGTAGTTTTCGCAGTAGTTGGCGATGTACAGCGGGGTGAACATCTGCACCGAGTTGCCGAAATGCTTGCGTGTTTCCATCTGTGCGCGCTGTGCCATCTGTTCGAGAAACGGCAAGGCGGCAGGGGAGAGCAGCGCGGCGAAGTCCTCGGGCTGGAGCACATCGCGGTTCAAGGCGCGCTGCACGTCGGCGGCGGTGTACGCATCTGCGTCGTATGCGTTCATGCGGGAGATGACTTCGTCCTGAATCTCCGAGCCGATGTTGTCCATACCCGGCTGGTAGGCCATGTGATCGGTCTCGGCGGTGATATATTTTGCGGAAATGATTTCCGCTTTGGTTTCATGCATCGCAATCATCCTTTCCAGGTTTATGCCGTCCAAAAGACGGCGGGAACGATGCCGCTGCGCGCGGCAGGCGCACAAGAAGGAGACAACCTGCGGTTTTCCCCTTCTTGTGAATCATCCGCTTTCCCTTGAGGGCGCGCTGCGCGCGCAAAACAGGGTTCCGGTTTTCGTTTGACGCCCATATTGCTGAAGCGGAACAGCAAGGGCGGCTGCCACCCCAGAGGCGGTGTCTCAGTCACGCAAAAAGCCGGTCAGCGGGGAGGACGCCGACGCGCTCTCGCGCACGCGGCCAAGCCCTGCGAGATATGCTGTGCGGCCGGCTTCGATCGCCTTTTTGAACGCTTCTGCCATGGCAGGGATATCGCCCGCTGTGGCGATTGCAGTGTTCGCCATAACGGCAGCCGCGCCCATCTCCATCGCTTCGCACGCCTGCGACGGACGGCCGATGCCCGCATCCACGATGATCGGCAGATCGATCTCGTTGATGAGGATTTGGATAAATTCGCGCGTCGCCAGTCCCTTGTTCGTGCCGATCGGCGCGCCGAGCGGCATCACGCAGGCCGCGCCTGCATTCACCAGATCGCGCGCAACATTCAGGTCGGGGTACATGTACGGCATGACAACAAAGCCCTCTTTTGCGAGGATCTCGGTAGCGCGGATGGTTTCCTGATTGTCCGGCAGCAGATATTTGCTGTCGCGCATGATCTCGATTTTGACAAAGTCGCCGCAGCCGCATTCGCGGCTCAGTCGCGCGATGCGCACCGCCTCGTCCGCATTGCGTGCGCCTGAGGTGTTGGGCAGCAGGGTCACGCCCTTGGGGATGTAATCGAGGATGTTTGCGGTGCCGCCCTCGTTCGCGCGGCGCAGTGCGAGCGTGATGATCTGCGCACCTGCGTTGTGTACAGCGGCGTTGATCAAATCGAGCGAATATTTGCCCGAGCCCAAAATAAAGCGGGAGGTAAATTCGTGCCCGCCCAGAATCAGCTTGTCTTCCATTGTCTTTTCCTCTCCTTTTGTCCATTCAGATGCTTATGGTTCGGTATGTCCGAGCAGCAGCCGCAGCGCCATGGTTGCCTGCTGCGCGGCGCAAACCGCAACACGCGGCGCCATCAGTCCGATGCCGTCCGCAATGTCGCTTGTCCCGTCCCCGCAGACATACAGCCGCCCAAAGCGGCGTTCTGTGCGCATTAGGTTAGCCGAACCATATCCTGCCATGCCGCTGCCTGACACAATGGGTGTATCCGGCAGATGTTCCAGCAGTGTTTCGATCAGCATGGCTTTTTGATCGGCGCGGTCGAACGCCTCGCAGACCACATCACAGTCCGCGAACAGGCGCGCGGCATTGGCTGGGATGATGCGTTCGGTGTGCGGTTCGTATTGCAGATAGGGGTTGATGGCTTCTAGCTGTTCCATCATCGCCAGTGTTTTGGGGATGCCGATGTCCTTCATCGTGTAGTGCTGCCGGTTGAGGTTGCTCACCTCCACCGTGTCGAAATCGACCAGCACCAGCCGCCCCACACCAAGCCGCGCCAGATGCACGGCGATATTGGAGCCAAGCCCGCCCAGCCCCGCGATGCCGACCGTAGAGCCGTCGAGTTTTTGCTGGATGTCCGCGCCGTGCCGCTCGACGAGTGCGTCGTGCAACTCTTTTTGCGTTAGGTACATTGTTTCAGCCTCCGCCGACAAACTGCACGATTTCGATCACATCATCCTCATGCAGCGTTTCTTCACCGAACCGGGCGCGCGGCACGATCTGTCCGTTTCGCTCGACCGCGACGCGCTGCGGGTCATGTCCGCGCTGCGCCAGAAGCGACAGGACGGTCATGCCCGGGGAACAGGTGCAGACTTCACCGTTTATTTTCATAAAATCCCTTCTTTCAGGCAATAAAAAATACCCCGGTTTCACCATGCGGTAAAACCGGAGCATAAAATCATTTGCGATGCGACAGCTTCCCTACGATGGTGCTAACCAACAGGTTCAAAAGGTTAGGCTCTCGCCCTCTCAGCCGCTCATCACGGCACCCTTGCTTGCAAATCCAGTATAGACCCACGAAAAGTGGTTGTCAAGATGCAGATTTTCTGCTACAATTTTAGAAAACAAATGTTCGATGGGAGGGGGCACCGTGGAGCGCACGATTTTGCATTGCGACTGCAATTCTTTCTATGCCTCGGTCGAGACCTTGCTTGATCCGACGCTGGCCGACGGGCCGAGTGCGGTTTGCGGCGACCCCGAAAGCCGCCACGGCATCATTCTCGCTAAAAACGAAAAGGCCAAAGCATTCGGGGTGCAGACGGCGGAAACCATCTGGCAGGCAAAGCGAAAATGCCCGGATTTGCGGCTGGTTGCGCCGCACCGCGAGGAGTATGTCAAGTATTCGCGCCGCTGCAACGAGCTGTATCTGCAATACACCGATCTGGTCGACCCGTTCGGCATTGACGAATCCTTCCTCGATGTGACCGGCTCGATGCACCTGTTCGGCACAGGGGAGCAGATCGCGGACGAGCTGCGCCGCCGCATGCGGGAAGAGGTGGGGCTGACGATTTCGGTTGGCGTGTCGTTCAATCGTGCGTTCGCCAAGTTGGGCAGCGACTACAAGAAGCCGGATGCCACGACCGTCTTTTCGCGCGAGAATTTCCGTGAGCGCGTCTGGCCGCTGCCGGTCAATACGCTGCTGTACGTCGGCAAGCGAGCCGCCGCGCGGCTGGACGGGTTGGGCGTGCATACGATTGGCGACTTGGCCGCGTGTGAGCCTGCGTTTGTGCACGGTATTTTCGGCAAGCAGGGGGATATGCTGCTGCGCTACGCCCGCGGTGAGGATGACGAGCCGGTACGTTCGTTCTATGCGGAGCGCGAGGTCAAAAGCGTGGGCAACGGCATGACCTTTGCACATAATCTGCTGGGCGAGGAAGAGTGCCGCATGGGGCTGACTGCGCTGTGCGACAACGTCGGCCGCCGCCTGCGGGCGCGTGGGATGGTGTGCCAGACCGTGCAGATCGGCATCCGTGACCCGGAGTTTCACAACCGTTCGCGGCAGATGACGCTTGAGCAGCCGACCAACTCCACCCGCGCCCTGTTTGAAACCGCGCTGGCTTTGCTGCGCGCACATTGGTCGATGGATAAGCCGGTGCGGCTGCTGTCGGTCACGGCGGCGAACCTTCTGCCGGAAAACCAGTCCTGTGAGCAGCTTTCTCTGTTTGACAGCGCGCAGACGGTGCAGTCCCGCCAAAAGCAGCGCGAGCTGGACCGAACGGTGGACGCGCTGCGGCAACGCTTTGGCAAGCAATCGGTGATGTTTGCCAACACGGTGCGCAAAAATGAAAAACCGAAAGAAGAAAAGAAGTCCTGAACCGTTCAGGACTTCTTTTCGCTCCATGCTTGCCGCAGCAGGGCAACAGCTGCATCAATTTGCGCTTCGGTCAAGCCTGCATAGCCCAGAACCAGCGTTGCCTTGGGCGGTTTGACCGGGGGCGTGTAGTACGCCGAAAGGCCATATACCCGCACGCCAGCAGCTGCGGCTCGCTCCATCAGCTCGCGTTCGAGCATGCCGTTGCGCATGTGCAGCAGCAGGTGCAGACCTGCTTCCGAGCGGGATACCTCATGAGGCAGGTCGTGAAGCTCGCGCGCAAGCGCTGCCAGCAGCGCGTCGCGCCGCGCCTGATACACTTTGCGGCTGCGGCTGATGTGCCGCTCGAACGCGCCCGTGCGCAGGAAGGCCGCGAGTGTGTGCTGCTCGAAGCTGGGCACGGTGGACGAGTAAAGCGAGAACCGCTCGCGGTAGCGCGCCATCAGCGCATCCGGCAGCACCAGATAGCCGATGCGCAGGCCGGGCGCAAGGCTTTTGGCAAAGGTGTTGACATACACCACCCGCCCCGCGCGGTCAAGCTCGCCCAGCGCGGGAATGGGGCGCGAGGCATAGCGGAATTCGCTGTCGTAGTCGTCCTCGATGATATAGCGGTCGGGGGCGTCGGACGCCCAGCGCAAAATCTCCAGCCGCCGCGCAGCAGGCATGACCGTGCCGAGGGGGAAATGGTGCGAGGGGGTCAGATAAACGACCGACGCATCGCTTTGCGCCAGCGCGTCTGCCCGCAAGCCGCTTTTATCCAGCGGCAGCGGACGCACAGCTGCGCCGCCTGCGGCGAAAATCTGATACAACTTGCGGTAGCCCGGATTTTCCAGCCCATATACCCGGTCGCGCCCCAAAAGCTGGATGACCAGCTGCATCAGGTATTCCGAACCGGCGCCGACCAGAATGTTGTCCGGTGAGATGCTGATGCCGCGAAAGTCGTACAGATACCGTGCAATCTGCTCGCGCAGTTCGAGGGCGCCGCAGGGGTCGGTCGCGCGCAGTAAGCGGTCGGAATATTCGCTGAGCACGCTGCGGCTGAGCCGCGCCCATGTGGAGAACGGAAAGCAGCCGTTGTCCACAATATTGGTGCGGAAATCATAGAGGAAGGGCGTTTCCACAGTGGGGGAAGCCGGTACAGCGGCGCGTGGTGTCTGCATCGGTGCGGGCAGAGACAACTGCGGCTGCACGAAGTAACCGCGGCGCGGCGCAGAGGCGATATAGCCCTCAGCCAACAGCTGGCCATAAGCGGTTTCGACCGTGATTTGGCTGATATGCAGGTTGGCGGCAAGCTGGCGCTTGCTGGGCAGACGGTCGCCGCCCGCGAGCGCGCCCGACATGATATCCGCGCGCACCGCGCGGTACAGCTGCTCGTAGAGCGGCGTTTTGCTGTGTGGGTCAAGATGATAGGTGAGCATGGTGCATTCCTCCGTGATGGGGCAAGCAAGAGAGAAAAATCCCTCCAGACTGGCATTGCTGTTTTTACAATACCAGTATGGAGGGATCATGTCAAATCAAACCTGCTGTGCGCAGGATAAAAAGCGTTGCCGTTAGCGTAACTGCGCTCAGCGCGGTACTCAGCACAACAATGGACGCTGCCAGCACATGGTCGCCGCCCATATTTTTTGCCATCACATAGCCGGAAACCGTGCTCGGCGCGCCGCACAGGATGACCAGCGCGACCATCGCCTGATCACGGAAGCCCATCCATGCGGCAATCGGCAGGAAGATGACCGGCAGCAGGATCAGTTTAATGAAGGTCGCGGCACAAGTCGGCGCGAGCTTTTTGATCGCCTTCGCACCCTCGAAACCCGCGCCGATGCTGATGAGGGCAACCGGCGTTGCGCAGGTTGCCAGCATGTCCAGCCCCTTGGACAGCATGGGCGGAAAATCCACTTGCAGCAGCGAAAACGGCAAACCTGCCAGAATGCCGAGGATGATCGGGTTGGTGATAATGCCGCCCAGCGTGCGCGATACGACTCCCTTATGCTGGGCGTTTTTGGCGTCCGGCGCGGTGACGGTCAGCACCAGCACCGAAAAGATGTTGTAGAGCGGCACGCTTGCTACGATCATCAGCGGCACCAGCCCCGCGTCCCCGTACAGGTTTTGCACAAACGCAACGCCCAAAATCGCCTGCGAGCCGCGAAACGCGCCTTGCGTGAATGCGCCGACCATGTTTTTGTCCGGCAGCAGCTTTGCCGCGCCCAGCCAGATCGCGAAAAAATAAACCGTCGTTACGCCCGCGCAGAACAGGAAGAATTTCAGGTCGAACTGCTCGGTGATGCGTCCTGCTGCGATGTCGCGGAACAGCAAAACGGGCAGCAGCACCTTGAACGACAGCCGATCGAGGTCGGAGAGCGTCTGCGGCGAAAAAAAGTGCCGGGCACGCAGCACGCGGCCCAGCAAAATGATTGCAAAAATCGGGACGGTTGCGTTGAGACAGAAGATCAGATTATCCGTTGCAAACCCCTCCCGCTGCGGATTCTTCCTGTCGGAAGAAATCCTGTAATTTTTCCAGACTTTGTGCGAGCACGGCCGCCTGTTCGGGCGACAATGTCTCCATCACGGACGCGATCATGCGCTCGTGGAACGCTTTGTGGTACTCATAGGCCGCGCGGCCTTTGGGCGTGAGCGTAATGTTGACCACGCGCCGGTCGGTGCTGCTGCGCGCGCGGCTGACCAACTCTTTGGCCTCCAGCTTGTCGCAGGCAACGGTTAACGTCGCAAGCGTCACGCCAATGGATTTGGCGACTTCGCTCATACGCACCGGCTCTTTCGCGCCGATTTTTTCGATGATGTGGATTTCGGTGATCGAGATGGCGCTGCCCAGACCGTCCGCCATGGCGCGTTCCTCAATCTTATTGACGCGGCCGAATAGATCGACCAGAAAAGAGTTCAGTTGTTCCGCACTGGCCATATCCGTACCGCCCTTCCGATAATTCGCTAACCTAAATATTAGCATAACTAAGTGAAAAAAGCAACAAAAAGCCACCATCTCTGGCGTTGCAGCAAGGCGGATGCACAGCGGGGGGGATGCATTTTCTGTTGAGTATTGCATCCATTCATTGTATAATGAAGAAAACAAATGTTCTATCAAAGGGGAGAAAACAGGATGGATTTGCTGCAAGGGCTCAATCAGGCGCAGCGGGAAGCTGTCACCGCGACGGAGGGCTTTGTGCGCGTGATTGCAGGGGCGGGCTCGGGCAAGACCCGCGCGCTGACCCATCGGTTTGCCTTTCTGGTGAATGAACTGGGCATCCTGCCGGGGAATATCCTGTGTGTTACGTTTACCAATAAGGCGGCGGCCGAGATGCGGCAGCGCATCCACCAGCTGACCGGCGACAACGATACCGGACGGATCAACACCTTTCATGGCTTTTGCGTCTCGGTGCTGCAGGAGGACAGTCATGCGGTGCAATATCCCAAAAGCTTTCTGGTGCTGGATAATGCAGATATCGACGCAATGCTGCAAATCATCTATGAGGAACGCGGATTGACCCTGCGCGATATGACCTTTTCTGCCGCGCGGGATATGATCGAGATTCGTAAGCTTTTCAAGGACCCGGACTACTATGAGGACATGATCACGCTGCCGCTGGACACCCTGCGGGAGAAGTACGAGCGGGCGGCCTCCACCTCGGACATTATTTTCTACGGCTATCTGTATCAGGAGAAAAAGTGCTTCGGATTGGATTATAATGATTTAATCAAGTTTTCGCTATATATCTTCCGTGAGCATGCGGATATTCGGCGCAAGTGGCAGCAGCGGCTGGAATATATCATGATCGACGAGTTTCAGGATATTGACCAGCTGCAATATGAGCTGATGGAGGTGCTGTGCGGGTATCACAAAAACCTGTTCATCGTGGGCGACCCCGACCAGACGATTTACACCTGGCGCGGCGCGAACGTCAAATACCTGCTCGACTTCGACAAAGCCTTTCCGGGCACGAAAACCATCCTGATGATGCAGAATTACCGTTCGACACCGCAAATTCTGGCGGCTGCCAATGCGCTGATCGACAAAAATCAGTACCGCATGAAAAAGGATATGCTCCCGACCCTGTCGGACGGCGAACCGGTCGTGTGTCACTTTGCACAGACGCAGGAGGCGGAAGCTGCGTGGATGGCAGGGGAAATGCAGCGGCTGCACGAAGAGGGCGTAGCCTATCGGGACATGACCGTGCTGTACCGTGCGCATTATGTGACGCGCGCGGTGGAGGAAGTGCTGCTGCGGGAAAAAATTCCGTACACCATTTACAGCGGTGTGCCGTTTTTTGGACGCATGGAGATCAAAGACGCGCTCAGCTATCTGCGGATGATCGTGTATCAGGATGATTTGTCTTTCCGGCGCATCGCCAATGTGCCCAAGCGCAATTTGGGCAAGCGGCGCATGGCGTTTTTGCAGGAGTATGCGGAGCGGCACGGTTGCGCATTGTATCGCGCATTGCAGGATACCCTCGAAGATGCGCTGTTCAAAGGCACACTCGCGCGGCAGTTTGTGACGCTCATCCAGTCCTTTGCGGAAGCGAGCGAAGGACGGCCGGTGTCCGAGGTGCTGTCGGCAATTCTCAACGCAAGCGGCTATGAGGCCATGCTGCGCACCGAAGGCAGTCAGGAGCGGCTGGATAATCTGGCAGAGCTGAAGCAGTCGGTCTATCTGTACGAAACCACCTGCGGCGAGGAGTGTACACTCGAGCACTATCTGTCTCATGTGGCGCTGCTGACCAACGGCGACACCGCGGAGCAGGGGGACAAGGTCAAGCTGATGACCGTGCATGCTGCCAAGGGTCTGGAATTTCCCTGCGTGTTCCTGTGCGGTATGAACGAGGGCATTTTCCCGTCGCGCAAGGTGCGCACGCTTCCGGGCATGGAGGAGGAGCGCCGTTTGGCGTTCGTGGCGCTCACGCGCGCGGAGCAGCGGCTGTATCTGTCCGAGGCGGACGGGCGCAATTTCGACGGCTCGCCACGGTATCCGTCACGGTTTGTGCTGGATATCGACTGCGACCGGCTTGCCTTTACGCAGCCGCCGCAGGAAGGGCTGATTCGTGAGACGGAGGGCTATATTGCAAGCACGCAGCGCTTTTTCCGGACACAGGACAGCGACAACGTGTTCCCGGTCGGTCAGCGGGTGCGGCATTTGATGTTTGGTGAGGGAACTGTGCTCGAAGTGGATATGGAAAACGGAGCACATCTGGTGCAGTTTGACGATATGCCAACGCCGCGCAAAATTTCCTTCCGCGCCAAATTGGAACGGTGCTGACGGATTTTGCACGACATAAACAAAAAGGCTTGTTTTCTTTGGAAACAAGCCTTTTGCTATCGTTATTCCTTTGCTGCTCGTCTGAAAAATGGATACATACTGATGAGAAAAGAAAAAAGCAGCTTTTCCGAAGAAAAACTGCTTTTCAGGTGGCAGCCGAAGAAGGATTCGAACCCTCACAAACAGAGTCAGAGTCTGTCGTGCTACCTTTACACAATTCGGCTATATTCTTTTGTTTTTGTCCTTGCGACTTGTATATTATACTATGGCATGCGGCCTGTGTCAAGCACTTTTTTAGAAAAAATATTTTTTTCAGAAGCGAAAACAGTGGGAGAATATGGCTTGTCTGCTGCTATGCGTTTTTGAGAGGAATGGATAAAATGGGGCTGCAAAGTAAAGAAACTCGTTTCCTTTTAGAAACGAGTTTCTTGTTTCACGCTCCGGTGATGGTGGAGATAAGCGGGATCGAACCGCTGACCTCTTGAATGCCATTCAAGCGCTCTCCCAGCTGAGCTATAC
>CALWUJ010000028.1 GCA_944384725.1 uncultured Agathobaculum sp. | reverse complement strand
CAACTCTCATTTTACAGGAGCCCTAATGGCTTGTCTATTTCCTATGCATTTTTGCGAACTCGATTATACGCTATCAAATCACTTGCTTCGAAAAATTAATCAGATAATTTCGTTTGATTTTATTTACGATCTTGTAGCACCATACTACACTGAAAATGGCCGCCCATCTGTTGATCCTGTCAGTATGTTTAAAATGCTTCTGGTGGGATATCTTTACGGTGTCAAGTTGGAACGCCGTTTAGTGCAGGAAGTTCAGTTGAATATTGCGTATAGGTGGTTCTGTGGCTTTGAACTTGCATATAAGATTCCAGACCACTCTACATTCAGCAAAACACGCCTGCGCAAATGGAATGAAAGTTGTTTATTTCAGCAGGTGTTTTTAGAGATTATCCGGCGCTGTGTAAAGAACGGTTTGGTGGACGGAAAAGAACTGGCCGCTGATGGAACTTATCTTCCGACCAATGTTTCTAAAGACAGTTGGATCGATACAGAAGTGGAAACCGAATTAAGTATGCAGAGCTACCTGGATCGCTTAGATGAAGAGCTTTCTAAACAGCCTGGCTTTAAAAGGCCTCCGGCCAAAACGATCAGAAAACGCCGCACTACCAGTAAAACTGATCCAGACAGCGGTTGCATAAATCACGGGAAAAGAGCGGTATCGGTTATCTGATGGAAGCTACAGTAGACTGTAAGCATGGGATTATAACCGGAGTGGATGTGTATCCGGCAAATAAAAAAGAGAGTTTGTTGGTTTTACGACATCTGGAGCGGCAAATTCAAAACGGGGTTCCGATGCAAAACATTGCATTGGATTGTGGCTACGATATCGGCGCTGTTCATCGCGGCCTGGAGCTGCTGGGAATCACCGGATATATTCCCGCTATTCAGTTTTCCAACTCTCCGGAAAAGTATGGCTTTTATTATTTGCCCCAAGAAGATGCATTTTGCTGTCCGGAAGGTACCAGACTTGTTTACCAACGGTTAAACTGCAGCCAAACAACCGGAAAATACTTGCGGTGTTATCAGGTACAGGATGACACTTGCAGATATTGTAAACGAAACTCTACCTGTTTTAAGCAAACAGGCATTCGGCGCAGAATCCTTGGAAGTAGTTGTTATCCTGCTTTCTATAGAGGGCACGAACATATTGGTAGCAATATCTATTGGCATATGATGCGCCTGCGCAAAATATGGGCTGAAGGATCGTTCTCTGTGCTCAAGCGAGAACATTGTCTTTCTAAGGTCAGAAAACGGGGCATTCCGGCCGTGGCAGAGGAATGCCTCTTATCTGTCATGGCTTTAAACCTAAAAAGGATGGTCAAGGCTATCCTTTTTACATCATATATTCTGAAAATCTGGGTTGAAAATATCAACTTTCAGCCCAGATTTCTTTTTGTCAACAGCTCCCTTATTGTACCTCATCCTTTATCCTTGTCTTTTTTGGCATAGTAATGCTCCCTCCATGATTGACAATGTTTTATTTCACTGTCGCTCATAGAGGGAGCATATCAATTCCTACATCAGTCAGCTCTTGTCTATCGTCCAGTTTTACTGGATTTGTTCACTTAATAGCACCGGTCGGTCGTTTCAGTTTTTCTCTTTCGGTTTCTGGCAGTACATTTCGGTATAGGCCGTGGCGGCGGGATCGCCGCGCGGCGGCGCGTCCTGCGACCAAGGCGGCACGGATGCTACCGCAGCGGAATCAATATGCGCTGCATCGTCATACTGCGGAAATGGCTTCGGCTCACGCTCAGGCTTTCGCTTGTTCTTCATGCCGCGCCCCCCTTATACCGAAACACGCTTGGCCATAAACTGGGCGGCGGTCTGGCATAGCTTGACCGTTACCTCGCTTGCCGACGCGTTTTCGTCCTCGCTGACATAAACCACGCAGCCGCTGACATCGCCTTCCGTGATGATCGGCACCGCCACGACTACATTATACGCGTCGTTGTCCGACACGTTCAGCTCTGGCGCATCATCCACGCCGCGCTCATATACCACGCGCTGTTCCATCATCTGCTCCAGCTCGGCGGAAATGCGTTTTTCCAGAATGTCCTTTTTTGCGCCGCCTGCCGCGGCAATGACCGCATCGCGGTCACAGATCGCACAGCTCATTCCCGCCGTGCGGGCGAGCGCCTCAGCCAGTTCACCTGCCACCGCGCCCATCTCCCCCATCGGGGAATACTTCTTGAAAATCACCTCGCCGTCGCGGTCGGTGAAAATCTCCAGCGGGTCACCCTCACGAATGCGCAGCGTGCGGCGGATCTCTTTCGGAATCACGACACGCCCCAAATCGTCAATACGGCGCACAATGCCGGTTGCCTTCATTTACGCGTTCCCTCCCATACGCAATTTCTGGTTGTACAGGTAGTATGACTGGAACGCGGCGCATTATACAGCGGCAGTTCTGGCAATTTTTAACGCGCATAAACAATTTTTGTCGTCAGTGGGCAGTCACGCGCATCCCCGTAACGATCGCGCGCGGTGCGCCGGTCAGCGGCATGTTGGTATACGGCGTGTTGATTGCTTTTGATTTATACGTTTTGTATACTATCTCATTCTCCCAGTCGAGCAGCACCAGACGGGCAAAATTGCCCTCCGCCACCGCGCGGCCGCTCAACCCGTAAATCTCGGCGGGTGCTTTGCTCATTTTGTCGATCAGCTGCATCGGCGTCAACCGTCCGGTTTTGACCAGATAGGTATTGCACACGGAAAACGCGGTTTCCAACCCGGTGATACCGCTCGGCGCTTTGGCGAACTCGCGTGCCTTTTCCTCTGCGGTGTGCGGCGCGTGGTCGGTGGCGATCATGTCGATCGTGCCGTCGCGCAGCCCCTCGATCAGCGCCTGCCGGTCGGCCTCGCGGCGCAGCGGCGGGTTCATGCGTGCGTATGTGCCATGCGCGCACACGTCGCCCTCGGTCAGACTCAGGTGGTGCGGCGTGACCTCGGCATAGACGCGCGCGCCGAGCGCCTTGCCCGCGCGGATGAGCGCAACCGACTGTCCGCAGGAAACATGCTGGAACACCACGCGCGCACCCGTGTCGAGCGCCAACGCGATATCGCGCGCGATCATCGCAGTTTCCGCCGCAGCCATCGCGCCCAGCACACCAAATTGCTTCGCTGCTGCCGAACCGTAGTTGACGCCGGGCGACGGCACGAGCGAAGGCTCCTCCTCATGGAAAGACAACAATATGTCGCGCGCAGCAGCCTGCTCCATCGCCGTGCGGCACAATGCCGCCGAGGTCAGATTGATGCCGTCGTCGGTCAGGCAGGGCGCGCCCGCAGCGGTCAGCGCATCAAAATCGGTCAGCTCCTGCCCTTTCAGTCCCTTTGTCACCGCGCCCGCCTGCAACACTTCGACCGGACAATCCTTCGCCTTTTGGGTCACATATTGAATGAGTTCGGGCGTATCGCAGGTCGGCAGCGTGTTCGCCATGCAGATGACGGTCGCATAGCCGCCCGCAGCGGCAGCCGCTGCGCCGGTCAACACGTCCTCTTTTTGCGTCTGACCGGGGTCGCGAAAGTGCACATGCCCGTCGACAAAGCCGGGTGAAACCGTCAGCCCCGCCGCGTCGTATACTTCGCAGCCCGCGGGCGCGTCGATGTGCGGCTGCACCTCGGCAATCACGCCGTCGTCCCCGATGAGCACATCGCGCGGCGCATCCACGCCAGTATAAGGATCGAGCACCCGCCCGTTTTGAATCAGCAGCATAGGAATTGTCCTCCATTCTGTTATTATCGTACCCACCGCACCGGGCAGGCATCCGTTTTTCCCTGTTTTCATTGTATCATGCCACCATCCGCGCCGCAAGCCATCCCATCTCCCCGCCGCAAGCCGCGCATAAAACAGAAAAAGCCTGCAAATGCAGGCTTTTTCATCAAATCCGAGGACATGCGCCTTGGATTTGATACAAGAACGCGATTTTGTGTGCCGCACTGGCGCGCAAAATCGCGCACAGGCGGTGTCCGCGCGCCGCGCGGCAACGCCCCTCGATGAAAGTTGTACGCTTTCATCGAATCCCTCACATTTGGTGATCCAGCGTCACCACCGGATTATACCGCACGTCGATCTCCTTGAGACGGTCGTACAGCTTCATCATCAGCTCACGCTTGCCGTTTTCATCATAGGTAAACGGCACGACTACGTCAAAAATCAGATTGATCTGCCGTTCGCCGTCCACCACGCGGAAGTCATGCATGGAGAGTGCTTCGTCAATGCTTCGCAGCACGCTGTCCACCTGCTCACGCAGCGCGGCAACATGTTCGTTGTTCACGTCGATGGGGTCCATGTGAATGACCAGATACACGCCCGTGCGCTGCCAAACACGCTTTTCCGCCTCGTCAATGACCTCATGCACCGCCACAAAGTCGGAATCGCTCGGCACCTCGGCATGCAGCGAAGCCAGCGAGCGGCCTGCGCCGTAGTTATGCACAATCAGGTCATGCACACCGACAATGTAATCGGATTCCCGCACAATTTCCTCAATGCTGCGTGCAACTTCCGGGTCGGCGGCTTCACCGAGCAGCGGCGCAACCGTATCGCGCACAATGCCAATGCCTGCCCACATAATGAACAGCGCCACCAGAATACCAACATAACCATCCACCGGCAAAGTGGTAAAGCGGCCCGCGATCATGCCGATAACGACCACCGAGGTGGTGATCACGTCGTTGCGGCTGTCCTGTCCCGCCGCCATCAGCACCGGGGACTCGATCCGGCGGCCGATGGAGGAGTTGAACGCGCCCATCCACAGTTTTACCAGCATAGAAACCGCCAGAATCACCAGCAGCACCACCGAAAACGCCACCGGTTCGGGATGAATGATGCGGTCAAACGAGGTTTTGAGGAATTCAAATCCGACCAGCACGATGATAAACGCCACGATCAAACCCGCGATATACTCCGTACGGCCGTAGCCGAACGGATGCTTGGCATCCGGCGCCTTGCCCGCCACCTTGAATCCCACGATCGAAATCAGGCAGGAAAGCCCGTCGGACAGGTTGTTGAACGCGTCCGCCGCAATCGAGATCGAACCCGTCAGCAGACCGATCACCAGCTTGAGCGCAAACAGAAACACATTGCACGCGATGCCTACCGCGCCGGACAGAATGCCGTACCGCTCGCGCACCCGCGCATCCCGCGTATTATCCGCATCACGAATGAACAGGCGAATCAATGCCTTGGTCATAACAATCCCCTCGAATACATAATATTATAAATACCAATCAATATTACAGTTTGTAATATCATAATCGCCGGAATGCCCCACATGAAGCTGCGATGCAGCGTTTTGTGGCGAATGAGCAGCATGGTCAGATACACACCCGGCCCGCCGCCGACCAGCGCCCAGAAAAACAGCGTGCGCTCGGGTACCCGCCGCCAGCCGCGCGGCGCGGCGAGCTTATCATAAATGCAGACAACCGCACCGATCAGGCTGACCGCAACAAAATAGTATAATACGCCCTGCACGTCCCGCATGACCCTCCTCCGGCAAAATTTCATTTTATTGTACCACAGTCCGCTGCATATCGCAAACCATGATGGAAAAAATAGCCGTGGCTAACGGCTTCTTCTTTTTCTCGAGCCGTTTGGCGCGTATACAACAGAAAAGAACCGCCTTTGCAGGCGGTTCTTTCTATTGCGGTATTTTTTTCGGACTGCCGTTGTCAAACGGCTGCTTGAAATGACAATACAGCTGCAACCCCGCGTCAAACTGCGCGGCATACTGCCCCGCGAGCGCTGCTGCACTGATGCGCGCCAGCCCGAACAGCTCGGGCACGGAATCCGTCCGCGTTTCTTCCAGTCTCCACAGATTGTGCCAGGGGGTGTGCTGCTCATTGAGTGCATCCCACGCCGGACGCTCCACCTTCATATGTCCGGTCAGCAGCGCGCCGCGTCCCGCCAGCCGTTCCAGCTTTTGTGCACTGCGGTACACCGTGCGCTTTTCCGCGTAGAAGAAATTCTCCCACGACAGCATTTCGTCAAACGAACGGCGCAGATCGCGCACCGGCACATCCTCGCCATACACGTTTTCCAGCACAGCATGCAGCAGCACCGCCAGCACCGCCTTTTCCTCCGCGGGCAGCGCATAAAGCCCCGCAGGACGGAAGTTGGTCACCGGCGCGTGATACGCCCGCTCATAGATCAGGTAGTCGATATCGCTTTCTATCTGGCAATGCACGGCGGATGCGTGCAGCTTGGCATCCGCTGAGCGGATCTGCTCCTGCCGACAGTAAACATAGGGATGGATCTCGCTGTCGAGTGCATAATGGCAGACGAAGCCGTAAAAATACGCCGCCGCCGTTTCCTGCGCCGTGCCGGTCAGGCAATGCACGCCGCGCGCCAACGCCGCGAACAGCTCATCCGTCTTTTCCGAGTGCATGCGGTTGCCCAGCTTGTGCAGCGGGCTGCCCAGCAATATTTTACGGTAAAACAGTGGGTCCGGTCCCTGACAGCCCCACCGAAAACTCACCGGATGCTTGCTGATCAGCTCCTGCACCGGTGCAGGGAATACACTTTGCGCCTGTTCTCCAAACAGATGATGCGATACAAAATCCGCCATAATATGACCTCCTTTTGTCAGAAAAGCAGAAAAATGTCAGTCAATGCCGGGAAACACAATGCCCGCATCCCGCCGCGCACGCTCGAGCAGTTCCATCACGTCCGCGCTCTGCGCCATGCGGCGGCGGCAGTCTACGCGGTCATCCGCCGCGACCAATCCCGCAATGCCCTGCATCTCCCAGTACCATGCGGTTTCGCCCTGCTGCTCGTCAAAGACCTGCTCGCCCGCATCGGTCACGACCGTGACGCGCGTGCACATGCTGACCGGATTTTCCACCCGGATAAAGCCCTTTTCTCCGATGATGTGCGCGCCGTTGTCACTTTTGCAATCCTTTGCGCCCGTGCACTGGGCGACAAAGCCCGGATATTCCAGCACCGCAACGCCGCCGAGGTCGATGCCGTTCTCGTGCCGCCGCGCGTGATAGGTCAGTTTGTCCGGCATGCCGAACAAGCCGTACACAAAATACAGGTTATACAGGTTGATATCCATGATCGCACCGCCCGCAAAGGCAGGATTGAACACATTGGGCGTCTGTCCGGCTTTCAGCGCGTCGTATTTGCTCGAATACTGGCAAAAGGTGCACGACACCTGCCGAACCGGCCCGATTTCGGGCAGTTTCTCACGGACGCGCGCGAAATGCGGCAGGAACAGGGTCGTGATGCCCTCAAACAGGAACAGCCCCTTGTCCTCGGCGAGCGCCGCCAGCTCCTCCGCCTGCGCGCGAGTCGGCGCGAACGGCTTTTCGCAGATGACGTGCTTACCGCTTTCCAGCGCCGCCTTGGTCTGCGCATAGTGCAGGCTGTTGGGCGAGGCGACATACACCCAGTCGATTTCCCGGTCGGCCAGCATATCCTCCAGCTTGGTATACACCTTATCCACATCGAAGCGCTCTGCAAGCGCGCGCCCGGTCTCTTCCTTGCGCGAGCAGACCGCCTCATAGGTCACGCCCGCCACGCGCACCGCTTCCGTCATCACCCATGTTACGATGTTGCCCGTTCCAATCGTTCCGATTTTCATATGCAGCCTCTTTCCCGCCTTGCGGCATTCCGTTTGCCTTTATCATGGCACATTTTCCCGGCGTGTGCAACGGATTTTTTGTCCCTTTTGCAAAAAAACACAGCCGCCTTTCCCCGCAGAGAAAAACGGCTGCGCCAATGCTCATATTCTGTTCCTGCGAATGTGGCTTAGCCCTCGTAATCCGCTTCGTTCTCCCAGTTGTGCCAAACCGCCTGCACATCGTCGTTGTCCTCAAGGTTATCGAGCAGCTTGCGCATCTGGGCCATATCCTCCTCTTTTTCGAGGGTGATATAGTTCTGCGGCACCAGCTCGACCTCGGCTTCGACAAAGGAGTAGCCCAGCGTCTCGAGCGCTTCGCGCACCGTGGAAAAGTCCTCCGGCGTGGTGTAGATCTCAAAGGTATCGTCGTCTGCCTGGAAGTCCTCTGCACCGGCATCGAGCGCCTGCATCATGACAGTGTCCTCGTCCAGCTCACCGCGCTCCATGATGATAACGCCCTTCTTGTCGAACTGCCAGGATACGCAGTTGGTCGCGCCCAGACCCGCGCCGTACTTATCAAACAGGTGGCGCACATCGGCAACCGTGCGGTTCTTGTTGTCGGTCAGCGTTTCGACAACAACCGCAACGCCGCCGACGCCGTAGCCCTCATAATTGTTGGCCTCGTAGTTGACCTGACCGTTTGCGCCCGAATACTTGTCCAGCGTGCGCTTGATGTTGTCGTTTGGCATATTGTTGGCCTTTGCCTTGGCGATGCAGTCGCGCAGGCGAGAGTTAAAGTCCGGGTTTGCCGAACCGCCTTCCTTAATCGCAATAGCCATTTCACGGCCGATCTTGGTGAAGATTTTCGCTTTTTTCGCGTCGTTCGCGCCCTTGCGCTTGGCAATATTATGCCACTTGGAATGTCCCGACATGGTGGAAAGTCCCTCTTTCTATCTGAAATAAATTAAATATAACCTCAAAAACGCCATACGGCGCAAAAAAATTTTATCAGATTTTTTCTCTTTTCGCAATACCCGCATGCATATTTTTCGCGTGCCGCGTGCAAACTACGCTCGAAAACTTCAAAAAGAGGTGATTTCCCATGAGCAAACAGAACAAACGTCAGAACCCGTCCACCACAAGCCAGAACCCGTCGAGCACCCAGAACAAGAACCAGAATCCGTCCACCTCGAACCAGTGCCCGAACGGCACCAGCAACAAGAAGAACGACCAGCAGTACTAATTCATGGACAGAACAAAAGGACGTGCAAAGCACGTCCTTTTGTCATTTCTCTTATCAGTCGCCCATGGACAGGCCGAGAGCGCGCGCTGCGCGCACGACTTCGCCATCGGGCGGGACGGTCTTGAGCTTGCCCGCAACCTCGGAAAGCGGCACAGGAACGATGCAGTCATTCTGCACCGCGACCATATAGCCGTACTTCTTTTCGCGGATCAGATGCGCCGCCGCCACGCCGAGACGGCTGGTCAGCAGGCGGTCGGCCGGGCTGGGTGCGCCGCCGCGCTGATAGTGACCCGGAATGGTCACGCGGATCTCCTGTCCGGTCAGCTCTTTCAGCTCGTCCGCCATGCGGTAGGAGATCGACGGATAGGCCATCTTTTCGCGCGCGGCCTTAAATTCCTTCTTGCTCATCTTGGCTTCTTCCTGACTGATCGCGCCTTCCGCGACCGCAAGGATGGAAAACCGCTTGCCGCTCTGCTCGCGCTTTTCAATCGCCTTGGCGATCGCCTTGGCCGAATACGGAATTTCAGGAATAACGATGATATCCGCACCGGACGCAATGCCCGCATACAGTGTCAGCCAGCCGGCCTTATGGCCCATGACCTCGACGATGAACACGCGGGAATGCGAGAACGCGGTCGAGTGGATGGAGTCAATGACCGTCGCGGCAATGTCGATCGCGGACTGGAAGCCGAACGTCACTTCCGTGCCCCACAGGTCATTGTCGATCGTTTTGGGCAGCGTGACGACGTTCACGCCGTTCTGGCTCAGAAGATTGGCCGTCTTGTGCGTGCCGTTGCCGCCGAGAATAACCAGGCAGTCGAAGCCTTCATCCCGCACAGTTTTCAGCATCTTTTCCAGCTTGGTTTCCTCGCTGTCCTCCTTGGCCTTCTGCATCTCCTTGAACGGCTGGCGCGAAGTGCCCAAAATGGTGCCGCCCAGTGTCAGGATATCGGAAAAATCCTTGGGGCTCATCACATGGTAGTCGCCTTCGATCAGGCCGCGGTATCCGTCCCGGATGCCGTAAATGGTCACCTTATTGCCCAGTTCATTATACAGCGTCTTTGCCACGCCGCGCAGGGCAGAGTTCAGGCCCTGGCAGTCGCCGCCGCTTGTCAGCATGCCAATCTTCATATGCGCAACCTCCTTTTTATTACCTTTATCATACGCCAATTTTCCTGCCTTGTGAAGAGTCTTTCGTTAGGTTTTACATTCGTTTCCCAATTCATCCGTTTTTGACTTCTGTCTCAGTCCGCGGTATTTTCTGCGCAGAATTTTTGTAAGATTCATCAGTTGCACACCATATGTTGTTGTGGTATTCTTAAACCAGACAAGTTCCCTGCAACTGACGGACAAGGTGGAGCGCAAACCACCGGGGAGCAGGGGTTCCGTAAAAAATGCCGACCGTCTGGGCAGTGTCGCACAAGATACGCGATGCTGTCCTTTTTTGTATCCAAAAAAGGACAGCCGAACCAAAGAACAGGAGGAATCTCTCACATGAACGCATGGAACACCTTCATTGGCGGCGATTGGCAGAACGAAATCAACGTCCGCGACTTCATTCAGAAAAACTATACACCCTATGAGGGCGACGGCGCATTCCTCGCGCCCGCAACCGCCCGCACGACCGCACTGCGCGAAAAGTTCGACGCGCTGCTGGCAGAAGAGCGCGAGAAAAACGGCGTACGCAATATCGACACCGACACCGTTATCACGATCACCGCGTTCGGCCCGGGCTACCTCGACAAGGAAAACGAGGTCATTGTCGGCCTGCAAACCGACGAGCCCTTAAAGCGCGCCTGCAACCCGTTCGGCGGCATGCGCATGGTGCGCGAAGCCTGCAAGGCCTACGGCTATGAAGTTTCGCCCCAAATCGAAGAGGAATTCAAATATCACAAAACGCATAACGACGGCGTGTTCTCCGCTTACACCAAGGACGTGCGCGAAGCGCGTCACGTCGGCCTGCTGACCGGCCTGCCGGATGCCTACGGCCGCGGCCGCATCATCGGTGACTACCGCCGCGTCGCGCTCTACGGCGTGGACCGCCTGATTGCAGAAAAGCAGCGCGACAAGGACGCGCTCGGTGACGTGCCGACCACTGAAAAGGAGATCCGCACCGCGGAAGAGCTATCCGACCAGATCAAGGCGCTGAAAGATATGGTCAAGATGGCCGCTTCCTACGGCTTTGACATTTCCCGTCCTGCGGAAAACGCAAAGGAAGCCGTGCAGTGGCTGTACTTCGCCTACCTTGCGGGCATCAAGGAACAGAATGGCGCGGCGATGAGTCTTGGCCGCACCTCGACCTTCCTCGACATCTACTTTGAGCGCGACCTCAAGGCGGGCATCCTGACCGAATCCGAAGCGCAGGAGATCATGGACGATTTCGTGCTGCACCTGCGCATGGCGCGCCACCTGCGCACGCCCGAATATAACGAGCTGTTCGGCGGCGACCCGATGTGGATCACCGAAGCGGTCGGCGGCATCGGTGAGGACGGCCGCCCGCTTGTCACCAAGAACAGCTTCCGCATGCTGCACACACTATATAACCTTAATCCTGCCGCTGAGCCGAACCTGACCGTGCTCTGGAGCGAGCAGCTGCCCGAAAACTGGAAGAAATTTATTGCCAAGGTGTCTATTGACACAGACGCATTGCAGTACGAAAATGATGATGTAATGCGCCCGCACTTTGGCGACGACTATGCGATTGCCTGCTGCGTTTCCGCGATGCGCGTGGGTAAGGATATGCAGTTCTTCGGCGCGCGCGCCAACATCGCAAAGCTGATGCTCATGGCGATCAACGGCGGCCGCGACGAAAACAAATTCGAGCAGGTCGGCCCGGAAATGCCCATCATGGAGGGCGATACGCTCGACTATGACGAGGTTTGCCGCCGCATGGACTTTTACCGTCCGTGGCTGGCCAAGACCTACGTTTCTGCGATGAACACCATCCACTATATGCACGACAAATACGCCTACGAAAAGAGCCAGATGGCCCTGCACGATACCGACGTGCGCCGCCTGATGGCGTTCGGCATCGCAGGCATGAGCTGCATGGCGGACTCGCTCTCTGCCATTAAATACGCCAAGGTACACCCGATCCGCAACCCGGAAAACGGCATCATCATCGATTTTGAGATCGAGGGCGATTTCCCGAAGTTCGGCAACGATGACGACCGCGTGGACACCATCGCCTGTGAGCAGGTCGAAAAGTTCTACAACGCGCTGACCCAGTTCCCGCTCTACCGCGGCGCGGTGCACACCCTGTCCATCCTGACCATCACCTCGAACGTCATGTACGGCAAAAAGACCGGCAACACGCCGGACGGCCGCCGTCACGGCGAACCGCTCGCACCGGGCGCGAACCCGATGTCCGGCCGCGACAAGTCGGGCGCGCTGGCCTCGCTCAACTCGGTAGCAAAGCTCAGCTATGACTACTGCCGCGACGGCATCTCCAACACCTTCTCGATCACGCCGGGTGCGCTCGGCAAAACCGACGAGGACCGCGTGAACAACCTCGTTGCCATCATGGGCGGATACTTCGCGCAGAATGCGCACCACCTCAATGTCAACGTCATGAACCGCGATACGCTGATTGCCGCTTATGAGCATCCCGAAGAGTACCCCAACCTGACCATCCGCGTTTCGGGCTATGCGGTCAACTTCTATAAGCTCAGCCGCGAGCAGCAGCGCGAGGTCATCTCGCGCACATTCCACGAAGCCATTTAATCCCCTCTGGTGTGGCAACCGCCCTTGCTGTTCTGTTCCTGTGAGGTGGGCGGCAACCGGAAACCAGGACTTCACTTTGCGCGCGTAGCGCGCCCTCAAGGAAAAGGGGTGATTCGCAAGAGGGGAGAAACCTCCGGTGTCTCCCCTCTTGTGCGCCCGCCGCGCGCAGCGGCAAACATACCAAGCAATGCTATTTTGAGAAAGGTTGTGGCAAAATGACCGGACGCATCCATTCCATCCAGTCCCTCGGCGCGGTGGACGGGCCGGGCGTGCGCTGCGTTGTTTTTATGCAGGGCTGCCCGCTGCGCTGCGTCTACTGCCACAACCCGGACACATGGGACGCGGACGGCGGCGAGGAGATCGACACCGACGAACTGGTGCGCCGCGTGCTGCGCTTCCAGCCGTATTGGAAAAACGGCGGCGGCGTGACCGTCTCGGGCGGCGAGCCGCTGCTGCAAGCGGACTTTGTCGAGGAGTTCTTTCAAAAGCTGCACGAGCATGGCGTGCACACCGCGCTGGACACCTCGGGCACCGGCTGCCCGACCGCCGCGGCCGAGCGCGTGCTGCGGCACACCGATCTGGTGCTGTGCGACCTGAAATTCCTCACCGCAGCGGACTACAAACGATATTGCCGCGCGGATTTCACGCAGGTGGAGCGTTTTTTGCAGCTGACTGCGATGAAAGGCGTGCCGCTCTGGGTGCGGCATGTCGTCGTGCCCGGCCTGACCGACAGCCTCGACCACCTGCGGCTGGTCAAGGCGCATGCCGGGCGCTGTCCCAACCTGCAAAAAATCGAATTTCTGCCGTTCCACAAGCTGTGCATCGAAAAATACGACCGCTTGGGGATCGACTTCCCGCTGCGGGACACGCCTGCGATGAACGAAGCGTGGCTCAAGCAGCTGCTGGAAAAACTGTAAACAAAAACGCGGAGGAACGTCGTTCCTCCGCGTTTTGCTATGTATGCCTTATACCTCTTCCTTCTCCGGCCGTCTGCCACAGAAGTGCACCTCGTACCGGCGCATGCAGTCCTTGATGATCTCAATTGCTTTTTCCCGATTGAGCGCATCCGAAGTGGTGGTGTGTTTGTGTTCCAGACCCTTGTAAACCTCAAAAAAGTGCGTGATCTCATTGCCGTAATGCGGCGGCAGCTGATCCATATCATGATAGAAATTCCAAGTCGGCTCTTCAAACGGGATTGCAATGATCTTGTCGTCGATCTCGTCCTCGTCGATCATGCGCATCACGCCGATCGGATAGCAATCCACCTCGACCAGCGGGTCGAGCGACTCGGTGCACAGCACAAGCACATCCAGCGGATCGCCGTCATCCGCATAAGTGCGCGGAATAAAGCCATAATTGGCCGGATAATGCGTGGATGTATACAAAATGCGGTCCAGCCGCAGCAGACCGGTTTGTTTGTCCAGTTCATACTTTTTCTTGCTGCCCGCCGGGATCTCGATCACCGCGGTAAACCGTTCCGGCGTGATGCAGCGCGGATCAATGTCGTGCCAGATGTTTCTCATGCCGTTTTGCTCCTTTCTCTTTCTATTTTCAGTATATCAGACCCTCCCACCGCACGCAAGACCCGCACCCCATGGAAAAAAGTCCTTTACTTTACAAGGTTTTTACATAAAACGCATTGTCCCTACACAAAAATGCAGTATAATAGTAGCATACTGACCGATCGTATGGCCACTTTTCCGTGTCCGGCGGCCGGAATGAAAACAGGGGGAATCTCTCTCATGACACAGGCAATCTGGGAACAGGGCTATACGCAGAACCGCGAGCTGTCCTGGCTGCAGTTCAACGCGCGCGTGCTGGCCGAAGCGGAGGACGATACCGTGCCGCTTTTGGAGCGGTGCAAATTCCTTTCGATCTTCACCAGCAATCTGGATGAATTCTTTATGATCCGTGTGGGCAGCCTGTGCGATATGGCGACGGTGGACAAAGACCATGTGGACAACAAGTCCGGCATGACCGCCAAGGAACAGCTGCATCACATCTATGCCGCAGTGGAACCGCTGTATGTGCGCCGAGACGCTGCGTTCAGCGATGTCAGCGCCCGTCTGCGCGCGGAAGGGCTGCGCCGCCTTGCGATCGACGAACTGGAACCTGCCGAGCAGAAGTACATCAAACAATATTTCAAAAACGTCGTTGCGCCCGTGCTTTCTCCACAGGTTGTGGATGCGCACCATCCATTCCCGCATTTGGAAGGCAAGGTGCTGCATATCGCCGCTCTGCTCAGCCGTAAGAAAAACGAACGTCTGGGGCTGCTGCCCGTACCGGTCTCGCTGCCGCCGCTGGTTTTTTTGCCGGGTGAAGAAAAGCGCTATGTACCCATTGAGGACATCCTGCTCGAATACACCGGGCATGTGTTTGAAATGTACGACGTTCTGGAAAAGACCGTGTTCTGCGTCACCCGCAACGCGGATATCAACCCGGACGATGAAACCTTCGGCGCGGAAGAGGGCGACTTCCGCACCAAAATGGAAAAGCTGCTGCGCCGCCGCCGTCGCATGGCGGTCGTCCGTGTCGAGCTGACACGCCCCATCAGCGACCATTTCACCGAATACTTCCGCAAGCGTTTTGACGTGACCGACGCACAGATTTTCCTCTCGCGCAAGGCGCCGCTCCAAATGAGCTACGCGTTTTCGCTCGGCGAGCATTTCCCGGAAAAACAGCGGGCTGCCCTGTCCGATCCGGCGTTCTCGCCGCAGCAGCCTGCCATGCTGCCTGCAGGACAAAGCCTTTTGAAAGCTGCGCTCAAGCGCGACATTCTGCTTTCCTATCCATATGAATCCATGGAGCCGTTTTTGCAGATGATCCGCGAGGCGGCAAACGATCCCGCCGTACTGTCCATCCGCATCACGATTTACCGTTTGGCGCGCAAAGCCAAGCTGGTGGAATATCTGTGCGCTGCGGCGGAAAACGGCAAGGACGTGACCGCCCTCATCGAGCTGCGTGCCCGCTTTGACGAGCAGAATAACATCGACTGGTCCGAGCGCATGGAGGAAGCCGGCTGCAAAATCATCTACGGCTTTGAGGATTATAAAGTACATTCCAAGATCTGCCTGATTACCCGGCAGGAGCGCGGTGCTGTGCGCCACATCACGCAGGTCGGCACCGGCAACTACAACGAAAAAACCGCCACGCAGTACACCGATGTGTCGCTCATCACCTCGGATGAGTCGATCGGCGCGGATGCGGGCGCGTTCTTCAACAATATGGCACTGGGCAACCTCGAAGGTCGGTATAACCGCCTGCTGGTTGCACCGAGCAGCCTGAAAAACAACATTCTGGCGCTGATGGATGAACAGATCGCCCGCGGCAGCGACGGCTATATGCTGCTCAAGTTCAACTCGCTGACCGATATCGACATCATCCACAAGCTGCGGGATGCTTCTTGCGCGGGCGTGCGCATCGAGATGATCGTGCGCGGCATCTGTTGTCTGCTGCCCGGCGTAGAAGGACATACTGAAAACATCTCGGTCACCAGCATTGTCGGCCGCTTTTTGGAGCACTCGCGCATCTTTGTATTTGGCCGCGGCTCGGAGGAAAAAATGTATATTTCCTCCGCCGATATGATGACGCGCAACACCGAACGCCGCGTTGAGATCGCCTGCCCGATCGACTCGCCCGAGGTGCGCGCACGTCTGCATGATATTCTGTACGCCATGCAGCACGATACCATTAAGGCGCGTGTCTTGCAGCCGGACGGCACTTACTGTAAAAAGCCGCCCGTGCCTGACCCGATTTGTGCACAGGTGCTGCTGATGCAGCAGGCCATCGACCAGGCACGCCAACAGGCCGCACATCCTGCGCCCCCCGAGCCTGGCTGGCGCAAGCTGCTCAATAGACTGCTGGGCCGCTGAACAAGAATAGGATGCAAAAAAACACCGGAATTCCCGGTGTTTTTTGCGTGCAACGATAAAAAGCCGTCACTTTCGTGACGGCTTTAGCTGGTGGAGCATCACAACACAAATCCGAACTTTCCACCTGCGCAAGCGAAATGGTTTCTGTGCCCTCTCGATAGTTAAACGTCAGGGTAATTTTATCATCATACACATATACCGCGTTGACAAAAGAATCAATCAGAATGCGGCGATGTTTTTCCTTTTTCACATCCAGTTCGCGAAAATGGCACAGCCAACCAGCTACATCCTCGCGCGATATGTTTGGTTTTTTTAGCCTTTCTTTTGCAATTTCGATCTCTAACTTCTGTTTCTGCCGCTCTAATTCTGTCATACGCTGCTGCGTGGTATCGTTAAAGATTCCCGCTTCCACCGCCTTTAACAAATTGGCCAGCCGTTTCTGTATGTCCGTAAGTTGCGCGGATAGCTTCGGCAGGAGTACACTATCCTTGCTGCTTTCTGCCACCACCAGATCTGCGATCCGCTCAACCATCGCGTCACTCCATAGCAACCGCATCATATGTTTGACTACCAAATCTTCGATCAAATGCTTGCGAATCGCCTTTTTCGTGCAGCCCTGTTTGCGCTTAGCCGCACCGCATTTGTAATAATAATGCTTGATCCCTGTATGGCTACGACCATTTTCTCCAACCATCGGTTTACCGCACAATCCGCAAAACAGCTTACCCGTCAATAAGTATGCTTCCGTCGCTTTAGCACATGCAGGCGCACGCCGATTGCGCGCTATCCGCTGTTGTACCTGCTCAAACAGACTTTCTGAGACAATCTGTGGCATACCTCCCGGCTGCACGGTGGTGCTGTATCGATATTCGCCCAGATATCGCCGGTTTTTGAGCATGACACTGAAACTATTCGGGGAGAACGGCTTACCCTGCTGAGTTGTGACACCACGCTCATTCATGGATTGCTGAATCGAACGAATTGTTTCGCTTTCCGCATAGCGTTGATAGATCTCCCGGACAAGCGATGCGGTGACTGGGTCGATCTGAAAATACTGATTTTCGTCCACATAATATCCAAACGGGATTGTTCCACCGTTATATTTGCATTTCAGTGCATTTTCTGTTAAGCCACGTCGGACTTTCACCGCAAGTTCAGCCGAATAGTATTCGTTTAAGCCTTCAAGCAGCGTTTCCAGTAAGCTGCCTTCCGGTCCATCCGGGATGGGTTCGACTACTGAAACAACGCTAACATCGTTCTTGCGTAACTGTCGCTTATAATGAACCGAATCGTACTTGTTACGCGCAAAGCGGTCAAACTTCCATACCAGTACAACAGAAAACTGCCTTTGTGCGCTGTCCTCAATCATGCGTTGAAAATCTGGACGTTGATCCGTTCTTGCAGAAATCGCACGGTCAATGTAATGCTCAATAATACTATACCCATGCTTCTCGGCGTAGCTTTGACATTCCCGGAGCTGACCTTCGATACTTTCTTCACGTTGGTTGTCTGAGGAATAGCGAGCGTAAATGACGGCATTCATATGGGTTCAGCTCCTTCCGAAAATCGAATATTTGTTCGTTTTTATTATACATCATTTCAGATGAGCTGTCAAAGTTGGTGATATTAGTTATATGCATTTCTCACTACTAAAACTTTTTGATTAAATAGAATGTTTTATTTACCAAACATAAAAAGTACATATTTGCGCCAAAATGCAAAATATAACATATCATTTTGCATTTTGAATTACCATACAAAGCGAATCCTTCTTCGCACTCATAACGAGTATGTTTGAGAACTATCTGATTATGCCTACATCACCTCTGCCCATGGATATACAATGTAAATTGGCTTTGTCTCAGGCGATTCTCCGAAATGATCTAGTTGGACAGCATAATTTCCCAAATCCGATACATAAAAGAGTACCTGTAAAGCAGCTCCTGCTTGACCAAATGCATTTTCAAGCGCGGTTTCTGCAATTGCGGCAATTTCATTCCCAGAAATCTCACTCAGACTTTCCAAAAAAATTGTGGAGACATCAATACCTATTTCATCAAAAGAATTTATTCCTTCGCTAACCAAATCCGCCATATACTGGCTAACATCCGTCGTATCATAATTAGAATTGATCCATTCAATAAAATTCAGAATTTCATCCTCGGTGAGGTCCTTGCTCTTATCCGCTAGAGCTCTCAAAAGACCTTCAGAAAACGAATTGGCGACATCGTCCCAATTTTTATTAGACAAGGACAATCCTTTAACCGTAGCAGAGATGCCCTCAATGAAAAAATCTGTAAAATTATATACTGAGGCCCCAAAAGACTTGGTTCCATTATTTGAAAATACAATATATCCTCCTTCTGGTACATAGAAATCTAGGTGTGTAGATGTAGAACTTGAATCCTGCCGATAAGTCAACACATCACCGTCAAACAGATCGGATATCAATCCCCATGCATCCCAAAAAACATCCGGAAGATTTTCTGGCAACACCTTGTTCTTGTCTATTCTGACACTTTTTATATATTGATTATCTTTATCATAAATATCCACTGCTCCATAGATTGATGCTAAATTATATACATCCATCGTAACATGCCATTGATCGCCACTACTGTTCTTTTCTGTTTTATAGTTTTCAACATACATCCCTGCAGTGTAGAAGTTTGTCTTCGTTCCTTTTGCTATCGTCTCAGGAACCCGTGTTCCTAATAGGCACTGTGAACTAACATCGCACGAATAGACGTAAAATGTTTCCCATTCTGTACAGGAAACTGGCGATTGAACAGTGACAATGGCCGAACCAGTTCCATGAGTGCGAATTGAACCTTCTGTGGGGCCATTAAGCCATACAGGTATCTCATTGTCCCCTATCGGTCTTACCCACACCTCATATTCATTGTTTGGCAGATATCCGTCTGGAGTATGTACCAAAATTTCGTCATAAGAGCCATCTCCACTGGAATCATGTGACATCCAAAGCACACGACGATCATCATCACGAAGCAGGTGATTAGCAGTTAAATAATTATTTCGTGATTGAACCTCAAGTTTGTCTTTATCTATGACTTGTTCAATATACATTTCAGCAATTGTACATTTTTCAAACGCATCATAGAGACGCCCAAAAGAAAGAAACGCCTGCTCCCTTGTGTAGTTTTCATTTGGACTAAATTTGTTTTCCCCGGTTCCATTCATTATAGCTTTATTGCCATCTACAACAACATTACTAACAAACATCACTGAATAATATGCCCACTCAGAAACAGAATTTTTATCGGCAAAGGTTAATGTGGCTTCATTAGGCAAACTTCCATCTAAAACCTTTGCAAGGCGAGTGAGCATAGTAGCCGCTTCTTCACGATTGATAGCTCTGTTTGGCTCAAATTTTCCTTCACCAACACCAGATACAACATGAAGCGCATTCATGGCCAAGATATTATTATCATTTGTATCATCGAATTGCAATTCGTTAATCAAAATACCATGATAGTCCAGAATATCATCAATAGGCCGCCCAATGGCTGCCTCCAACACTTTTACCGCAAGCTGACAAAACTCCTGACGAGTTATATTATTTTGATATCCTTCATCCAGATCCTCTGGAATCAACCCATTTTTACGAGCTTTTTCAATTTCTTCAACAGCCCAGGAAGAGGGAACATCGCCTACATCATCTACATTACCTGCACCTAAATCCACATAATAATGAATTTTTACTGCGTTATTCCACTGATTAGAGTCACCTATTTTAATTGCATTCCATTGTTCTTTTGATCCTTGGTAATATATATCTGTTACATTAAAGCATTTTGAAAAAGCGCCTGTCTCCATTGTTTTTACGCTTTGTGGAACAGAAATGCCGCTCAATCTTGAACGCCACTCGAAGGCTCCCTCTCCAATAGTTTTAACGCCAAATGGAATTTGATAAGCACCGTCTTTCCCACAAGGATATTCAATCAGTTTTTGCATATCCTTAGAAAATAAAACCCCATCAACCGAGCAAAAATATGGATTTGCATCGCTCACGTTAATCGCCATCATATTAGAGCACCTAAAAAATGAGGGACTATAATATTCCACGCTGGATGGCAATATTACACTTTTCAGACCTTCGCAATATGCAAATGCCCAACCATCAATCCTTGTTATCGTATTGGGCAATACAATTTCTGTCAGCTGATAACATTGACGAAATGCTTGATTTCCAATGGTTGTTACCACATGTCCATTGATCTCTGATGGAACTTCCAATCTACCTGAGACAGACTTCTCACAATCTGTAATGGTTCCTGTGCTCTCATCAAATGTATATGGATCTGAATACACAGCATTAGCCAGAGGCGTTAAGCTATATATACAAAAAACAACATATATCGAAAGCATATACTTGAACAATGTTTTCATATAATTCCTCTCTATTCTTCGCAGAAAGACGGCTTGATTCTTTCTTAAAAGCTAAAGTGACAACTTGTATATGTGATAGATTCGAAAATCTTTTTTAGAGGGCTTGCTGCTGCAATAAAAGTACAATATTTTTCACGTCTGGTGTATCTGCATAATGCAGGTAAGTAAATTTCTGCATGGGGGGATCAATCGCATAAGTGATTAAATTTGCTCTAAGGTGATCAATTTGACTTTTCAGCGCCTTTGCCTTGTCTATGTTACCACTTACAATAGACGGTCCCGAGCAAACATATTTATTTCCCGTCAACTGATCAAGCGCAGTGATTGTTTCCCCCGGTGGATTGGTGCTCCATTCCATAGAACATACCAGACTCATGTCATCTACCCACTCACCATTCTGCACCGTTTGAACTTTAACTTGCCATAAGCGCTTTCCATTATTGTCTTGTATCTGTGCCCAATCTCCAATACCACTACTATAGCTGTAGATTTTACCATGCTCTTCATGCAATTCAATTGAACCATACGAAAAATAGGTTGGATCACCATTTCCGTTGAACATGTAGGCAGCTCTTTGATTTGTAATGCATTGTGCTGTCGTTCCGTTCCAATGGTATACCGTCATATACGTATTCATATTTCGTCCAATTGGGTTAAGTTCGTCGTCCGCGTATCCACATACCAGTTCTGGATTATTATCCGCATCAAAATCGACAAGCATTGCTGTTACCAAACCGCTGACCGCTTTTCCGCCGCTCAGTTTTCTTTTTTCTCCATACCGCGTATTGAGTTCTTCTATAACCTCTAAGTACGCCTGTGCCATTTTGCTTGCTTGTTCTTCATCAGCCGTCTTGACATAGGGTCGATCTGTCATAATCTGTACCTGACCGGTTTTGTCGTCATATTCTACTCCGATATCAAAACGTTTCGCCATATCACGCAGTTTAAAGTAATTGTTCCCGGCTATGCTATATCCTGCAAATGCTATCTGTTTACCATCCAAATAAATTGCACTCGTTGTCGCGTATGCAGTTTGGCTATGAGCATCACCTCTGGACAATTCTCCACCTACTAGGGTATACGGCATTTGAGATGTCATCCTTATTGCTTGATTTGTTTGATCCCACTCAACTTGGAATTGCTTTTCCGTCCCATTTACAATCGCAGCAAAATCTCGAAGTTTAAAATAATTATTTCCTTCGATCATATATGCAGAAATATTTTTCGCTACACCATCAACAAAAATTTTGTTTTGTGAGAGAGTTGCTGTTTCTGCTCCACCTGCTATGGAAACCATACTTAACGAAATAACTATTGTCAAAGCCAATAACATCCATCTTTTTTTCATAATCTTACTCCTTCCTAAATGACCACTTTCAAAATAGTTCAATTTTTAATCAAATCATATTCCAGATATTTTGCGATGATTTATTAGGTTTGCAGTTGCCTGACAGCCAAAGAATAACAAACATTAATTTCTTTGTTAATTCAAATATTCTCCAAATTTATAGATTATTTCTTGTATAAATATTCCATATAGTAATGGTAATAAAAATTATGCTGGACTATAAATGCCTTTTAGAGGCCATAGTAATTTAGGGTGAGGTCTCTTCTCTTACAAATTTTTTCTGTGCGACTCAGCATACCCATACTATACCAAAGCAGAATCAAATATGATGAGTAAAAATAAATGCTTTTACAGGAATATTGCTACTTTTGCAGTTATCAATGACAAATTTAGTGCCACGAGAAGAACCATCCCAAAAGGCAAGAATCAGATCCGCAGACTTGATAATGGAAATATTCCGTTTTAACGGAGCCGATCTGCCATATTTATTGTATTCCGGTAAATATTCAGTCAGTTTTATGTTATGAGACAGTGCATACTCTCGAGCACAGCAATCTATTCCCTTGGCACCACCGGACACAATTTCTGTTACGCCTTCCGGCAGATATTTTTCTAAATCGGTAACACA
>CALWUJ010000027.1 GCA_944384725.1 uncultured Agathobaculum sp. | reverse complement strand
CGAGGCTTTGCTTAGTCCGGCAGCTTAACTTCTCATGTTACAGGAACCCTTTTTGCGAACTTCACTTGACGCGGGCATTTCCGATCTTGTCACAAGCAATTTGCAGTAGCTCGTCACCCCTGATCAATTTGTTGTAGTTATTCGTGAAATTCTTCCCGAGTTGACCTATCAGAGGAGCCGTCATGCGATAGCATTTCAAATCCTTATCATGCGTAGCAAACGCAGCAATACGTTTTCTTAAAGTTGAACTTAGCTTATCGTGGTCAGCATTGATATGAATATATTTATCAGCCAGTGCGAAATATCCTACCAATACCGGTTCGTGTTTATATGAAGCATAAACAAGATGTGTTTGCGCCCAACCATGCTTAGCAAACTCTATTGCTTTAGTTTTCAAGTATTTTTCTACGTCCGGGTTATTTGGACACGAAAAATCAGAGAGAATGCTTTTTACCTCATCCTCTCCGATTACATCTATTAACTTTTTTAAGTTAACAAGTTTAAATCCCGTCATTTATTAGCCCCAAACATTTTTCTAATTTCATCCTCTGAAGCTTCAGAAACAGGGCGTGACATGTTGACAGGATTCCCATGTCTTGTGTGCGCATTCTCCATAGCACGCGCTAAAGACAACGCCGCACCCTTGTTTTTTATATTAACGCTTTTCAAGATGCTCTTCGTTGCCATATTTATCATCCTCTCTATAGACCAAACCGTTAGACGAGGTCTACCATAATAATATATGCAATCAACCCGAAAGTCAACAGTCAATACATCGAATTTATATGAATATTTTTCTTTATTCCTTCGCATAAAACGCTCAAAAATATTATAAAACTTATTTTCTTCCCGTGATGACTACAACGACATAGACGAACAGGAGGCGAATAACAACGAAAAAAGGCGGTGACGGTTATTATCGTGAGACCTTCACTTATGAAGGAAAACGATATAGCATCCGAGCGAAGTCCCAACGCGACCTATGGCGCAAGGTGGATGAAAAGAAGCGCCTGCTCGAAAGTGGAATGGTTACAACGAACGAGAACACACCCGTAAAAAAGTGGTTTTCGGACTATCTCGAAACATACAAGCGCAGCACAGTGACGCCGCGCACATACGATCAGCTGCTGTCATACTGCAAAAACTATATCTTCCCGTCCATTGGTGATCGGCGAATTAAAGACGTGCGACCGCTCGACCTGCAACGTATTTTAAATACCTGCGTCGGCCAGTCAGCCAGCCACGCTAATAAGCTGCGCAACCTGATCCGCGGCGCATTCCGACAGGCGCGCATCGACCGCGTGATTATCTATGATCCTGCCGAATCTCTGACTATGCCGGAAACCACCAGCGGTACGCATAGAAGCATCACCGATGACGAGCGACGCTATATCCTCATGACCTGCGAGCATCACCGTGCAGGACTGTGGGTGCTGTTTATGCTCTACACCGGCGCCAGACCGGACGAAACACGCAAAGCACTCTGGGCGGATATTGATTTCCTGTCCGGTGTCGTGACGCTGCACAGTAGCAAAACCAATTACGGCGACCGCCGCGTTCCTCTCGCGCCCGCGCTCAAATCATATTTGTTAGCCGTTAGGCAGGAGAACGTCTACCTGTTCACTCAACCTACCACCGGAAAGCCCCATACCAAAACGTCCATGCGGCAGATGTGGGAATCGTTCCGGCGTGCGCTGGCCATTGAGATGGGCGCGCAGACGTACCGCGGCGCGCTGGTCACCACCCCAGTCGCGGACGACCTGACGCCCTATTGCCTGCGGCACACCTACGCGACCGATCTGCAAACCGCAGGCGTGCCGATTAACGTCGCAAAGGACCTGCTCGGGCATGCAACCATCGCCATGACCTCACAGATTTATACGCACCTGTCTGATGCTGCTTTCGCCAGCGCAGCCGAACGGATTGTGGCATTGGATGATGCAAGACGCCAGAATAAGCTGGCCAGCATCAAATAATGTGTCACTTGGTGTGTCACCAACGAAACGCAGATGCCAAAAAGCCGCATGGTATCTATACTTTTCTAAATTCAAATTATGCCTTTTAAGCAGGGTGTCCGGGGTTCGAATCCCCGCTGGGTCACCAAAAAACTCTGTACGATCCTTTTGGATTGTACAGAGTTTTTTTATGATGTATTCCTGCCATGCTCAGCCAAAAAATGCATAAATGTTATAACAGCTGATCGCCATGACCAGAACCATAGACGCTTCAAACAGGCGTGTGGCGCGCTGATCGGTCAGCCGCCTGTTGATCCGGCCGCCAACTTCGCCGCCGACCACGCCGCACAGCACCATGCCTGCCAGCAGCCACACGGATAACGACGGGATGCCGTCGCCCAAGGCTGTCGCCACAATGCCGACCGACTGGCTGATCAAAATGACATACAGACTGTTCTGTGCCGCCACTTTGGTGGACATGGAAAAGAAAAAGTACAGCACCGCCATGTTAAACGGCCCGCCGCCGATGCCCAGAAACGTGCCCAGCATACCCAGTCCTAATCCAATCAGGATACAAGCCGGTTTGCTCCGCACCCGCAGCATACGCACCCTGCTCTTGTTGACCGTATACAGCAGCGTCGCAAACGTCGCCACCAGCAGCAGTCCCGCCTGTACGCCGCCCGCGGTGTTGGCATCGGTAAACAGCCCCGCCACCGCGGAAAACAGCTGCTTGCCCAGCAGACCGCCCACCGCCGCGCCAATCGCCAGCGGCGTAGAAACCGCAAGGTCGATCTCGGAATCCCGCTTGACCATGGATTTGCCGACCGACCAGCAGGTCATACCGATGACCGTACAGCCGGACAGGAAGTTGATTGCCGCCACCTCCATAACGCCTGTCGCATCCAGTACCGGCTTGATGATGACACCACCGCCCATGCCGCAGATCTTACCGATGATGCAGGCCAGAAAAGCAATCAGAAAACAAATACCATACATGCCATCTACCCCTCATTTCCCTTTGCGGCCCGTTTCCGGGTCGTTTTTTTATTCTCCGGATGGAGGCTCCAGTCCGAGCCGTTCAAACTGTTCCATCGGGCTGTCGTGCCGCACCATGGCCGCAGCCAGTTTTTCGCACATCATGCGCTCGATGTCCGGATCATCCAGCGGATGCTCCTGCTGCGGATCGGTTTGCAAGTCAAACAGCATATTATGGCCGACAACCTCATACCGCTCGGCAAAATTCTGTGAATCGTTGGCAAAGCGCGTAATGGTGTTCGGGATACGGAACACCGGATAATTTGTATAAGACAGGAACGGCCCGGCGGTGATCTGCGAAACATCGGTCAGGTGGTCAAAATCCCAATAATGGCAATTGTGCTCGGCATCGCGGTGTACAGGTTGAGCGGCTGATTATCCGCCCGCACCGCTGAACGAAAATAGGTATACCGTCCGTCACAAATATTCACCTGCCGCCCAAATACGCCGTAAATGACCGACTCATGGATGCTGTCGCACTCGCCTCGCATGAGCGGCAGCAGGCTTGCACCATGCATCGGATAACGGCAGTCCTTCTGTCCGATGCCGAAAAAGTCCAGAATGGTCGGCATCAGGTCGATGTTCTGCGTCAGCGCAGCGCAGCGCGATGGACCGGTTATCCCCGGCACCCAGACCATCATCGGAATCTGGTAAATCTCGTTGTAGCAGGGCATGTAATTTTTCGCAAGGAAACCTTTTTCGCCCAGCATGTGACCGTGATCGGTCGTCAGAACGACCATCGTGTCCTCCCACAGGCCGTGCTTGTCCAGCACATCGAGCAGGCGACCCAGCCAGCGGTCGCTCATGGTCACAAGCGTTGCGTAGCGGCGGCGCAGGTGCTCGATGGCTTCTTCGGTTGCCTGCTCGCTGCCCGCATACTCCGGCCAGTAATAGAGCTTGTCCTTGTAGTCATCCGGATACTCCGACGCGTCCTCGTCCGGAAAGTCGAACGGC
Source organism: uncultured Agathobaculum sp. (assembly GCA_944384725.1). Taxonomy (GTDB): domain Bacteria; phylum Bacillota; class Clostridia; order Oscillospirales; family Butyricicoccaceae; genus Agathobaculum. The sequence goes on along the minus strand of CALWUJ010000027.1, from coordinate 20,853 downwards.
TCGTGCGGATCAAACGAATCGACCAGCAAAAACCAGTTGTCATCCGCGTGGTGCTCTTCCACCCAGTCTGCGGCGTGACGCAGCGTCTGCGGCGAAGGATATTCGGATTCATCCGCAAAACGTGCGCGGTTGCGCACATACTGCGCTTCGTCTTGTCCGTAATGCGGTCGGTCGGGCAGCTTGCCAAGGTTGGATGCCCACACGTCGGTCTCCTGCCCACGGAAGAACTCCCAAGAATCAAATACCGCGTGATAGTTTTCGCCGCCCAGATGGAAATAGTGATAGTGGTCGGTCGCCAAATGGCTGAAATACCCGTTGCGGCGCAGCACCTCGGGCAGCGTGCAGTCAAACGGCTGCACCGGCGCCCAGTTGCGTTCGAGAAAGTCGATGCGTCCGGTCAACAGGTCGTGCCGTGCCGGCATGCAGGGCGCTGAGCCGACGAAATGATTATCAAACACGCAGCTGCGCGCCGCCAGCCGATCCATGTTGGGCGTGCGCACCCATGTGTTGCCGTAGACGGGCAAAAAGCGCCGGTTGAGACTGTCCATCAGCACAACGATGGTTTTCATATTGCATTCCTCCTATCGGATGCCGCGCGCCTGTGCGCAGGCCGTGCTCCACGTTTTCTGCGCCGCCGGATGGTGATCGACCATATAGGCCAGACGGGCGCGCGCCTGCTCGACCTGCACGCGATACGCAGGGTCGGACACGCGGTTTTGCGTCTCCATCGGGTCAAGCGTCAGGTCGTAGAACTCCTCGTAAGGTGTTTCACCCAGCTGATAGCCCAGATACTTGATGTACTTGCTGGTTTCCGTGATAATGGACTGCCAAGCATTGCTGCGGCGGCCGCCCGCTCCTCGCCAATATGGCGTGTCCGTGATCGGAATGCCGTCGATGCGTTCTTCGGTAAAGTCGCTTTCCGCAAAGCAGAAATCGCGGCAGCGGTCGGTCTCTCCGCGCAAAACAGGCAGCAGAGAACGGCACGGGATGATATCGTTGTATGCCGGCCAGCTGCGACTGAGCGCTTCGACCGGGTCAAGTCCAGCGTAATCCAGAATCGTCGCTGCGAGGTCGGACAGCTCGACCGGAGAGCCATTTGCCCCAATCGGCGCCGCGCCCGGCAGACGCACAGCCAGCGGCACGTTGACCGCCTGCCGCCACGGCACCCCCTTTTGCAGCAGATAATGGTCGCCCAGCATATCGCCATGATCCGAGGTGAACAGAATGAGCGTGTCATCCAGCATACCGCGTTCCTCCAGCACATCAAGGATCAGACCGATCTGGTCGTCGATCAGCTTGATCATCGCCTTGGAGGAGCGCCGTTGCCGCCAGAGCACTTCCTTGTCCGCGGGCACGATCTCCTGCCCCTCAGGCAGCAGGAAATCGTCCTCCCGCTCGAGCGGGAACATATCCAGATAGCGCTGCGGCGCATCATAGGGCTTGTGCGGCCCGCAGAACGACACCTTCATGTAAAACGGCTGCTCGGCTGGATGCGCGCGCAGCTGCTCGCGCGCGACACGTCCGGTCACCACGTCAATATAGTCCTCTTCATCGAACGGCCACGGCAGTGCCTTATCGTAATTATGGTGCGGCACATCGCCGTTCGGACCGCCGCACTGCTGAAAAAAGTCCCGCACCTGCGAAAGCATACCCTTTTTCGCCAGATAGTCGCAGTAGAAGCAGTAGTTCGAAACCGTCTGCTGCTTGCCCGCAGTTTCCCACACGAAGTCATAGCCGTACGCCTTTTCCCCATCCTCCCCCGCAACCGGGTCCATGCCGCAGCCGCGCGGCGTTGACCACGGATAGGTCTGGTTGTAATGAAATTTTCCGATACCGTAAGTCTTGTAACCCGCCTGCTGCAACGCCTGCATAAAGGTCGGAATCTGCGGGAACAGGTCGCCGGACATGGTCAGCGTACCGATCTGACGCGGATAGCGCCCCGTGATTAGCGAGGTGCGCGCCGGCGAACAAATCGGGTTAGTCGTGTTGCAGCAAGTGAAATAGGCCCCCTGTGCAATACGGTCGATGTTGGGCGTATCCGCCACACCGCCCGGCACATAACCCACATATTCCGCCCGCTGCTGGTCGGTCATAAGCAAAAGAACATTACGCGGCATACCAAAAGCCCCTTTCCGGATATTTATGTCCACAGGTAGGTTTCCCCTTGGCCCGGCATTGCCAGACCAAGGGGAAATCAGAAAGAAGAAGAGAGAGATATGAACGTTTTTCAGCCAATATCCACCGCAGGATTACCACCATTTGATCAGATCGGTCACCTTGTTGCGCAGCGCGACAAACTCTTCCGAAACAACGTCGCGCGGCAGCGGCAGCGGATTATCCAATACGGTTTTCACCGAAGTCGGCTTGTTGGTCAGCACCATGATCTTCTGGCTGAGGTAAACCGCTTCTTCGATGTTATGCGTGATAAACAGGACGGTCGTACCGGTCTTTTTCCACAGCTTAATCAGTTCGTCCTCGAGCTTGAAGCGCAGGTCGATGTCCAGCTGGCCATACGGCTCGTCCATCAGCAGCAGTTCGGGCTTGGTGGCAAACGCACGCGCGATTGCCACACGCTGGAGCATACTGATCGACAGCTGGCTCGGATAATAATTGCGGAACTTGGTCAGACCGACAATATCGAGCATTTCCTCAACATTGGCGTCCGCCTCCTCCTTGGGAATCTTTTTGATCTCCAGACCGAAGCGGATGTTCTGCTCGACCGTAAGCCATGGGAAGGAAGAATACTCCTGAAAGATGTAAGAGATATTCTGTTTTTTCGGGTCAACCGGAATACCGTTGACCAGAATCTCGCCCGCGGTCGGCTGATACAGACGCGTCAGACTGTTCAGAAAGGTGGTCTTGCCGCAGCCCGTCGGGCCGACGATGCAGAGGAATTCACCTTCCTCCACCTCAAAATTGAGGTTGTCGAGCACAAGCAGGTCACCGAACTTTTTGGTCAGGTTCTGCACGCGAACCTTGGGTTCTTTGTTTGCCATTTGCAGCGACCTCCTTTTACAGCGTGTGATCGACCACAGAGTCGATCTCGCGGCGCAGCCGCAGGAACTCGGGATCAGTATAGTTGCGCGGACGCGGCAGCGTGATCTCATATTCAGCCTTGACACCGGTCGGGCAGTTGCGCAGCACCAGAATACGGTCGGCCAGATAGACCGCCTCTTCGATGTTGTTGGTTACGAAGATAACCGTGCGCTTTTCCGCCTGCCAAATGCGGGTCAGTTCATCCTGCATCAGATAGCGGGTCTGTGCATCCAGATGACCGAACGGCTCATCGAGCAGCATAACGAGCGGCTCATTGCAGTAGGCGCGTGCGATGCCGACACGCTGCTGCATGCCGCCGGACAGCTTGACCGGGAAGGAGTTTTCAAATCCCTGCAAGCCAACCAGATCAATGTAATGCTGCGCTTTTTGGCGGCGCTCTTCCTTTTTCACGCCGCGCACCTTGGGACCGTATTCAACGTTGCCCATGACCGTCAGCCACGGGAACAGCGCTGTGTTCTGGAACACCATGCCACGTTCGGGTCCCGGAGCTTCGATGGGCTTGCCCTGACAGAGCACTTCGCCCGCGCTGGGCATCTCAAAGCCTGCGACCATGTTCAGAATCGTGCTCTTGCCGCACTGGCCGGGACCGAACAGCACCAGAAACTCGTTTTCCCGTACTTTGATGTTCAGGTCACCCACGACCTGATAACGGCCTTCTTCCGGCTTGTTGAAGAATTTATCGACTTTGCGGAATTCAATCAGCGCGTCGTTTGTGCTTACTTGCCTCTCACTGTCCATGCGCATAATTTAGACTCCACTCCTCTCATAATCGATGTGATCAGCAGGCCGGTCAGCGCGATCGCCATAATGCCTACCATGATCTGGGTCATATTGCCTACTTCCTGACCGCTGATAATCAGCCAGCCGACGCCTTCGGACGAACGGATCATTTCCGCCGCAACGATCGTGGCCCATGCAGAGCCAAGCGCAACCTGCAAACCGGAAAAGATATACGGCACGGTGGTCGGCAGCACGATCGAGGTGAACAACTGATTATCCTTTGCGCCCAGCATACGCGCCGCGCGCACCAGCGTCTCGTCAACCGAGTGTACGCCGTTATAGGTGGTCAGCGCGATGGTAAAGAAGCACGCCAGGAAAATCAGGAAGTACTTCGAGCCTTCGTCAAAACCGAACCAGACGATCGACAGCGGAATCCACGCGATCGGCGGAATCGGACGGATCATCTGAATATACGGCATGAGGATGGCATCCGCCAGTTTATACCAGCCCATCAGGATACCGACCAGCACACCCAACACACCGCCGAAGAAATACGGGATAAGCATGCGGCGCAGACTGACCAGAATGTGCATAATCATGGAATGCGTACCGATCGGCTCGACAAACGCTGTGAAGAAGCCCGCCAGTACAGTGATCGGATCGGGCATTACCTTGCCCAACGAAGTCAGGGTTGTCGCTGCGTACCAGATGCAAAGGAAGATAAAGATACCCAATGCACCGAATGCAACTCTTTTCTGTTTCTCAGCCATCAGGTTCTGCCTCCTTTAATCATCTTTCTGCCCAGCCACTGAATGATGGTGGACAATACAGCGCCTGTGATCGCAATGACGATCATACCTACGATGACGATATCCAGTCGGAAGATGCCGCGTGCCTGCTGGATCATGAAGCCGAGGCCCTTGGTAGAGGCGAGCAGTTCAGCCGCGACCAGCGTGGTCCATGCAGAACCCAGCGCCACGTCCAGACCGGTGAAGATCATCGGCAGCGCCGATGGAATCGCAATCTTGGTCAGCAGCTCCCAGTTGCTTGCGCCAAAGGTCTGACCGACCCACAGATGCACGGTTTTGGTCTGTTTAATGCCGGAATAACTGTTGATAACCATGGCGACCATGGCCGAAATGAAAATAACCAGCGCCTTGGACAGGAAGCCGATGCCAACGAGCGTAACCATAACCGAAGTCCATGCAACACCCGGGATGGTACGAACCAGATCGAACACCGGACGCACACACATATCAATCTTATCGTTCCATGCCATAAAGATACCGAGCGGAATGCCGATTACCGCACCGATCACATAGCCGCCGAGTGCGACCTGCAAGCTTGCAATCAGGTGCTCAAGCAGCGTTGCACCGTCCGGCTTGGTCTCATACCATTTCTTGATAAAGGACTCGAACACCTTCACCGGCGAAGGCAGTGCATTCGACCGGAAGATCCCCAGTCCGTCGGTTACCAGCCACCAGACGAAAATGCCAAAGCAGATGGATAATATACTGATGAAAATATATTTGTTGATTTGAAACTTCTTTTTGTCTTTCATTTGCCCCGCTCCCTTGCTGCATCAGCCGAAAACATCGTCTGTTTGCCGTAATTTTCCGCAAAAAGGGAGCCCATGGAGCATGGGCCCCCTTTCGCAGGCTTTTTATTCTGTTTGTTGGGCCTTATTCGAGCGTTGCCGCCTTGACCGTGATGCCCAGCGCATCCTGCAACGGCCCGACATTGATGGCCTCCTCGATAAACTGCACCTGATCCTCCTCGATCGTGCCGATCGAAGCAAAGAAATTGCCAACCTGCAGCGTACCGGAGCCAAGATAGTAGTCATCCGCAGTCAGGTCATCCGGAACAATGAACGGACGGATCTCGCCTTCCAGCTTTACGTCATCCGCATCTGCCGGCTTGCCGTTTTCAGAGTAGAACTTGAGTGCGAATTCATTGCGCAGATCCGGGTCAGCCTGCAGTTCCTCAGCAGCCTTGTACATACCGCGCAGGAACAGAACAACGTCGCCGTAGCGCTCTTCCAGAATGTCCTTGCGAGCGAGGAAACCGTTGAGGAACTCGGTGTCGGTTGCTTCCATGCAATCGGCAACCTCTACCATGCCGCCTTCTTCCATCATGTTGCAGTAGTCAACGTCGGTAGCAACGAATACATCGCCTTCACCGGTCAGGATCGCCTGCGCAGCCGCTGCGCGGTCCATGTTGAGGTACTCATAATCCGCACCGGCGGTCAGACCAAACTGCGAGAAGTAGGAAGCTGCGATCCACTGCTCCATCGTGGAGGTCGGACCCAGAACAGTCAGACCCTTGAGGGTGTCTGCGCTGCCGTACATATCCGGCTTGCCGTCGATCTCGCCCTTATGGTCAAGCACCGGGCTGTCTCCGCGAACATAAACCTTAGCCGTTACCGAACCGCTGTCGGACTCTGCGATCCAGTCACACAAACCGGACGCCATCGAATAGACCGAAGCCAGACCATTGGATGCAACATCCAGCTGCTCGGCTGCCAGACCTTCGTTCTCCGGAGAACCGTTCGGGAACATAATCAGGTTAACATCCAGACCCAGCTCATCAAAATAGCCTTTTTCTTCTGCATAAACCGTGGGGATAGAAATGATGTTGGACTGCACGCCTACGTTAAGGGTTTCGCCAGATGCCGTGAAAGTACCGTCGCTCGAACCCTGGGATGCACCCTGGTCACCGCCATCCGAGCTTCCATTGCTGCCGCCGCATGCGGCCAGGCTGGTTAATACTGCACCGGTAAGAAGTAACGCGAGTAATCTTTTTTTCATGATTCATACCTCCCTCTGATTTGACTTTAGTTTACCGTAAATAATGCACAAAGTCTTTTTAATTTTTGACTCCGTTTTTCACATTTATGACATCATTCGACTTTCTTCTTTTTCCGGATGTCGTTCGGCTTGCAGCCAAATGATTTATGAAAAACAGTGGAAAAATAACTCATATTGGTGATGCCAACGCTCAGTGCGATGTCGGAAATACGCATATTGGTCGTCTCAAGCAAACGTTTTGCACGCCGCATCCGCATGGTCATCAGAAATTCCGAAAAATTGACCCCGACCTCTTTTTTGAACTGCCTTGACAGATAGTCTCGATTGAGATAAACAAAATCCGCCACTGTGTTGAGCGAAATATCCTCCGTATAGTGGAACCCGATGTAGTCAATTGCCTGCTGAATCGGGGCAGAATATACTTTATCCTGTCCGCGCAGCAGGTCGATCCCCTGCTGCACACAGCGCATCATCTCATCATAGGTGCGGCTTTTCTCAATGCCGGTTTCCACCTCCTGCAGTTCCATACCGAGCTTTACCCGGATTCCTGCAAACATCTGCAGCAGCGCCTCTTTGAGAAACGGAACCCGTACATGCTGCCGCTGCGCATATTCCATCAGCTTGGCGATCTCCGCGCAGCCTTTCCCGATTTCCCGCTCCTCAATCTGGATGGTGGCGCGCATGATATAGGTTTCTACCTGCCGAATCCCCATTTCCTCCGGCGCTGCCTCCGCCTGCGATTGATAAAACCGGCTGTCCCGATCCTCCGCCGCCTCGGCAAAAGCCTGCTGCAATTTCTCCAGATGATAATGCACACGGCTGCAACCGACCGCATCCTCAATCTGTTCCTCCATATTGCGGAACGCAGCCGCCGCGCGCTCGTCCTGCAACGGACCATCCTCCTTGCGGATGTTGACCAGAAGATACATTTCCTGACTGTTATACGCATAAAACAGCGGATTTTCAAAGCCGCTCATCAGGCGTTCCTGCATCCGATCTACGTTGTGCTCATTGTTGCGAAACGCAACAACCAGAAAGGCCCGATCGCGTAAATAAATATGGTTGGCCCGTAAATCACTTTCTCGGATCGGCTGCACGCTTTCCTCCTGCTCCGCCAGACGGCGCAGATAATTGTTGCGGCTGATCTGTTGGGCCACGCCTTTCGCGCTGTGCTCCTGCCGATCCTGCTTCATTTCTTCCAATACGGAACGCATTCGTTCCACGCTGACCTCATTTTTAAGAATATAATTGCTCGCCTGATGCTGCATTGCCGCGCGCGCATACTCAAAATCATCGTGACAGGTCAGCATAATCACGCTGACAGACGGGTCGCGTTTTTTGATCTCCCGCAGCAGCTCGATTCCATCCATTTTGGGCATCGTGATATCAGCGAACACCAGATCCACCGGTGTTTCCTCCAGCATGGCGAGCGCTTTCGCGCCCGAGGTCACCTCACCGATGATTTCATTTTCCGGGTCTGCATTTCGGATGCATTGAACGATATACTGGTTGATCAGCGGCTCATCGTCAACCACCATGATCTTCATCTGATGCCTCCTTTGCCGCATCCAACGCGGTCTTTCGCTTGCATTTGAAATCCTTATAATGATCCATTGTGACCGTTACTGTCGTATATTGCCCCAGACGGCTTTTCACCCGCACGCCGGAATTTCCTCCATAGATGATCTCCAGCCGCTTTTGCACATTTTTCAGGCCAATGCCATGATGCATCCGTCCCGAAGTGTAATCGCCGGAAGCGATTTCTTCCAACCGCCTCTGCGTGATGCCCTCGCCGTTATCCGTCACATCAATATAGAGCGCCGCGCCGCGGAAACCCGCCCGCATACGGATCTCGCAGCCTTCATCCCGTTCTGCAAAGCCATGGAAGAACGAATTGCCGACAATCGGCTGCAAAATCATACGCGGCACCGGGATGGACAGCATATCCTCAGGAATCTCGCACACAAAGGTAACGCCTTTTTCCGTCCGGCAATTCATAATCGCAATGTAGTTGCGCACCAGATGCAGTTCCTCTTCCAGCGGCACAAACTGGATTTCCGGCGTGGACGGGATATGCAGCAATTCGACCAGTTCGTTCATCATACGGCTGGCACGGTCCACATGATCCATCGCGATCAGGCTTTTCACCGCCAGCAGCGTATTGTTGAGGAAATGCGGATTGATCTGTGCCTGTAAAAAGTCATATTCTGTGCGCTGCTTTTCCTGCTCACGCAGCCGAATGTCCTCAATCAGTTCTTTGATGCGGTGGATCATTCCGTTGAAGGCGGTACTGAGCACATAGGTTTCCTCATAGCTCTCGCTCACCGGCAGCAGTGTCAGCCGGTCTGCCCGCATATCCCCTATGGTATCCGTGACCTCCACCAGTACGTTTGTCACTTGCTTGACGCGCACATACGCCAGAATACCGGCGATCAGGCAGCCTGCCAGCACCACCAGCAGGCAGTTGCGGATCATCTCAAATCCTTCATGCAGCAGCGCATCAATATTCTGTTCCTCTACGAAAGTCCAGCCGCTATCCTTATCGCAGTAGCTGGCCAGAATCACATTTTCATCGCCCCGCTGGATGATACGATAGGAGTTGTAGCCGTATTCCTCCTGAAATGCCTCCATGCTGGTCATCCAGTTGCCCACGCGCTGCGCATTCGTATGGCAGATGATAATGCCGTTTTGATCCAGTATGTACACCTTCGCGCCGTCGCTGACCAGCTCCTGAAAAGTGCGGAACAGCGCTTCATGCTCGGTGGTGATCACAATAACGCCAATCGGCGCTCCATTCGGATCGTATACCGTTCTGCCGTAGGACAGACCATAGCTCGATATATCGCTCACATCCCAAAACCGCAGATTCCAGCTGGTATCGGTCTCGCCGCTGTAATGACGGATATACCAATAAGTGCTCTGCAAGCTCTCAATGTTGCTTTCATCTTCGTCTGTGGTAAACTGCCGATGGTCATTCATCACGATATCGATGGTAAAATCCATACCGATATGCTGCAGCAGCGCATCCGTTTCCGTCAATTGCTGCGCAATCTGCCGCGTGGTCTGTTCGTTTGCATCTGCGGTCAGCACATCATAAAAATCCTCGTAGAGCATATTCATCACGTTGACCATATTCGTCCGGTTGACCGAGTTGCTGTCACTGATCTGTTGCAGGACGTCCACACGGGACTCGCCCTTTTCCTGCAAAACCAGATGAAAGGTAAAATATGCGATTGCACAGACCGCGATGATGACCGAAACCACAATGCAGAGCAGGCTGGTGGCGATCACCGCCTGCGACATTTTCTTTCGCCTTCTCAACAATTGCCCCTTTCCGCTCAAGATTTCTCTCCTCCCTTTTCCTTGCTCTGGTATATCTGGTGCTCATTCCCCCATAATACCCGATAAACGGCAAAAATGCACATCCTTATTCTGCCAATAAGAGATGTGCATTTCTGTCATGCAGCGAAAAGTCAGAGACCCATCCGTTCAAACTGCTCTGCGGGAGCGTCATACTGCTCCATGCATTGTTTCAGCTGCGCAATGCAGGCACTCTCCAATTCCATATCTTCTATCGGATGCTCCTGCGCATAATCCGTTTCAATATCAAATAAAAGCGTTTCCGCATTATAAGGCGACCGGCCGACAAATTCCTGCGAAGCATTGCCCCAGTGGATGATATCTGCCGGGAAGCGATAAACCGGATAATTGGTCCATGACAGGAAGCGTCCCATTTCGATCCGGTCATAATCGGCAACATTCACACCGTCGTTTCCGCCGTATACCTGCCGCAGCACGGTCGGCATTGCGGTATATACATAAAGCGGCTGGTTGGCTTCATCCTTGGCCGCGCGGAAATACGTGTATTTGCCATCCGTCCATGCGATCTGTTTACCGAAGTAGCCGTAAATCGTGCTTTCATGCACGGTATCGGTTTCGCGGCGCATCGCAGGCAGCAGGCTGCGGCCATGGATACGGTATTGCAGCACGTCCTCGGAGATACCGAAGTACTCCAGCACGGTCGGCAGCACGTCGATGTTCTGGGTCAGCGCATTGCAGCGGCCGGGCGCAACGCCGGGCGCCGCCGCCATAAGCGGAATATGGAACACCTCGTTATACGGCGACATATAGTTTTTCGCCATATAGCCGTGCTCGCCCAAGTGATAGCCGTGGTCGGTGGTCAGAATCACCATGGTGTCATCCCACATCTTGTACTTATCCAGCACGTCAAGGATCTCACCCAGATGGCGGTCGGTCATCGTGGTCAGCGCTTTGCAGCGACGGCGCAGGTGCTCGGTCTCCTCCGGCGTGAACTCATTGGGCGCGTAGGACGGATGGGTGAAGTCCGGTCCGTCATAGTCGCCTTCCTTTTCGTACATATCCAGATAGTACTTCGGGCAGTCAAACGGCTCGTGCGGATCGAACGCCTCGACCCAGAGGAAGAAATTATCCGCGTCGTGGTTATCCTCCAGCCACTCGGCCGCGTGCCACATGGTCTTAACGCTCGGATAATCATACTCCGTGCGGAAGTGCGAGCGGTTCTCCCGCTCGGCCTCGGACCAGGTACCCTTGAAGCCTGCGGGCGGCACATCCGGTCGGATACCATCCTTGCAGGGACGCGTCCAAACCGGGTCGCCCTCCTGTCCGCGGTTGACCTCCCACGCGGTGAAGCCCTTGGTATAGTTCTCGCCGCCCGGGATGACATAGTGCGCATGGTCGGAGAACATCTGCGTATGGATGTTCTTTTCCCCCGACAGGATGCCTTGCAGCGACTGGTCGAACGGTTCCATCGCACCCCACGGCTTTTCAAGGAAGTTCAGGCGACCGGTCATGATGTCGCGGCGGGCAGGCATGCAGGGCGCCGAGCCGCACCAGTGATTATCGAACACAACCGAACGGCGTGCCAGACGGTCCATGTTCGGCGTGATAGCGTCGCCACCATAGGCCGGCAGCATACGGCGGTTGAGCGTATCGCACAGGATAAATATGGTTTTCATACGGTTTTCCTCCTATATTTTATGGCTGCGGTAAGCCAACTCTGCGGTATTGTTCTGCGGGTGCGTCGTTTTCCCGCATCAGACGGCACATCTGCTCCATCATTTGTTTTTCAATGGCTGCATCGTCGAGCGGATGCATTTGCTCCGGATCGTTTTGCAGATCAAACAGCAGATCGCGGTTTTCCTCCTTGGCGACCGACATGCAGGGATAAAAGTCCTTCGGCATGGCGATTTTCAGCAGACGACAGCCCTTGGTGAAGGAAAACGGCTCGGTCAGCTCCAGTTCCTGCAATTCCTCCGGCGCGTACATCGCGCGCTGATGCAGCGGCAACAGGGTGTAGTCGTAAAGCGGTGTATCCGGTCGGTCGGCGCGCATGTACACATAGCGCCCGTCGGTCACACAGATATGCGCGCCGAACATGCCGAACAGCGCGGCCTCGCGCACGTGTTTGTCCGTCCGCACGGTTTCCAGCAGGTCATGTCCCTGCATGTCCGGCGTAGGCGCGATCCCGAAGAAGCCCAGCAGCGTGGGCGCAAGGTCAATCGTCTGCACCAGCGCCTGCCGCCGCTCGCCCGCGCAGCCTGTACGCGGGTCCCAGATAAACAGCGGCGTATGCGACAGCTCCTCATAAAACGGCGGACGGTTTTTCGCCCACCAGCCGTGTTCACCGAGCAAAAAGCCATGGTCGGTCGCTACGATCAGCGCGGTGTCACGCCACATATCATGCGCGTCCATGTAATCGAGCAAACGGCCGAGATAGTCGTCGCACATGGACAGCAATGCGCCGTATTGCCTGCGGCAGTGCGCCGCCGCGCCCAGCGGCTCGGTGACATGGTCGTAAGGCGGCCAGTCAAAGCGCGGGCCGTCATAATTGTCGGGATGCAGCCGCTGATATTCCGGCTGGGTGAAAAACGGCTCGTGCGGGTCGAACGGCTCGATGTGCAGCAGCCAATTGTCCGCGTCGCGGTTGTGATCGAGGAACTCCTGCGCCAGCGAAAACACCTGCGCCAGCGGCTGTTGCTCTGCGCTGCCGAAATACTGCCGGTTGACCTCATCCTGCCGCCCGGCCTGTCCCAGATGCGGCGGGATGTCCGGGTCGGCTACGCGCGCTTTCCACGGATCGCCCTCCTGCCCGCGCACACACTCCCATGAGCTGTACCGTGTATGATAAGTCGCACCGCCGTCCTCCCAGTAGTGCTGATGATCGGAAATCAAATGGGTGTAGATACCGTTTTTCTTCAAGATTTCCGGCATGGAGTCGTCAAACGGCTCAATTGGCCCCCAGCTGCGGTGCAGAAAGTTATACCGCCCGGTATGCAGCTCACGCCGCGCCGGCATGCACGGCAGCGAACCGGCATAGCAGCGGTCAAACTGTACCGTGCGCTCAGCCAACCGCCGAAAATTCGGCGTATGTGTCCAGTCACAGCCATACGGCTCAAGACAGTGTCGGTTGAGTGAATCAAACAGCAAAAGGATCGCTTTCATACGCAACTCCCCTTTTCAGCAAAGCCCATGTTCGGGCAGCACACACGCCGCCCATGATAGAACTATTATAAATTCCCACGCGGCTGCAATTCTTTCAAATATCTGATGTGATTTTTCAATTCTATGTGCATCTTGGACAAGCGTTTCCAGAAAACGCCGTCCCGCTTTGCAAAATTGCACAAAAACCCGCAGTGCCTGCTGTCATGCACCGCGGGTTTCCGCACATTATTCGGTTTTTATCAGCCGCGCAGCCGGCAAATCAGCCGAACTGCGTCCATCAACTGCTTCTCGCGCTGCGAAAAGAATTTTCGATAAGCGGTGCAGTAACAGGTCTGGTCAATCGCACCATCCGGCAGCACCAGACGGTCACGCCGACAGCCGTTGCGGCACAAGCCGTACCACCGGCAGGCGCGGCATTGCTCCGGCACGCGCAGCGACGCTTCGACGAACCGCCGCGCCACCTCGCCCTGCTGCATTTCTGCAAACGGCGTTTCGCCCACCGTACCCATACGCCACTCGTCGAGCACATAAAAATCACAGGGGTACACGCCGCCGTCCCCTTCCACTACAAACTGCACCGAACACTGCCCCGCCATATTGCAGGCTTCCGGCCGATCTCCCAGCAGAATGGACAGCCAGTTGTCCAGATGGCGAATGCTGATATACTCGCCGTGCTGCAAATCGTCATACCACAAATCGAACAGACGGATCAGGAAATCTCCGTATCCTTCCGCAGAAAGATGGTATTTTTCCTCACCACGCTGCTGATCCATTGGTTCCAGACAGGGGATGAATTGCAGCCAGCGAAAGCCTTGTTTCCGGTAAAATCGATAGATTTTCTCGACTGAACGCGCATTACGTCCCGTCACAACGCACAGGATATTAAACTCAGCCCCATGTTTTTCCATCAACTGCGCTGCACGCAATACACGGTTGAACGTGCCGTCATCCGCTGCATCCACGCGGTTGAGGTTATGCAAGTCAGCCGAGCCGTCGAGAGACAACCCCACCAGAAAATGCTGTTCCGCAAAGAACTTCGCCCACTCTTCGTCGATCCGTAAACCATTGGTCTGGATCGCGTTGCGAATCTCCACGCCCGGCCGCGCGTATTTCTTTTGCAGCTCGAGTACCTGCCGGTAGAAATCCAGCCCGGCCAGTGTCGGCTCGCCGCCCTGAAACGCAAACGAGCAGAGGTGCTCGGCATACTCCATGCCCGCTTCGATGACACGCTCCATATCAGCCAGAGACAGCATCCCCTCAAACGCCTGCGCGCGGTGTTCGGCCACATCCCTGTAAAAGCAATAGCGGCACGCCATGTTGCAGGCGGATGAGGCGGGTTTGATCAAAATATTGATCGGCGGCATATCCATTCCCCCAGTTTGCAAGTTGCCGTCGGCGTCTGCATCGCAGACCCTCTCGGATTATCCGCCATTATACTACGCAGCCCGCACAACTGCAAGAGGCTTTTACAGCGTGTCCATCGCTGCAAGCGTCTTGAGTGCAATCACCTCGGAATAATTGGTGTGTGCGATCAGGGCGCGTTCGATGCGTGCGACATCCTCCGCAAGCAGCGCTTCGATGATCTCGTGGTGCTCGGTGTAATAGTCATGCTTTTCCGCTGTGCCGATGCGCGCGGAATAGATACCAAAACGGTACTGCACTTCCATCAGCTCAGCAAAAAACGCATCCAGCGTGCGGTTTTCCGCCGCCGCCACCAGCCATCGATGAAATTCCGTATCCAGTTGATAATAGGCACGGTCATCTGAGCGATCCACCATCTGAAACTTGCGGTCATAGTCCAGCAGTACTGCCTTGTCAAACCGCAGGCAGTATTGCACACAAACCGTCGGCTCAACCAGCTTGCGAATCTGATATATCTCACTGATTTGTTCACGCGTGAAACCCGCGACGCGGATGCCTTTGCGCGGGAAAATCTCAACCAACCCTTTGTCCCGCAGCGCGAGAAGCGCCTCGCGCACCGGCGTGCGCCCACAGCCGAGCGCTTCGCACAGACCTTTTTCAGAAATGGGCTGTCCCGGCATATAATCGCAGTTTTGTATGAATGTTTTCAACACTTTATATGTCTTTTCCGCCATGGAAATTGTTTTTTCTTCCATCGTAAAGGCCACCTTCTTTTCTCGTCCTATCTTCCTTAACATGGTTATCCTATCATATTTTTTTACCCCGCGCAAGGGTTTGCTCTTGCGTTGCAGAATACTTCGTGCTATGCTGTTTTTACTGATATATCACATGAGGGAAATCCTATGCCACTCTGGAAAGATGAGACGGAGAAATTTCGTCTGATGAAGGAAAAACTGTATACCCCGGTTGTGGGGGATATTCTGGACGCCATGGGCTACACGCACCAATTCCTGCCACCTGAGATCCGTCCGCTGCGTGAGGAGATGAAGCTCGCCGGGCGGGCAATGACGGTACTGATGATTGATGTGTTCGGCCCGCAAAAAAAGCCGTTCGGCCTGCTGACCGAAGCGCTTGACCAGCTGCAGGAAAATGAGATCTATCTCGCCACCGGCGGCGCGGGCCGCTGCGCTTATTGGGGGGAACTGCTGACTGCTACCGCCCGCACCCGCGGCGCAGCAGGTGCAGTCGTCAACGGCTACCACCGCGACACCCCGCAGGTGCTTTCGCAGCACTGGCCGGTGTTCTCACGCGGCGCATGGGCGCAGGATTCCTCTGTGCGCACGCAGGTTGTGGACTTCCGCTGCCCGATCGAGATCGGACAGGTCACCATTCAGGATGGCGACCTGATTTTTGGCGACGTAGACGGCGTGCTGGTCATTCCGCAGCAGATTGCGGACGAGGTACTGGAAAAAGCGCTGGAAAAAGCTGCAGGCGAAAAGAAAGTGCGCGCTGCGATTGAAGGCGGCATGTCCGCAACCGAGGCCTTCCGCGTGTTCGGTATTCTATAAGGAGGCGCTGACCATGTCGCTTGAGCAGACCGCCTTCGTCATTGACCGACGAGACAACGTCGCTACTGCGCTTTCCGCGCTCGCACCCGGCAGCGTGCGCTTGACCGGCGAACCAATCCAGCCGGAAATTACGGTTACACAGGATATCCCGGACGGGCACAAGCTGGCGCTGCGCGAGATTGCCGCAGACGAAGATATCATCAAATACGGTGTTGTGATCGGTCGAGCAACCGCGCCCATTCCGGCGGGCAGTTGGGTACACCTGCACTGCATGCGCAGCCTCGTGGATGAGCGCTCGTCCCATCTGGACACGGTGACCGGCGCACCCAACGACATTTCCTATGAGTAAGGAGGATGACGGCATGCATCCCGAACAAATCATCTGGCAAGGCTACGGACGCGCAGACGGTTCCATCGGCATTCGCAACAAAGTACTGGTGGTGTACACGGTCGAGTGCGCACACTTTGTCGCGGAGCAAATCGTCCGAAAGGCGAACGACAGCGAAGTGGAATTGATCGGCTTTGCCGGATGCACCGACAACCAGTATGCCGTGCGCCTGCTGCTGGCGCTTCTGCGGCATCCAAACGTAGGCGCGGTGCTCGCAGTCGGGCTTGGCTGCGAATACACCCAGCCCGAACGGTTGGCCGAAGCCGCCCGCCGCGCCGGACGGGCAGCAGACTGGTTTTTCATTCAGGAGAAAGGCGGCACGGCGCCTTCGATCGCGCACGGGCTGAACTGTGTGCAGCGGCTGCGACAACAGCTGCAAAACACGCCGCGCGTACCGATGCAGCTGCGCGATCTGGTGATCGGCGCGGAGTGCGGCGGTTCAGACTACACCAGCGGACTGGCGGGCAATGTGGCAGTCGGCCGATTTTACGATTATCTGGTCGCGCACGGCGGCACGGCAATATTTGAAGAAATCGTCGAAGCGGTCGGTCTGGTCGATCTGCTGGCCGGACGCGCGGCAAACGAGCAGGCACGGCGCGAAATTGTATACACCTACCAAAAAGCGATGGACTACTGCAAATCCGTGCGGCAATATTCGGTCAGTCCGGGCAACTTCGCTGGCGGATTGTCCACCATCGAGGAAAAAAGCATGGGCGCGGTGGTCAAGAGCGGCATCCAGCCGATCGAGGGTGTCATCAAAGTGGGCGTGCGCCCGCTGCACACCGGACTATGGCTGCTTGACTCCATCCCTGATCCGCACTGGATGCAGTTTGGCATCACCAATCCAAACGACAATGAAGGGCTGATGGATTTGATTGCGTCCGGCTGCCACCTGACCATACTCGTCACGGGACGCGGCAACGTGGTCGGATCCGCGGTTGCACCGGTCATCAAGGTGACCGGCAACAGCCGCACCTTCCGCCGCATGCAGGGCGACATGGACTTTGACGCAGGACCGGTGCTGACCGGCGCGGAAGCACCCCAAGACTTGGGGCTGCGGCTGGCGGACATGGTAATCGCAGTTGCCTCCGGCAAGCAGACCTGCGGTGAGGCCCTCGGTCACAGGGAATACTATATTCCTTATAAATATCAGGAAAAACAAGTCGGGGCGGTGCCCCGCTGCGAACAGGAGTGTTGAAAGATGAATCATCCATTTTCACTGGAAGGTAAAACCGCGCTCATCACGGGCGGCGCGACCGGACTTGGCCTTGCCATGACCGCATGCATGATCGAGGCAGGCGCACGCGTGGTCGTGGTCAGCCGCGACAAAACCCATTTTGACGAAAACTGTTCCCAGTTTAGTGACAAAGCGCTGTTTTTTGCAGGCGATGTCGCGCAGACGGATACCATCCCCTCGCTGGCAGACGAAATTCTTGCCGCGACCGGCGGCATTGATATTTTAGTCAACAACGCGGGCAACCACTGCAAAAAGCCGATTGAAGAGATGGAACCTGCCGATTTCTCTCGTGTGCTGCAAACCCATTTGGTTGGTTCGTTTGCGCTGACCCGCGCATTGCTGCCCCAGATGCGCGCACGGAAGAACGGCAGCGTGCTGTTCGTCGCCTCCATGACCAGCTACATCGGTCAGCCCTATGTGATGGGTTACTCAGCTGCAAAGTCCGGTGTGCTGGGCATGGTGCACACGCTCTCGGCTGAGGTAGCGGCAGACGGGGTGCGCGTCAACGCCATTGCGCCCGGCTGGATCGACACGCCGATGTACCGCGCAGCAACCGACAACGATCCGCCGCGCCGGGCAAAAATCCTCGGCCGCATTCAGATGAACCGCGTTGGCGAACCCTCTGACATCGGCTGGGCTGCTGTGTACCTGTGCTCGGATGCCGCCCGCTATGTCACCGGCGTGTGCCTGCCGGTAGATGGCGGCGCACTGGTCGGTTTTTGACCTCCTAATCTTTACAACCCGAACCGCTGTGTTCGGGTTGTATTTTTTTGTGCCCCCCACTTTGTTCACCGTGCATTTTCGCACGCCCATCCTCCGTTTTTTTCATGCATTTGCCCAACCTTGAACGTCCTTCTTTTACGAAGTTACACAACATCAACCAAAACATGCTTATAATTTAACAAATATATTGTTTTATTCCGTCACTTTTGACAATTGACGCGTGATTTTCCATGTGGTATATTGATAGGCGAAAACAGAACTTAACAAAAATGTATTCAAAAAAGGATCGAAACCGACCCATCTGTTATCCTTTCTTTGACAGATGGGTTGGTCTTTTCCTGCCGTTCGACGCGGCACATTTGAGTATGGCAGAACGCCGGCTGTCCGTCGGCATCGGCAATAAATTTCCACATAAGAAGGAGACTTGAACATGGATTTCCATCTGACCCGTGAACAGGATCTGGTTCGCCAGATGATGCATGACTTCACCGAAAACGAAGTCAAGCCCATCGCTGCGGAAACCGACAAAACCTCTACTTATCCCCGTGAGACCATCGAAAAGCTGTTTGATCTGGGCGTTATGGGCATGATCGTACCGGAAGAGTTCGGCGGCGCCGGCGCGGACGATCTGTGCTCGGCCATCGCAATCGAAGAGCTGTCCAAGCAGTGCGCTTCCACCGGCGACATTCTCGCGACCCACAACGGCCTGTGCTGCGGCCCGATCATCCAGCACGGCAACGCGGAGCAGAAGGCGAAGTACCTGCGCATGCTGACCGAAAGCCACAAGGTAGGCGCATTCGCACTGACCGAGCCGGATGCAGGTTCGGACGCTGCCAAGGGCACCTGCACCGCAGTTCTCGAGGGCGACCATTATGTCCTGAACGGTTCCAAGATCTTCATCACCAACGGTTATGTTGCGGACGTATTTGTTGTATTCGCCATGACCGATAAGTCCAAGGGCACCCGCGGCATCTCCGCGTTCATCGTGGAAAGCTCCTTCCCGGGCTTCTCTGTCGGCAAGCATGAGGAAAAGCTCGGCCTGCACGGCTCGCCCACGGCGGAAATCGTGTTCACCGACTGCATCGTGCCGAAGGAAAACCTGCTCGGTCAGGAAGGCAAGGGCTTCAAGATCGCTATGCAGACGCTGGACGGCGGTCGTATCGGCATCGCTGCACAGGCACTCGGCATCGCGGAAGGCGCAATGGAGGAATCCATGAACTTTGCCAAGACCCGTGAGCAATTCGGCCGTCCGATCGCAAAGTTCCAGAACACCCAGTTCGTCTTTGCCGATATGCACGTTGCCATCGAGGCTGCTCGCCTGCTGACCTACAAGGCTGCAACCCTCAAGACCGAAGGCAAGCCCTTCACCCTCGACGCTGCAACCGCTAAGCTGTTCGCTTCCGAGGCTGCTATGAAGATCACCACCAAGGCGGTCCAGATCCACGGCGGCTACGGCTACACCAAGGATTATCCGGTTGAGCGCATGATGCGTGACGCCAAGATCACCGAGATCTACGAAGGCACGAGCGAAATTCAGCGCGTCGTTATCTCCGGCAACATTCTCGGCAAGTAAGGAATAGGAGGAAAACAGAACATGAAAGCAATTGTTTGTGTAAAGCAGGTTCCGGATACCTCCGGCAAGGTTGCGGTCAATCCCGACGGCACCCTGAACCGCGCATCCATGGCCACCATCATCAATCCGGATGACAAGAACGCAGTCGAAGCAGCGCTCAAGCTCAAGGACGAGACCGGCTGCAAGGTCGTTGCCGTCACCATGGGTCCTCCCCCGGCACAGGGCATGCTGCGTGAGCTGCTCGCTATGGGCGCGGACGAAGCCGTTCTGGTTTCCGCCCGTGAGTTCGGCGGTTCGGATACTTTCGCAACCT
This sequence comes from uncultured Agathobaculum sp., assembly GCA_944384725.1. GTDB lineage: Bacteria > Bacillota > Clostridia > Oscillospirales > Butyricicoccaceae > Agathobaculum. The sequence continues at coordinate 622 of CALWUJ010000027.1, read as the reverse complement.
CCCAGATCCTCGCGGCTGCCATCAAGAAGATCGGCCTCGAGGACGACGATATCGTTTACTGCGGCCGTCAGGCAATCGACGGCGATACCGCGCAGGTAGGCTCCCAGATCGCGGAGAAGCTTGGCATCCCGCAGATCTCCTACGCTGCCGACATCAAGAAAGACGGCTCCAAGGTCACCGTTAAGCGCATGCTGGAAGATGGCTACATGACCATCGAGACCCAGACTCCCTGCCTGCTGACCTGCATCAAGGAGCTGAACGTTCCCCGTTACATGTCCATCAAGGGCATCATGGGCTGCTACAACAAGCCGGTTGAAGTCTATGACTACAATACCCTCAAGGACGATCCGCTGATCGACCCGGCTACCATCGGTCTGAAGGGCTCTCCCACCAACATCTTCAAGTCCTTTACCCCCCCGCAGAAGGGTCAGGGCAAGATGCTCGAGGGCGCGGACATGTCCACCTGCCAGGAGCTGGTTAGCGAGCTTCAGAAGAAGCACATCATCTAATCGAAAGGGGAATATTGAACAATGGCTGATTTCAACAACACCAACCTCGCCGATTTTTCCGGCGTATGGGTATTCTGTGAGCAGCGCCAGGGCAAGCTGCAGCCGACCGTGCT
>CALWUJ010000026.1 GCA_944384725.1 uncultured Agathobaculum sp. | reverse complement strand
CTTTCTACAACTTTTTTACAACTTTTGCCCCGAACCAGACGGCACAGGAGGACACACTATGGAATCCAAAAAGTTAGGAAAACCCCGTGAAAACGGCACTTTTTCGACCGTACAAGGCGTGATGAAACCGGATGAAGAGACCGGAGGGGTGTTCCCGACGATGAAGCCGCTGGAAAACTGAAATCGAGAATCATGATAAGAACAAACAGGACTGCCGTTGGATCGGCGGTCCTGTTCGTCTATCGACGCGGAAAGTAAGGTGAGGAAGTATATGCGGATCATCATTTCACCGGCAAAGAAAATGAATACAGATACCGATACGCTGGCATGGCAGGACATGCCGTACTTCATTGACAAGGCAGAAGTGCTGCATGAGAAACTCCGTTCCATGTCGTATGAGGAATTGAAGAAACTCTGGAAGTGCAATGACGCGATCGCTGCGCAGAATGTCGAGCGGCTGCAAAGCACGGATCTGCGCACGCGCCTGACTCCAGCGATTTTATCCTATGAGGGCATTCAATACCGCTACATGGCGCCCGGGGTGTTCAATGAAGAGCAACTCGCCTATGTGCAGGAGCATTTGCGCATTCTGTCTGGGTTGTACGGCGTACTGCGGCCTTTTGATGGGGTGACGCCGTATCGGCTGGAAATGCAGGCCAAGCTGCAAGTCGGCGGGGCGAAAGACCTGTACGCATATTGGGGCAGCGAAATTGCGGAAAAGCTGTATCAGGAAACCGACTGCATCATCAACCTTGCCTCCAAGGAATACAGCGTCTGCGTGTCCCGGTACAAAAAGCCGGGGACGCGGTTGATTACCTGTGTGTTCGGAGAAGAGAAAAACGGTAAAATCGTGGAAAAGGGGACGCTGTGTAAGATGGCGCGCGGGGAAATGGTGCGGCATTTGGCCGAAACCCGTGCGGAAAGCCCGGAAGCGCTTCAATCGTTCGCTTGTTTGCAGTATACCTTTTCGCCGGAACACTCGGACGAGAATACCTATGTATTTCTGCTGAGAAAGCCACAGGAGCGCGGAGTGTAGCATGGATTTTTCTCAATTCAAAACAAAATACGGTCTGCGCTTGGATGCGCAGCAGGAAGCGGCGGTGCAGACGGTGGATGGGCCGGTGCTGCTGCTGGCGGTACCGGGCAGCGGCAAGACCACGGTGCTGGTGACCCGGCTGGGATATATGCGTTATGTACGGGAAATTCCGCCTGAACGCATCCTCACGATGACCTACACCGTGGCGGCAGCGCGGGATATGCAAGCGCGGTACGCTGCGTTTTTCGGAGAGGAAGAAGCACAGCGCCTGGAATTTCGCACCATCAATGGTGTGTGCAGCCGGATCATTCGCTATTACGAGCGTACATTTGGTCGCACGGCGTTTCGCCTGCTGGAGGATGGTGCGCAGAAAAGCGCGCTGATCGGTGAATTGTACCGAATGCAAAGCAAAGAGTTTGCAACGGAAAGCACAGTGAAAGCCCTTCAGACTGCGCTCACCTATGCCAAAAACCAGATGCTCAAGGGTGATGCGCTGGCGGCGATTGAGGTGGAAGGGGTCGACTTTGCCGCGTTTTTTGCGGACTATGACAAGGCGCTGCGTGAACGGCAGCTGATGGATTATGACGATCAAATGGTCTATGCGCTGCGGATTTTACGCCAATATCCTGCCATTCTGCGTGACTTTCAGACGCGTTACCGGTATTTCTGCGTGGATGAAGCGCAGGACACCTCCAAAATCCAGCACACCATTATCCGGCTGCTGGCTGGACAAAGCGGCAACTTATTCATGGTCGGTGACGAAGATCAAAGCATTTACGGCTTCCGTGCGGCTTATCCGCAGGCACTGACCGAGTTTGATACGGTTTATCCGAGCGCCAAGGTGCTGTATATGGAGCAGAATTACCGTTCCACACGGCAAATCGTTGCGGCAGCGGACCAATTTATCCAGAAAAATCACAATCGCCATCCAAAACATATGAAAGCCACACAGGGCAATGGCCCGGCCGTGCGGGAATGCTCGGTTTATGACCGACAGGCGCAGTATGCCTATCTCTGTAAGCTGGCGGAGAACTGCACGGTCGAGACTGCCGTTTTGTATCGGGACAATGACAGCGCGCTCCCGCTGATTGACCGGCTCGACCGCGCGGGCATACCATATCGCTGCCGACAGGTGGAAAGCCTGTTCTTTACCGGGCGTGTGGTGCGTGACATCACGGATATCATCCGTTTTGCACAAAACCCCTATGATGGCGAGCTGTTTTTGAGCCTGTACTACAAGCTGGGGGCGGGCATCAGCAAGGTCGTGGCGCAGGTCGCTGCCGATCGCGCTGAAGCAGAGGGGGAGACGATTTTGGCGTATATCGCCGCCTCTTCCGCAGCGTCTTCATGGACGCAGAAGCAATGCAAAGCGTTGCAGACGCATCTGTACAATTTGCTGCGTGAGCGTGCGGATAAGGCAATTTATCGTATCGTAAACTTTATGGGTTATGGGGATTACCTGAAAGAACGTGGTGGCGATCTGACCAAGGCGGATATTTTGGAAGCGTTGGGTGCGTCGGAACCGACACCGGAACGGCTGCTCGACCGTCTGGAAGAGCTGCGCGAGGTGGTGCAGCGGGGCGGCACGGACGCAGATTGTCCTTTTGTGCTTTCCACCATTCATTCCAGCAAGGGACTGGAATATGAGCGGGTGATCCTGATGGATGTTACGGATGGGCTGTTGCCAAAGGTGCTGCCCGGAGCAAATGCGGAACAGGAAGAACTCGACGCTTACGAAGAAGAGCGGCGGCTGTTTTATGTGGGGCTGACGCGTGCCAAGCGGGATCTGAGTATCATCACCTTCCGTAAGGTGGGCTTGGAGTCTGCGTTTGCGCGGGAGCTTTTCCCACCGGCAACCAGCGAAACAGAGCAGTCGACGGCAGTCAAAAAGCCTGCTGCCCGGCAGGAGCCGGATGCAGCCCGCATTGCAACGCTTGCAAAGGACTACATTCCCGGCATCCGCTTGGTGCATAAAGCCTTCGGACCGGGGACGCTGGTCAGCCGCAGCGGGGATATCGGCGTGATTGCCTTTGACAGCGGTGAGACCAAAAAGATCGCGGTTTCGGTGGCACTGCGGGTTGGGCAGCTGCGCCGGATGTGAAAACGGATATCCCTTCAAGTCGGATAAGAATGCCGGAAAAAGGACAAAATGCGGAGATTGTATCGTCTGATACATTTTTAATAACTGTCTTGAAAATGGGAACCAGCTATGATAAACTTAATTGGTCGTAGCATTGGATTCAATTGGAAAAAGCATTGTTCAGCTTGCAAAGTGGGAAAAACACAGGAACTGGCGACCTTGGCCGTTCGAATTGCAAGCGATGATGTGTGTATGAAAATTCGGTGGAAGGGTTTCAAAATGTGTGGGAATATTAAATTGCTGCCGGGGAACAAGATCGTTTCTGATGCGAGGTCCGGTTTCCCTGCGATGAAGCCGCTCAGCACGAAGCTCTAAAACGCTTGACAAAGCCTGGACGGTGCGTTCAGGCTTTTGGCATTTCAAATAAAAGGGAGGGAACCAAAATGAACCGCGTGAGATACTTGGGGCGGCGAAAAAGTCGCCGTCCTGCCATGCATGCCGCGATGGTAGTCGCATTGGGCTTTCTAATCATAATTTTAACCGGCGCGGTGCTGCTGACACTGCCAATATCCGCCCGGAGCGGTGAGCCGACGGATTTTCTGGATGCTCTGTTCACCGCAACGTCTGCCACTTGTGTGACCGGACTGGTCACGGTCGGCACGGCCACACACTGGTCGGGCTTCGGACAGGTCGTGATCCTGCTGCTCATCCAGATCGGCGGCTTGGGCTTCATGTCGCTGGCATCGATCGCATCCTTTCTGACCCACCGTACCATCACGCTGCGTGAGCGCATGGTGATGAGCGCGGGTCTGAATTTGACGGAAAACGCCGGTATCGTGCGGTTGACCCGACGTGTACTACTGGGTACGCTTGCGTTTGAAGGCGCAGGCGCAGTGTTGCTTGCGACGCGGTTTGTCCCGCGCGTGGGCCTGTGGAAGGGGATTAAAATGGGCGTGTTCCATTCGGTATCCGCTTTTTGCAATGCGGGTTTTGACCTGATCGGCACGCCGGACAATCCGTTTGCTTCTCTGACAGGCTATGCGGACGATGTGCTTGTCAACCTGACGATCATGGCGCTGATCGTGATTGGCGGTCTTGGTTTCTTTGTTTGGGGCGATATTTGGGATAAGCGCCGATTCCGCCGTCTGCGTCTGCACACCAAGCTGGTGCTGATTACGACCGCAGTGCTGCTCTGTGCGGGTTTTGCACTTACGCTGCTCTTTGAGTGGCATAATCCGCAGACGCTGGGAACAATGCCGGTACAGGAAAAACTGCTTGCTGCATCTTTCCAATCGGTTACGCTGCGTACGGCGGGCTTTAATACCATCGATCAGGCAGCGCTCACCGGACCGTCTCAGGCGGTCGCCTGTCTGCTGATGATGATTGGCGGTTCGCCCGGCTCGACGGCGGGCGGCATCAAAACCGTGACGGCGACAGTGCTGGTGCTCAGTGCGATTTCGGCGCTGCGCGGCCGCACGACCGTATCGGCTTTCGGACGAACAATCGTTTCGCGCAGCATCATGAATGCGGTCACGATGATGATTGTGGGCGGCACGCTCAGTCTGACGGGCGCATGCGTGATTTCTTATGTGGAGAGCGCACCGTTCGGCGCGTGCCTGTTCGAAGCGGTGTCGGCATTCGCAACAGTCGGCCTGTCTATGGGACTGACACCGACGCTTAACGCGATTTCCCGACTGATTTTGATTTTGCTGATGTATTTGGGGCGCGTTGGCGTTCTGACGCTGGGAGTTGCGGTGCTGATGCGGCATCGGGAGCCTCCCAAAATGCAATACCCGGATGGGGATGTTATGGTAGGATAAACACGTTTGTTGCGCGACGTCCGCAGACGGACGCTGCGCCAATAGAGTGAATAGAAGGAGATTTGAATCATGCGATCTTTTTTGGTGATCGGTCTGGGCCGGTTTGGCTCGGCTGTGGCGCGGGAACTGGCCTCGCTGGGGCAAGAGGTACTTGCGCTGGATGAAGATGAGGAAAACGTACAGCACATTGCGGACGATGTGACGCAGGCGATTCGCGGCGACGCGCAGGACGAAGCAGTGCTGCGCTCGGTTGGCGCGCGCAATTTTGATTGTTGCATTGTTGCCGTGGGTACGGATATGGAAGCCAGCATTCTGATTACGGTGATGCTCAAAGAAATGGGCGCAAAATATGTCGTCGCCAAGGCGCAAAGCCCGGTGCATGCCCGTGTGCTGGAACGCGTGGGCGCAGACCGCGTGGTGCTTCCGGAGAGTGAAATGGGGCAGCGTTTGGCGCAGCGTCTGGTGCGCACCAATGTGGTCGATTATATTGGCGTATCGGACAACTTTTCTATTCTGGAGATCCATCCGCCCAAGAGTTGGATCGGCCGTTCGCTCGGCCAGCTGGGCGTGCGCGCGCATTATCAGGTGAATGTACTGGCGATCCGCCACGGCGAGGGCGGAAATGTGGATGTCACGCCGCAGGCCAATCAAGTGATCGGGGCGGATGATCTGCTGATCGTGATCGGTACAAATGAAAACGTGGATAAGCTGGTGGAGCTGCATTGATTACGATTGAAAGCCGTCAGAACAGTGCGCTGCGGCATCTGGCGCGGTTGGGACGGGAGCGGAAATATCGCCGCAGTACGGAGGAAATGCTGTGCGAGGGCGAGAAGATGCTCGAGGAGGCGCTGCGTTCGGGTGCGCAGCCCGGCGTGCTTCTGGTGCGCGAGCGGGCAAAGGACAGCCTGCCGGACGGTCTGCTGGACCGTGCCGCACAGGCCGGTGCTGCGCTCTATTGCGCGCCAGATGCGCTGTTCGAGCTTGCCAGTGATGTGGAAACACCGCAAAACGTGATTTTCTCCTGCAAGCAGACGCGCTGGACGGCAGACGCACTGGACGGCAAAACGCAGGTGCTTTTGCTGGACGGTTTACAGGACCCGGGCAACCTTGGCACGATTTTACGCACCGCGGAAGCGTTCGCGCTCGGTGCCGTTGTATTGTGCGAGGGCTGCGCCGATCCGTTTGCCCCCAAGGTCGTGCGTTCGACCATGGGCGCGGTGTTCCGTCTGCCGTGTGTGCGGCTGTCGCTGAAAGAGGCCATCGCACAATTGCATGCGCAGGGCTTGCCGGTTTATGCAACCGCGCTGCACGCGGACAGCGTGCCGCTGAGTGAGGTGTCACTGAACCGTGCGGCAGTCATCATTGGCAGCGAAGGCCGCGGTGTAACGCCGCAGGCGATCGAAATGAGCGATCAGCGCGTCATTATCCCGATGCACGGACGTGCGGAATCGCTTAATGCAGGTGTCGCAGCGGCAATTGTGATTTATGAAATGACCAAATGAGGAGGCGTGCGGTATGTCCTCAAGGCTGAGTTATGTGTGGCTTGCCACTCGGCGCGGCGTGAGCGCGGGGACGGCGGTGAGCCTGCTGCGCGCGTTTGGGTCACCCGAAGCGGTTTTTGCCGCCGACCGGGCGGCGCTGACCACGGCAAAGGATTGCCCGCTGCGCAAAGTGCAGGTGGATGCGCTGTGCGACAAAAATACAGATGAAGCCGAGCGCATTTTGGCGCAGTGCGCGAAAGACGGCATCCAGATCATCACACTCGGTGACAGCGCTTACCCCGATCGGCTGCGCGCGATTGAAAATCCGCCGGTCGTGCTGTATGTATGCGGCAAATGGCCGGACTTTGACGTAATGCCCGGCATTGCTGTGGTTGGCACGCGTGAGGCGACGCCTTACGGTCTGAAAACCGCGGAGCACATCGGCACTGTGCTAGGAAAAGCCGGATTTATTACGGTCAGCGGTATGGCGCTGGGTAACGACGGTGCGGCGCACCGCGGTGCGTTGCGTGTGGGTGGTCTGACGGTCGCTGTGCTGGCTGGCGGTGTGGATGTCTGCTATCCGCCGCAGCACCGTAGCCTGATGGGAGATATCCTGTTGTCCGGTGCAATCATCAGCGAATATCCGCCCGGCACAGAGCCGCGCGGCGAGCATTATCACGCCCGCAATCGCATCATCAGTGGCCTTTCGGTCGCGACAGTGATCGTGGAGGCACCGGGCTACCGTTCCGGTGCACTCATCACCGCGCGGGCGGCGCTCGATCAGGGTCGTGACGTATATGCTGTCCCCGGCGCGTTGGATGCGCCGCAATCGGCGGCCTGCAATGCGTTGATTGAAAAGGGCGAAGCAGCGCTGCTGCGCAGCCCGGAAGCGTTGGTGCGAACATATAGCGGACTGCTGCCTGCACCGCATGGCGAGTACCGCGCAATGCGAACTGTGCGCGCGCCGAAAAAGGCACAAACAACACACCCGACGCCGCAGAAAATGGAAAAAACGGTGTCGCCAGCGTCCGGTGCGCTGCCGGACAGTCTGAGCGGCGATGAGCGCCGCATCGCAGAACTGGTGCAGCAGGGCGTGGGAACACCGGAGGATTTGATTGAGCGCTGCGGATTGCCCGCGCCGCGCGTGATGAGCCTGATTACCATGCTGGAGATGGATGGTATTCTGCGCCGCGAAAAGGGCAGACTGGTGTTGGGCTGTCAGTAAATGAACCTTGGCTGCCGCTCGGGCGGCCGTTAACGGAGGAAATATATGTCGAAATTAGTCATCGTGGAGTCGCCTGCCAAGGCAAAAACCATTGGCAAGTATCTGGGGTCGGACTATGTGGTCAAGGCTTCGATGGGGCATCTGCGCGATTTACCGAAAAAGAAAATGAGCGTCGATATTGAGCACGATTTCAAACCGGAATATGTGCCGATCGAGGGAAAAGATAAAATCATCAAAGAAATTCGCAGCGAGATCCGCAAGAGCGATTTCGTTTATCTCGCAACTGACCCTGACCGCGAGGGAGAAGCCATTTCATGGCACATTAAAGAGCTGTTCAAGCTTGGGGACAAGAATTCCAAGCGCGTCACCTTTAATGAGATCACCAAGCAGGCGGTCAAGTATGGAATCGACAATCCGCGCGACATTGACATTGATCTGGTCAATGCGCAGCAGGCGCGCCGCATCCTCGACCGTATCGTGGGCTATGAGCTTTCACCTTTCCTGTGGCGTAAGGTAAAGCGCGGACTGAGTGCGGGCCGTGTGCAGAGTGTGGCCACCCGTCTGGTCGTCGATCGTGAAAATGAGATTCGTGCATTCGTTCCCGAGGAATACTGGACGATCGAAGCGCTGCTGCAAACGGTGGACGGCGGTCAGTTCACTGCGCGGTATTATGGCGATGCATCGGGCAAGGTCGAGCTGAAAAATGAGGAACAGGCGCAGGCGGTGGTCAGCGCCGTGACCGGCAAGCCTTTTGTCGTGGGCGATATCAAGCGTGGTAAGAAGAAGCGCAGCCCAGCGCCGCCGTTTATCACCTCGACTTTGCAGCAGGAAGCCAGCCGCAAGCTCAATATGACGCCACGCCGCACGATGAGCATTGCACAGGAGCTGTACGAAGGTATCGAACTGGGGGAGTATGGCCTGACCGGTTTGATCACCTATATGCGTACCGACTCGCTGCGTCTGGCCGATGAGGCCACCGCTGCTGCTGCTGGCTTTATCCGCGGGCGCTACGGCGATCAGTATTATCCCGGCAAGCCGCGCGTGTTCAAGACCAAGGGCAATGCACAGGACGCGCACGAAGCGATCCGTCCGTCGGACGTAAAGCTGCTGCCAGACGAGATCCGCCAGTATCTGACGCCTGACCAGTACAAGCTCTACAAGTTGATCTGGTCGCGCTTTGTCGCCTGTCAGATGGCGGACGCGCTGCTCGACACCGTGTCGGCCGATATCGTATCTGAGGGTCATGTGTTCCGCGCGTCCGGACACACGGTTGCGTTCCCGGGCTTTACCGCCGTGTATGAGGAAGGCACGGACGACGAAAAGAAGGGTGACGCAGGCAAGCCGCTGCCGCGCTTCGATCAGGGCGACAAGCTGACGGTCGAAAAGCTCGACCCTGCGCAGCACTTCACCCAGCCGCCCGCGCGCTACACCGAGGCGTCGCTCATCCGCGCGATGGAAGAACGCGGCATCGGCCGTCCGTCCACCTATGCGCCGACCATTTCTACCATTCTGGATCGCGATTATGTCACCAAGGAAAACCGCGCACTGCGTCCGACGCCGCTGGGCGAAGGTGTGACCGGCCTGCTGGTCGACGAGTTCAAGTCGGTTGCGGATTACGAGTTCACCGCCAACATGGAGGAGCAGCTCGACGAGGTTGAAGCGGGCAAGCTGGACTATATCCAGCTGCTGCATACCTTCTATGACGGCTTTGAAAAGGCGCTGGGACAGGCGGAAATTGACCTTGAGGGCAAGCGTATCAAGATTCAGGATGAGGTCACGGACGTGATCTGTGACAAGTGCGGCCGCAACATGGTTATCAAGTCCGGCCGCTTCGGCAAGTTCCTTGCTTGTCCGGGCTTCCCGGAGTGCACCAACACCAAGCCGATCACCGAGGATACGGGCGCGGCCTGCCCAGTATGCGGCGCAAAGGTGGTCAAGAAGAAGTCCGCGCGCGGCTATGTGTATTACAGCTGCGACACTTATCCGACCTGTCAGTTTATGACATGGGATAAGCCGCTCAAGACCAAGTGCCCGCAGTGCGATTCCTCGCTGTTCCGCCACACCGACCGTGACTCCAAGGAGGTCACGGATGTGTGCCTGCGTGAGGGCTGCGGCTACAAGGAGTTGGTCAAGGAGGGCTTGTCTCCCGAAGAGACCGAGAAGAACCGTCAGCGCCGTGAGGCGCGCGCCGCGAAGGCGGCGGAGCGCGCGGCAGCCAAGGCAGTGGCAGAAGCGGCGGGTGAAACCGAAGAAAAGCCTAAAAAGGTAACGAAAAAGGCGACGACTGCCAAAAAGACGGCGGCCAAGAAGCCTGCTGCGAAAAAACAGGTGCCGTGGATGACCAAAACCACGAACCGCTTCAAGAAGCTGAAAGACGAGGATGTACAGGCGCTGACCAAGACGCAGCAGGCACAGTATGCCAAGGCGCTGGAAAAGTACGAGGCTGAAAAGGCAGCGGAGAAGGCAGCAAAGGCGAAAAAGCCTGCCCGCAAGTCTGCAAAAGCGAAGGAGGCCGCGGATGAATAATCAGGTAACGGTCGTCGGTGCGGGTTTGGCTGGCTGTGAAGCAGCGTGGCAGCTCGCGCAGCGCGGCATTTTGGTGCGGCTGCATGAAATGAAGCCGCAGCAGCACACGCCTGCGCACCATTCGGATGATTTTGCGGAGCTGGTCTGTTCCAACTCGCTGCGCTCGGATGAACTTTCCAATGCGGCGGGCCTGCTCAAAGAGGAATTGCGCCGTCTGGGCAGTTTGATCCTTACCTGTGCAGACGAAAACCGCGTTGAGGCGGGCGGCGCGCTCGCGGTCGACCGTGAGGCGTTTGCTTGTGCGGTGACCGAGAAAATCAAAAACCACCCGAACATCGAAATCGTATACGGCGAAGTGACCGACATTCCCGAGGGAAAGGTGATCGTTGCATCCGGTCCGCTGACCTCGGACACGCTGTTTGATGCGATCCATCGCAAGGTGGGCGGCGAGTTTCTGCACTTTTACGACGCGGCGGCGCCCATCGTGACCGCCGAGAGCATTGACATGGATTCTGCCTATATCGCCTCGCGTTACGGAAAGGGAACGGCGGATTACATCAACTGTCCCTTTACCAAGGATGAATACGATGCGTTCTGGAATGCGCTGACCACGGCGGAGGAAGCGCCCGTGCATGGGTTTGAGGACTCTAAGGTGTTCGAGGGCTGCATGCCGATCGAGGTCAATGCGCGTCGTGGGTACGACACGATGCGCTTTGGTATTTTGAAACCCATCGGCCTGCCCGATCCTAAGACAGGCAAAGACCCGTATGCGGTGTTGCAGCTGCGGCGCGATAACGCGCAGGGCACACTGTACAATCTGGTCGGTTGCCAGACTCACCTGAAATGGGGCGAGCAGAAGCGGGTGTTTTCCATGATCCCGGCGCTCAGGAACGCCGAGTTTGTGCGCTATGGCGTGATGCACCGCAATACGTTTCTGGATTCGCCGCGTCTGTTGGACGCGACCTATGCGCTCAAGGCCGACCCGCGTATCCGCTTTGCAGGACAGATGACCGGCGTGGAGGGCTATGTGGAGTCCACTTCGTCCGGCTGGGTCGCGGGCGTGGCAACTGCGCTGGAGATGCAGGGAAAAACCATGCCGACACTCAACCGCCAGACCGCGACCGGTGCGCTCGCGTGCTATATTTCCGATCATACGGTGGCGAAATTCCAGCCGATGAACGTCAATTTCGGCATTCTCGACCCGCTGGGCTATAAGATCAAGGGCAAGCGGGAGAAAAATACAAAAATATCCGAGCGGGCGCTCGAAAAGATCGACAGTCTGAAAGGGGAGCTTTGATATGAGGATCATCGTGGACGCAATGGGCGGCGATAACGCGCCGGAATCCGCCGTTATCGGCGGCGCGCTGGCGGCGAAGGAATACGGCGAGCAGGTGATGCTAGTCGGCCAGCCGGATACCGTGGCGGAGATCCTGAAAAAGCGCGGCATGCAGGACACGAACGGCCTGACCATCATGCCGGCCTCTGATCTGGTTGATATGCATGACGATCCGGCGACGGTTTTGCGCAAAAAGCCGGATTCCTCCATGGCGGTGGCGTTCAAGCTGCTCAAGGCGGGCGAGGGTGATGCGCTCGTTTCCGCGGGCAACACCGGCGCGCTGCTGACCGGTGCAACGCTGTTCGGCGGCCGCATCAAGGGCATCCGCCGCGGCGCGCTGGCGCCTGTCATGCCGTGCAGCGGTGGACAGGTCATGCTGTGCGACGCGGGTGCCAACACCGAGTGCACGGCGGAAATGCTGCTGCAATTTGCGTTCCTCGGCTCGCTGTATGCGGAGAAGATCAACAGCGTTGTGAAACCGCGCGTTGGTCTGGTCAACAACGGCACAGAGGATACCAAGGGCGATCCGCTGCGCAAGGAAGCCTATGCGCTGCTCAAGAAAGCGGGCGACGAGGGCCGCCTGAATTTTGTCGGCAATGTGGAAGGCAGCATGGTGCCGCTCGGCGCATGCGACGTGGCGGTATGCGACGGCTTTACCGGCAACGTCATGCTCAAGACGATTGAGGGTGTTGCCAAGTTCATGGCCGGACAGATCAAGGGCGTTTTCATGCGCAATACCGCGACTAAGCTGGGATATCTTGCCTGCAAAAAGGGCATGGATGAGTTCCGCGATCTGTTCAATCAGGATAAGATCGGCGGCGCGCCGTTCCTCGGCATTGCAAAGCCGGTCATCAAGGCGCATGGTTCATCCAACGAGATCGCAGTGATGAATGCCGTGCGGCAGGCAATTGCTTACACCAAGTCGGGCATGATCCACGAAGTAGAGCAGAATATACAGTACATGACGGTGGAGTAAATGCAGAAAATGCTGCGATACCGTCCATGCATGCGTCCTAAAGACGCACGCGGGAGGTGAAAACATGCTGAAAATTGATTATCAATTCAAAAATACCGCGCTGCTGGAAACCGCGATGACGCATACTTCCTATGCCAATGAGCATCGTGGCAATCATCTGCACCACAACGAGCGGCTGGAGTTTCTGGGCGATTCGGTGCTGGGCTTTGTCACGGCGGATTATTTGTTCACCCACTATCCGGATCTGCCGGAGGGCGATCTGACAAAACTGCGTGCAGCGGTGGTCTGCGAGGGTGCGCTGTGCGAGATTGCGCATGAACTGGGCATTCCGGATGAAATTCGTCTGGGGCACGGCGAAGAGACCGGCGGCGGGCGTGAGCGTCCGAGCATTCTGGCGGATGCGACCGAGGCGCTGCTGGGCGCGATCTATCTGGACGGAGGCATCGAACCCGCGCGCGCGTTTGTGTTGCGTTTTATCCCGCATAAGGTAGATGTGGCGATTGCGGGTGGTGCGTTTAAGGATTACAAGACCATGCTGCAGGAGATCGTGCAGAAAAACAAGCAGGAAACGCTGGAATACCGATTAGCGGGTCAGTCCGGCCCGGATCACGATAAGCGTTTTACCATGGAACTGCTCTTAAACTCCAATGTGTTCGCGTCCGGCACCGGACGGAGCAAAAAAGAGGCGGAGCAGATGGCAGCCAAGCAGGCGCTGGCCTCTATGGGTGTAAAATGATAGAAAAAGGCTTCGAAAGAAATACTTTCGGAGCCTTTTGCCATATTTGGAAGAGACAAGGATGCAAGGTGTGAACAGGTCGTAAATTCTGCTTTTCGCATTGAAAACCGGCGTGTCAAGTGGTAAAATAATACCATATATATGTTCGAGGTGTCACATGGTATTAAAGAGCCTGATTTTACAAGGCTTTAAGTCGTTTCCGGACAAGACCGAGATTCAGTTTGTTGGCGGCATGACGGCAATCGTCGGGCCGAACGGTTCGGGAAAATCGAATATTTCGGATGCAATCCGCTGGGTGTTGGGCGAGCAGTCCTCGCGTTCGCTGCGCGGCGCAAAGATGGAGGACGTCATCTTCGGCGGAACAGCTAAGCGTGGGCCGGTTGGCTTTGCAGAAGTCTCTTTGATTTTGGATAATTCCGGGGGGGTGTTCCGCTCGGAGTTTACCGAGATTATGGTCACCCGCCGATACTATCGCTCTGGAGAGAGCGAGTATTTTCTCAATAAAAAGCATTGCCGTTTGCGCGATATCCATGAACTGTTCATGGATACCGGTCTTGGGCGCGATGGTTATTCCATCATCGGACAGGGCCGCATTGACGAGATTTTGTCCCTGAAGAGTGAGGATCGGCGTGAGATCTTTGAGGAAGCGGCCGGTATCACCAAGTTCCGTTATCGCAAGGAGGAGGCAGAGCGCAAGCTTGTCGCCACCGAGGAAAATCTGACCCGTATCCGCGATCTGTATGACGAACTGGAACGGCAGATTGGTCCGCTGGAAAAGCAGGCGGACAAGGCAAAACAATATTTGCTGCTTCGTGATGAACTTCGTGTGCTGGAGATCTCGCTCTGGCTGCTTTCGCTGGATCGTATCAAGGCGGACGCTGCCAAACTGGAGAAGGATACAGCGATTTGTTCCGGCCAGCTGGCACAGGCTAAGCAGGCGCAGGAGACGTTATACGCACAGTCCGAGCAGCTTTCCGAGGACATGCGCGCGATCGACCGTGAAGCCGACCATATGCGTCAGCAGCTGCGCGAAACCGAGCAGCGTGCCGCCGATCAGGCGAGCCGCGCTGCGGTACTGCGCGCCAACATTCAGAACAACCGGGAAAATATCGACCGCGCACGGCGCGAAAGCCAGCAGCGCAGTGAACAGGCGCACAATCTGGGCACGCAGCTGTCGGAGCGGCGCGCACGGATCGAATTGCTCGATACCCGCCATGCCGGGCTGACGGCGCAGCTGGCTGATTTGGAAAAGCAGATCGCCGCGCAGGATGCAGGGCGCACGCAGGCAGAACAGGCGCTGCGGCAGGCACAGCAGGTGCGCGATATGCGGCAGAACGAGTTGCATGCACTTGCGCTCGACCGCACGGCGGCGGAAACCAGCCTTGCCGGAATGGATGGGCGGCGTGATACGATCGCGGCTGACATTGATGCCGCAGACAAACGGCTGCAACAGGAAAAACAAACGCAGAACGAGCTGGAAACACGCATGCAGGCATGTCTGGACACGCTCGCTGGTGCGAAAAATAAGGTACAGGGCATTGCCCTCAAAGCAGACAGCCGCCGCAAAAAGGTGGAAACCTTGCAGAACGAGCTGACAAAAGCGCAGGCGGCGCTCACGGATGCCAAAAACCGTGTTAAGATGCTCAGTGATATGCAGCGGGACTATGAGGGCTTTTCGCGCTCGGTCAAGTCCATCATGCAGCAGGTTGAGCGCGGCTCGATGCGCGGTGTGCATGGGCCGGTGTCCTCGCTGATTGCGACGGATGATCGATTCGTCACGGCGATCGATACGGCGCTCGGTGCATCGGCGTCCTCCATCGTGGTGGATACCGCAGCCGACGGCAAACGCTGCATCGAGTTTTTGCGGCGTACAGACGGCGGTCGCGCGACCTTCCTGCCGGTTGACACGATTCGTCCCGCAACGCTGCGGGAAAGCGGGTTGGAGACACAAAACGGCTGTTTTGGCACCGCTGACCGACTGCTCACTTTCGATAAACGCTATACCGCCATCGTGCAGAACTTGCTGGCGCGCACGGTGGTTTCTGAGAATATGGACACCGCTCTGGTGCTTGCGCGCGCTTATGGGCACCGCTTCCGCATCGTCACGTTGGATGGACAGATCATTCAGGCGGGCGGCGCGATGACCGGCGGCTCGGCGTCACGCGGTACAGGTGCGCTGGCTCGTGCAGGACGGCTCAAGGCCGCGCAGGAGCAGGTCAAGCGGTTGGAAGAAGCGCGGACACAGGCTGACCGCGCGTTCCATGAGGCGAAAGAAGAATACGCAGCGCTGGAATACGACCTCAAAGCAATCGAGGCGGAACGCATCCGCGCTGAGCAGGATGAGGCAGGATTGCGTGCATCGGTATCGCAGCACCGCGTACTGGTTGACAGTTTGCAGCATCAGTACGATGGTCTGGTGCTCGAGCGGGATAACCTTGCCGAGGCCAAGCAGCAGTACGAGGATGCAATCGCACAGTGCGATGAAAAGCAAGCGGGCGCACAACGGGCGCTGGATGACGCCGAACACGAGGTCGAGCGCTGCCGTGCTGCGCTGGATGAGCAAAGCGTACAGGCTACCGAAAATGCGTCGCGCATGACGGCAATGCAGACCGAGCTGGCGCAGAACCGTTCGGAAGCTGCGAGTGAAGCGCGTGCGCTGGTCGATTTGGAACAGCTCAAGGCTGAACTGGATGCCGGGGTTTCCGGTGCCGCAGATACGATTGCGGGCTTCGAAGCGGAGATTGGCCGTTTAATGGGCGAACTGACGCAGACCGAGCAAGCAGGCAAGGAGACGGCTGCGGCAGAGAAGCGGCTGCATGAGACATTGGATGCACAGATGCAGCAGCGGGAGCGGGTCGAGGGTGAACGCGCTCGGGTGGACCGCGAAGCGCAAAGCAAAAACGAAGAGATTCTCAACCTCGAACGCGAGTCCGCGCGATTGGAAAACCGCGCGGGGCAACTCAGAAGCGAGGAAACGCAGATTTTAGATAAAATGTGGGAAAACTATGAGCTGACACCCACGCCTGCGGCCGAGGTTGCGCGTCCGCTGGAAGATGTATCCGAAGCCAAGGAGCAGGCACAGGGCATCCGCATGAAGATGCGCGGCCTTGGCAACGTCAACCTCGATGCAGTAGAGGAATATCAGAAAGCGCTTGAACGGTACACTTTCATGGGCGAGCAGAAGGATGATCTGGAAAAGGCGCAGCATGAGCTGTACAAGGTTATTGAGCAGCTGACCGTCAGCATGAAGGAGATTTTTGCTTCCGAGTTTGCCAAACTCAACGCATATTTCGGGGAGACCTTCCGCGAGATTTTCGGTGGCGGCCATGCGGAATTACAGCTTGCTGACACCTCGGATATCCTGAACTGCGGTATTGATATCCGCGTTTCCCCGCCGGGCAAGGCGGTCAAGACGCTGACGCTGCTTTCAGGCGGCGAAAAGGCGTTCGTGGCGATTGCACTGTATTTTGCGATTTTGAAGCTGCGGCCGACCCCGTTCTGCGTACTTGACGAGATCGAGGCTGCGCTTGACGATGTCAACGTCGCGCGGTTCGCGCAGTATATCCGGCGCCTGACCAATGCCACGCAGTTTATCGTCATCACGCACCGCCGCGGCACGATGGAGGAAGCCGACATGCTCTACGGCGTGACCATGCAGGAGCAGGGCGTTTCCAAAATGCTGATGCTCAACCTTGCGGAAGCGGAAAAGCAGTTGGGGAATACCATTCGGTAAAAAATCACAATTTGAGGAGTTATTATGGGATTTTTTGATAAGATCAAACAAGGCTTGCAGAAAACCAGCGACGCAGTAGGCCGCTCGCTGGACAATGTGTTTGCGGCGTTTGTCAAGATCGACGCAGACCTGCTCGAAGAGTTGGAAGAAGCGCTGATTTTGTCCGACGTGGGCGCGGAAACCTCGATGAAGATTGTCGCTGAGGTGGAAAAACGCGCGAAACTCAAGAAAATCACGACCGCGCCGGAACTGCGTGAATTGCTGCGTGAGGTACTGACCGACAACATGCTGGAAAACCAGCCGCTCGATGTTTCGGGCAAGCCTGCGGTTATTCTGGTGATCGGCGTCAATGGCGTGGGCAAGACCACATCGATCGGCAAGCTGGCCGCCCGCTATGTGAATGAGGGCAAAAAGGTCATGCTGTCCGCAGCGGATACGTTCCGCGCAGCGGCGGCCGACCAGCTTGAGATCTGGGCGAAGCGCGCGGGCGCGGATATTGTGCGCCACGGTGAGGGTGCAGACCCGGCGGCAGTTGTGTTTGACTCGATCGCGGCGGCAAAGGCGCGTGGCAGTGACGTGATTATCGTAGACACGGCGGGCCGTCTGCACAACAAGGCGAATCTGATGAACGAACTTGCCAAGATCGACCGTGTTATTTCCCGCGAGCTGCCGGATGCATCCCGCGAGACGCTGCTCGTATTGGATGCCACGACCGGCCAGAATGCGGTGCATCAGGCGGAGGAATTCAACAAAGCCGCGCACCTGACCGGTATTGTGCTGACCAAGCTGGACGGCACGGCGAAGGGCGGCATTGTGATCGCTATTTCGGCAGGACTGGGTGTTCCGGTCAAGCTGGTCGGCGTAGGCGAGGGCATTGACGATCTGATTGATTTTGACCGCGCGGCATTCCTGGAAGCTATTTTGCCGCCTGTGGAAGGAGAAAACGCATAATGCAACGACCTGACGGAAGAATGCCTGACGCATTGCGTCCGGTGAAGATCACAAAGGATTATACAATGTACGCTGAAGGATCAGTGCTGGTCGAAATGGGCAACACCAAGGTGATTTGCACCGCTTCGGTTGAGGACAAGGTGCCGCCCTTTCTGGAAGGCAAGGGCCTTGGCTGGGTGACGGCGGAGTATGCCATGTTGCCGCGTGCGACCAATACGCGCAAAAAACGCGATATCAAGAGCCTCAAGCTGGATGGGCGTTCGAGTGAGATCCAGCGGCTGATTGGTCGTTCGCTGCGCGCGGTGGTCGACCGCGAAGCGCTCGGTGAGCGTCAGATCACGGTGGACTGCGATGTGATCCAGGCGGATGGCGGTACGCGGTGCGCGTCGATTACGGGCGGGTTTGTAGCCCTGTGGATTGCGTGCAAAAAGCTGCTCGACGAAGGCGTGATCGAGAAAATGCCGCTTTCTGCGCAGGTGGCGGCGGTTTCGGTTGGCATTTTCGAGGATGAGGCCATTCTTGATCTCAATTATGCCGAGGACAGCCATGCAATCGTGGACTGCAATGTTGTGATGACCTCGGCAGGAGAGTTTATCGAGGTGCAAGGTACGGGCGAGGGTCGTCCGTTTTCGGACACCGAGCTGCAAAAACTGCTGGCGCTGGGCAAAGCAGGCTGTCTGCGTCTGTGCGAAGAGCAGAGCCGCGTGATGGGGGAGAGCCTGTAATGCAATTTGTGCTTGCCTCCCACAACCAGAAGAAAATCAAAGAAATGGCGGAGATTTTGGGTGAACTCGGCATTGAAGTGCTGTCGCTGCCTGAAAATGCGCCTGAGCCGGAGGAAACCGGCGCCACATTTGAAGAAAATGCTATCATCAAGGCGAAAAGTGCGGCGGATTTTACCGGTCTGCCCGCAATTGCAGACGACAGCGGCCTATGCGTGGACGCACTGGACGGTGCGCCTGGCATCTACTCCGCGCGCTACTGCGAGGGAACCGATTCCGACCGCAATACGTTTTTATTAGAGAATATGCGGGACAAAGAGGAACGTGCCTGCCGCTTTGTATGCGCGATTGCATGCATCCTGCCGGACGGGCAGCAGCTTACTGTGCGCGGCGAGTGCGAGGGGGAACTGCTCCGTGAGAGCCGCGGTGCAGGCGGTTTTGGGTACGACCCGTTGTTCTTCGTGCCTGCGTATGGCTGCACGTTCGGGGAACTGCCGGGCGAGGTCAAAAATCAGATCTCGCACCGAGGCCGTGCGTTGCGTGCGCTGAAAGAGACGCTCAAAACCCGGATTTGAAACCAAAAGACAGGAGAATATCATTTATGCTGACAACCAAACAGCGCGCGCAGCTGCGCGCTTTGGCAAATCCCTTGGCTGATACGCTGATCATCGGCAAGGAAGGCGTGACCGACGCGGTCGAGCGCCAGCTCGATCAGCTGCTCGAGGCGCATGAACTGGTCAAGGGCAAGGTGCTCGAAAATGCCATGCGCACCCCGCGTACGGTGTCCGAGGCGCTGTGCGAAGCAACCGGCGCCGAGCCGGTGCAATGCATCGGCTCCAAATTCATTGTGTACCGGCAGGCGCGGGACAAAGATAAGCGAAAGATCGTGTTGGTCAAATGAGGACGGGTATCCTCGGCGGTACGTTCAACCCGCCGCATCTGGGGCATCTGCGCGCCGCAGAGTTGGCACATGATGCGCTCGGTCTCGATCGAGTGCTGTTTATTCCGACGAATATTCCGCCGCACAAGGCTCTGCCCGAACACACGGCAACGGCAGCTGACCGCTGCGAGATGGTGCGTCTGCTGACAAAAGATATACCGTGGGCACAGCTGGATACCATTGAAGTGGATCGCGGCGGGGCGAGCTATACAGTGGACACGTTGCGTGCGCTGCACGCGCGCGGAGAAACCGATCTGTATCTGATTGTCGGCACAGACATGCTGATGGCATTTGATCGTGTTTGGTATGCATCGGATGAGATTGTGCAGCTGTGTACACTGGCGGTCTGTGCCCGCACGCAGGATGATTGGGCAAGGCTGCGGCGCAAGGCGGTCCTGCTGCACCGCAGCATGCATGCACATATCGAGCTGGTGCAGGGGCCGAGCATTACCATTTCATCGACCGAGTTGCGGCAAGGTGGCGCGCTGCGCCGCTATACCGCGCCCGCGGTCGCGGATTATATCGAGCGAAATCACCTTTACGGTTATTGACAACAAGCGATATAAAATTCAGAAAGGCGGGGAAAAGTTATGTTGTGTAACGATGAAATGAGGCAAGGGATTCTGGCACGATTGCACGGATACCGGTATGAGCATACGCTGGGATGTGAGCGGGCAGCCAGGAAGCTGGCGGAGCGCTTTGGCGGCGATCCGGAAAAGGCAGGGGTGGCCGCAATCCTACACGACATAACAAAGCATCTTTCTCCGCAAGAACAGTTGAATTTATGTGAGAAATACGGTATAATACCCTGTACCGTTGAAAAAAGCGAACCGAAAATGCTGCACGGAAAAACGGCGGCAGCCATTGCGCGCGAGGAATACGGCATGCCCGAAGATATCTGCGACGCAATCGCCTGCCACACCACCGGCAAGCACGGTATGACCTTGCTGGATAAGATTCTTTATCTGGCGGATTACATCGAGGATACGCGCGACTTTCCCGGCGTGGAAAAGGCGCGTGAGCTGGCGCGGAAAAGCATTGACCGTGCGCTGCTCTATTGTTATGACCAGACGCTGACCGAACTGGTTCAGCGTGGCAAACTGATACACAGCGATACAGTCGCGGCATATAATGATATGATCCGGCATGGCATTCGCTGGCGTGACGAATAGGACAATACTGGAGGCAGGAATCGTTTGAAACTTTTTGGAGGCAACGGAGGCCACAGCGGCCGCACAAACCGCACGCAAAAGCAAAGCGCGCCGCGGCAGGCTGCGGGCAAGACCAATCAAAAGCCGATGCCTACGGCGCAGCGAGCGCCGCAGTCCGCGTCAAAGCCTATGGCGCAGCGAGCGCCGCAGTCCGCACCAAAACCGACAGGCAAAAAAGGTGCGAAGGTGAAAAAACAGCTGACGAAGGGACAGAAGCGCAGGCGGATCATCATTACCATAGTGGTTGTGCTTGCGTTGCTGCTTTGCGCTGCGGCTGCCGCAGTGATGTTTATCCGTCCGCCGCAAGCCAATGATCCCACGATCAAGGACAAGGAAAACGGGGATAAGATCGACGTTAACAGCATGCTCAATTCGGGCACGCGCATCGACGATGTGTTTACCTTTGTGGTCGGCGCGGTCGATGAGGATGAAACTAGAACCGATGCATTGATGGTTGCGACGATGGACGTCAATAAAAAAACCATCAACATCATGAATATTCCGCGTGATACGATGTGCAACAACGGTCTGAGCGGTGCCAGCCGCAAGATCAATGCTGCTTACGGCATGAGCAAAGGCATTGAACAGACCAAAACCGAGATTGAACGTCTGATGGGCTTCAAGCCGGACAAATACGTTATCGTCAATTTCGACGGCATTGCGGCAATTGTAGACGCGATCGGCGGCATTGACTACGAAATTCCGTTCCGCATGGAATATGATGATCCGTCGCAGAATCTGCACATTGACCTTTATGCCGGTATGCAGCATCTGGACGGTAAACAGACGGTAGAATTTTTGCGCTGGCGCCATAATAACGACTATTCGGTGCAGTATCCGAACGGCGACGAGGGCCGTGTGGAGAATCAGCAAAAGTTCCTCAAGACGCTTGCAGCCGAAGTATTCCAGCTCAAAAACATCACCAAAATCTCCTCGATTGCCGATGCGGTGTTCCAGAACGTTAAGACCGATTTGACTGCGGGTGAGCTGCTCTGGATGGGCATGCAGGCTTTGCAGATCAAAAACGAGAATATCCAGTTCTTCACGCTTCCCGGTTACGGCGCTATGAGCTACGCCGGCAGCGATCCGTACCAGTACTCGTTCTTCTTCCCGTATTATCAGGAGACGCTTGATCTGGTCAACAAGTACTTTAACCCGTTTGAGGAGCCGATCACGACGCTCGATATGGTAAGCGGGCCGGAAAGCGGCAGCTCTTCGAGCTGGAGCGGCGGCGTCAGCTCGGGCGAGGATAACTACGTCTGGGGCGATACCTCCGAGGAGGATTATAGCGATGATACCAGTTCGTCCGACGGCGGCAGCTCGTCCGGTGGAGACACTTCGAGCGGCGGCAGTACGGACCCTGAAACCGGCGGAGGCTCTTCGGGCGGCGGCGAAACATCCGGTGGTGGTGACACCTCGGGCGGTGGCTCGACTGGCGGAGACACCTCTGGCGGCGGCAGTACCGGCGGCGGAGAGACCTCTGGCGGTGGCTCGACCGGCGGAGATACGTCGGGCGGCGGTTCGACCGGCGGCGGAGATACGTCGGGCGGCGGTTCGGCCGGCGGTGGAGATACTTCGGGCGGCGGAGAGACCTCTGGCGGCGGAGAGACCTCTGGCGGCGGAGATACGTCGGGCGGCGGTGCCGTGGTAGACCCGGAAGCATGATAATAAAGAAGGAGTTTGAAAATTGACTGCAAAAGATACTGTAAAAGCGATTTGTGAAGCGCTGATAGAGAAAAAAGCGCAGGAAATCGAAGTGTTGCAGGTAGAACGCCTGACCGAGCTGACCGAATATTTTGTCATCTGTTCGGCTTCCTCGACCACGCAGGTCAAGGCGCTGGCGGATAACGTAGAGTGGCGCCTGAAATACGACCATGAAACGCTCGTGCATCATACCGAAGGTTATGAATCTGCGCAGTGGATGCTGCTGGATTATGGCTGCGTGGTGCTGCACGTGTTCATGCCGGAGGCGCGCAAGTTCTACAATCTGGAGAACCTGTGGAAGGACGGCACGCCTGTGGCGCTGTCCGAGCTTGGCATTGCAGAAAAATAAAACGGGATGCGGCGGATGCAGAAAGTGTGTCCGCCGCGTTACCGCGCCTAAAATAAACCATTCACTTTAGGGGGAAATACCGTTGAAGTACGATCACAAACTGGTTGAAAAAAAGTGGCAGGACATCTGGGATGAGGCACATTGCTTCGAAGCGGAAAACGGCGGCGATAAAGAAAAATTCTATGCGCTGGTTGAGTTCCCGTATCCGTCCGGTCAGGGCCTGCACGTAGGCCACCCGCGCTCTTATACTGCGCTGGATATTGTTGCGCGCAAAAAGCGTATGCAGGGCTATAATGTGCTGTATCCGATGGGCTGGGATGCATTTGGCCTGCCGACCGAGAACTTTGCCATCAAGAACCATATCCATCCGGCCGAAGTGACCAAGAAGAACGTTGCGCGCTTTAAGAGTCAGCTCAAGTCTCTCGGCCTGTCGTTCGACTGGTCGCGCGAGATCAACACGACCGACCCGAACTATTACAAGTGGACGCAGTGGATCTTCTTGCAGCTGTTCAAAAAGGGCCTTGCCTATAAAAAGGAAATGAGCGTCAACTGGTGCACCTCTTGTAAGTGTGTGCTGGCAAACGAAGAGGTTGTCAACGGCGTGTGCGAGCGCTGTGGCAGCGAGGTTGTGCACAAGACCAAGAGCCAGTGGATGCTGGCGATCACCAAGTATGCGCAGCGCCTGATCGACGATCTGGATGAGGTGGACTTCATTGAGCGCGTCAAGGTGCAGCAGCGCAACTGGATCGGCCGTTCGACTGGCGCAGAGGTCGATTTCAAGACCACCGAGGGCGATACGCTGACCGTTTACACCACCCGTCCGGATACGCTGTTTGGCGCAACCTATATGGTTATCTCGCCCGAGCATCCTGCAATCGAGCAATGGGCGGACAAGCTCGCGAACATTGATGCGGTACGCGCGTACCGTGAGGAAGCCGCACGCAAGTCGGATTTTGAGCGCACCGAGCTGAACAAGGACAAGACCGGCGTCAAGCTCGACGGCGTGGCTGCCATCAACCCCGTCAATGGCCGAGAGATTCCGATTTTCGTGTCCGACTATGTCCTGATGGGCTATGGCACGGGCGCGATCATGGCGGTTCCGGCGCATGACGACCGTGACTGGGAGTTTGCCAAGAAGTTCGGTTGCGAGATCATCGAGGTTGTTTCCGGCGGCGAGGATGTGCAGAAGGCTGCGTTCACGGCCAAGGACGAGACCGGCATTCTGGTCAACTCGGATTTCCTCAACGGCAAGACGGTTAAGGATGCGATTCCGGCAATGATCGCATGGCTGGAGGAGAAGGGCATCGGTCACGCCAAGGTGCAGTATAAGCTGCGCGACTGGGTATTCTCTCGCCAGCGCTACTGGGGCGAACCCATCCCGCTGGTGCACTGCGAGAAGTGCGGCTGGGTGGCAATTCCGGAGGAGCAGCTGCCGCTGACCCTGCCGGATGTGGAGAGCTACGAGCCGACCGAGAACGGCGAAAGCCCGCTTGCCAAGATGACCGACTGGGTCAACACGACCTGCCCGTGCTGCGGCGGCCCTGCCAAGCGCGAAACCGACACCATGCCCCAGTGGGCTGGTTCGTCGTGGTACTTCCTGCGCTACATGGACCCGCACAATGACAAGGCGCTGGCCTCTAAGGAAGCACTGGAATACTGGTCGCCGGTCGACTGGTACAACGGTGGTATGGAGCACACCACGCTGCACTTGTTGTACAGCCGTTTCTGGCACAAGTTCCTGTATGACATCGGCGTGGTGCCGACCAAGGAGCCGTATGCCCGCCGCACGAGCCACGGCATGATTCTGGGCGAGAACGGCGAGAAGATGTCCAAGAGCCGCGGCAACGTGGTCAATCCGGACGAGATCGTTGATACCTATGGCGCAGACACGATGCGCCTGTATGAAATGTTCATCGGTGACTTTGAAAAGGCTGCGCCGTGGAGCCCGAAGTCCATCAAGGGCTGCCGCCGTTTCCTCGAGCGCGTTTGGGGTCTGGCTGAAAAGGTACAAGAGGGCGACGCGTACTCGAAGCAGAACGAAGTACTCATGCACCGCACGATCAAGAAGGTCGGTGAGGATGCGGACAACCTCAAGGCGAATACCGCAATTGCGGCGCTGATGACCATGCTCAACGAGTTCTATGATAAGGGTGTCAACAAGGCCGAATATATGACCTTCCTGACGCTGCTCAACCCGTTTGCACCGCACATCACCGAAGAACTGTGGCAGCAGATGGGCGGCGAAAGCCTGCTGTCTGTTGCGCCGTGGCCGGTATATGAAGAAGCCAAGACGGTCGAGGATACCGTGGAAGTGGCGGTACAGGTCAACGGCAAACTCAAGTGCACGATCAAGCTGCCGGCAGATTGCGATAAGCAGGTGGCTATCGACACCGCGCTTGCAGAGGAGAAGGTGCAGAACGCGATCGCAGGCAAGGAAATGGTCAAGCAGATCGTCGTACCTGGTAAAATTGTCAATCTGGTCGTTCGTTAAACTTTCTTATTGACACGGACGGTAAAAACAGATATAATATTCTTACGGTTTTGTGTGCCATGGTGCATGCGGCCGTGCAAAGTGTTCCTCCAGAGGGGAACGCGCGGAGGGAGGGAAAACAGTGTCGGAGATCCGCATCAAAGAAAATGAATCTATTGACAGCGCGCTGCGCCGTTTCAAGCGTTCGTGCGCCAAGGCGGGTACGCTTTCCGAGCTCCGCAAGCGTGAGCATTATGAAAGCCCGAGCGTCAAGCG
>CALWUJ010000025.1 GCA_944384725.1 uncultured Agathobaculum sp. | reverse complement strand
TAGGGACGGCCTGAAAAAAGTTTCCCTCATTTCTTCTCGCAAGGGAAAAAATGAGGGAAAAGGGCCAAACCGAGGTGACGAAAACGCTGGAAACACCAGTGTTTTCAAGGGGTATAGAAATTTTAACTGAGAAAAACAAATTTGTCGTGCAAATAGTATCAAAATAAAGATCGCAAAATGTTCGATGTGTTTTCCCTGGTTTTAGTTGGTTAACATAGAGTTCTCTTGCTAAAATCTCTATGAGTTTAGTTCTTGAAAACTCACTTTCAAACAACGATAATGCGTCAATGGCATTCGTATAGATGTAATTGGGAATATATGTTGCCACTTTTTTTCCGAGCCCTTCCCAATCTAAAATGTTTGCACCCTCTGGGGCGATAGCATTTTTAGAAAACCCAGCGCCAACAAATGGAATGACTCTATTATCAATAAAATCTTCTTGTAATGGCTTGGGGATGTATTTCAAATATTTTCCGCTCATTAGTATTCCTCCGTTGACCTGCTTTTTATAATTCTATCCCTTGTGTGCCCGTTCGTCAACCAAAGACTGGATTCAGTGAAGCATTCGGAAAAGAATTCACTATTCTTTCTCAACAGTTACGCCTTGGGACAGGAATGGTAATTGAAAATAGAAAGGATAAAGAAGGTAAGATTCGGTTGAAAATATTGGTTGCGCCCTTTACTTGAGCGCTGGACGGTGCTAAATCCACTCTTGTTGTCGATCGGTTTATTGCGCTCTAACTACGTTGCCACCAACGTTTAGTAAACATCCGGGAATAAGAAATTAACTATTAGCTGGCAGCCACCGGTTTTATGCTCTCGTTGATGTTGTGTGGTGGCTAGCACGCTGACTCCTGAAAGATATGTTTCTGCATTTCTTTTAACAGTTGCTTGGAATAGCTTATATTATTGATATGGCATTCCAGATATTTTTGCATCTGTCCAGCTTCGGTTTCCATTAGCATAAAGTCTTTAAATTCTCTACTAACTGCTCCTGAATTTCTTTTATGTGTTTACTTCTGTTATACCATGTAAGATGTAAGCAAGTTTAGTCAATATGATGGATCATATGTTGATGCTACAGAGAATTATAGGAAAAGATATAGCCAGCATTCTTGATGCTACAACATAGTCATGCTATAATAAGACTAATAAAAGTTTTAGACTCTGTGATACCCCCTCATTCAAAATCGCCCAACCCCCTCACATAAAATCGACAGAATAACGTCACAGAGATCTAAAGCATAAAAGTGCTTTGGGTCTCTTTTTTTATCTCAAAATAGAGGGCTTGGGCCGGATTTTGAGCCGGAATGCGGGTATATGCAGAGCCTGATACCGAGGAAAGCGAACTTGGTTTTAGCCTGTTTTGCGTGAGAAAATGGGCGGAAATTTGGGGAGGGGATAACATGATTTTGATACCCCCTCACATAAAATCGACAGAATAACGTCACAGAGATCTAAAGCATAAAAGTGCTTTAAGTCCTTTTTTGATGCGTAAAAAAGGGTGGGAAGAGGGAAGAAAAGTGATGAAAACGGAGAGTGGAGAAATGGGGGTATGAAAAAATAGTCGATTTTATTGAGACAATCGGCTTGTTTTAGGTGAGACGAAAAAGAAAATGGACGCATTTTCATAACGGTCTGGAACGGAGGGAAAACGGAAATAAATCGAGATAATAACGGATTTGAACGGCTTAGAACGAATCGAATTGCGCCAAATTACATTATTCGTAGATCGTGTTTCCTCTGCGCAAATCGCAACTATCACCACATTTCCAGCCAATCGCTTTACATGGACACGCAAAAAATCGCTCGTTTTTCTCGGATTTTCGGTCGGTTTTAGGTGGGACGATGACATGATTTGATTTCCTCCTAACCAAAACCGGCGGAAAATCCCCCTAAAAATCGCAGGTAAAAAGAGAGAGGAATAAGGACTTAAGGTACGAAAGTGCTTTAAGTCCTTTTTTGATGCGTAAAAAGAGGGTGTAAGGGGATAGAAAAGTACAGGAAACGGAGAGGGGAGAAAACGTGCAAAAAGAAAAATGTCTATTTTTCAGAGATTTTCGGTCGATTTTGGGTGAGACGAAAAAGAAAACGGATAGATTTTCATAACGGACTGGAACGGACGGAAAACGGAAATAAATCGAGATAATAACGGATTTGAACGGCTTGGAACGGATCGATTTCCGCCAAATTACATTATTCGTAGATCGTGTTTCCTCTGCGCAAATCGCAACTATCACCACATTTCCGGCAAATTTCTTTACACAGCCAATCAAAAAATCGCTCGTTTTTCTCGGATTTTCTGTCGGTTTTAGGGGGACGATGACAATTGTTGATTTCCTCCCAACCAAAACCGGCGAAAAATCCCCCTAAAAATCGCAGGTAAAAAAGAGAGGAAAAAATGCTGGAAACGGAGAGGGGTAAAATGAGAATTATGGTGAGTGCTTGATGTTGCGACGAAATTTGATGGTGATATCTGTGATATGGATGCGGTTTTCGGGAAAATGTCGATGTTCCAAATAGTCATACAAGAGGCGAAGGGGCAGATTACCTTGTGTCTGTTTATCCTGACCGATGATGAAATCTACGACACCCTCGCGCCCTATCTTCATGTTATCCGGCGTTGCGTCGTGTACGATGACATGAATGCACTTAATATGTACTCTCCGTTCTCTTTCGATAAACGACCTTATATGTTATGGCATATAAGGTCGTTTTCGTTTGCGGAGCTTGTCATTTGGAATCATAAGAAATGCCTCGTGTTTTGCCCTTGTCAGCGTGTGGAAATTGAAATGCGAGTGAACATAATAACATGGTTTGCATGGGACAGCATTGTAACGAAACCATTGCGAAAATAGAAGCAGCACGGTATCATAAAAGGACAAGAACACTCGATTAAAGCAGAATATGGGTATGATATAAAAATAAAAAATGGTTAGGAGATATCGTTATGAAAAAAATTTTGGTTGTAGGCAGCCTGAATATGGATTTTGTCATCAATGTTCAGAAGATGCCGGTGCCGGGAGAAACTATTTTGGCACAGGAGATGCGGCTGGTTCCCGGCGGAAAGGGCGCGAATCAGGCCTATGCGGCGGCAAAGCTGGGCGGACAGGTTGCTATGATCGGCGCCGTGGGCGACGATCCGTTTGGCAGACAGCTGACGAGTAATTTGGCTGAGGTAGGCGTGGATATCTCGGGGATTGAAACGCTGACCGGCTGTGCGACTGGAAACGCTATGATTACGGTAGAGGAGCAAGGAGAAAATGCGATCATTGTTGTGCCCGGCGCCAATGCACACCTGACCACGGAAATGATCGACAAGCACATCCGGTTGGTGGATGCATGCGATATTATCATCATGCAGCTGGAAATTCCGCTGGATGTGGTGTCTTATGTCAAAAAGCTGGGCATGGAGCGCGGCAAACAGATCATTCTGGATCCCGCTCCGGCGAAAACAGGCTTGCCGGACAGCTTTTTTGAGGGCTTTGATATTGTAAAGCCCAATGAAACCGAATTGCAGACGCTGCTGGGGAAAACGCTGAAGACCCCGCAGGCGTTGCAGGAGGGCGCTCAGTGCCTGCTGCAAAAGGGGATTGGCACCGTGCTGGTGACGCTCGGCGGAGACGGTGCATGGATGGTTACAAAAGATTCGGTGAAAGCCTTTCACGCCTGCAAGGTGACACCCGTAGACACCACTGCAGCGGGCGACAGCTTTACCGCGGCATTTGCCGTTGCGTGCAGCCGGGGACAGAGCTATGAGGAGGCCATCGCGTTTGGCAACCGTGTGTCCAGCATTGTGGTGACCCGACCGGGGGCGCAGACTTCCATCCCGACCATGGAGGAAGTGACCGGAATACAATGACTCATTTCGTCCTGTACTGCTGGACAGAGCAGACGTAAGCTTCAAAACATGCATGCAAGCCATTTGCGTTGTATTCCGTGTCGTTTGGTGCTATACTGATGCTAAACAGATCATATGTCCGGAGACAGATGCGGGGGAAAGGTGCATCGGAAGGGGTCGGCATGCAGAGAGAATCGGCAATCGGATTATCACAAAATCAAATCAAATTGCTTGCTGCGGCTGCAATGGTGCTGGATCACGTGGGTATGGAACTGTTTCCACAGTGGACAATCCTGCGCATCATTGGGCGGCTTGCATTTCCGGTGTTTTCTTATTGCATCTGGGAGGGCAGCCGACGCACACGCCATCCATGGCAATATCTGTTGCGGTTGTTTGGGATGGGACTGCTGTGTGTAGCGGGCTATTATGTGTATACCCGAACGTTTTATGGCAACATACTGATCACATTTTCGCTTTCGCTTTGTGCTTTGTATGCGTTTCGGTATTGGCGGACTTGTTGGACCCAAGGGGAGATGACAGCGCGGCTGAGCGGCATTGGCGTCATGTTGGGCTGCGTGGGTGGCATCTGGCTGATTTGTCATTGGGTGACCATTGATTACGGATTTTTAGGCGTGCTGCTGCCGCTGTTTGCAGAGTTGGCTGAATGCATCTGGGAGAAATATCCCGGAATAAACTGCAAACAGGGAAGGGCTGGCTTGTTTGGCTTTTCGGTTGGATTGTTGGCGCTTTCACTGCAAATCGACGGCATTCAGATTTTCAGCCTGTTGACCATACCGCTGCTGATGGCCTACAACGGAACACGAGGAGAGAAAAAACTCAAACAGTTCTTTTATTGGTTTTATCCGGTGCATTTGCTGCTCATCGGCCTGGTGAGCATGTGGATTTGAAAGCCTCTGCATAGGTGCAGAGGCTTTTGCTTTGCAGAAATAGATTGGTTATGCTTGACTTTCTCGATATTCGAGATATAATGAAAGTACAGAAACTCGATATTCGAGATTGGGGTGATTGACCATGCCGAGACCCAAATTCCAGACGTTGACCGAGCAGATGTTTTATGTGCTGCTGTGCCTGCGGGAGGAGTGCTACGGCATTGATATTTTTGATAAGGTGTCGGCTATGACACAGGGACGCGTCACGGTCGGCTCGGGTACGATGTATAACCTGCTTGAGCAGTTTTTGGACGCAGAGATGATTCGCGAGGTAAACGTGGACGGACGCCGCCGCAGTTACCTGCTGACCGATAAGGGGCGGGAGCGGCTCAATCGGGAATATCAGCGGCTGCGCGCGCAGGCGGCGGATTATGAACGCATTTTCGGAAAGGAGGAGCCGTGATGAGAAAAACCAAACGCAGAATGGAAACGCTGTCCTTTTATGACCGCACGGGGGTTGAGCGGCATCTGGAACAGATGGCAGAAAAGGGCTGGATGATCGACCGCATATCCAACCTTGGCTGGGTGTACCGACGCATTGAGCCGCAAAAACTGCAATTTTCGGTCACCTATTATCCCAAAGCGTCCGACTTTGACCCAGGGCCGAGCGAAGGCCAGCAGGTATACCATGCGTTCAGCGCGCATGCAGGCTGGAAATATGTGTGCAGCTGGGCGCAGATGCAGATTTTCTGCACCGACCAGCCTGATCCCGTGCCGATCGAGACCGACCCGGAGATCGAACTCGAAACCATCCATGCCGCGATGGTCAAGGGTTTTCTGGTGCCGTATGGCATCCTGCTGGCGATTGGATTGCTGTGGATCGCAATGCTGGTGCACGATCTGTGGGACGACCCGATCGGGCTGTTTTCCAGCGTGTCCAATCTGTTTCTGTCGGTGGTGTGGCCGCTGCTTGCGCTGCTGTGCTTTGTGGAGATCGTCGCTTACCTGTGCTGGCGCGCCCGCGCACGCAAAGCGGCTGCGCGGGGCGAGTTCGTCGATACGCCCAACACCCGCCCGTTCCAGCGGGTCGTGTTTACGGTATGTGCGGCGGCGTTTATCGTGCAGCTGCTCTACAACGTGACCACCGGTTCGCCTGTGCTACGCGTGGTTAGCATCCTGATGGTGCTGTATATGCTTGTGCTGATGGCCGCGGTGCAGGGCGTCAAGCAGATGCTCAAGCGAAAAAAGGTGTCGCGCGGGGTTAACCGTGCGGTCACGATCACGGTGGATGTGGTGCTCGCGTTTGGCATGATGGCCCCCATCGTTTTCGGCACGCTACGCGCAACCCAAAACGGTTGGCTGGACACCAAGACCGCCGTCGAAGCATCGCCGCTGACGCTGGAAGAATTGTGGAGAAACGAATTGCCCGAGGCGGACTATCACTCCGACTGGACGGAAACCGCCGCCTCGCCGCTGGTCGCCGTGTACGATGTCAGAGAGCGGGGCTCCACAAACGGTGCGGATGTGTTCATCCCATCGCTGGACTACACGGTCACCGAAGTCAAACTGCCTGCGCTGTACGGCCGGTGCCGCGCGCAGCTGCTGGAAAAGGAAATTTCCCTTAACTGGCGGCAGGTCAGTTTCAGCACGAAGCGCATCGCCACGCCGTGTGACGCCGCGCCGTGGGGCGCCAACGAGGCGTGGCAGGTGGCTTGGGAAAATGAGATTCCGAGTGACGACTACCTGCTGTGCTACGACCGCAATCTGGTCGAGATCAGCTTCAGCTGGACGCCAACCGACGAGCAGAAAGCGGTTGTCGGTGAAAAACTAGGCAATTTGTGAGGATAAGAGCATAACAAAGCCCCTCTGCCGCAAATGCGGCAGAGGGGCTGCGTTTTTCTGGGGGAATTTTAGAAAGTAGCAACGACAGCGCCCTTGTAGGTGTCGTCGATGAACTGCTTGACGGCGTCGCTCTGGAGTGCTTCCTTGAGCGCCGTGATCTTGTCGCTGGTCTCGTCTCCGCTGCGGCAAGCAACGACATTGACATAAACCTTAGCGTAATCCGGATTCTCGGTGATGAGCGAATCTTCCTTGGCATTCAGATCGGCCTGCAGCGCATAGTTGCCGTTGATAACTGCGAGGTCAACGTCCTCGAGCGAGCGCGGCAGCTGCTCGGCAGCGATTTCCTGAATGTCGAGGTTCTTCGGGTTCTCAACGATGTCCAGCTTGGTTGCGTCCGAAGTCGGGTCGATGCCGTCCTTGAGCTTAATCAGACCAGCATCCTGCAGCAGAAGCAGCGCGCGGGTCTCGTTCGAGCCGTCGTTCGGTACAGCGACAGTCGCGCCGTCCGCCAGTTCTTCCAACGTTGCGGTCTTGCCCGGATAGATGCCGAACGGCTCGTAGTGCATCTCGATGGCGGATACCAGATCCGCACCGTTTTCCTTGTTGAAGTTGTTCAGATAGGGGATATGCTGGAAGTAGTTTGCGTCCAGATCGCCGTCCACCAGTGCGGTGTTCGGCTGTACATAGTCAGTAAACTCAACAACGTTGAGCGTCCAGCCCTGCTCAGCCAGTACGTCTTTTGCGGCGTTCAGGATTTCCGCGTGCGGTGTGGGGGATGCGCCGACCGTGATGGTCTTGTCATCAGATGCACCGTTCTCAGCGGTCTGCGCGTCGTTGCCGCCGCCGCAGGCTGCCAGCGCCAACAGGCACAGAGCGCCAGCCAGCAGAGCTGCAATTTTCTTCTTCATGGGAATCTCTCCTTTTCTACGGGTGTTTTATCAAATTTTTTGATAACAAAGTAGGATAATTAACGGTTGCGCTTGTCCAGATGGCGCGCAAGCCACATGCCGCAGACCTGGAAGATCTGCACGACGATCACGATGATGATAACAGCCACCAGCATGATCTCGAAATTATAGCGGTTGTAACCATAGTTGACGGCTACTGTACCCAGACCGCCGCCGCCGATGAAGCCAGCCATCGCGGAGTAACCGAGGATGGTGACGATCGAGATCGCGCCGCCCACCATCAGCGAGGGCTTGGCTTCGGGAACCAGCACTTTCCACACGATCTGCCAAGGCGTTGCGCCCATGGACTGCGCCGCTTCGATCACGCCGAACGGCACTTCCTTGATCGAGGACTCGACCATACGCGCTACATAGGGCGCGGCTGCAACCGT
Organism: uncultured Agathobaculum sp.; assembly: GCA_944384725.1. Taxonomy (GTDB): domain Bacteria; phylum Bacillota; class Clostridia; order Oscillospirales; family Butyricicoccaceae; genus Agathobaculum. The sequence continues at coordinate 17,699 of CALWUJ010000025.1, read as the reverse complement.
CAGCGGGACGATCATGGCGGTCGTGCCGATGGCCTTGCCCGCGATTGCGCGCGTCATCGGGGTAATCATGACCGCGAGGATGAGGAACGGGATCGAACGTAAGATATTGACGATCACGCCAAGCACCGCGTTGAGCGGGGGCATCGGGCGGATGCCGCCCTTATCGGTCACGACCAGCAGCAGGCCGAGCGGCAGACCGATCAGATAGGAGACCGCGGTCGACACGATGACCATATATAAGGTTTCCCACAGGCTTTGCGCCCAAAGTTCAGGTGAAAGCATCGGCGTCTCCCTCCTCTACATGCACATTCTGGGTTTCGAGGTACGCCAGCGCACGCTTGGCGGCGCGTTCGTCCTCGGGTAATTGCAGGATCATCTGGCCATAGGCGCGACCGTCGATGTCCTTGGTGTCGGCAAACATGATATTGACCGGCGCTTTGCATTCGAGCACCATATTGGATACCACCGGTTCAAACGACGAGTTGCCGTCGAACACAATGCGGCAATAGTGCTTGCCGGTGGCAAGCTTGTCGCGCTTGCCGTCCGGATAAATGAGCTGTTTTGCCATTGCGGACTGCGGACGGGTGAACACCTGCTCGACCGGGCCGACCTCTGCAATACGGCTGGAATCGATGATAGCCACACGCTGACAGATTTCCTCAATGACCGCCATTTCATGCGTGATGACGATGATCGTGATGCCGAGCGTCTTGTTGATTTCTTTCAGCAGCGCGAGGATCGAACGCGTTGTGGTCGGGTCGAGCGCGCTGGTCGCTTCGTCGCACAGCAGAATTTTCGGGTTGCTTGCCAACGCGCGGGCGATAGCGACGCGCTGCTGCTGTCCGCCGGACAGCTGGGACGGATAATTGTCCGCGCGGTCAGACAGGCTGACGATTTCGAGCAATTCGCGTGCACGCTTTTCCGCATCCGCCTTTTTCATGCCTGCAATTTCGAGCGGGAAGCAGATATTTTGCAGCGCGGTACGCTGTTGCAGCAGATTGAACTGCTGGAAGATCATGCCCATCGAGCGGCGCGCCTCGAGCAGCGCTTTTTTGGACAGCGAACCAAGCTCCTGCCCGTCCACCGTGACCGTGCCTTCGGTCGGCGTTTCCAGAAAGTTGATGCAGCGCACGAGCGTTGACTTGCCTGCGCCCGAAAGACCGATGATGCCGAAGATTTCGCCGCGGTAAATGTCAAGGCTGACGCCATCCAGCGCGGTGACCGTACCAGCCCGTCCACGGAAGGTTTTGTTTAAGTTTTGAATGCGAACGATGCAATCCTGTTCCAAGTCCATTCCCCCTTTTCAAAATAAAAGCGGAAAGCAGGGTCTGCTTTCCGCTCGTTTTCCATCTGAACCGTGCCATGCCGCATGAAAAGCGGCCCGCTTACAGCTTGCAGCGTCAGCGCTGCATGGCAGAAAAACGAGCAAAACCGCACATCATGCACATGTCCATTCGAATCGACAGCATTGCGGCTTCCTCCTTTTCCTACGGTTTTAATAGAGTTTATTCTCTGTGGTATTAGTGTAGTCCATTGCGGGGGATTTGTCAAGCAATTTCTGTTCTGGCTGCGCAAAAGCTGTATCCGGCATTCATTCGGCGGATTTCTTTCCTTGGCCGCCGTATCCATTGCCGTTCCCTGCGCCGTAGCCATGACCGTTGCCTTGCCCTGCGCCATTTCCCTGTCCGTTGCCTTGCCCCATGCCGCTGCCCTGACCGGAACCGTTTCCACTGCCCGCGCCGTAGCCGTGGCCACCGGGTGCGGCTTCGGTATCGCCTGAGAGTGCGGCGATGCGGTCACGGATCTCGCGCATGGTCAGTCCTTGCACGTCCTCGGGCGTAACGCTTGCATCAAGCGATTGCAGTTCGAGAAACGCCTGATATTTGCCGAAGGACAGTCCTGCTTCATGCGCCTGTTCGATTTCTTCCGTGCTGGCCGCGTGGCAATAGATGTTGCCCACGCCTGCAGCACAGGTTTCGGCGTGCGAAAGAATGGCATCTGCCTGTCCTTGGTCATCGCCTGCGACCGCGATAGACAGCACCTCGTCCTGTGCGAGATAATCTCCGACGGTAGGATTTTCCAGCAGGCTGTCCAGTGCGTCGGCATAATTCAGAAAGCGTACATCGAGCGTTTCGGCCAGTGCGTCGCCATCCTCACCGATGCCATCGACCGAGATCACCTTGTCGAAGCGGTTGACCGCCAGCTCGACCGACGGGTTGATGTCGATGCTGATGGCGCAGGTGGGGGAGAAATACGCCCAGTAACCGGTGCCGCCGACGACGGCCAACGCAAAGCAGGCGGCTGCCGCAGCAAAGCGGCGTATCGTGTGCGGGCGGGCTTTCGCCGCGCCGTAATCCCCGGTCTGCCGGGCGAGGAACGCGCGGGTGGACTGCCGGAGCGCGTCATCCGCCGTGACCTTGTCCAGCGCGGTTTTCAGTTCGTCACGCATCGTCGTCCCCTCCCAGCGTTTCCCGCAGCGCCTGTTTGGCGCGGCTCAGCAGTGTATAAATCGTGTTGACGTTTTTCTTGAGGATCTGGCCGATCTGCGGGGCAGTATAGCCCTCATAATAATGCAGATAGACCACATCGCGGTACTTGGGCGGCAGCGCGAGTACCGCTTCCAGCACGGTGTGGTCTTCCTGCGTCAATTCGGCGGGTTGGTCGAGCAGGGTATCGAGCGACACCGTGCGGCTGCGGAAAAAGCTCTTGAGCAGATCGCGGCAGGCGTTGATCGTCACACGGATAAACCACGCCTTTTCGTGCTCCTCGCTTTCAAACACGGCGGTGCTGAGCACATATTTTAAGAACACATTTTGAAAGATGGCCTCTGTATCTGCATGGTTCTTCAAGTGAATCATGCAGATCCGCCGGACGGTGTCCGCATACCGCTCGATCGCTCGATTTGCCTCCTGTTCGCTCCGCATCGTACCAACCTCTTATTGTCTGTCTGTTTGCTTAGCGGTTGCAGCCCCGTCCCTGACCGCGGCCGCAGCCTGTGCCATAGTTATCGCATACGCCGTCGCCATTGGCGTCGACGAAGTATTGACCGCGACCGCAGCCTGTGCCGTAGTTGTCGCATACACCGTCGCCGTTGGCATCGACGAAGTACTGGCCGCGGCCCGTGCCGTAGTTGTCACATACGCCGTCGCCGTTAGCGTCCACGAAATTGCGTCCGCGGCCGTTGCCATAGCCTGCGGCGAATGCGCCTGTTACTGCCATCGAGAGAACCAGAGCTGCGCTGATCGTACCCATTACCATCTTTTTCATATTCAATTCCTCCTGTAAATTGTTGTCGGTGAATTTGGTTTGTCGTTTGTGCCTTTCACTACCAATACGACCGGCAAAGGAGAATCCATTCAAAATCCTAAAATTTTTTTTGAAATTTTTTTGCAAGGCAAAAGGGAGACGCCGCCGCGCCTCCCTTCAGGATTTCGTTCGGTTTACTCGGCGGCTGCCTGCACGCCTGCCATGTCCTGCACAGCCTTGCAGGTCAGCTCCTTGCTGATCTTTCCGGCAAAACCGGTCAGCGTCTTGCCCGGGCCGACTTCGCATGCGGTGGTCAGTCCCGCCGCCATGCCGTTCTTCACCAGCTGCGTCCAGCGCACGGGAGAAATCATGTGCTGTTCGAGATGCGCGGGCAGGTCGGCGCAATCCAGTACCTGACCGTCCAGATTGGAGTAAATGTCCATCTTCGGGGCGGAGAAGGTGAAATCCGACACATAGGCGCGCAGCTCGGCGGCAGCCTTTGCCATCAGCGGGGTGTGGAACGCACCCGATACCGCAAGCGGTACCGCGCGGCGCGCGCCTGCTGCCTTGCAGTTCTCAATTGCCTCCGCGAGCGCGGCCATCTCGCCCGCAATAACCAGCTGACCGGGGCAGTTGTAGTTGACCGGCAGCACCACGCCGCTCGTCACAGCTGCGCATGCCGCTTCGATCTTTTCATCGTCCAGCCCGAGGATCGCCGCCATGCCGCCGTCGATCGAGTCCGCGGCCTGCTGCATCAGCTTGCCGCGCATCGAGACGATTTTGACGCCGTCCGCGAGCGATACCACGCCTGCTGCGGCAAGCGCCGTATATTCGCCCAGCGAGAAGCCGGCCGCTGCCTTGAAAGTCACGCCTGCTTCGGTCAGTGCCGCGAGCGCCGCCATCGAATGCGTGAAAATCGCGATCTGGCTGTTCTCGGTGCGCGAGAGGGTCTCCTTGTCGCTGTCAAAGCAGAGCTTTGCAACGTCCAGTCCTGCGCCCTCGCTGGCTTCTTCAAAAACCAGTTTGGCTGCCTGTGAGTTTTCGTACAAATCCTTGCCCATACCCGGGGCCTGCGCACCCTGGCCGGGGAAAAATGCAAAACCGTATTCCATGTTCCGTTCCTCCAAAATCGCTGCCAAACCTAGGAAAAGGTTGACATTTTCGTGTCCTTTTATTATAATAGTCAAGGATTACTTTGTCAATCAAACTATTGTCGCTTTTCCACGCTTTGGGAGAGCGATTTGAACTTTTGGGGAGCGTGGAAGTCATCAACAGCCAATTGATCGGCACGGGTTCGTGCATTCCGGATTTTGTACTCACCAATGCGATGCTCGAAACCATGGTGGACACCAGCGACGAATGGATCGTCAAGCGCACGGGTGTCAGGGAGCGGCGCATTGCCAAAAACACCCACACATGGGAGCTGGCTCTCGGTGCGGCGCAGAACGCGCTGGCGGACGCTGGCATCTCGGCGGAAGAGTTGGATCTGATTCTGGTCAGCACCTGCACGCCGGACACCAATACCCCGAACACCGCAAGCGTTTTGCAGGACAAGCTGGGCGCGCGACAGGTGGGTGCGATCGACATCAACAACGCCTGCGCGGGCTTTGTTTCTGCTACCGATATCGCGGACAGCTTCATCAAGTGCGGCAAGGCCAAGACCGTGCTGGTCGTCTCGGCTGAAACGCTGCACCGTATCACGGATTACACCGACCGCTCGACCTGCATCCTGTTCGGAGACGGCGCGGCGGCGGCGGTTTACCGTGCAACCGAGGACCAGAACATCGGCATTCAGTCCACCTTCATCGCGGCGGACGGTTCGGGTTCGGAGTATCTGTACATGGAAGCGCTGCCGCTTGAGGACCCGTTTGCGGAGAATCGCACGGTCGATCCCAAGGCGCGTTTCCTCAAGATGCAGGGCGCGGCGGTTGTGCGCTTTACCGCGCATGCCGTACCGCTGGCAATTGACACGGCCTTGCAGCGCGCGGGCGTGTCGGCGGAGGAGATCGACTGGGTCGTGCCGCATCAGGCCAACCTGCGCATCCTCGACGTAATTGCCAAGCGCTATCACCTGCCCAAGGAAAAGGTTTATGTCAATATGGACCGCTTCGGTAATACGTCCTCCGCGTCTGTGCCGATCTGTCTGGATGAAATGCGGAAAAAGGGCCTGCTGCATGAGGGGCAGACCATCGTGTGCACCGGGTTCGGCGGCGGCCTGACCTACGGTGCGTTTGTACTGAAACTGTAAAGGAGAGAGTTCAATGAAAACCAAGATCACAGAATTGCTCGGCATCGAGTATCCGGTTGTGCAGGGCGCAATGGCGTGGGTTGCGGAGCATCATCTTGCGGCGGCAGTTTCCAAAGCTGGCGGCCTGGGCATCATTGCGGGCGGCGCAGCTCCGGTAGACGTGATCCGTGAGGAGATCCGCAAGGCGCGGGCAATCACGGATAAGCCGCTGGGTCTGAATATCATGCTGCTCTCCCCGAACGCGGATGACCTCGCTCAGCTGGCGATCGACGAAAAGATCGAGGTGCTGACCACGGGCGCGGGTAATCCGGGTAAATATATGGAAAACTGGAAAAATGCCGGCATTAAGGTGATGCCGGTTGTCGCTTCGGTGGCGCTCGCCAAGCGCATGGAGCGTGCAGGTGCGGACGCGGTCATTGCGGAAGGCATGGAGGGCGGCGGCCACATCGGTGAGCTGACGACCATGCCGCTGGTGCCGCAGGTGGTTGACGCGCTGAGCATTCCGGTTGTCGCGGCAGGCGGCATTGCGGATGGTCGCGGCATGGCGGCGGCGTTTATGCTGGGCGCGGAAGGCGTGCAGTGCGGCACGGTGTTCCTCGCGTCCGACGAGTGCTTCATTTCGGACAAGTATAAGGAGCTGGTGCTCAAGGCGACCGATATCTCGACCGTCGTCACCGGTCGTCCGTCCGGCCATCCGGTGCGCTCGCTCAAGACCCCGATGGCGCGTAAGTGCCTCGAGCTGGAGAAGATTAACACCGACAAGTCGCTCGAAGAGTTGGAAGCTGCGACCGCAGGTTCGCTGCGCAAGGCGGTGCAGGACGGCAACTATGAGGAAGGTACCTTCATGTCCGGCCAGATCGCGGGTATGCTCAAGGAGCTGCGTCCGTGCGCGGATATCGTCCGCGGCATGACGGAAGAGGCCGAAACGCTGCTGAAAAACGCATACAAGCGTTTTGAATAAGGAGAAACACCATGGGAATTGCAATCGTTACCGGCGGCTCGCGCGGCATTGGCGCGGCCATTTCGGAAAAGCTGGCCGCAGACGGCCATGATATTGTCATTAACTGCGCGTCCTCGGTCGAAAAGGCAGAGGCAGTCGCGGAAAAGTGCCGGGCGCATGGCGTCAAAGCCATGGTCAAGCAGTGGAATGTGGCAGATTATGCCGCTTGCGAGGCTGCGGTCAAGGAAATCAAGGAAGAATGGGGCGTGCCGGATATTCTGGTCAATAACGCCGGTATCACGCGCGACGGGCTGCTCGTTCGCATGAAGCCCGACCAGTTTGACGCAGTTGTTTCGACCAACCTCGGCGGTGTGTTCAATATGACGCAGATCGTAGGCGCAATGATGATGCGCGCCAAGAAAGGCGCAATCATCAGCCTGTCGAGCGTGGTCGGCATTTCGGGCAACGCAGGTCAGGCGAACTATGCCGCTTCCAAGGCAGGCGTCATTGGCCTGACCAAGTCGGCGGCCAAGGAACTCGGCGCGCGCGGTGTGCGCGTCAATGCAGTCGCACCGGGCTTTATCGAAAGCGATATGACCGATGTGCTGCCTGAGGAAGTCAAGAAGAACATGCTTGGCCAAATCGCGATGAAGCGCTGCGGCAAGCCGGAGGAAATTGCAAACATCGTGTCCTTCCTGGCGTCGGACGCGGCAAGCTATGTCACCGGTCAGGTCATTGTGGCCGACGGCGGCATGATTTGACACTTATATGGTTGCGGCAAGGGAAGGCCGCAGGGAGTATGAGGGAAAAGGAGATGCTTTGATGGAACGAGTAGTCATCACCGGTATGGGTGCGATCACCCCGGTCGGCAATGACGTAGCCACTTTCTGGGAATCGCTCAAAACCGGTAGGTGCGGCGTTGGACCGATCACCAAGTTTGACGTATCCGATTTTAAGGTAAAGCTGGCCGCAGAGGTCAAAGATTTTGACGTAACTCAGTATGTGGACAAGCGTGAAGCGCGCCGCATGGATGTCAACTGCCATTTTGCGCTGGCAGCAGCACAGCAGGCGATCGATCAGGCTGGCCTGAAGGAAGGCAATTTTGACCCTTACCGCACAGGTGTGATTTTTGGCTCGGGCGTAGGCGGTTTGCAGATCGCAGAGCAGGAGATCCCCAAGCTGAATGAAAAGGGACCGGGCCGTGTATCCCCGCTGTGCATCCCCGAGATGATCGCCAACATGGCGGCGGCTTATATCTCGATGCGCTTCGGCTTCAAGGGCGAGAATTTCTGTCCGGTATCCGCCTGCGCGACCGGCAACCATGCCATCGGTGAGGCGATGCGCGCCATCCGTCACGGCTATCAGGATGTTGTGGTTTGCGGTGGCACCGAGAACGGCATTATCCCAATCTCGATGGCGGGCTTCCAGAACATGAAGGCCGTGCACACGGGCGAGGACCCGACCTGTGCATCCATCCCGTTTGACGCACGCCGTTCGGGTTTCGTCATGGGTGAGGGCGCGGGCTGTCTCGTGCTCGAGAGCCTGTCGCATGCACAGGCACGCGGTGCAACCATTTTGGCAGAGGTTGCGGGCTACGGTGCATCGGGCGATGCTTATCATATCACCAGCCCCTCGCCGGACGGCGAAGCGGCGGCACATGCCATTCTGGGCGCGATTACGGACGCGGGTCTGACCCCGGCGGACGTGGACTATATCAACGCGCACGGCACGTCTACGCCGCTCAATGAAAAATATGAAACCATTGCCATCAAAAAGGCGTTTGGTGATGAGGCTTATAAGGTCAAGGTTTCCTCGACCAAGTCGATGACCGGCCACCTGCTCGGCGGCGCGGCTGCGGTTGAGGCGATTGCCTGCGTCATGGCGATCCGTGACGGCATCATCCCGCCGACGATTGGCTATCAGGAGGCCGATCCCGAGTGCGATCTGGACATCACGCCCAACAAGGCGGTCGAGATGCCGGTGAACGTGGCAATCTCCAACTCGTTGGGCTTTGGCGGACACAACGCCTGCATCCTGATTAAGAAGGTGTAAGTTATGGATATCAAGGAACTTAAGGATGTCGCCGTCGAGCTGATGGACGCGCTGAAAAATCGCGGTCTGGGCGAGGTTGAGCTGGAGCTGGACGACGTAAAGATCAAAATCAAGTCTGCACCTCCCGCACCGGTCGTTCCGGTGGCGGCGGCTCCCGCTGCGGTACCTGTTGCAGCGGCTGCGGCGCCGGTCGCGCAAGGTGAAGCAGCTCCCGCTGCTGCCGCGGCAGAGGAACTGCCCGCAGGCACGCCGGTCAAGAGCCCGCTGGTGGGCACGTTCTATTCCTCTCCCGCGCCGGATGCGCCGCCGTTTGTGCTGGTCGGCCAGAAGGTCAAGGAGGGCGACACGCTGTTTATCATCGAGGCGATGAAGACCATGAACGAGATCAAGGCGCCGTGCGACGGCACGGTGGTGCGCATTCTGGCGCAGCCGGGCGACATGGTCGAGTATAACCAGACGGTTGTTATCATTGAATGAGAGTAGGGGGCTTTTCAAAGCCCCCTCTCTTGAATAAAAAAGCATTAGATTGATAAAATTGCTTGCGCTGGATGAGAAAGAGGTATAAGATATATGCTGAATAAAGAACAGATCATGGAGATCCTGCCGCATCGTCCGCCCATGCTGCTGGTGGACGAAATCCTCGAAATGGATGAGGAGCATGCGGTCGGTACGCTGCACCTGACGGGCGATGAGTTCTTCTTCCAGGGCCACTTCCCCGGCAATCCGATCATGCCTGCGGTATTCCGTCTGGAAGCGTTGGCACAGGTCGGCGGTGTGGCGCTGCTGTCCATCCCGGAGTTTCGCGGCAAGACCGCGGTGTATACCGGCATCGACAAGGCCAAGTTCCGCGCAATGGCAAAGCCGGGCGACACGCTGCGTCTGGAGGTCAAGTTCGTAAAGCGCCGCGGCCCGATGGCGGTAGCCGAGGGCGTTGCCTGGGTGGGCGACCAGAAGGCTGCCGAGGCGGAGATCAAGTGCATGGTCATCATGGACTGAGGCGGGGAAAGACATGTTTCAAAAGGTACTCATTGCGAACCGTGGTGAAATCGCGGTCCGCATCATTCAGGCGTGCCGCGATCTGGGTGTGATATCGGTTGCCGTGTATTCCGAGGCCGACCGCGAAGCGCTTCATGCGCAGATCGCGGACGAAGCGGTGTGCATTGGTCCGGCCCGCGCGGCGGACAGCTATCTGAATATGGATAACATCATCTCGGCGGCGCTCGCATCGGGCTGTCAGGCGATCCATCCGGGCTTCGGCTTCCTGTCCGAAAACCCGGATTTTGCCGAGCGCACGACACAGGCCGGTCTGGCCTTCATCGGCCCGACCGCTGCGACCATCCGTCTGATGGGCGATAAGTCCGAGGCCAAGCGCAATGCGATCGCGGCAGGTGTGCCGGTTGCGCTGGGCACGGACGGCCCGCTGCGTGACTTCGACGAAGCACTGTCCGAGGCGGAGCGTATCGGTTATCCGGTGATGCTCAAGGCAGCCTCCGGCGGCGGCGGCAAGGGCATCCGCGTGGCGCAGGACGTGCGCGGCCTCAAGGACGCTTACGACAGCGCCGCGGCAGAAGCGGTTGCAAACTTTGGTGACGGCCGCTTGTACATGGAAAAATATATTCACAATCCGCGCCATATTGAGGTGCAGATTTTGGGCGACAGCTTCGGCAACGTGGTGCACCTGTTCGAGCGCGAGTGCTCGGTGCAGCGCCGCCACCAGAAGCTAATCGAGGAAAGCCCGTCGGCCTTTGTCACGCCTGAACTGCGTGCGAGAATGACCAAGGCAGCGGTTGATTTGGCTAAGCGCGTGGGCTATCGCAACGCGGGTACAATCGAATTTCTGGTCGACAGCGACCGCAATTTCTATTTCTGCGAGATGAATACCCGCATTCAGGTCGAGCATCCGGTCACCGAGCAGGTGACGGGCGTCGATCTGGTTTGCGAGCAGATTCGTGTGGCGGCGGGTGAGCCGCTGTCCTTCACGCAGGAGGATTTGTCGCTGCGCGGACATGCGATCGAGTGCCGCATCAATGCGGAGGACCCGTCGCGCGACTTCGCACCTTGCCCGGGCACGCTGGTGGCGATGCACCTGCCGGGCGGACCAGGTGTGCGCATGGACACGGCAGCGTATCAGGGCTATAAGATTCCGCCGTTTTATGATTCGATGATCGGCAAGCTGATCGTCTACGGCGCAGATCGTCAGCAGGCGATTGCCCGCATGCGCCGCGCGCTGGCGGAGACGCTGTTTGAGGGCGTTGTCACCGGCACGGACTATCAGATGCATATTCTGCGTTCTAAGGCGTTTGAGGACGCGGAGTTCCATGTCAATTCGATTGCAAACGGAGATTTTGAGCAATAATAGAAGGGGGGAAGCACCATGCTGCTCGATTTGTTCCAAAAAACGCGGGAAACCTCGATGGAGATGAAGCCGCAGGAGGAAACGGGCGTTAAGGTGGTCAAGTGCAAAGGCTGCGGCGCGGAGCTGAAAGCCTATGCCTACGGTAAAAACCTGTATGTGTGCCCGCATTGCGGTCGGTATGGACGCCTGCTGGCACGCACGCGCATCCGTCAGATCGCGGATAAGGACAGCTTTGTGGAGCTGTATGCTGATCTCGCGCCCGCCGACCCGATTGATTTTCCGGGTTACGCCGGAAAGGCGGCGCAGCTGGCTGAAAAGGTCGGCATGCCGGACGCTGTCAAAACCGGCGTGTGCCGCATTGGCGGAGTGGAGACCTGTATCGGCGTAATGGACAGTCATTTTATGATGGCGTCCATGGGTTCGGTTGTGGGTGAGAAATTGACCCGCCTGTTTGAATACGCAACCGAAAAGAGCCTGCCCGTGGTGCTGTTCACCTGTTCGGGCGGTGCGCGCATGCAGGAGGGAATGTTCTCCTTGCTGCAAATGGCCAAGGTTTCAGCGGCAGCGCGGCGGCATTCGGATGCTGGTTTGCTGTATATTACCGTGCTGACCGATCCGACGACCGGCGGCGTGACCGCGTCGTTTGCTATGCTGGGCGATATTATTCTTGCCGAGCCGCGCACGACCATCGGTTTTGCCGGACGCCGCGTCATTGAAGGTACGATTGGCGAGACGCTGCCGGATGATTTTCAGTCGTCCGAGTTCTTGCTTTCGCACGGCTTCTGTGATAAAATAGTTCCGCGTAACAAGCTTAAGGGCACGCTCGAGACGCTTCTGAAGCTCCATCGGCAGCCCAAACCCAAGAAATGGCAGGTGTGGCACTATGGCGAATAAACCTGCAAGTGAAAAAATGCGCATCATCCATGATCCCAAGCGTCCGCAGATCGAGGATTATATCAGCGAGTTGTTCACCGACTTTGTTGAATTGCATGGCGACCGCTATTTTGGCGAGGATCATGCGATCTGTGCGGGCGTTGCGATGTTTAACGGCATGCCGGTGACGATTATCGGTCACCGCAAGGGCAAGACGACCGAGGAGAAGATGGCTGCCAACTTCGGCATGGCCAATCCCGAGGGTTACCGCAAGGCGCTGCGTCTGGCACATCAGGCTGAAAAATTCCACCGTCCTGTTATCAATCTGGTCGACACGACCGGTGCGTTCCCGGGCGTGGGCGCGGAGGAGCGCGGACAGGGTGAGGCGATTGCCCGCAGTCTGTATGAGTTCATCGAACTGCGCACGCCGGTGATTTCCATTATCACAGGCGAAGGCGGTTCAGGCGGCGCACTGGCGCTGGCTGTGGCCGACCGTGTGCTGATGCTGGAAAACGCACTGTATTCGGTCATTTCGCCGCGCGGCTGTGCGTCCATTCTGTGGAAAGATCCGTCGCGTGAAGCCGAAGCTGCGGATACCCTGCGGATCACCGCGCAGGATCTGTATAATTTTGGCATGATCGAAGGCATTGTGCCCGAAGGACAGACGAATGCGCAGCTCATCCGTAATGTGGGCCGCGCGCTGCGCGATCAGCTCGCGGAGCTGGCAGCTGAGCCGGATATGGATACGATGCTGCAAAAACGGTATGAAAAGTTCCGTAAGATCGGGATTTTCAGACAAATAAATCAAGATCAAAATGAAGGAGTGTAATTCCCATGTTTGAAAAGGTATGCGAGATTCTGGCTGACAAGTTCGACGCCGACGCTTCCACCATGACCATGGATACCAAGGTAAAGGAAGACCTGAACGCGGACTCTTTGGACGTTGTTGAGCTGATGATGGACCTCGAAGAGAACTTCGGCGTGACCATCTCTGACGAAGAGGCTACCCAGATGAGCACCATCGGTGACATCGTCAAGTACATCGAGGAGCATCAGGACTGATTCTCGCAAGATGGCAAAAAGAAAGCTTCGGAACCATAGGTTCCGAAGCTTTTTTATGTATTTGGCCGGAAAATTTTACCGAGTTTTTGTTGCAAAGCAGTATATAGTCTGGTATCATAAACAAATCAAAGGAGGGATCGAGATGAATGAAGAGTTTCAAAGCTATCAGCAGCCGATTTATCACAACCTGTGGATCTACTGGCTGATGCAGCTGATTGCGTTGGTGCTGTTGCCGTTTGACCACATCATCGCCTCACTGGTGGGGTTGGTAGTCGGAGTGGTGAAGCTTTATGAGCTGTATGCAATGCGCGATGTATCGGAGGGTATGGGGCGCGCATGGCGTACCATGCTGCTCAGTCTGGCGCTGACCTTTGGCGGCTTGCTGATGACGCTGCTGGCACTTGGTTCGGTGCTTGGTGTTCTGCTGTTATTTGTCACGCTGGCAGGTCTGATCGTCATGATTGTAGCGGATTATTATTTCTTTTTCGCATTGGATGAGTTGATTTCCCCCCGTGGTTATAACTACCCGCAGGGACGCATTCGCTGGTGCTTCTGGCTGTCCCTGATCGGCGGGATTGTTGCGGGAGCGTTTTCTCCCTTTGTATCGCTTGTGGTGCAGATTATTGTGGCGGCGGTCATCGTCTGGCTGCTGTGGCAGTATTTGCAGGCGGTCAAGGAAAAAGAGGGTTACTGATGAAAAAAGAGGACGGAATTTCCGTCCTCTTTTTTGTTTGAGTTGATAGAGGGATTAGCCCTTTACCGCGATGACCTCAACCTCGACTTTAGCGCCCATCGGCAGCGCTGCAACCTGCACGCAGGAGCGCGCCGGTGCGTTTTCGGGGAAATACTTACCGTAAACGCCGTTGAACGCGGCAAAGTCGTTCATATCCGCGAGGAAGCAGGTGGTCTTGATGACACGGTCAAACGCTACGCCGCCTTCTGCAAGCACACAGTGCAGGTTCTGCATGACCTGCTCGGTCTGCTCCTCGATGGTGGTCGCCTCGATCTTGCCGGTCTTGGGGTTGATCGGGATCTGGCCGGAGGTGAAAATCATTTTATTTGCCACGATGGCCTGCGAATACGGGCCAACAGCTGCGGGTGCGAGATCGGTATGCAGTACTTCTTTAACAGACATGGATAATACTCCTTTGAAAAATATAAAATTAGATTACTTTTTGCCGCCCTTGACCTTTTTCAGGCGTTCGGTGTTGGACAGGATCTTTTTGCGGATGCGCACGCTCTTGGGCGTGATCTCCAGCAGTTCATCATCCGAGATGAACTCGAGCGCCGCTTCGATGGACATCTGGCGCGGCGGAATCAAGCGCAGTGCGTCATCCGAGCCAGAAGCGCGCATGTTGGTCAGCTGCTTTTTCTTGCAGACATTGACCGCCATATCGTCGCCGCGCGGGTTCTCACCGATGACCATGCCTTCGTACACCTGCGTGCCCGGCCCAATGAACAGCGGGCCGCGCTCCTGCGCATTAAACAGACCGTAGCCGACGGCTTCGCCGGTCTCGAACGCGATCAGCGAACCAGTGGTGCGCTTGGAAATATCGCCCTTGTACGGCTGATAGCTGTGGAATACCGAGGACAGCACGCCCTCGCCCTTGGTGTCGGTCAGGAACTCGGTGCGGTAGCCGAACAGACCGCGCGCCGGGATGAGGAATTCCAGACGCATGCGATCGGCGCCCTTGGGGTTCATGGAAACCAGTTCGCCCTTGCGGCTGCCCATCTTCTCCATGATCGAGCCGACCGCGTCCTGCGGTACGTCTGCGATCATGCGCTCGACCGGTTCACAGGTCTGGCCGTCGATCTCACGGAACAGCGCCTTGGGTGCGCCGACCTGGAACTCATAGCCCTCGCGGCGCAGGTTTTCGATCAGGATGGACAGATGCATTTCGCCGCGGCCGCAGACGCGGAACGCATCGGTCGTGTCGGTTTCGTTGACACGCAGCGATACATCCTTCAAAAGCTCGCGGAACAGACGCTCGCGCAGGTGACGCGAGGTGACAAACTTGCCCTCCTTGCCCGCGAACGGCGAATCGTTGACCGAGAAGGTCATTTCGACCGTCGGCTCGGAGATTTTGACGAAGGGCAGCGCCTCGACATGCTCGGGGTCGCACAGGGTTTCGCCGATGGTGACGTTCTCGATGCCGGAGAAGCAGACGATTTCGCCCGCCTTGGCTTCATCTGTGGGCTTGCGCTCCAACTCTTCGATGGTGTAGAGTGTCACAACCTTGGCGTTATACGGCTTGGTTGCGCCGTGATAGTCGCAGACCGTGACCTGCTGGCCGACCTTCATCGAGCCGCGCTCGATGCGGCCGATGCCGATGCGGCCGACATACTCGTTGTAGTCAATCGAGGAAACCAGCATCTGGGTCGGGCCCTCGGTGTCGACCTGCGGTGCCGGGATGTGCTCCAAAATCTGCTCAAACAGCGGGGTCAGGTCGGTGCCCTCGGTGTTCGGGGACATGGATGCAGTGCCCGCGCGGCCCGAGCAGTAAACGATCGGGCTGTCAAGCTGCTCATCGGATGCGTCGAGGTTGAGAAGAAGCTCGAGCACCTCGTCTCCGATCTCGCCCAGACGGGCGTCCGGACGGTCAATCTTGTTAATGGCAATGATGATCTTATGGCCAAACTCCAGCGCTTTCTGGAGGACGAAACGGGTCTGGGGCATCGGGCCTTCCGCTGCGTCGACCAGCAGGACAACGCCGTCCACCATCTTGAGGATGCGTTCGACCTCGCCGGAAAAGTCCGCGTGGCCCGGGGTATCGACGATGTTGATTTTGACGCCCTTGTAATGTACCGAAGTGTTTTTTGCCAGAATGGTGATGCCGCGCTCGCGCTCGATGTCGCCCGAGTCCATGACGCGTTCTTCTACCACCTGATTTTCACGGAATGCGCCTGCCTGTTTCAGCATCTGGTCGACCAGCGTGGTCTTGCCGTGGTCAACGTGTGCGATGATGGCAATGTTGCGCAAATCGTTACGAACCATATCTATTCCTCCATCTGCGGGTGATTTTCATGCAGATAATATTATACCCGCTTTTAGGTGGGTTTTCTACTTGTGTTATCATCAAAATTCGCGTAAAAAACGATGGGAAAACTGGTATTTTTGTGATTTTGTGTCCGCTCACAGGACTTTTCCATCAAACGGGAAACAGCGATGAATACATGTGTAAAAATACCGGCCTACTATGGAAATACGGCGGACGATATGCTATAATAAGTTCGCAATACAGAATAGAGATAGAGGAAAAGGATATGAAAGGAATTATTCTTGCTGCGGGAAAGGGCTCGCGCCTGTATCCGATGACACGGCCGGTCTGCAAGCCGCTGCTTCCGGTGTATGACAAGCCGATGATCTACTATCCGCTGGCGGTGCTGCTGCAAGCGGGGATTCGCGATATTCTGATCATCATCCCACCCGGAGAGGAAGGCCCGTTTTACCGGCTGCTCGGCTCGGGCGGACGCTTCGGCGTGCACATCACCTATGAGGTGCAGGAAGTCGCGCGTGGTATTGCGGATGCGCTGCTGATTGGCGAACAGTTCATCGGTGATGATGATGTCTGTCTGGTGCTGGGCGATAATATCTTCTATTCACCGGACTTTGAAAGCTATTTGCAGCAGGCGCTGCGTCTGGGGCAGGGTGCTTGCGTGTTCGGGTATTATGTGGAAGATCCGCGCGCGTTCGGCGTGGTGGAGTTTGACGAGGAAGGCCGCGCGGTATCCATCGAGGAAAAACCGCGTTATCCAAAGTCCAATTATATCGTGCCCGGTCTGTATTTCTATGATAATTCGGTGATGGAAATCGCCCATAACCTCAAACCGTCCGCACGCGGTGAGCTGGAAATCACGGATGTCAATCTGGAATATCTGCGCCGCGGCGAGCTGCGTGTGGTCAAGCTGGATCAGGATTTTGTCTGGCTGGACGCAGGCACGGCGGAAAACCTGCTCGATTCCGCGCAGGCCGTCAAGCGGGTGCAGGACGAAACCGGCCGCTATATCGCCTGCCTGGAAGAGATCGCCTACCAGCGGGGCTATATCAGCCGTCAGACGCTGCTGCGGCACGCCTCTGATCTCGGTAAAACATTGTATGGACAATATTTGCAATGCCTATAAAGGAGCATCCCAACTATGGCAGTTTATACCGAAACCAAAACCTATCATACCCGTGCTCATATGGGGATGATCGACGTGACCGATGACTTCCGTGCGGCGGTGCGCAATGCCTGCCGCAACATGGGCATCAAATCCGGCATCATTACGGGTTTCACCACCGGCGGTGTGGCGGGTCTGACCACATTGGAGTTTGAGCCGGGCATGGTGCACCATGATCTGAAAGCAGCAATGGATGTGTTTTCGCCTTATACAGACGAGACCGGCCGCGTGATCCATTATCACCATCACGACACTTGGCATGATGACAACGGCTCGTCGCACATCAAGGCGGCGCTGCTCAGCCCGTTTATCGTCATCCCGTTTGTCGAGGGTGAAATCACCATCGGCCCATGGCAGAATCTGACGCTGGTCGAATGCGACACCCGCGACCGCACGCGCGATATCGTTTTTCAGGTGATGGGTGAATAACAGGACAATGGAAAAATCGGCAGCAGAACGCTGCCGGTTTTTTTGCTTTCGAACAGATAGGGAAAAACCGCAGGGTGCAGTACCCTGCGGTTTTTTATGGGAAAATCCACACTGAAATGGGAAGGAGAACAGCACCGGACCCGCTGTGGCTTAACAGTGGATCGCACGCCGCGGGATGCTCCGGCCCACGGCGGGGAAATGGAGAATAGGAGGTACAATAAGCGCTGCCCGAGGGATCAGTGAGGAAAAAGAGGGCTTACTTGGAAGCCTTTGCAGCCTTGATCGCGTCGATCATCATCGGAACAACCTTGAACAGGTCGCCGCAGATGCCG
>CALWUJ010000024.1 GCA_944384725.1 uncultured Agathobaculum sp. | reverse complement strand
GGGACTTGAACCCACGGCCTCCAGCGTGACAGGCTGGCGCTCTAACCAACTGAGCTACCGGGCCGAATCGCCGCCGCCGTAATCATCAGCGGCGAGATTTATTATATCGAAACATTAGCCAAATGTCAACACTTTTTTCAAGATTTTTTTATTTTTCTGCATGTGCTAAAATCTGCTGCAACTCTGTCCGCGAAAAAGTGTAGACTTTATCACAAAACTGGCAAGTTACCTCACTTTTTTCCTGTTCTGCCGCCATTTTGGATAATTCATCTTTTCCCATGCTGATCAGCGCGCGCTCCACCTTCTCCCGACTGCATGCACAGCGATAGCCGATGGTGTCGATCTGCAAAAAGTCCACTGCAAAACCATCCAGCACGGCCTGCACGATTTGCTCAAGCGTCATACCCTTGTCCAACATAGTGGTCATCGACTCAATTTTTGCCAGGTTGGCTTCCAGACGGTCAATATCCGCATCCTTAACGCCCGGCATCAACTGCACCAGCCATCCGCCGGCACATTTGACCGACCGGTCGGTATCTACCAACACGCCCAGCGCACACGCAGACGGAATCTGTTCGCTCTCTGCAAAATAACGCGTCAAATCCTCGGCAATTTCGCCGTTGACCAGCGCAACCGTACCGGTAATCGGATCTTTCAGCCCAATATCCTTGATGACCATCAAATAGCCACGGCCGATACCACCGCCTACATCCAGTTTGCCATCTGCACGCAGTGGCAGTTCACAACCCGGATTTTGCAGATAACCACGCACCCAGCCGTCTGCATCGCCAACACATACAACCGTCCCCAGCGGGCCATTGCCCTTGACCTGTACGGTAACAGAACCGTCATCGGTCTTGAGCTGGCTGCCCATGATTGCCGTAGCAGTCAGGGTGCGCCCAAGTGCTGCGGTCGCCACGGGTGTAGTATCATGAATTTCCCGCGCACGCTCCACCAATCCGGTCGTCACAGCAGCGGAAATCTGAATGCCTGCATCGCGGGCGATTGCGCGAAGTAACATATCGCTCATATTTGTTTAATCTCTCTTTCGTGCGGTAATATAAACCCGATCCTCCCCGCCCTGTACCGGCGAAAAGGATTGGTCTCCATAGGTTTTGATTTCAGAAAAACCGGCCTTTTCCAGCATGACCGTCAATTCCTTAAGCGTATATACGCGTTCCTCGTGCGTCTCCTGCGCGCGTGTCCATGCATCGCCATCCCGTTCAAAGATATCGAATTGATAGGCACACAGGCCATCCTCGACCGCGGCCTGCCAAACGCAGAACACGTCCTCATCCTCGCGCACATAGCTGTTGCCGTCGATACGCGCAAATTTTTCCGGCGTATTGATATCAAACACGAATAAGCCCGTTTTGGGCTCAAGGAACAGATGCACGCGCTCAAACGCTTGTTGCAGCACGGCTGGCTCTGTCACATAGTTTACGCTGTCCAGACAGCACAGGCACACGTCTACCGTTCCATACAGGTCAAGCTGCTCCATGCGCTGATTGAGGAACAGCGGGCGCGGCTCACAGTCAAACGTGTTCTGCATGGCCTGCATCAGCATCTCCGGCGAAGCATCCACGCCGATCATATCGTATCCACGCTGGGCCAGCAATCGCGTCAAACTGCCTGTCCCACAGGCCAGATCGAGAACGAGCTTTGGCTCTATCCCCTCGCGCGCAAACAGCGCAACGAAAAACTCAGCCCACTGCTCATAGCCCACATCATCCGTAAAGCGGTCATAGTATGCCGATAGAGTCTGATAACTATTCATCGTCTTCCTTTAAGCGGTCCAACATTTTGCGATATCCGTCCGACCCATACACCAGACACTTATTGACCCGGCTGATCGTCGCGGTCGACGCACCAGTTTCCTGCACGATATCGCTATAAATCCGGCCTTCGTCCAGCATACGAGCCACCTGAAAGCGCTGTACCATTGCACGCAGCTCAGCGATCGTACACAAATCCTCGAAGAAGTCATAGCAGTCTTCCACCGTCTTGAGCTTGAGAATTCCTCGAAACAAGATGTCCATATCTTCATCTTTCAGTTTTCGATTCAAGACATATCCCTCCTACATTCAAATTCCAGTTCCGTTATCTGTATTATAACACAGCACTTTTATAATGTGAAGTACGAAAACCGCAATGACGTCGAATCTTGTGACTTTTCTTATAAAAAAACGAACCGCATCCCTTGAGATGCGGTTCGCTCTGCTTCAAAATATAAAACTGATTATGCCTTGCCATTGCAGCCGAGCACATGGACGAGCTTATGCGTAACCATGTCCTTAACAGCCTGACGAGCGGGCTTGAGGTACTGACGGGGATCGAAGTGATCCGGATGCTCGTCGAAGTACTCACGGATGGTAGCGGTGATAGCCAGACGGATGTCGGAGTCGATGTTGATCTTGCAGACAGACATCGAAGCAGCCTTGCGCAGCTCTTCCTCCGGAATGCCGATAGCATCGGGCATCTTGCCGCCGTGCGCATTGATGATGTCAACAAAGTTCTGCGGAACCGAAGAGGAACCGTGCAGTACGATCGGGAAGCCCGGCAGACGCTTGGAAACTTCCTCCAGAACGTCGAAACGCAGCGGAGGCGGAACCAGAATGCCCTGCTCGTTGCGGGTGCACTGCTCAGGAGTGAACTTGTAAGCGCCGTGCGAGGTGCCGATAGCAATTGCCAGCGAGTCACAGCCGGTGCGGGTTACGAACTCCTCAACCTCTTCCGGATGGGTGTAGGAGGAATCCTCAGCAGAAACCTGAACGTCATCCTCTACGCCAGCCAGCGTGCCCAACTCTGCCTCAACGACAACGCCGTGCGCGTGCGCGTACTCAACGACCTTCTTGGTGATCTCAACGTTCTCGTCGAACGGCTTGCTCGAGCAGTCGATCATAACAGAAGTAAAGCCGCCGTCGATGCAGGACTTGCAGGTCTCAAAGTCCGGGCCGTGGTCGAGGTGCAGCGCGATCGGAATGTCCGGGCACTCCTTGACAGCCGCTTCAACCATCTTTACCAGATAGGTGTGGTTAGCGTAAGCGCGTGCGCCCTTGGAAACCTGCAGCACAACCGGAGCCTTCTGCTCCTGGCAAGCCTCGGTGATGCCCTGTACGATTTCCATGTTGTTTACGTTGAAGGCACCGACAGCATAGCCGCCCTCATAAGCCTTCTTAAACATTTCGGTAGTAGTAACTAATGGCATGGTAAACTTCCTTTCCACAAACAAATTAGCCTAAGCTGAATTCTTCCTTTATTTTATCAGTATGTTCGCAAAAAATCAAGTGCATCATCAAAATCGCACCCATTTTTTGCTTATCTTACTAAAATGTCCGGCTGCATGCAAAAAATTCTGTTTTGCATTGATTTTGAAGCAGTTTTGTGATACCCTTATATTGCAAGAAAACGCAGCGGGCAAACCCTGTGTTTTAATTTGTTAGGAGGTTTATCATTATGAGTGAACTGAAAGGCGCTTGCGTCATCGGCCAGTCGGGCGGCCCGACTTCGGTCATCAATTCTTCTGTGCTCGGCGCGTTGGAGACCGCGCTGGACAATCCGTCTATCACCCGCGTATTCGGCATGGCACACGGCATCAAGGGCCTGCTGAACGACGAACTGTACGACATCGATAAGGAAGACCGCGAAGAGCTGGCTCTTCTGCGCTACACTCCGTCCTCTGCGCTCGGCTCCTGCCGCTACAAGCTGGCTGATCCGGATGTGGACGACACCGATTACAAGCGCATTCTTGAGATCTTCAAGAAGTATGACATCCGCTATTTCTTCTACAACGGCGGCAACGACTCCATGGATACCTGCAACAAGGTTTCCAAGTATATGATGAAGTCCGGCTACGAGTGCCGCGTCATGGGCATTCCGAAGACCATCGACAACGACCTGTTCGGCACCGACCACTGCCCGGGCTTTGCTTCCGCTGCCAAGTATATCGCTACTTCCTGCATGGAAATCCATCAGGATGCGCGCGTTTACGACACCGGCATGGTTTGCGTCGTTGAAATCATGGGCCGTCACGCTGGCTGGCTGGCTGGCGCTGCTGGTCTGGCTACCGCAATGGGCGCAGGCCCGGATCTGATCTACCTGCCGGAGACCGACTTCGACATGCAGAAGTTCCTGGCTGACGTCAAGCGCATCTACGAAGAGAAGGGCAACTGCCTGGTTGCTGTTTCCGAGGGCATCCACTATGCGGACGGCTCCTTCGTTTCCGAGGCAAAGACCTCTGCAACTGACGGCTTCGGCCATGCTCAGCTGGGCGGTCTGGCTGCTATGCTGGCAGACACCGTCAAGAACGAGCTGGGCTGCAAGGTTCGCGGCATCGAGCTGAGCCTGCTCCAGCGCTGCGCTGCACACTGCGCTTCCAAGACCGACGTTGACGAGTCCTACATGTCCGGTAAGGCTGCTGTTGAAAACGCTGTTGCCGGCAAGACCGACTATATGCCGGGCTTCAAGTGCACCCGCGACGAGAACGGCTACAAGTGCGAAATTGAGCTGCTGCCGCTCTCCGAGGTTGCAAACACCGAGAAGAAGGTTCCGCGCGACTGGATCAACGAGGAAGGCAACGGCGTAACCGAGAAGTTCGTCGAGTATGCTATGCCGCTGATCGCTGGCGAGAACGTAGGCCCGAAGGTGAACGGCCTGCCGCGCTTTGCTAAGCTGAAGAAGATCAAGGCAGAAGCGTAAGTTCTTCTTTGAATGAAATAGCGCCTTGCGGCGCAGGATGATAAAACGGGCAAAGCCGCAAGGCTTTGCCCGTTTGCCTTTCCGAAAGGTGGGATAGAGATGAAAAAGCAGATTTCCACCCCTGTTCTGGGAACACTGGCCATTGCCGCATGGCTTATGGCAAGCGGACTTGCCACTTGGACACACTATGCCTATGACGGCGCACTTGGCCTTAATCCGGTCTTTTTGTGGGTATGGGGTGCCGCAACGCTGTTGATTCCCTTGGTGGCCGTCGAGTATATTGAACGCAAACGGCCCGACCGTACACCACGCTGGCAGGGCGCACTGCTGTTGTTGCTGTACACCGCATTGGCCTATCTACTGCTGGAGTTCGGCGGCTGGTACATGTGGTATCGGCCTGACATTTGGTGGCTCTGTCTGCTGGCGCTGCTCGGCATTGCTATCTGGCTGTATCGGCTTCTTCCTTTCCGCCGACCAATGCAGCCACATCCTGTGTACAGCCGAGCAAGGAATACATTCATTCTGCTGATGGTATTCTATGTACCGTTTCTCGTTATCCTGCCGCTGTATCTGCTGGTCATGCATCCGGTCTCGGTTGCACAGATCACACCGATTGGCGAAGCCGAAGGCGGCAGATTTATCGGCCGTATTACGGGCAACCGTTCGGAGACCCCACTCGGCATTTACTTTTTCGTGGATGATGATACCGAATGTTGGTATTATTATGACGTACTCACCGGTGAGCCGGTTGATTACGGTGATTCGCTCAACCCCTATTGAGGCTTTTCCAAAAGCCTCAATTTTTTTGCAGTAATTCCCCTCCCCCATGCGTCAAATGATTGGAAAGGATGTGAAGCCGTGGAACCGACCGAGAATAAAGCACTCTCGTATCTGCAGGACGAGGATGGTTTTGCGCGCCTGCTCGATGATTGGGGCGACCGCCTGCTGCGTTTATGCACACTTTATCTGAAAGACGTGCATTTGGCCGAGGATGCAGTGCAGGAAACGCTGCTGCGGGCATGGCGTAAAGCGGACACGTTCCACGGCGAAGGCAACGAAACCACTTGGATCACCCGCATTGCAATCAACGTTTGCAAAAGCTATCTGCGTTCTCCTTGGAAACGCCGCCGTGCCCCTGCCGAAGAATTGGATACACTGTTTGCCCCTACGGATGATCCGCAGGTGGACGACACGCTGCCGCGCGCGATTCTGGCGCTTTCACGTCCTTACCGCGAAGTGATCATCTTGTACTATTATCAGGAACTCAAAGCGCGCGAAATCGCAGACATTTTACATGTGGATGTCTCGACCGTCACCGCCCGCCTGTCCCGTGCCCGCAAAATGCTGCGCGAAGCCTTGAAAGGATGGTACTACGATGAATAAACGCAATATGAGGAGGGATTTAGATATGACGATGCAAAACATTACACTCTCGCCCGAACGGCGCGCGGAAATTCTGCAACAACTTCATCCCCAGCGCACCAAGCTGCGCTGGACAACGGGAAGAATGGCATTGGCAGCTGTGCTTGCTGCACTGCTGACCTTTTCTGCATTCGCCGCTGCCATTCCAGCCATCCGTTCCGCGCTGCAAAATGCGCTCGGCAGTTTTTCTGAGCAAAGCCAGCCGATTACCGGCATTGCTGTCGAGGATAACGGCATCGAAGTGCGGCCGGTTGCCGCGCTGTCGAGCAGCAATCTGGTGCGCGTCTGGGTCGAGGTGCAGGACAAAACAGGCGACAGGCTCAGTGACGATATGCTGATCTATGGCCAGATCGACTACGAACAGGATCAAGACGCACCAACCGTCAACAGCTCGAGTAGCGGCGCAAAGGTCGTATATTATGATGAGAGCAGCCGCACAGCACTCATCGAGATAGACGAAATCGGCCGTCCGATCGCGGATGGCACGGAAGTCAACGTGTCTTTTAGCAGCTTCCAGCCTGCCGAACGTGCAAAGGAGACGGTTGATTTCCCCCGTGAGATGCTGGCCAAAACTGGACTGAAAAATTTATCCATGGAAGATGTATCGGGAACAATTTACGATACTCTGCCGCTAGCGCCTGACCAGACGCCCTATGAACTGGAGGGTACAGATTTTGCACACCTATCTTCGGTCGGCTTTGGCGAGGATGGCAAGCTACACATCCAAAGCGTCTTTACCAATGACGAAGACCACTGGTTGGGCTTCCATAGTGACATTACCGATTCCCGCGACCCCAACGCCATCCACATGTTAGGTGCTCATAGTTTCCAGTACAACAACACTTGGTACTATGAAGCCGTTTATGATGTCACTCCAGATGATCTTCCCTACCTGACATTTAGTGACCTGACGCGCGACTATTATGTAAACGATCCTGTCGAAGGCAACTGGTCGTGCACCATCACGGTGGAAACCGCCGACGAGGTTGTCTATCACCCGAATGTACAGGTTGGCGGCGCGTTGGTCGAAGAAATCCGCGTCTCTGAAATTGGAGTATCCGCCCGTTCTGCAAGCAGAGGCACCATCCTCGGCTATCGCCCCACCTATGCCATGACCAAGGATGGCAAAAAACTCTATTTAACAAACAACTGCTTTAACGGCAGTTGGAGCGTTGATGATATGTCCGATCCCAGCAGCGCTGGGCACGCAAACGACCAGTGGATGTTCGACGAACCACTAAACCCATCCGATATCGTCCTGCTCAACTTTGACGGTGTGGACGTTCCCCTGCAATAACTTAAAAAATCCTCTCCTTTTGGGAGAGGATTTTTCATCTCGTCTTGCAGGAACATTTGTTCGGTGATATAATAGCAAAAAAGAGGTGCATGACATGGAACAGCAGACTCTATTCGGCGGAGACACTACCCGTCCTCTGGCGGCGCGGCTGCGTCCACGCGACCTACCCGAATTTGTCGGACAAACCCACTTGTTGGGCGAAGGCAAAGTACTGCGCCGCCTGATCGAAAGCGACCGCATCAGCTCCATGATTTTCTGGGGCCCGCCCGGTGTTGGTAAAACCACACTTGCGCGCATCATCGCAAATCGCACCAAAGCCACGTTCATCGACTTTTCCGCCGTCACCAGCGGCATCAAGGAAATCAAACAAGTCATGCAGCAGGCTGAGGATAATCGCCGCTTCGGTGAGCGCACCATCGTGTTTGTCGACGAGATTCATCGCTTCAACAAAGCGCAGCAGGACGCATTTCTGCCCTTTGTCGAAAAGGGCAGCATCATACTGATCGGCGCAACAACTGAAAACCCATCCTTCGAAGTAAACGGCGCGCTTTTGTCGCGCTGCAAAGTGTTTGTCTTACAGGCACTCACGACAGATGACCTCACTTCCCTGCTGTCTCATGCACTAACAGACCCGCGTGGCTTTGGTGGGCAAAGCATTCATATTGAGCCGGATATGCTCGAAGCCATAGCCAATTTTGCAAACGGTGATGCGCGCACCGCGTTGTCCACACTTGAGATGCTTGTGCTCAACAGCGACACAGACGGAAAAACTGTTACGGTCACACGCGAAACATTAGAGCAATGCATCTCCAAAAAGTCGCTGCTATACGACAAGACCGGTGAGGAACATTATAATCTGATTTCCGCGCTGCATAAGTCCATGCGCAACTCCGATCCAGACGCGGCAGTCTACTGGCTGGCGCGCATGCTGGAAGCGGGCGAAGACCCGCTCTATATCGCGCGGCGTGTGGCTCGCTTCGCCAGTGAAGATGTCGGTATGGCCGATTCCCGTGCACTTGAAGTCGCGGTGGCCGCTTATCAGGCGTGCCACTTTATTGGTATGCCGGAATGCAGTGTGCATTTAACGCATGCGGTAGTTTACGTGTCGCTTGCACCCAAGTCGAACGCACTATATGTCGCCTATGAAACGGCAAAAAAGGACGCGCTCACCATGTTATCCGAACCGGTTCCGCTAGTCATCCGCAACGCACCAACGCGCCTGATGAAAGAACTGGACTATGGCAAGGGCTATCAGTATGCGCACGACACGGCCGATAAGCTCACCAATATGCAGTGTCTGCCGGATTCACTCGAAGGACGCGAATACTACCATCCGACTGAGCAAGGCTCCGAAAGCAAGTACAAAGCGCGCCTGGAGCAAATCAAAGCATGGAAACAGCAACACCGCAAGCAGTAATCACGCAAACCAAAAGGCACGGCAATTGCCGTGCCTTTTCCATATCACTGCTATCTACCAAGATTACCGGATCAAAAATGCGTCCGGCAGATACCGCCCCTCCGGATTTTGCGACAAAGTCGTGGGACTGGTAATTTCCCGTCCCTGATACACCATCACAGACGACGAACCGCCGTCCAGCATGGAAGCCTGATAAGCATTGTACGCTTCCATGATTCCAGCACATCGCTCAATCGAAATACCGAAAGAATGGAACTGTCGTCCGTCAACCACCAACATAATAACCGTTCCGTCCTGTGCCTGACCGATCGCAGTACGCGGCTGCTGTTCATTCAGGCCAGTACCGGCCACCAAATTTTCTCCGTTGATGATCAGCGCGGGATGAAATTCCACCGCGTCACGCAGATTGGAAGTATCGGTGAACGCACCGATCTGCAAATGATCCTCTTCGTCAAAACCGATGATCTTCCATGTATCTCCCACGGCATCCTGCAACTTTTGTCCTTGGCTTTTCACGAAACCATATGGCAAACCGCCAGTGCCATTGCCCTCATAATCCGCAAAACCGGAAGCATTGATTCCCAAAATCGCGTCATAGTTACGCACCATGTCGGAGACATAAGAGCCATAAGAAAACAGGTCTTCGCAAGTTCCGACAAATACATTTTCCGGTTTTTTGCAAAGCGCAATCTTGCCGGCATATTCCATGCCCAAAGAGTCCTCGCCGACGATTTCTGCAATCAAGATCCCATGTTCCGCATTGATAGCCAGAACCGTATGTCCCTGTTTGGTGACAATGCCAGTATCATAGTTCTTTTTCGTGGGGTCGCCAATCAGGTCAATATTGATATGGTCATAACCATCCGCTATGTACTCCGGATTGTCCCGGAGAAAGGCTTCAAAACTGTCCTCATCCAGTTCTGAAAAGGTCTGATAAAATTGTTCTTTCGGCGTAGATGCTGTATTCTCCTCATCGCCAACATTATCCCACGCGCTTGTAACGCCCTCTTGCTTCTGGTTGAGCAGATAGCGCTTTGTCATCACCTCTTCAATGATATCGCCCGGGATAAACCATGTGGCCAGCCATTGATGTGTCATGGTTCCCATTGCAGTTTCAATATACCACTCCCGCCACCGGGTGATAAACTCATTGGGGGTATACAGCAAAAAGGGGTAAACCACCGTCACACATATCAGAAAAAAACAGGTCAGCCCAAGGGCAAAGCGGTGTCGTGCGCCGTTCATCGTTGTTTACTCCTTTTCTGTCCGTCTCTCTATCGAAAGGGGTAGTGTTCAGCCAATCACTTTGTGCTGCGCCGTCTCCGGCGAACAGCAGGTTTGGTGTTTTTCTTAACAGGCTGCGCCGGTGCGGACGCCTTTTGCGCACGCGCCGCCAGCGCATCCTCCACCTTTTTCCGGATACGCGCAGCCGCTTCTTCACTCAAGGCATAGGCACGCGAAGGCGTGTGCGCATCCACGCGGGGCTCATTCTTTTCATAACGCGCATACGGATCGTTACGGCGACCCCGCGTGCGGGATGAAGCTGCTTTTCTTGTACGCGGAGCAGCTGCTTTTGCGCGTTGCTCTTCCTGCACCTCTGCCGCCTTTTCCTTACGGGAAGGCCGCTTCGCAGCAGTATTTTTTCGTGCCTTTTGCTTTGCTGCCTTTTCCCGGGCTACATCTGCGGCAACCTCTTCTGCGGTAGCATTCTCCGAAACCGGCTTGCGGCGCGTACGCACATTGGTCGTTTTACGCTGCCCAGATTCGCGTCCCGCCCGTTCATTTTCTTTTTCCACATGCGGGATCTCACCGGCAAGCGGAATGCGTTTGCCAATCAGCTTTTCAATATCCGCCAGATACGGTCGCTCAGAACGGTCACAGAACGATATCGCTGTTCCCTCCTGCCCTGCGCGCCCCGTGCGGCCAATGCGATGAACATAGGTTTCCGGAATATTGGGCAAGTCAAAGTTGATGACCAGCGGCAGTTCATTGATGTCAATGCCGCGCGCCGCAATGTCGGTCGCAACCAACACTGCAATCTTGCACGCCTTGAACTCCTCCAGCGCGCGCTGACGCTGGTTCTGGCTTTTGTCGCCGTGAATCGCCTTTGCCTGAATCCCGGCGCGGTTCAAATCACGCGCAACGCGATCCGCGCCGTGCTTGGTACGCGTAAAGACCAACGTCTGGTGTACGTTGCTTTGACGGATCGTGTCGATCAGCAGTTCCCTTTTTTCTGCCTTTTCGACGAAAAAAACCTTTTGTTCGATTTTTTCCACCGGTTTTGCCGACGGCGTAATGGAGATACGCGCAGGATTGGTCAGCAAGCTATCCGCCAGCGCCGCAATCTCGTTCGGAATGGTCGCAGAAAATAACAGCGTCTGGCGCTTTGCCGGCAAATACTTGATGATACGCTTAACATCCGGGAAAAAGCCCATATCTAACATACGGTCAGCCTCGTCCAGCACAAAGCATTCCACTTTATTCAGTTTCACGATGCTCTGCCCCATCAAATCCCACAGACGTCCGGGCGTTGCGATAAGAATATCCGCACCGCGCGCAATGGCATCCACCTGCGGCACCTGTGACACGCCTCCAAAGATCACCGCTGCGGTGCACGGCGTATACCGCGCATACTGACAAACATTTTCATAAATTTGCAGCGCCAGCTCTCGTGTCGGCGTCAAAATCAGTGCGCGGATCGTGCCGGGTTTCCCCTCCGACCGGGCCAGTCGCTGAATGATCGGAACCGAAAACGCGCAGGTTTTTCCCGTTCCGGTCTGCGCGCAGCCCATCAGGTCATGCCCATCCAAAACCGGCGGGATTGCCTTTTGCTGAATCGGCGTCGGCTCATCATATCCTGCTTCACGCAGTGCCTTTAGTATATTTTTTTCAATTTTTAACTCGCTGAATTTCATATCCTTTGATCGTTTCCTTTTCAAAACTGGTGTATTTCGGCAAATCTATCTTGCCCGATTGCATGATAATGTGTTATACTGTTTTACAGTTGTCTATGTTTAACTGTCATTTGCTATGAGGTGAAATTATTGCTCGATATTCTATCCCACGTTCTTCCGGAAGCGTTTTTCGATGTTCTCAAGACCATACCTCTCCTGCTTGTGGTATATACTCTTCTTTATTATATCGAAAACCGTCTGACCAATACACCGGCGCTGCTCTCGCGTGCCGCACAGTTTGGCCCCGTTGTCGGCGCGCTGGCCGGAACCATACCGCAATGCGGTTTTTCCGCTGCCGCTGCCGCCCTCTTCTCTGCCGGATATCTTGCCCCGGCTACACTGGTCGCTGTTTTTCTGGCCACCTCGGATGAAGCGGTTCCTGTCATGCTGGCGGGCGGCGCCAGTGTGCCGCAGGTCATTACGCTCTTGGTTGTCAAGTTCGCGATCGCCGTCATCGGCGGCTATATTCTTCGTTATACCGTATTTCGCAGCCACCGCCCAAATAGTGATGAAGAACTGGAAATTGAAATGTCTGCCTGCGATTGCAGCGCGGGCTCCCCGGTTTGGAGCGTCATCTGGCACACACTCAAAACAGCATTTTTCCTGTTCGCTGTGCTCTTCGTCTTAAATCTGGTGGTACATCTCATTGGCGAAGAGGTGCTGGCATCCCTACTGCTGTCCGACAGCATCTTCCAGCCTCTGCTCTGCGCTATTCTCGGCCTGATTCCCAGCTGCGCGATGAGCGTATTGCTATCCGAGCTGTTTGTCGGTGGTACCATCAGCTTCGGCGCATTGATCGCCGGCCTTTCCACCGGCGCGGGCTTTGGGTACATCGTATTGTTCGAGGAAAAAGAAGGGCGCCATCGTGCGTTGCCTGTCATCGCCGCCACCTTTGCCGTTGCCGTCATCGGCGGTACGCTGGTGCAGATTTTCTTCGGCTAAGCCCAAATCGTATATGGAACGGTCTTCCCTTTCGGGAAGGCCGTTTTTTTATCCGAGCTCGTGCAGCAGTTCGAGCGCACTGTGCGCCCACGCCATATCGATTTTGGTAAAATCTCCACCGGGCGTATACAGATAGGCTTCTACATCTTCGCGCAGCCGCTGATAAACCGTGCCAGGCATCGCCGCATACTGCTCTGCCCCATCGGACAAGACCGCCACAAACCGAAAATCTCCGGTGCGTTCATCCCATTCATGGAACAACAGCTCCACCACATCCAAATCACGATCGAGCTGCGTAAACAGCAGCAGCTTCATGATTTCCACTGCACGGTCATCCAATCCACGCTCCAGAATATTGATCTTCTCGCGGAAGGCATTGAGACTGTCAACCATGCGCAGCGTATATCCCGCCAGCGGGTCAAACTGTGCCTTGGGTGCTTCGCCCTCTTCCGGCCACAGCCAAACCATAAATTGATTTGCCATATCGTGATACAAGCACGGATGCACCACAAGCACCGTCTCACCACAATTGGGGCATTTGACGCGGAAGCAGGACAGATCCTGTACCTGTGCCCGCAACTGCGGATTGCGGTCAATATTGATATGATCGTGCACCTTATGGTCAGTCTCGGTCTGACAATGCGGGCAAGTGATAATCATGATTCCGTTTTTCCTCCTCGGTATATGCCCAATTTAAGATATTATACCACAGTTTTCCGCAATGAAGCAAGCGATACCACACATCCTGTACCTTAATAATCATAAAGGAAAACGCATGGTGAACTGCCATGCGTTTTCACAGTACATATTTATGCTGCCGTGCCGCAGATCAGCGGATCGCGCATGATCAATCGCACGATCCAGATACCTGCCCAGAGCGCCATCACGCTCCATAACAAAATACTTTCCCGCTTCTTTGTACCGAGCAATGGTTTTTTTCGAAAAAGAATCAAAAGCACAATGGGCGGCAGCACATAAATCATAGGATTATAGCGGAAGGCCATCCAAAAATCCAGCCGCAGCAATGCGAAAGCGGCTCGTGACAATCCGCATCCCGGACAAGGTATACCGGTGAAATGCTGCACCGGACAGCCCCAGCCCAGCAAGGAGGCAGATACGAACGATGCCGCTGCCAATGCCAGCAGCACCAACAGACCGTATACTCCCTTTTTCATTTAGCCCTGATAGGTTTCGCGGAATTCAAGGAATTCATCATAGGTGCATTCCTTGTCCAGCACACCCTTTTCACGGATCTCGATAATGCGCGTTGCGATAGTCTGCACAAACTCATGGTCGTGCGACGCAAACAGAACGGTTCCCTTGAAATCACGCACGCCGTTGTTGACCGCCGTAATGGATTCCAAATCCAGATGGTTGGTCGGCTGGTCAATCACAAGCACATTGGAGCCGAACAGCATCATACGAGCGAGCATCAGACGCACCTTTTCACCACCTGATAGCACGCGCACCGGCTTATACACATCATCGCCCGAGAACAGCATACGCCCCAGAAAACCGCGCAGCGTGGATTCCAACGTGTCCGTGCGCGAATACGGCGCAATCCAATCCAGCATGTTTTCGGTATGTCCTTCAAAGAACTCGTTGTTATCCTTGGGGAAATAGCTCTGGGAAGTGGTTACACCCCACTTGAAGCTACCCTCATCTGGCTTGATCTCGCCCATCAGAATCTGGAACAGCGTAGTCATCGCCAATTCATTGTCCGAAATGAATGCAATCTTATCTCCACGGCGCACAATAAAGGATACGTTGTCCAGAATCTTTTCGCCATCGATCGTCTTGGAAATACCGCGCACCTCAAGAATATCCTTACCCGCCTCGCGGTCAGCCGCAAACGATACCCACGGATAGCGGCGGGAGGATGCAGGCAGCTCTTCGACTGTCAGCTTGTCGATCAGCTTGCGACGGCTGGTCGCCTGACGGGATTTGGACTTATTTGCCGCAAAACGCTGAATGAAGTTCTGCAACTCCTTGATCTTTTCCTCGTTCTTGCGGTTCTGATCTTTAATCATGCGCTGAATCAGCTGCGAGGACTCATACCAGAACTCATAGTTACCAACGTACAGCTTGATCTTACCATAGTCAATATCCACGATGTGCGTACAGACGTTGTTGAGGAAGTGACGGTCATGCGAAACGACCAATACCGTACCCTCAAAATCTGCAAGGAAGTCCTCCAGCCAGCGAACTGCCTGAATATCCAGATGGTTAGTCGGCTCGTCCAGCAGCAGAATGTCCGGCTTGCCAAACAGAGCGCGCGCCAGCAGCACCTTGACCTTTTCCACGTCGCCCAGATACTGCATCTCGGTGTAGAGGATTGCATCCGCATCCAGTCCCAGACCGTTGAGCAGCTGACCGGCTTCGGTCTCTGCTTCCCAGCCGCCCATCTCGGCAAATTCAGCCTCAAGCTCCGCCGCCTTGTTGCCGTCCTCCTCGGTGAAGGGGTCTTTCATATAGAGCGCATCCTTTTCCCGCATGACCTCCAGCAGGCGCGGGTTGCCGCCGAGCACCGTATTGAGCACGGTCTCTTCATTGAATGCAAAGTGATCCTGCTTCAAAACGCTCATTCGCGTTTTGGGCGCAATGGACACCGTGCCGGTAGACGGGTCAAGGTCGCCCGACAGAATGCGCAGGAACGTGGATTTGCCTGCGCCGTTGGCGCCGATGACACCATAGCAGTTCCCTTCCGTAAACTTCAGATTCACGTCCTTAAACAGCGGTTCTCCGCTGAAATTCAAGCTCAGATCGCTGATTGTAATCATATCGTATCCGTCTCCTGTTTATCATTTTGAATCTGTATCAGTATATCACAGAAACCCTGCTTTTCACAGTTTTTTTACACATCAATCTGCATTTTTGGTGATGTTGTCTTGAAACATGACCGTGCAGGGGCTATACTATATTTATTCTAATCAAGGAGGTTTTTCCATGTCCAACCTGATGCAGATCATCAAATCCCGCCGCTCTACGCGTGCGTCCGAATCCAAACTCCCTCCCAAAGACCAAATCATGCAGCTGGTCGAGGCCGCCGAGTGGGCTCCCTCCGGTATGGGTAAATATCTTTGGCATTTCACCGTGGTATACAGTGCAGAAAAATCCCTGACACTGGCCCGTGCAGTTGCGGAAGCAGATAACCGCGGTCCGGATTACAATTTCTACGGTGCTCCGGTCAACATCATCATTTCCTACAAACGCGATGAGCATCATGCCTTTGTTGACGGCGCTGCCGCAATGGAGAATCTGCTGCTTATGGCAACCGAGCTTGGTCTCGGCTCATGCTGGATCAACCAGATCCGCGAGTGCTGCGATGACCCGAAAGTGCGCGCCCTGCTGACCGAATACGGCGTACCGGAAGATCATATCGTCATTTGTTCCGCGGCAATCGGCTATATCGCCAAGGAAACACCTGCAAAGCCCCGCAAGGAAGGTATCGTTTCCTTTGTAGAATAAAAGGAGGCAAAAAAGCATGGATGCACAAATTGCCAAGCTGAAAGAATGGGTGGATGCCAGCGATAATATCGTATTTTTCGGCGGAGCCGGTGTTTCCACCGAAAGCGGCATCCCAGACTTTCGATCGGTAGATGGCCTGTATAACCAACAATACAAATATCCGCCGGAAACTATTTTGAGCCACACGTTTTTTATGGCGGAACCGGAAGAATTCTTCCGCTTTTATCGCGCCAAAATGCTCGCGCTGGATGCAGAACCCAATGCCGCCCACCTCAAACTGGCTGAATGGGAGCGCATGGGCAAATGCCGCGCCATCGTGACGCAAAATATCGACGGTCTGCATCAGAAAGCAGGCTCCAAAGAGGTTTTGGAACTGCACGGTTCTGTATTGCGCAATTACTGCATGCGCTGCCGCAAGCCGTATGACGTGCGTGACATCGCTGCCGGGACCGGCGTTCCCAAATGCGATTGCGGCGGCATTATCAAACCGGATGTTGTGCTGTACGAAGAAAGTCTGGACAGCTATACAATCAATAAAAGCGTGGAATACATCCGCAATGCGGATATCCTCATCATCGGCGGAACTTCCCTTGCAGTCTATCCCGCAGCTGGCTTGATCGACTATTACCGCGGCAATAAACTGGTGTTGGTCAATAAATCCGAAACGCCCGCTGACCGCCGCGCCGATCTGGTCATCCATGCACCGATTGGTCAGGTGTTCTCTCAGCTGTAAAAGCGCTGGCATAAAAAACAATTTAGCGCATGTTTTCTCCCCTTTCCGGCCATACTATGGAAAACCGGAAAGGGGAGTTTTTATATGTTTCTTGATAAACTCGCATTGATTCTTGCCATCATTGGCGGACTGAACTGGGGCAGCATCGGCTTGTTTGGTTTCGATCTGGTCGGATTTCTGTTCGGCGGACAGGCCAGCGCGGTCAGTCGCATCATTTTCGCTCTGGTCGGACTGGCTGCATTGTGGTGCATTTCCCTGCTCTTCCGCGGCAACAACAACGCAGAGGACCGTCACGCATCCTAACAGAAAAAACCGCTGCATGTGCAGCGGTTTTTCTACATATTTGACTTAGAACGCGATCTTCTTTGCAATATAAGCAGCCACATCTTCGATCTTGATGCGCTCCTGCTCCATGGTATCGCGGTCGCGGACGGTTACGCAGCCATCCTGCTCGGTCTCAAAGTCCACCGTGACGCAGTACGGCGTACCGATCTCGTCCTCACGACGGTAACGCTTGCCGATCGAACCGGCATCGTCGAAGTCCACCGAGAACTGCTTGGAAAGCTCCTGCCAGATCGGCATTGCCTTTTCCGTCAGCTTCTTGGACAGCGGCAGTACCGCAGCCTTGAACGGAGCCAGCGCCGGGTGCAGACGCAGCACGGTGCGTACATCATCCTTGCCGTTCTTGTCCTGACCGACTACTTCTTCGTCGTATGCATCGCACAGGAACGCGAGTGCCACGCGGTCCGCGCCGAGCGACGGCTCGATAACATACGGAATATACTTCTCGTTTGCTTCCTGATCGAAGTACTCCATCGAAACGCCAGAAGTGTTCTGGTGCTGAGTCAGGTCGAAGTCGGTGCGGTCAGCAATGCCCCACAGTTCGCCCCAGCCAAACGGGAACAGGAACTCAATATCGGTAGTTGCGTTGGAGTAATGGCTCAGCTCCTCCGGATCGTGGTCACGCAAACGCAGGTTCTCGTCCTTCATGCCCAACGATACCAGCCAGTTATGGCAGTAGTCCTTCCAATACTTGAACCACTCCAAATCGGTGCCGGGCTTGCAGAAGAACTCCAGTTCCATCTGCTCAAACTCACGGGTGCGGAACGTAAAGTTACCGGGCGTAATTTCATTGCGGAAAGACTTGCCCACCTGTCCTACGCCAAACGGGATCTTCTTACGAGTGGTGCGCTGAATGTTCTGGAAGTTGACAAAGATACCCTGTGCAGTTTCCGGACGCAGATAAATCTCATTCTTTGCGTTTTCAGTAACGCCCTGATAGGTCTTAAACATCAGGTTGAACTGACGGATATCCGTGAAATTATGTCCGCCGCAATTCGGGCAAGCAATTTGATGCTCGTCAATATACGCCTTCATCTGCTCGTTGGTCCAGCCGGCCGGATTTTCACCGGTCGCATCTTCAATCAGCTGATCAGCGCGATGACGGGTCTTGCAGTCCTTGCAGTCCATCAGCGGATCGGAAAAACCGCCAACGTGGCCGGAAGCCACCCAAGTGGTCGGGTTCATCAGGATAGCGGAATCCAGACCAACGTTATAAGGGCTTTCCTGCACGAACTTCTTGCGCCACGCCGCCTTGACGTTGTTCTTGAATTCCACGCCAAGAGGACCATAGTCCCACGTGTTTGCAAGGCCACCGTAAATCTCCGAGCCGGAATACACGAAGCCACGGCCCTTGCACAGGGCGACGATTTTTTCCATTGTCTTTTCGCTGTTTTTCATTTTCAATTCTCCTTTTGGCGCATCTGGCTGATGCACGCTTTTTTAATCAAGTCAAAAAAATACTTGACATGAATTTATTCTACATGTATAATATATACTTGTCAAGAGCAGTTAAAAAGTGCTTAATAAAATATGGGCCTGTAGCTCAGTTGGGAGTCCACACGGGCCATTTATATGCCCCTCTTTTTTGAGGCGTATCTCATGTGATCGCCAAGCGGTTCACATCTTCAAAAATTTCATAACATGGGCCTGTAGCTCAGCTGGGAGAGCGTTCGGTTCGCATCCGAGAGGTCGAGAGTTCGAATCTCTTCAGGTCCACCAAATTTCCTCACTTTTCTTTATGAGAAGTGAGGATTTTTGCATTTATTCGCTATATTATTCAACTTATTAAGCGGCTTCAAAAAAACTGACAGCAATCTTGACAGCAACTGTTATTCTGCTGCTTCCAAAGAAGAGATCAATTCCTCCATGCGGGCTGCACTGTTTTGCTGCATTCGATCACTTACATGAGCATATGTCTTCAATGTAAACGCAGCTGCATGATGCCCTAAATTTGCTTGTACTGTTTTTATATCATCTCCGTTTTCGATGGAGATTGTGGCGAATGAATGCCTCAATGAATGGAATGTAAAATCTTCCATTCCACAACTGCTGAGGATAGTTTTTAAATGACTGTAAACCGCAAAATGATGAAGCGGTTTTCCGAATTCATTTGTAAATACCAGATTCAATTGATTACTCCACAAAGAACCAGCTTGCAATTGCATTCTTTGCTGTTTGATAAGCTGGCAACGCAAAATTTGCATTGCGCTTTGAGCAAGTATAATTCGGCGTTGTTTGTTTTCTTTAGGAGGAACCAATTGATATTGGGCAGGTTTTGTGTTGGGAACAATCTGTAGCTGTTGACGAATCACGATACTATTTGTCTCCCAGTATACATCATCCCATCGTAAACCAAGCACCTCAGCTTCTCGTTGTCCAGAGAAAATAGCAATATAGTATATATGATAAAACTTATCGTGTCTGATTGCATCGAGAAACGGCTTTAATTGATCGGTGGTAATGGCTTTCGCTTTTGTCTGTGTGACGCGCGGTAATGTACAATCATCAGCTACATTCCGGAAAAGAATCTCATCTCTTTTTGCTGCAGCTAACAATGCATGTAAGACCCCGTGGATTACTCGGATGGTTTTTGGAGACAACTCTTTCCCGTTTTTACCCAACGAAGAAACAAATGCTTGAATATCTCGTCTGGTTAAATCCGTCAGTTTTCGCTTCCCTAACGCAGGCAAAATATGAATACGAAGATTTTTTTCATATGAGACTTGTGTTAATGGTGATAATGTAGACACATGGTTCTCTATGTATTCTTTTGCGTATTCAGCAAGCGTTATTTTCCTAGGCTCTTGAAAAGTGCCATTGTCGATGCAAGAGATCGCGGATCGCAGTTTTTCAGCAACCTCACGTTGCGTCTTACCATAAATCGTATGACGAATGATTTTACCTGTAGCAGTGTCTCGTCCTGATACATACTGTGCTTGCCATCTACCATCATTTCTTTTAGTAATGGTTCCGCTTCCGGCTTCTCGCTTTTTTGCTTTTCGTGCCATTTTATCCATAGACTCCTTTCTGGCACATACTCTTCTGGATATTATCATTATTATAACATATAAATTTAATTATGGGCCGTGATTTTACTGAGGTCAGGCTGTTTTTCTATCCATTCATTTAAACAGCTTTCCTGTATCAGCCATCGTCTACCAATTCGGAACGATGGAAAGTCTTCACGATGCATCAGATTATATGCTGCACTTTTGCTTAT
This sequence comes from uncultured Agathobaculum sp., assembly GCA_944384725.1. Taxonomy (GTDB): domain Bacteria; phylum Bacillota; class Clostridia; order Oscillospirales; family Butyricicoccaceae; genus Agathobaculum. Next base: position 5,726 of record CALWUJ010000024.1, on the reverse strand, counting down.
GCCGAGTAATTGTGCAACTTCCGGAGCACTGTATGCAATTTTTGTCATGAATATACACCTCTTTGTTCATATTTTTCCTTCCACTGGCACATAATAAGTTGGATGATAAGCATCAAAGTAGCCACAACTGTCAGAGACCAAGGCTACTTTGATGCTCAATAACCAATAGCAGGTTATATTTTTGATAAACCTGCTAATCCGTCGGTCTTCAGCCGCCGACGGTCGCTGCTGATCTGCTCATTTAACCCAGCGGGTTGCAGCTTTCCGGCGCTTGCTTCATAGGAGCGCACCCATGCTCTTTTATTTTCAAGGTGCAAATGATATATAGATAAGGTCTGGCAAACATCCGTTTTGCGAGTACAAATGGATTACCGTAATTCATAATACCACGAATGCTTGCTGACGTTATCGCAAATTAGCGATCGTATTTATGTATTAGCAGGTTTGCAACTTCCACTACAAACTCTCTTTGCCAACCATGCAGATGAGAAAACACGGTTTCGTTTTTGTATTCGTTTCCAATCAGATAATCCACAGAAACGCCATAGACTTCTGCAAGTTTTGTCAAAGTAACGAACGAAGGGGTTCGTATGCCGTTCTCATATGCCGAAATCGTTCCATTCTTTACCCCAACGGATTTTGCGACACTGGATTGCTTTAATCCCTGACTAATGCGCAATCTACGCAGTCTGACTCCCAACCCTTCTTGCATGTTCATGCCTCCGATGATTTGTCCATAAAACGGAATCGTCTGTAATTTCTGTTTCTATCGTAAGAATAGCACAGTTTCACTCTACAGTGAGCCACAATCGGTTCACATAGTGTAGAGTTTTCGCTTTAGCAATAGAAGTAAGCATAATTTGCATTGAAATCACCTTTCTATCCGACATAATTCGACTTTCTTCGACAAATCAATTTAAGCACATAGCTGTTGCAAATTATGTCGAATTAGGTCGAATCAGAAATTATTATACTTATTCTCGCATAAATAAAAGACCATGTTGAACTCTTACAAAGCACAGCATGGTCTTTCGATATATAAGATGTGGATTTTACAGATGGGTTAGGATATCATCTTTGTCATACATTTCACTTACACGATAAACCCGTTCACAGAACTTTTCCAGCACAAACTCCATACCCGGACTATCTGCATCCAACAGCAAACCTACCACAGCGCACCTTGCACCCTGTATTGCTTCCTGCAATTCGGATGCCAATTCATTGGAAATGGAATCTTCGCCATCCGTGATAAACAGGATATCCGCGTTTTCAAACGATTCCTCGTTTATCAACCGCAGGGCTTCCCGAATCGGCGTCTCAAAGTCGGTGCCACCATCAAAAAAGTGCTCGGCGGCGGACAGCAGATCTTGAGACGTGTACTGCCCCGGCAAGAACAAGTCGGTGTGGAACTGACCTTTGCCCGAAAAGTGGATCAGTGCAAACCTGCGCCCTTCATACGCGCAGATATCCTGCACCGCGAGCGCCAACGCCTTGCCCCATTCCGCATTTTCGCCTTCCGTCGAGCCGGATTCGTCTAGGCAGACGATCACATCGCCGTAGCCTTTGTGAACGCGTTCCCTTTTGGTGTATTGCAGCAAGCCTTTTGCGTGATACTTGCGCAGGAACAGCGGCGTGGTGGCCGGAGAGGCCACCAGTGCCAATTCGCCCGAAAGCAGATTTTTTATATCGTATCCGCGCGTGACAGTGTACTTCTCCCCGCGGCCGTGGGTGTAGTCGTTCTTACGCAGATCGGAAAGCATTTCCTTCATGCGCCCCAGCTGACGAGTGATGCCTTGCAGCATAGGGTTATTCCGGACACAATCAAGCAGAGCCTGATTGTGTTCCGCCTGCTGCGGCGCACTTTGGCTTTCATCGCCCCAGCATTGTGCCACGCATTTCGCCAGCACAGCTGCATCCAAACTGCAACATATGGCATCGCAAATCACTTGCGCGGTTTCCGTGCTGCGCTTTTGCAGCCGTGTTTGGATCATGCCGGATACCACACGCATCTGTTCGGCGGTGCTGGCAACTTTCACAGCTGTTTGCAATGCCGCCGGTGTTTGAGCCGGGTCGGTTTGTGCCCGCTGCACCAGATCATGGAGTTTTGCATTGGCTGCATCATGCCGCCGCTCTAACCGCGTCAGAACGGATGCCAGAGGTTCTATCTCCTCGGCGCAGGCCAGCATGTCGGACTCCACGGCCTGTTGGTATGCGCGTGCCGCTTCCATTGCTGCAAACGCATTGCCTTTGCAAAGGCTGCGTACTTGCAGGAAATCATCACGCTTCAGCAGATTGTCTACAAAGGCAGATTGCACCAGACGCACATATCCTTCTCGTTCGTCTGGGCGGGTCAGGCGCAGTTCCTGTGCAAACAGCAAATGGAACAGATCGGCAAGTAACGGCAGGACTTCGTCCTCCAGATAATACGGTTCGCTTGCCTTTGCAAAATCCATATCTCCCAGCCGTGTCGAGCAGGTACTCCTGTCTGTGCGCTTTGGTGGCTGATATGGGTTGGAAAAGTCGAACAGAGGTGAGCGCAGCACCTGATCGAGAGCGAAAAAACGATATTTCATTGCAAACCTCCCATCAGTATGGAGGAAAAGCAGGGTAAATGCCCTGCTTTTCCATTTTTACTAACCTTGTGATTCTATCAGAACGGCGTGTTGCCGGTCGGCATTCCGCCCGGTCCCCACGCATAGTTTTCCGGTACACCACTGAAGTCGGGCACTGTAAACTGCGCTGCCGCACCCGGTACGGGTTGCGGGTAACCAGCGGCAGATTGTGCCTGCATGACAGTTGCCGGTGCAGCCGGTGCTGCCTGCGGCATGGCCTGCTGCGGCGTGGGCGCCATATAGCTGGGTGCAACAGGGGCTGCGCCCTTCGGGGCAGCATAGCCTGCTGTAGGCGCCGCCGTCGGCTGCGCGGGCTTGCCGATCTGTACATCATCCGGCTTTTTGTCCAGAAAATGCACATCGACGCGCACCACTTCAAATGCCGTACGCTTTTCGCCGGTCTGCTGATCCTGCCATTCACGATGCTGCATCGCACCTACGACACACACCAGACGGCCTTTACGTCCGTACTGCAGAACGAACTTCGCCTGCTGCCCGAAGACCGAGCAGTCGAAAAAGTCCGCTTCCGGTTCCCCCTCGCGCTTGAAATCGCGGTCTACCGCAATGCGAAAATACGCGATCGGCTTTTCTGGGTCTTTGCCACGCTGTTCTGGATCCTTCGTCATTCGTCCGATCAGGATAATCTTATTCAACATAATTTTGTCCTCCTTATATTAAGCAGCTGATTGCAATACGGCCAGCTGAGCCAGCGGCACAGGGGTGAAAGCGCACGCCTCATGTGCCTTGCGACTCATCTCTTCCAAGGTGTTCAGCGCGTCAGCAGACTGCCGGTGCTGTTCGTCGGTAGTGGCCCCGGCATCCAGTGCCTGCCACTCGCGATAGAGACCGGCAAAGCTCGTGCGCAGCTGTACCAGTGCTTTGGCCTTTCCGTTGTCAGGGGCAGTGTCGAACGCATCGCGTATCTCAGCCGCCTTGGCCAGCAGTTCTTCAAGCCGTGTGCGGAGCGGATCGTCGCACAGGCGCGTCAGTACGGCCTGTACCTTTTCGATCTCTCCCGGCTCGTTCCAGAGATAGTTTTTTAGCTGGAGCAGATCTGCCAGCTGCACCTCGGTATGTCCGGCAAGCCAGGCGGCCGCTTGCGCCACCGGGCCGTAACCGAAATAGGTACGGTCGGACACCGTGATGCCCTCCCGGCGCAGCTCACAAAGCACATCGTCCATCAGCTCATTGACGGCATCCGGAATAGCAACCAGCTTCACCTGCGCCTGCATAGCATACAGTTCCTCCAGCGAGAAGGTCGCTGTCACATCGCCAAAATGCCCATCCTGTTTATTCTTCAGAACGGCAAGCCGAGCGCTGCGCTCCTGCACATCGCGGGTCACCACACGAAGCTGAAAACGGTCATAGAGCGGCGCGAGGATTTGTTCCTCCTTGTTCCGAAAGTTCGGCATCTCATTGGATGCCGAAAAGAACGAAATCACAGGAATCTCTACCGTCACGCCCTCATTCGTATACCGGTGCTCATTGAGCGCAGTCAGCAACGAATTGAGCAGACCATCCCCGGCTTTAAAGATCTCGTCCAGAAAGCAGATATGCGAATCCGGAATCTTGCCTGCGGTGATGGTTGTCGGCGTACCGCCGTGCAGCAGGGACAGCCCCTTCTGGTACTGTTCCAGTGCTGCCGTTAGGTTTTGCATCCGCGAAGCAACACCGGTGTCTGCCGGGTCGGCGCGAAAATCATCCGTTGCCTGTATCAGCTGCTGCTTGAGCTTCTGATACGTGGCATCGTCTGCCAGTACCTGCGCCGGGACAGCGCCCGGGATGAGGCTGGCGAGATCCAGTCGCCCAAACAGGGCTTCTTCGTCCGTCTGCTTGGACAACAAACGTTCAAACTGCTTTGCCCCGGTGATACGCCCCCGGAACTCATTGACCGCAAAGCTCTTGGCCTGTCCGGGCGTACCCAGAATGAACAGGTTACGACCGGAGAGCATCGCCAACGCGATCATCTGGATCAGCTCTTCACGCTCTGCGATCTTACCGTTTATTTCTTGCATCACTGCCAACATTTTATCTCTTAGCATGGGTCACTTCTCCTTTTTCGAGCAATTCTACCGCACAGCGGAATCCCTTGATGAACGAATCCTCACGTTCCAAATCGCGCAGCAGACCAATATCATGCGCCACAGCGTTCAGCAGACTTTGTGTTGCATTATCTGAAACTGCCGCCATTGTTGCAAACGCCAGCGTAATACGGAAAGAAAGCCCGCGAATCTGGTTGCCGTTGATCTCCTGCTGTTCACTTGCCGGTGCATACTTGCCGCGGTATAGTCTGCGTACCGCATCCGTATTCAGTGCTTTCATGCCTCATCACCTCCCGCCTGAAAAAGCACTGTTGCCGTACCGGCATAGCGAATTTGAAATACGATACGCGGATTCATGCGGTGCAGCAGGCTGGCACGCTGTTTAAGCACCTCCAGCTTGGCTTCCGGCACGATGGTCGCATACATCAGACCCACCGGAAAGGTGTGGCTCGCCATATCGACTGCACCGAACCGCTTGCTTCCCTGTTCCTTCGCGTAGAGCATCAGATTAGCCATCAGCAAACCTCCTCGTTATCTTCCGCGGTCTCTCGGACGCGCTTGACATCGAAAAATGCCGGACGGAAATCGTGCGGCGCGGCGCAGTAAAAGAAAAACTGCGCCAGTCCGGTGTCGATCTCCACCACGTCGCCTTGTCCGATCTCCTCGCCTTCCAAAAGCGGCATTTCGTCTGGGCTGTTTGCATTTTCAAAAAACAATGCCGGCGTAAGACCGGTCTTGCCTTCTGCGCGCAGCCGGTACCGGTGCGCAAACGGGAAAGCAAGCTCTCCGCTACTGATTTCATCTTCCGCAAACGCCCGTGCCAGTGCCGCGGCCTGTGCGTCCGCATAACTGTAAATGCGGTATTCACAGGGGCTTTTCCGCTTGGGACACCACTTCGGCGCCCTGTACGCCGGATCGCTCTTGCGGAATGCCTTGCGTCGCTTTTTGTTCTTGAAACCGGCGCAATAGCGGCTCAGACCGAAATCCAGATGTGCATCACAACCGATGCAGCCGGGTTCAGCAAAGCTGCGCTGACGAAAGCCTTTCTTACTCATGCAGCACCTCCATG
>CALWUJ010000023.1 GCA_944384725.1 uncultured Agathobaculum sp. | reverse complement strand
ACGCCAACATGCTGGCAGCGCGGGCTTTGTCAAGCCCCGATGGGACGAAAATGCAGAAACATGGGTCGAAGGCGCGACCACCGAGGAGTTGCCTGCGTGGGAAGCCGAGCACCCTGACCCAGTTTCTCTGGAGGAAAAGCGCGCGGCCAAGCACGCCGAAATATCTGCGGCAAGCGAAGCTGCCATCTATGCGGGCATGGATGTGGAAACCACGCAGGGCACAGAGCATTTCTCGCTGACGGAGAAAGACCAGATCAACCTGACCACGGCGAAAAATGAAATTGACAAGGGCGCAGCTGTTTACCTATACCATACAGACGACACGCTTTGCCGCATTTTCACGGCGGAGGAGATCAATGCGATTGCGCAGGCCAGTGTTGCGCATATCATTTACCACACGACCTACTGCAATCATCTGTTTGAATGGATCAGGCGCACGGACGCGGCAGAGCTGGCGGGCATCACCTATGGTGTAGAGCTGCCGGAAGATCTCGCGGCGCACATGCAGGAGATTCTGACGCAGGCGGGCGCGGTAGCGGAAACGGAGGCTGTAATGTGAGAAAACTGCTGTTACATATTGCGCTCGCCGTAATCGGCGGGCTGGTGTACATGGGTATTGAGATCCTCTGGCGCGGATATACACACTGGAGTATGGGCGTTTTGGGCGGGGTGTGCTTTGCCCTCATCGGCCTGCTGGACGAGTGGCAAGACCACCCGCCGATATGGCTGCAAATGCTGGAGGGCGCGATGATCGTCACCGTGCTGGAGCTGCTGGTGGGGCTGGTGGTCAACCGCTGGCTCGGCTGGAATGTGTGGGACTATTCCGACATGCCGTTTAACCTCTGGGGGCAGGTGTGTTTGCAATTCGCGGTCGCGTGGTTTTTCCTATCAGCGGCGGCCGTGTGGCTGGAGAACGCGCTGCACCGGCTGGCATCGTGGCTTGCGCACCGGCGGGGGAGGTGATCTTTTGCCGGGTTGACCAAAGGACGATAAAAAGCGCCCCGAAGTGGCGCGGAAGTGAGAAAGGAGGGGAGGCCGTTGTCTCTCTCGGTACATAGGAGGAAGTATGAGTATCCTTGAGTTATTCGCCAGTGGGGGCGGCCTGCTTTTTCTGGTGCTGTCGCTGGTCGAGATCGCGCCGATCAAGGTGAATCCGTGGTCGGCGGCTGCGCGGTGGCTCGGCAGCATTGTAAACCGCGATGTCCTCGCCCGGCTCGACGACATCAGCCGGATGCAGCGCGATACGCAGCGGCGGCTGGATGACCACATCAAGGTGGACGATGAGCGCGACGCCGATATGCACCGTGCGAAGATTCTGCGATTCAACAATGAGCTGCTGCGCAACATCCCGCACACACGCGAGGAGTTTATCGAAATTCTTGCCGAAATAGACGGGTACGAGGCGTTTTGCCGCGCACATCCGGACTATCAAAATAACAGAGCCGTTCATGCGGTTGCAAATATCAACCGCGTTTATGACGAGCGGCTGCAAAAACACGACTTTTTATAGGGAGGACGACGAAATGAAAAAGCTGAGCGAAAAGACCAAGCTGTGGATCAAGGCGGCAAGCGTGCGTGCGGTCAAGACCGTGGCACAGTCCGCGATCGGCGTCATCGGCGCAGCGGCTGCAATGGGCGAGGTCAACTGGGCGATGGTGTTTTCCGGCGCGGCACTGGCGGGCATCGTGTCGCTGTTGACCAGCATTGCGGGTCTGCCCGAAGTTAACGCGCAGGCGGGGGAGTGAGCACATGAGCAGCATTCGTTGTGATATTTATGACCCCAAAGAGTATGACATCTGGTTTGCGGCTGCGCCTTATGGCGCGGCCAGCAAGCCCGGCAAGACGCTCAAAACGTGGGCGGCGGAGGAGCAGGCCGACGTGGTGTACAACCTCTGCCTGTTCAACATGACCGGCAGCGGCAGTGACAAATACGGCGTGATCAAAGGCCGCACACTGCAATACTTACGCGCCAAGAATGTGGACTGCGGCTATGGCGGCACGGCCGAGCATCTGACTGTGAGCGCGGGCAACGTGGTCGCGGGCGTCAAGGTCGCCGTGCGCGACGGCGTGGTGCTGTCCGGGCTGGATAAGTCCACCTATCGCAGCCGCAACATGATCGGCGCGCTCGCGGACGGCCGCATCATTGTTGTGCAGTCCTCGGACGGCTGCACCGAGGAGCAGGTGGCGCGCTATGCCGCCGGGCGGTACACGATCGAACTCCTGCTGGTGCAGGACGCAGGCGGCAGTACCGGCATGTACCGCGTTTCGGACGGCTATCTGTTTGCCCCGGAGAAGGAGGGCACGGACGGCAGGCCGGTGTGCAGCGTAGTATGTATGAGAAAAAAGAACAAGGAGGACAATCCTATGAGCAAGAAGAAGGTGTTTTTGGGCGTCGGCCACGGCGGCAGCGATCCCGGCGCGGTCGGCTACATTGAGGAGGCTGACACCAATCTGCAGATGGCGCTCGCGTGCCGTGATTTCCTCGTCGCCTATGGCGTGGACGTCAAGATGAGCCGCACCAAGGACGAGGACGACACCGTCATGCAGGAGGTCGCGGAGTGCAACGCCTACGCGCCTGATCTGGCGGTGGATATTCACAATAATTCGGGCGGCGGCGACGGCTTCGAGGTGTTCCACACGATCGGCGGCGGCACGGGCAAGACGCTCGCGCAGAACATCGAGAAGCACGTCAAGGCGATCGGCCAGAACAGCCGCGGCGTGAAAACGCGTCAGGGCAGTAACGGCGATTATTATGCGTTCATCCGCGAGACGGTGGCGCCGGCGGTCATCTGCGAAGGCGTGTTCGTGGATACTAAGGCCGATGCCGCGCAGGCCGATACCCTGGCCGAGCAGCAGGCGTTCGGTGTGGCGTATGCGAAGGGCATTCTGGATACGCTCGGTCTGACCTACGACGAGCCAGAGGATGCACCGGACGATGCGTTTGAGACCGACGAAGAGGTACAGGCGGCGATCGCTAAGGTGCAGCAAAAGGCTGGCCTTGCCGCGGAAACAATGCGGTACCTGCTGGCGTATGAGTACGGCGCGGAGCTGGTGATCAAGCTGGCGAATGCAATGAAATAACGGTGTTTAATTTGGACACGAGAAAGCCCGGGGCGTTATGCCTCGGGCTTTTTGTTTTTTAAATATACCTTTATACACCTGTTGCAAAATAACGCTAAATTATTACTTTCCAAAAATGAATAAATTGAACATAGACTTGTCTTTGCATTATGTTATATAATAAATTACAAATATCGTTTTGGTGGTGGAAGTATGCCGAACTGGAATGAGGTCTTACGAGAAATTAACGCTCAGCAGTATGAATAACAGCATAATGCTAATGCATTAGATATTGTTCGTAGAAAATATTTAAAATTAATTTCGGAAGGAACTGGACGCAATACGATAGCTTATTATTCGGGTTTCTTGCAGAAGCCTGGCCTTGCTCAAACGTCCATTAATGATGATGACAAAAATGGATTTATGACAGTAATCAATAAGTTGGATCGTAATAAAGGTTTGGATTTGATTTTACATACTCCGGGAGGGGAAATAGCAGCGGCTGAATCCATTGTGGATTATATTAGACGCATGTTCGGAAGCGATGTTCGTGCAATTGTTCCCCAGATAGCAATGTCGGCCGGTACCATGATTGCGTGTTCCTGTAAGTGCATAATTATGGGTAAAGAATCTAATTTGGGGCCAATTGATCCGCAGTTTGGAGGAATACCCGCTTCTGGAGTTATCGAAGAATTCAAAACCGCTTGTGAAGAAACTGAAAAACATCCGGAATATATTCCGATGTGGAGTATTGTTATTTCAAAATATCATCCGACTTTTATTGGAGAATGTGAAAAGGCGATAGAGTGGTCGCAACAAATGGTAAAAGGTTGGCTTATGAGCAACATGTTTGCTGATGATGCATTTCCAGAGGAGAATGCACTAAAAGTAGTTGAATACTTGGGAAGTCATGAAGAAACAAAAGCGCATAATCGGCATATTAATATCGATGAGTGCGAACATACCGGATTAAAGATAGAACATTTGGAAAAAATACATCAGGACAAAAACTTTCAGGACTTAGTTTTAAGCACGCATCATGCATATATGCACACGTTTAGCAACTCTTCATCGGTAAAAATAATAGAAAACCAGAATGGAATTGCAATGGTTCAACATTATAATGGGCAATGAGTTGTTCGACAAAAGGGGCGAATAGTATGAGTACGTTAAACGTTATTGAGATGTATGAAAAAATGAATATAGATATAAAAAAAATGCCTCCCTATCAAGGAGCTGAAAAATTTGCGCAGCAGTTTAAACATTGCAGTATAACAAAAGATGTTTTTGTGTCTTCATCTGATGCATCTAATGTGTCACTTAAATTTGATTCTTTGAAGTAAAGCTAATTGACAAAGCCCCTCCGGCGAGTAACCGGAGGGGCTCATTTTTTCACAATTTTACTGACAAATCCACTGACAAGCAAATTTTTGCCATAACAATTATATCATATAAAACGGATAATTCTTTCGAAACAAAAGAAAACCGCAACTTATTTTATAGCATGACTGGTGCGTAAGCCGGGTTCTGTCGTGGACGGTCATCTATCTGGGACGCGCGTTGCCGCGCGCCTCAAGCCGCCAGTCGGGACGGTCGGGCAAACCATGGTCCCTGTCGGCGTTGCTGCGGATAGAGTTTACAGGCCCCCCGTGTCACCACGGGGCGCGGTGAGCTCTTACCTCGCCTTTCCACCCTTACCTTGTCGAGCCGAGCTCCATATCACTCGCTTCGCCAAAATGGCAAAGCTCGTCCATTTCGCTGTCTCTCCTCTCCCCACAAAAACGGATGTTTTTGCGAGGGCCCCAATATAGGGGACAAGGCGGTATATCTCTGTTGCACTATTCCTGGGGTCGCCCCCGGCGGACGTTATCCGTTATCCTTGCCCTGTGCAGCCCGGACTTTCCTCATGCCGTCAGGCACGCGACCGCCAGCACCAGTCACGACATTCAGTATACCGCAAAAAAACCGCCCCGTCAAACCGGACTTGCAAAATAGACAAAAATCCTGTATACTGTATCCTGTGAAAAAGGCGGTGTACGCATATATGACAGCTTTAGAACAATATTTTGGCGGCCTGTCGGATAAGCGGGTCGGGGTTATCGGCGCCGGGGTGAGCAATATGCCGCTCATCCGTATGCTGCGCGCAGCGGGCGTGCGGGTAACCGTACATGACAAAAAAGACCCAACCGAGCTGGGGGACGGCTATGCCACGCTGGCCACGCTGGGCGTGGATTTTGTGCTCGGGGAACATTATCTGGATGCGCTCGATGAGGACGTGATTTTCCGTACGCCGGGCGTACATCCACGCTTTTTGCAAAAAGCGTGTGATCGTGGCTCGGAGATCACCAGCGAGATGGAACTGTTTTTTGCGGTTTGTCCCTGCCCGATCATCGGTGTCACGGGTTCGGACGGCAAGACGACGACCACAACGCTCGTCAGTGAAATTTTGAAGCACGCGGGCTATACTGTGCATCTGGGCGGCAATATCGGAACGCCCTTGCTGCCACGGGTGAGTGAAATGAAGCCGGATGACCTTGCGGTCGTGGAGCTTTCCTCTTTCCAGCTGATGGGGATGAAGCATTCGCCCCATGTGGCGGCGATTACCAACCTGACGCCCAACCATCTGGATTATCACAAGGATTTTGACGAGTATGTGCAGGCCAAGACGGCTATTTATCTCAACCAGACCGAGGATGACCGTCTGGTGCTCAATCTGGATGATGAGGTCACCCGCACGCTGCATGCGTCAGGCAATCTGTTCTGCACCAGCAAAAAGCAGGAATTGGCCAACGGTGTATTCCTCAAGGATGACGTGATCTATATTGCGGATAACGGCGTGCGGCGCGAGCTGATGCCGGCGGCGGATATCCGGATTCCCGGCGCGCACAATGTATATAATATGATGATGGCCGCCGCAATCGTGCAGGGCTATGCCTCGGATGACGATATCCGCGAAGTGGCGACTACCTTTGGCGGGGTAGAGCATCGCATTGAGTTTGTGCGCGAAAAGGACGGCGTAAAGTATTACAACGATTCGATCGCGTCCAGTCCGACGCGCACGGTCGCGGGACTGGAATCTTTCCAGCAGAAGGTGATCCTGATTGCGGGCGGCTATGACAAGCATATTCCATATGATGTGCTCGGTGAGCCGATCTGTGAGCATGTCAAGCTGCTGCTGGTCACCGGTGCGACTGCGTCCAAGATCCGTGACTGTGTGCTGGCGGTGGAGGGCGAGCATCCGCCCATTCTGGAGGTCGAGAATCTCGAAACCGCTGTGCGCGAAGCGGCAGAGCGTGCGGAAGAGGGCGACGTGGTCATCATGAGCCCGGCAAGCGCTTCGTTTGACCGCTTCAAGAATTTTATGGAGCGCGGCAAGCTGTTCAAATCACTGGTCAACGCGCTATAACAGAAGTAAAAGAACAGGCCTTCGGCAATTGCCCAAGGCCTGTTTTTTTATATTTGACCGGAAGTGAATGCACGCCGGACGCATACCAGTGTCAGAACGGCTGTTACGGCTTCAACAGTGGGGAAGGCAGCCCAGACCCCTATGACACCGAACAAAGCTGCCAACGCAAAGAGAATGGGCGGAATGGCAGCCACACCGCGCACCAGTGAAATCGCAAAGCCAACGGCAGTTCGGTTGGAAGCACTGAAAAAGGTTGCCGATACGATGTTCAGTCCGGCACACCAGAAACCGAGGAAGTAAATGCGCAGACCGGGGACTGCATATCCCGCCAGTACTGGATCACCGGCACTGTTGAATGCTGCGGTGATGGGTTCGGCAAAGACGGCAACCAAAACATACAGCAGCGTGGCAATGCCCAGAGCGGTCAGAATCCCGTAACGGTACAGGCGGCGCAGCGCGGCATGGTCGCCCTCGCCGCTGCTGCGGCTGACCAACGGCTGCATGCCGGTGCTGAGCCCCTGAAAAATGGCGATAGCGACCAGCGCCAGATTGGCGATGATGCCGTAAGCCGCAACGCCAGTGTTGCCCGTGAGACGCAGCATAATCAGATTAAACAACAGCAGCACCACGCCGGAGGACGCTTCACCAATCAGGGACGATAGTCCGGGGGCGCAAAGCGTGGGCAGTGCATGCAATTTTGGACGAATGCGCAGCAAATGGAAGCCGCGCGATGGTTTGCGCAGGTGACCAATTTGCAGCAGGATGCTGATGATAGGGGAAACGCCAGTGGCGAGTGCTGCGCCGAACATTCCCATGCCGAGCGGGAAGATAAAGAGATAATCGAACACGATATTAGACAGGCTGCCGATCACCATGCCGCGCATGGCACGTCCGGGATCGCCGTCGTTGCGCACAAAGGCAAGCAGCACATTGTTCATGACAAAAAAGGGCGAAAAGCTCAGCAGCGTGCGCAGATAAACGCTGGCGAGCGGAAAGGTTTCTGCGTCTGCGCCCAGCAGACGGGCAAGCGGGGCAGTACCAAACACGCCGAGCAACAGGAACAGTGCGCCGATGCCAAGGCCGAGATAAACCGCATGCGTAAACGCACGGTCTGCGCCTTTTGTGTCCTGCTGGGCGCGGCAGATGGAAAACTGTGTCGCGCCGCCAACGCCGGTCATCAGCCCCAGTCCGTTGAGCAGATTGAATGCGGGAATCGCAATATTCAAGGCGGCAAGGCCGGTCGCGCCTGTGCCAAGCGAGACAAAAAAGGTATCGGCAAGGATGTAGCAGGAAATGCCGATCATGCCGAGTATATTCAGCGACGCATAACGGCTGAATGTACGCAGGTTTGCGGTCTGGTTCATGGGTTTCCTCCTAAGATTGAAAAGAGCGTCAACCTTTCCATCTTCAAAGGCCTACGATGGAAAGAATGACGCTCAAATTTTTATCCGGCGATAAAAACTCGGGTGGATGCACTTTTCGCGAAATTCAGTATAGCATGGTAAAAATCGTCTGTCAAGCGCGAAGAAAAACCGCCCCGCACTGAAACAAGTGCGGGGCGGAGCAAAAAGAATTCAGCTTAGAACAGCGCCAGAATCTTGGCGATTTCGCCGCGGGTGATCTTGCCGAGCGGCTGCAAGGTGTTGTCATTATAGCCGCCGATAATGCCGGCAGAAACACAGGTTTTCACCTGATCGAGTGCCCACGAAGGAACCGAGGACGCATCCGAATAGGTCAGCGCAGCGGCCGCATAACCACGCGGCAGGCAGCGGCCGATGACAGTCATAACCTCGGCGCGGGTCATATCCGCATCCGGGGAGAAGTACAGCTCGCCGCCGTTGTTCGCACCCTGCATGATGCCCGTCTGTGAGACGGCATAGACCGCGCCGCGTGCCCAGCTGGGGATATCAGCATCGTCTGCAAATTCGGTTTCACCGGAATAGGACGTGTCCAGACCGAGCAGACGCGCCATCGTGACGGCGAATTCCTTACGGGTCAGGTTGCGGTCGGGGTTGAAGTAGGTTTTGCCGTCGCTGCCGGTTTCGCCCTTCATGATGCCGTTTTGATTGAGCAGGGAGGCGTAACCGCGTGCCCAGTGGTCAGCAGTGTCCGCAAAAATATTTTTTGCGCTGCCGGCGGTGACGGTAGCCGAGACGCGTGCGCGGTTGCCGGCATCGTCCGACACGTCAATCGTGACGCAGTGCGTGCCTTCGCTCAGCGCGCCGGTGGTGACCGACAGGGAAGAGCCGCTCATGCTGGCCGCGCCGGAAACAATCTTGCCGTCTACCTTGACCACGATGTTCGAGGCGCGCACCGGATATTTGCCGTTTTCCATGGTGGCCTTGCCGGTCAGGGTAGCCGATGCACCGGCATCGACCGTCACCGATGTGCTATTGAGCGAAACGGACGGTGCGTCCGTGTTCGTCACAGCGTGGTCGGCGGAGACTACGATCTGATCCAGATAGAGTGCGCAGTTTGCAGCGCCCGAGCCGCTGCGCTCCATGCGGATGCCGGTCAGCACCTGTGCGCCGTCCGGAATGGAGGCGGTCAGCTGTTTCCAGCTGCTGGTGGTTGCAGCAGAGAGGGGAGCGGTCAGTTCGTTGCCCTCTGCATCGGTAAAGACCGCAGTGAGCGTACTCTGTGTGTTTTCGCCGCGCGCCCAAAGCGTCAGATAGGACATATCGGAAACATTGGTCTGCGGTACAGAGATGGTTGCAGTCATTACCTTGCTGCCATCATAGGCGGCCTTGAGCGAGGCGGTGCCGCGGGCAACCTGCGTATAATCGGTCACGGTGGACAGGGTCACGCCGTCGGTTGCTGTGCAGGGCTGGCTGCTTTCAAAATCAGCAACGGTTTCCGCATCCTGCGGGTCGCCCATACCGACATTGACCGGAATGGACTTGCTGGTGTTGCCATAAGAGCAGGTGAGCGTGCCGCTGGCCATGCTGCTGCCTGCGGTGAACACACCGGTTTCATCGACAGAGCCGATTCCGCCGGATACACTCCAGGTAAACGAAGTGTCGATCGAGCCCATCTTCTGGCCAAGGTGATACGCAATACCGTCCACGTTGATGCTCTGACCCGGCTTGAGGGAAATCGAGCTGATATCCTTACCGTCGTTTTGCAGTGTGATGGATTGGATATCGCCCGTGACGCAGACCATCATCGAGCCTTCCACCACACCGTTCGAGCCGGTGATCGTGGCGCTGCCCATGGTCATGCCGGCAGTAAAGGTCTGGTTGCTCACGGTGCCCATGTCACCCGATACTGTATAGGTCAGATCGGTCGGTGCCTCGGCAGGACCGTAAGAGGCGTCTGCGCCCTTGACGGAGAACCATGTCGATGCGCCGGGCATGACATAACGGTGACTCGGCGTGAGCACCGCATGGGCGGTGATGCCGTCCGCTGGGGTGTTATTGATAAAGAAAATGTAGTTGGCGCAAGAGCGCTGCGAACCGTCCGACGGCTTGGTGATGAGCGATGTCGTGCTCTCACCCGGCTGGCGCAGCGCCATCGCCGAGGAGCCGCCGCCATCCAGACAGATGGCGCGCACGCAGCCCAGTCCGAGCAGTTCGTTGCCCAGCTCTTGTGCGGTCAGACCGACGCTGTGTGAGGACTGGTCGCCGTCGATCTCGTACAACACAACGGTGCCGTCTGCCTTTACGCCGATTGCGCTGCGCGCACGGCGTGAAGAGGCGGCATCAATGCCCGAGGTGGTGACCGTACTGTTGTCAATCAGCAGCTTGCCGCCGACAGCATATTCGACCTCAGCCCAGTTGCTGTCGCTCGCGCCGACCCAGAGCGTCACTTCTTCTCCAACCGGGAAGTCCACCCAGGAGGGGACGTTTGCACCGTCCGACTTGGTCAGCACCATCTGGTTGTCTGCAATGGTGATCGGGCTGTTGCCCGTTCCCTTGCTGACTACCTTGAGTTTGACCGAGTGGTTGACGGTTACCGGCGTATCATCCACGCGCTCCAGAACGATATAGGTTCCGTTTGCGGAGAAGTGCGTAGAGTCATCATAGTTGCGATCGAGCAGATAAGCGCCTGCCGTGGTGCGCGTTTTATTGAAGTACGACACAGAAACCGTACCGGATGCACCCGCTATCGACATGTTCATCGTCGGGCGGCCCATCACGGCGGTGCCGTCCGCTTTGAAGCCGACCGCATACTGCCATGCGTCCGAAGAGATCAGCTCGCCCTCGTCAATGACCAGACCGATCGGGATGCCGCTGGACATGACAAAGAAGTCCGCGTTGGTGCCGCCAATCACGGTCTTTCCCTGACCTTCCAGATATTTGACGGCATTGGTGATGGTTGCCTGACTGCCGTAAAGCTGCTCGTCGGCATAAACCATAATGGGCGAAACACCGGTGTTGGGCATGTAGGTCAGGATATTGGCCTTTTGCAGCCCAGCTGAATTTTTGCCCTCATAGCGGGTATATTGCAGTCCTTCGCCAACCGGATAGGAATAAGAGAACGAATTGGTGAAGGCAGCGCCGGCGGCTGCGGAAAGCAGCTGCACAGCGGCCAGAGAAGTCGCCAGCAGGCGGATGGGAAGTTTTACGAAATGTTTCATAGTCCTCCTCGATTTCTCAGAATGGTGTAACGATTGCGGCGCCGCATCTGCGGTGTCCTTAGATGCTCTTGACGAGCTTTTCCAGCACTTCGGAAATTTTCGGGCTGCGTACGGAAACATCCGAAACACGGTGGTAAATGCCTTTGCGTGCATTGTACAGCCGACGTGTTTCGGCCTGTTTATCCGGTTTGTCCAATAGCGGACGGGTGTTGGAATAAGACAGGTTTTTGACAATGCGGAAGAACGGCGTGTCCAGATGGATCAGCAGACCGGTCTGCTTGACCGCCTCGACATTCTCCTGCCGCAGCACCGCGCCGCCGCCGAGTGAAAGCACAATGCCGTCCCGCTGGGACAGCTCTTGGATGTATGCAGTCTCGCGGTCGCGGAAATAGGCTTCGCCTTTCTCGGCAAAGATGTCCGAGATTTTTTTGCCCTCCTGCGCCTCGAGGTACTGGTCTGCGTCAATAAATTCCAGCCCGGTCAGCCGTGCAAGCTTACGGCCGACTGTGGTTTTGCCGCTGCCCATAAAGCCGCATAGTACAATATTGCGCTTGCCATGCTTTTCATGCAGCCGCTTGACCGCCATTTTGCCGTAGGTGCGGCGCAGGATGGTCTCGCAGGCTTGCGGTGTAAACTGTACGCCCGACCAGATGGTTTGCGCGTGTGCGGCCTGCATGACCAGCATGAACAGCCCATCGCGCACGCGGGTCTTTTTGGGGGTTGCCAGCTTCATCGTTGCCGTGACAGGCGGGTTATAGATTGCGTCAAACACATATTCGGTTTTGTGCGGCAGGTAGTGCAAGGGAGCCACGGTTTCCTTGGGAAACATGCCGACCGGTGTGGAGTTCAGGACAATTTGAATATCGCGCGGGATGTGCCGACGGTTGAATACCGAAACATGTGCGCCGCGCACAGCCTCGCACAGCTGTTTTTGCAATGCGGCGGCCTTTTCCATGTTGCGTCCGGTGATGGTCAGGTAAGCGCCCTGCTTGATGCAGTGGTACGCCATGACCGCTGCCGCACCGCCGTAGCCGAGCAGCAGCACCTTTTTGCCGCGCAGCTTGACGCCGTCGCGCGAAAGCGATTCGGCAAAGCCGAGGATGTCCGTATTATAACCGATCGCACGTCCGTCTCGGAAAGCGACGGTGTTGACCGAATGCAGGTCACGCGCGGCGGTGTCCACCTCGTCGAGCAGGTCGATGACCGCTTTTTTGTGCGGGATGGTGCAGTTGATGCCTTTTAGCTTGCGCTTTGCCAGCTCAAACGCTTCCGGCAGGTTTTCGGGCGGTACAGCAACGCCGATGTAATCCGCATCCTGTCCGGAGACCTCAAACAGCTGCGCATGCAGCTCCGGGCTCATCGTATGGCCGAGCGGCCAGCCGAACAGGGCATAGGTAGGCTTTTCCGGCTCGAAAGCGCGGAACTCTTCCATGGATAGCAGCATGCGCTCAGCCTCCCAACGCTTCGAGCGTGTCGAAAAAGTCGGGGTAGGAGATAGAAACGACTTCGGGATCGTTGATGCGGCTGGAAGTCTGTGCAGCCAGCGCAAGCACAGCAAGGCTCATGGCAATGCGGTGATCCTTATAGGTTTCAAACGATGCGCCGCGCGGCGTTTTGCCGCCGCGGATGATCATACCGTCATCGGTTTCCTCTACGTCTACGCCTGCGCGCGTCAGTTCGGTCACCATCGCCGCGATGCGGTTGGATTCCTTGACCTTGAGCTCCTGCGCGTCGCGGATGACGGTTTCTCCCTCTGCGAACGCAGCCGCAACCGCGAGCACAGGCAGTTCGTCGATCAGGCGCGGGATAATCGAGCCGCCGATCTCAACGCCATGCAGACGGCTGTACCGCACGGTCAGATCGCAGACCGGCTCGGCGTCGTCGCGGAAGTTTGTTTCGGTGATATCCGCGCCCATCTCGCGCAGCACGTCCAGAATGCCCGTGCGCGTCGGGTTGACGCCGACGTTGCGGATGGTCAGCTCGCTGCCCGGCACGATTGCGCCCGCGACCAGGAAGAACGCCGCAGACGAAATATCACCCGGCACGGCGATATCGACCGCATGCAGATCTTCGGGCGGGTCGAGCGTGATGGTGTTGCCCTCGGTTTCAATCTCCACGCCCAGCGCGCGGAACATACGCTCGGTATGGTCGCGCGAGGGAGCGGGTTCAATGACCGTGGTCTGACCCTCGGCGTACAAGCCAGCCAGCAGAATGGCACTCTTGAGCTGGGCGGATGCCACGGGCAGACGGTACTCAATGCCGTGCAGTTCGCTCGGATAGAGCGTCAGCGGACAGTAGTTGTCGTTTTTGCCTTCGATGGATGCGCCCATCTCGCGCAGCGGCTTGATAACGCGGCCCATCGGGCGCTTCTGGATGGAAGCATCGCCGCTCAGCGTTGCGGTGAACGGCTGACCGGCCAGAATGCCGCACAGCAGGCGGGTGGTGGTGCCGCTGTTGCCGGTGTAGAGCGTTTCCTCCGGCTCGCACAGGCCATGCAGGCCAACGCCCTCGACGATTACCTCGTCTTCTGTGATCTCGATTTCCACGCCCATCTTGCGGAAGCATTCGATGGTGGACAGACAGTCCTCTCCCATCAAAAAGCCGGTGATATGGGTTGTGCCGTTTGCCAGCGCGCCCAGCATGACCGCGCGGTGCGAAATGGATTTGTCGCCCGGCACGGTAATCTCACCGCGCAGCGGGCCGCAAGGTTGGATTTGCATTTGCTTTACTCCTCCGTTGCATCGGAAACCGGATAGCTGCCGATGACTTTGATGTAGGGCAGCTCCTCATGGAGCTGATAGAGCAGGGACTGCACGGCATGGTCTTGCATATTGCCCGTGAAGTCCACATAGAACACATAGCACCACGGGCTGTCCTTGACCGGACGGGAATAGATGCCGGTCATGTCGATGCCGTAATGCGTAAAGACGTCCAGCACGCGGCCGAGCGAACCGGCGACATTCGGGATGCGGAAGGCAATCTCGATGCGGTTGTCCTCGGGGCGGCTGGTCAGGGTGCGGCTGACCGCAATAAACCGTGTTTCGTTATGCTTCAGATCGTTGATGCCCTCGGCAAGAATGGTCAGGCCGCACCGCTCGGCGGCTTCGCGCGAGCAGATCGCCGCCAGATGCGGGTCGCCCTTTTTCTGCACGTTCTGCGCCGCAATCGCCGTGTTGGCAACCTCGATGGCTTCCAGCCCGTGCTCGGTGATGAAGGCATGGCACTGAGGCAAGGCATGCGGGTGCGAGCAGACGCTGCGGATATCCGACAGTTGTGCGCCCGGCACAGCAGCCAGACAGTGCGAAATTTTTTTGATATACGATTTGTTGATGGACAAATCATAGGCGAGCAGCAGATCATACACCTCGCTGACCGTGCCGGCGGTCGTGTTTTCGACTGGGACAACACCCACGTCAGCTACGCCGTCGCGTACGGACTGGAACACCTGTTCCCATGTCGGCACATGCTGCGGCTCACAATCGGGAAAGAGCGCCCGCGCAGCGAGTTCCTGATATGCGCCCGGCACACCCTGATAATAGACGGTTTTGGGGGCAAGTTCGTTCCCGGATGGATGCAGCGGGAACCGCTCCGGCTTTTGGCGCAGCACCTCGCTGTATTGATATTCACGGCTGGCGCGGATCATGCTTTGCAAAAGCGCAGTATATTTCAGACGCAATTCATCGCTCATGCCCGCGGTGCGCTTTTCGATGATTTCGGCTTCGCGGTCAGGTTTATAGATCTTGTCATCGGTTTCGACTTTGGTCTGCGCCACCTGAAGTGCAAGCTCCATGCGTTCGAGAAAAAGCGCGCGGATCTGCTCGTCTACACGGTTGATGTCCTGCCGAATTTCGGAAAGATCACGCATAGCCGTTTGCCTCCCGGAAGAGGTTTGCCAGCGCGATCGCGCAGGCCGCTTCAACGACCGGCGCGGCGCGTGTGACGATACAGGGATCATGCCGTCCGTGAATGGAAAGGGGCTCGACCTTGCCGGTTTGCAGATTCAGGGTCTGCTGCGTGACGGAAATTGAGGGGGTGGGCTTGATGCAAACCCGCAGGATCAGCGGCATGCCGTTTGTGATGCCGCCGTTGACACCGCCGTTATTATTGGTCTCGGTTTTGACCGTATTGCCGGCTTGATAGAGGGCGTCGTTTGCATGCGAGCCGCGCATCGCCGCAAAGGCAAAGCCCGCGCCGAATTCCACACCCTTGACAGCGGGTACCGCAAACAGAATGGAGGACAGGCGGCTTTCCACCGTGTCCATCATCGGGCTGCCGATACCGGCGGGCAGGCCAACGACAGCGCACTCGATCACGCCGCCGACCGAGTCCTGTGCCTCTCGCGCATCTTCGATGGCGGCAAGCATGGCCTCCAGCGCGCGCGGATTGTTGACCGGATAATCCGCTTCGCGCAGTGCGTCCAGCTGGGAAGCCGGGATATCTACATCGTCAAACGGCATATCCTGAATTTGAGCGATCGACTGGATGTGCGAGCCGATCGTTACGCCGCGGGTTTTGAGCCACAGCTTGCACAGCGCGCCTGCGAATACCAGCGGAGCGGTCAGACGGCCGGAAAAGTGTCCGCCGCCGCGCAAATCGTTGCAGCCGTGATAGCGCACCATGCCGGTATAATCAGCGTGACCCGGACGGGGCTGCGCAGCCAGTTCGGCATAGTCGCCGGAGTGTTGGTTGGTGTTTTGAATGATGGCGCAGATGGGTGCGCCGGTCGTTTGGCCGTTCAAAAAACCGGATTGGATGAGCGGTGCATCCGCCTCCTTGCGCTGAGTGGATTGCTTATTGCGTCCGGGTGCGCGGCGCTCCATTTCACGCAGCACAAAGGCTTCGTCATATGTAACGCCCGCCGGAAAACCGTCGATCACAATGCCGATACCGGCTCCGTGCGATTCACCGAAAATCGAAATTTTAATAGCACTACCCCAAGTGGAACCCATCAGACAAACCTCCTTATAGTTTGAGAATGTATTCGTGCAGCGTTTCTGCCTCGATCGGCGTGATTTCCGCCCGGCCCGGTTCGCGCACGAGGATGAAGTTGACTGTGCTGCCGAACTTCTTTTTATCCGACAGCAATGCATGGAAAATCGCTTCGCGGTCATGTGTCAGCTCGGTTGGCAGACCAAGCTGCTGCAACAGGGTGATGAGCGGTGCGGACAGATCAGCATCGCCGCGCAGTGCGCTCAGCCGCATCGCGGCGACCATACCGATCGCGACGGCCTGCCCGTGGGTCAGCTCGGTATAATTTCCGAGCTTTTCCGCCGCATGGCCGACCGTATGGCCGAAATTGAGGATCATACGCAGGCCGGTGTCGTGCTCGTCGATGGCGACAACATCGCGCTTGATCTTGACGCATTCATAGATCACGTCGCCAATGTGTGCCTTATAGTCCGGCTGCGAGACCATTTCCAGAATCGCGGGGTTGGCGATATAGCCGTACTTGACGACCTCGGCCATGCCGTCGACAAAGGTGGCGTCTGGCAGGGTTTTCAGCACCTCTGGGTCGATCAGCACCAGTCGCGGCTGGTAGAATGCGCCGACAAGGTTTTTGCCCTCCGCCAGATCCACACCTGTTTTACCGCCGACCGAGGAATCCACCTGCGCCAGCAGGGTGGTCGGAATCTGGCACAGCGATACGCCGCGCAGGAAGGTCGCGGCGGCAAAGCCGGTGATGTCGCCCACCACGCCGCCGCCGAGCGCAATGATGAGATCCTTGCGCGTCATGCCCGCGGCGAGCAAGTCGTGGTAGATGCCTTCGACCGTGGAAAGTCGTTTGTGCTCTTCGCCCGCGGGAATGACGGTCGAGCTGACCGGCAGGGTAAACTGTTGCGCGAGCGTTTCCAGATAGAGCGGCGCAACCGTCGAGTCGGTTACGATATGCACGCGGGAAGGGGAGAAAACGTCCAACATTGCCTTGCCCGCGCGGCCCAGCAGGCCGGTTTCAATATAAATTTCCGAAATGCCCGCCGCGCCCTGTAACGTCAGCGGTTCGCGCGGGGGGATAGCGCCCTTGATATCCATAGCGTGCCTCAAATCTCGCGGCCGACAGCCTGTGCAACAGCGCGCAGGTTGTGCATTGCCTCGTGGAAAGAATCATAGGTCAGCGATTGTGCGCCATCCGACAGTGCGTGCGCGGGATCGTTGTGCACTTCGATCATCAGACCGTCCGCACCTGCGGCAACCGCGGCCTTTGCCAGCGGCTCGACCATCCAGTAGATACCGCCTGCGTGAGAGGGGTCAACCACGACCGGCAGATGGCTCATACGCTTGAGCACCGGCACTGCCGAAATGTCCAGCGTGTTGCGGGTGTACTTTTCATAGGTACGGATACCGCGTTCGCACAGGATGACCTTTTCGTTGCCGCCCGCCATGATATACTCGGCGCTCATCAGGAACTCTTCCATTGTGTTGGCAAAGCCGCGCTTTAAGAGGATGGGCTTATCGGTCTGACCGAGTTCCTTGAGCAGCTCGAAGTTCTGCATGTTGCGCGCGCCAACCTGGAAACAGTCGCATTTGTCCATGAACAGGTCGATGTGCGCGGGATTGGTGATCTCAGTGACAACCGGCAGACCGGTTTCCTGATGCGCCTTGTGCAGCAGCTCCAGTCCTTCCGCCTTGAGGCCCTGGAACGAGTACGGGGAGGAACGCGGCTTCCATGCGCCGCCGCGCAGCACGGTTGCGCCGTCCGCCTGCACATGCTTGGCAACGTCGATGATCTGCTCCTCGCTCTCGACCGAGCAGGGGCCTGCCATCACAACCAGCTTTTTGCCGCCGACGACAACGCCCGGCGCGATTTCGACCTCGGTGTTGTCCGGATGGAATTTGCGGTTTGCAAGCTTGAACGGCTCCTGCACCTTGAGGATGTTCTCAACCTGCGGGTCACGCAGCAACGCATCTTTATCGACTGCGCCTGTGTCGCCTACCAGACCGATGACGATCGTGCCTGCGCCGTAAATCGGGTTGGCCTTGACGTTCCAGCGTTCAATGTGGCGGGACAGCTCCTCAACGTGTTCGCGCGTTGCGCCCTGCTTCATAATGATAATCATGTTTTATCTCTCCTTTGGAATGATGTGGGGGTGTTGTTTGTCCGGCGGAAAAAAGCACAAAAAAAGCCTTTCATCCACAAAGAGGGACGAAAGACAAACGGTTCCGCGGTACCACCCACATTCGGCATAATTTAACGATGCCGCACTTTTTTCGGATACAAAAATATCCTATCCCTATAACGGAGGAAGTCCGTCGGCGCCTACTGGAAACTGCTTTTCAGCGCCGCAGCTCAAGAGGGAACTTCATTGTGCCGGCGCCTGCGTCCGTTTCCAGTCATGCCGGACACTCCCTGAAAGCCGCACTTGGAACAATTACTTTCCTCTGTCATCGCTTTGTGCAATATTTGTACCTATTATATTCCTGTCGAGCGGGATTGTCAATGGCGTTTTTGTTACGGTTGTGTTTCAGGCATATTCGGGACAGGCCGGGCATAGAGTAGGACAGGTGATGCAAATGGAAGTAAAACAGGATGGAATGTTTATGCAGGCGATTGGCTGTCTGCCACCGCCGCGCGCGGCGGAACTGGCGCGGTTGGATGGGCAACAGGCGGTGGAGGAGGTTCGCATGCGCGTAGGGTGGCCGCCGGCTGTGCGCACGGCGACCGGCGAGCGGGAGACGGATTTTCCTCCGGTCACGGCATCGGAATTGCGCGAAACGCTCAGCCGTGCGGCACGGTATTCGGTACATAGTTATGTGGAAAGCCTGCGGCATGGATTTGTGACGATTGGCGGCGGCCACCGGCTGGGGTTGTGCGGCACGGTGGCTGAGGAAAACGGACAGGTGATTGGGGTGCGCGGGCTGTCGTCGGTCAATCTGCGTGTGGCGCGGCAGCGGTCGGATGTGGACGAGGTCATCCGGCCGTGGATCGGAACGGAAAAGCCGCGGAGCGTGCTGCTGTTGTCGCCGCCCGGCTTTGGCAAGACAACGCTGCTGCGCGAATGGGTGCGGTTGGTGTCGGACGCAGGGCATCCGGTCGCCGTGGCGGATGAACGCGGCGAGATCGCGGCACTTGCGGACGGCGCACCACAGTTTGCGGTGGGCAGATGCACGGATGTTCTGGAAAACTGCGCAAAGCGGCAGGCAGCGCTCATGCTGCTCAAGACCATGTCGCCCGAGCTGATTGCGTTTGACGAAATCACCGCACCCGAGGACGTCGAGGCGATTTCGCTGTGCGCTCATTGCGGCACGGCGGTGCTGGCCAGCGCGCATGCGGTGGATGTGGACGATCTGTGCCGCAGACCGCTGTACCGTGCGCTGCTGGAGCTGCATGTGTTCGAGCGGGTGGTGGTCATCACACGGGAAAACGGAAAACGGCACTACCGGATGGAAGAATTGGAGGGAGATATATGCTCAAGCTGATGGGATCGGTGATGATATTCGGTGCTTGCGCGGCGCTTGGACTTTCTGCACGGCAGGGACTGCGGCGGCGCGTGGCGGCAGCGGATGCGATGCTGCTTGCGCTGAATTTGATGAGCGGCGAAATTTCCGGCCGCCGCACGCCTGCGCCGGAGATCATCGGCCAGCTGGCCGAGAGCGATAATCGCATCATTGGTACGGTGTTCCGTCATTTGCAGCGGCGGCTGCGCGAGGAAAACGGTTTGTCGCTGGGGTATTTGTGGCGCGCGTCTCTGCGGGACTGCCGCGATCAGGTGGGCTTGGGACAGCCGGAATGCGAGATATTGTCCGAAGCGGCGGCGTGGCTCGGTCGGTACGATGCGGAAGAACAGGTCGCGGGACTGGAGCAGATTGCGCGGCGGCTGGCGGCGGCACGCGATACTGCGGCGGGAGAACTGCAAAACAAGGGAAATCTTTACCGTACTTGCGGCATTGCGCTGGGCATTCTGGTGGTGCTGGTACTGATCTGAGGACGGAGGAACATATGGACGTTGATCTGATTTTCCGGATTGCAGCGGTTGGCATTCTGGTGGCAGTGCTCGGTCAGCTGTTGACGCGGTCGGGACGGGAGGAACAGGCGCTGATGACCACGCTGGCGGGGCTCATCGTCGTGCTGATGCTGATTGTGCAGGAAATCAGCCAGTTGTTTTCGATGATGAAAAGCGTGTTCGGGTTTTGAACAGCCTGATTGCGGCCTGTGGGCTGGTGGTGCTGGTGCTGGTGCTGTCGATGACACTGAAAAAGGACGCGCCGGCCATTGCGTTCCTGCTGACGCTGACGGCGGGCGTGCTCATCCTTCTGCGGGCCTTCGATCTCGTGGGCGGCACGATGCAGCGGTTTTCCGATCTGCTTATGCAGGGCGGCATCACACAAAGCCTGTACTTACCGGTGCTCAAGACGGTCGGCGTGGCGGTCGTGGTGCGCATCATGAGCGCGCTGTGCCGGGACAGCGGACAGTCTGCACTTGCGGCTAAGCTGGAAATCATGGGCGCGATTCTGGCGCTTGCCATGTGTCTGCCGCTGCTCGAGCAGGTGCTTGCGCTGGTGGCGGACTGGACGATATGAAAGGGAACGGACGGATGAAAAAGGTGTTTGCAGCGCTGCTGGTGCTGCTCGCATGCCTGACGACGGCAGCTGCGGCAGAGGGGGATGGTGCCGCCCAAGAGGACACCCTTCTGCGGGCAGTGCCGGGGGAGCAGCGCGCATATCTCGACGGAATCGACATGGACACGGCAGAGGAGCTGGGGGCTTCGTTTGCCCGTCTGCTCGAGAACACAGCAGAGGACAGCCGCAGCGCACTCAAAAATGCGCTGAACGGACTGATACGGGTGGCGATCGTGGTGGTGCTGACCGCTGTCGGGCGCGGCTTTTCCGCAGCGGCGGGCGGTGCGACGGATGCATGGATTGATATGGCGGGAGCGCTGGGGTGCGCGGCGGTGCTGCTCAAGGATTTCACCGGCGTGCTTGCGCTGTGCCGCGAAACGCTTTCCGAGATCAGCCTGTTTTCCGGCACGTTGCAGCCGGTGCTGGCAACTGTTTTGGCAGCAGGCGGCAACGCCGCGACGGCGACCGCCTTGCAGGTGGCGACGATGGTGGTGTTCGATCTGGTTATCCGACTGATTAACGTGCTGCTGGTGCCTGCGGCTTGCGCCTATCTCGCGGTGGTCGCGGTGGATGCGGCGACCGGAAACGGCATGCTGCACGGCATCGCGGACGGCATCAAAGGTTTGACTTCGGGCGCGCTCAAGCTGATCCTGACCGTGTTCACGGCGTATCTGACCATTGCGGGCGGGGTGTCGGGCAGCGTGGACCGCATGGCACTCAAAACAGCCAAATTTGCGGTTTCGGGCGCGGTGCCGGTGGTCGGCGGCGTGATTTCGGACGCGACCGAAACCGTGCTTTCCGGTGCCGCGCTCTTGCGCAGTTCGATCGGCGTGCTTGGCATGCTGTGCGTGACGGCAATTTGTCTGATTCCGTTTCTGCGTGTGGGTATGAGTTACCTGTGCTATAAAGCGGGCGCGGCGGTGCTTTCGCCGCTGTGCTCGGGCAGCCTACGGCAGATGCTGGAAGGGGTGAGCACGGGATTTGGCCTGCTGCTCGGCATGCTGAGCACCTGCTGTCTGATTCTGTATTTGGAGCTGGTTTATGTGGTTGCGATGGTGAAGCCGATATGAGTGAATTGTTTCATACCATTTTGCTGCGCGTGACGCTGGCGGGTGTCGCGTCTGCGGTGGCGCTGCGTGTGGTGGAAGGCGGCGCGCTGCGTGAGATCGTCAAACTGGCGGCAGGGCTGCTCATGCTGCTGGCGCTGCTCCAGCCGCTGGCAGGGCTGCGCCTGACCGGCTGGGACGACGTGCGGGATGGTGCGCTTGCGGATGTGGACGTGGATGCGATACAGGAGCAAAATGCGCAGACGACCATGAGCACGATCGCAGCCAGCATTGCGGACGCGCTCGAAAGCAGCGCGCAGGCGAAGGGGTTCGACTGTTCAATACATGTGACAATGGAAAATGACGAAAACGGGATTTTACAGGTGGGAAAGGTAACGGTGTATTACCAAAGCACGGACGCGGCGCGGCTGGATGAGCTGAAAACGCTGGTGACTGAAGGCTGCGGTGTAGATGCGGACAGACAGGAGTGGGTGGCGCAATGAAAGAACAATGGAAGGCATGGCTGTGCGCTGCGCAGCAAAAGATCGTGCCGCTCGCGGTCAAATACCGCGCGGTGCTGATTGTGCTGCTGGCAGGCGCGCTGCTGCTGGCTTCGGGAGGACACGGGGGAAAAGAGGAGGCGGTGGCATCGGATACCTCTGCCGAGCCGTCCGCATTCGATCTTGCTGCGTTTGAGCAAGCGCTGTGCGACAAGCTGGCCGCGGTGGATGGCGTGGGGCGGGTCGAGCTGATGCTGTCGCTTGAGGAGAGCGGCGAAGCGGTTTATGCGGTCAACACCTGCCAGACGACCGGCATGGACAGTAGCCAAAGCTATGAAAGCGATTTGACGATTCTCAGCGACGGCAGTTACGGGGAAAAGCCTGTGACGGTCAAAAATCTGCTGCCGACGTTTCGCGGCGCGGTTGTTTTGTGCGACGGCGCGGATAATGCGCAGGTGCGTCTGGCGGTGACACAGGCGGTCAGCACGGTGTGCGGCATCGGTTCGGACAAAGTTACGGTTCTGAAAATGTCCGATGCATCATAAAACATAGTAACCAAATACAGGAGGGCGAGCAGTGATGAAAAAAATCAAGAAACGCGGCGCGGTATACGGTGTGATCGCGCTGCTGCTTTGCGCGGCGGTTTATTTGAACTGGAGCTATGTCGACGCGCCGGATGAACTGCTGGTGGCAGGGCAGACCGATGCGGATACAAGCGGGTCGGATGCGGGGACCACAGCAGGAACAGAGGGCGAGGATTATTTCGCTACATCGCGTTTGACCCGCGAGCAGGCGCGTGATGAGGCAGTCAGCACGCTGCGCGAGCTGAGCGAGAGCGAGGAAGCCGATCAGGCGGCCAAGGATGAGGCGGCAGCGCAGATCTCCGCGCTGGCAGATGATTCGGTTGCTGAGGCCAATATCGAGAGCCTGATTCGCGCCAAAGGTTATGCAGATGCGGTCGTAATGATTAGCGACAGCAGCGTGAACGTTGTGGTCGCGCCGCCGGACGGTGGATTACAGGCGACCGATGTGACGGTTATCAAGGATATTGTGGTCAGTGAAACCGGCATGACCGCGGGACAGGTTAAGATCGTGGAAGCAGAGTAAGCGGCCACAGCGCGTATTTTTGCTTTGCATTTTGCCAAAACTGTGCTATAATCCGTTTAAAGGAGAGTGAGCACTATGGCGGATCACAAGGAGTATTGGTCGACTGAGAGCGATCAGGGTTCCATCCGTATTTCCGAGGACGTTGTCGCATCCATCGCGGCGCTTGCTACTTCGGAAACCGCAGGCGTGAGTGGTTTGTATTCCACCCTGACCAGTGATATCGTAAGCTTTTTGAGCAAAAAGAACCTTTCCAAGGGCGTCCGCATTGAGATTGGCGAAGAGGGAACGGTCAAGATCGAGATCGGCTTCCTTGCCCTGTTCGGCCACAACATTTGTGAGGTGGCAAAGCAGGTGCAGGAGAGCGTGCGGTCGTCGGTCGAATCCATGACCGGTCTGAAGGTCACCGAGGTCAATGTGCATGTCGGCGGCGTGACGTTCGCGCCCACGTCGGCGGTTGAAGAACAGCCTGCGGAGCAGGAATAAAAACAGCATCGAAACGGCAAGGCATGATCGCCCTGCCGTTTTCTTTTGCATGGGCGCGCCTTTTCGGGAATAGCACCTTGCAACTTTGGCGAAAATACGATAAAATAAGCGTAACCGAAACATGGGAGGAAACTGCCGCCGTGAGTGTGATGAGCAGAACAAAAGCAAGAGAAATTGCGCTGCACCTGATCTTTGAGATGGGGTTCCAGCAGTTTGACGACGAAAATTTGAAAGAGCGGCTGGACGAGTCCATTATGGCTTCGATCAGCGGCGATATTGCGCTGTATGCGGGCAAGCTGTCGCCTGCGCAGACCGAGTACATCCGTGCGGTGGTCAAGGGAGTTGCCGCGCATCAGAACGAATTGGATGAGACGATTACGGCCTATTCCAAGGGCTGGAAGATCAGCCGCATGTCGCGCATGACAGTGGCAGTGCTGCGCCTTGCCGTTTACGAAATGCGTTATGTACAGGATGTGCCGGTAGGCGTTGCGATCAATGAGGCGGTCGAACTGGCCAAGGTATACGATACGGATGAAGCCGCCGCATTTATCAACGGCGTGCTGGGCTCGGTCGCGCGCGCGGCGCAGCCGGATGCAGCCCCGGCAGCGGATGCTGCGGCAGCTTCGGCGGAGAATGCCGATGCCTGAGCGTTTTCTGGGGATTGACACCTCGAATTACCGCACGTCGGCGGCGATATATGATGCCGAAAACGGTGCGTGGAAAAACGAGGGCAGCCTGCTGACTGTACCGGATGGTGCGATCGGCCTGCGTCAGTCGGATGCGCTGTTTCAGCATACCGTGCATCTGCATGAGAAAATCGAAGCCCTGCCGCAGGGCGAGGTGCGCGCCATCGGCGTAAGCACCCGCCCGCGTGCGGTTGAGGGCTCGTATATGCCCTGCTTTCTGGCGGGTCAGAGCGTCGCGCGCAGCGCGGCGCATTTGCTATCTGTGCCCCTTTTTGCTGTGTCGCATCAGCAGGGACATATTGCGGCGGCAGCGCTGAGTGCGGGACGGCTGCATCTACTGGACGAGCCGTTCCTCGCGTGGCACCTGTCGGGCGGGACGAGCGAGTTGTTGTATGTCATACCGGGGACGGACGGTCTACCGGACTGCACCTGTATCGGCGGCACGACCGATCTTGCGGCGGGACAACTGATTGACCGCGCTGGTGCGCTGCTGGGGCTGCCGTTTCCGTCGGGTGCGGCGCTTGATGCGCTGGCTGTGGAAGCAGAACCGGAAAAGGGCTACCGCCCTAAGGTGACGGATTGCCGGTTTTCGCTCTCCGGCATGCAGAATCAGGTGGAAAACAAGCACAAGACCGCGGAAGCCCCGCAGATGGCGCGGTTTACGCTCGAAACCGTGGCAAATGCGGTCGTCAAAGCGACCGAGCAGGCACTGAAACAATACGATTGCCCGGTTCTATGCGCGGGCGGTGTGATGGCAAGCCGTGTGCTGCGCGCGCGCATGCAGCAGGCGTTCGGCGAGCGCGTCTCGTTTGCCGAACCGGTGCTGTCGGGTGATAATGCGGTCGGCGTGGCAGTGCTTGCCGCGCGGCTTTATGAAAGGGACAAAACGTGAGTACGATTTATTCGGTATCCCAACTCAATAACGAAATCAAGGAACTGCTGGACACCGTGCCGGGTTATCGCAATCTGCTGGTGCAGGGCGAGATATCCAACTATAAGGCGCATTCCTCAGGGCATCATTATATGAGCCTGAAGGACGAGGGCGCGTCCATCAATGCGGTGATGTTCCGCTCGGACGCGATGCGCCTGAAATTCCGGCTGGAAAACGGCATGAAGGTCATCGTGCGGGTGCGTGTCAGTTCGTTTCCGCGCACGGGACAGGTGCAGCTGTATATTTCCGAGGTGATTCCGGACGGCGCGGGCGCACTTAATTTGGCTTTCGAGCAGCTCAAAGCGAAATTGCAGGCTGAGGGATTGTTTGACCCGATGTACAAAAAGCCTATTCCGCGTATGCCGCGCAAAATCGCGCTTGTCACCTCACCGACCGGTGCGGCGGTGCGCGACATGATCCGCATTCTAGGCCGCCGCTGGCCGCTGGCAGAGGTCACGCTTTATCCTGCATTGGTGCAGGGGCAAGGCGCGGCGGACAGCATCGCGCGGGCGATCGGTCTTGCCAACGCCATCGGTGACGCGGACGTGATTCTGTGCGGCCGCGGCGGCGGGTCGATGGAAGACCTGTGGGCATTCAATGAAGAAGCGGTCGCGCGGGCGATTTTTGCATCTGAAATTCCGGTCATTTCGGCAGTCGGCCATGAGCCGGACGTCACGATCGCGGACTTTGTTGCCGATTTGCGCGCGCCCACGCCGTCGGGCGCGGCGGAACTTGCCGTACCGGACCGCGCGGAGTATGCGATGAGTCTGCGCACACTGGACACACGGCTGCACGCCGCGGCGCTGGGACAGGTGCAGCGGCAGCGCAGACAGCTGGACGGCTTGCAGCAGCGGCTGGAAGCACGCAATCCCACGCGGTATATCGAAGAGAAGCGCGTGCTGCTTGATCGCACAGCGGACCGATTGTTCGCGGCATTTCCGGCCTATCTTGCGCGGGAAGAGCAAAAGCTGACCCTGTTGCGCCGCCGGTTGCTGGCGGCAGGTAAGGACGGCGTGCAGCGCCGCCGCCTGCGCTTTGCAAGGACAGTTGCCACACTCGACGCAATCAGCCCGCTGCGCGTGCTTGCGCGCGGCTACGCAGTCGCGAACAAAGGCGTGCGCGGCGCGGTCATCACCAATGCAGCGATGCTCAAAGCAGGGGACAATCTGCATATCCGATTTGCCAAAGGCGCGGCGAATTGCCGCGTGACCGATATCGAGGAGGAACAGAACAATGGCGGAAAAGACATTTGAAAGCCAGATGGAGCGGCTCGAGGAGATCGTCCGTCTGCTGGAAAAGGGCGAAGCGCCGCTCGCGGACAGCATCAAGCTGTTCGAGGAAGGCACCAAGTTGTCCGCGGCGCTGGGCAAGATGCTGGACAAGGCGGAGCAGAAGGTAACGGTTTTGCAGGAAAACATGCAGGGCGAGCTGACCGAGCAGCCGTTTGACGCGGAGGAGGCGGGGAAATGACGTTTGCAGAGCAGTTACAGGCGGATATCGCGGTCATTGAGCCGGCGCTCGAGAAATTCCTGTCCCGCGAGACGGGTGAGGGATACGACCGTATCTTTGAAGCCGCGAAATATTCCGCGATGGCAGGCGGCAAGCGTCTGCGTCCAGTGATCGTTTTGGAATTCTGCCGTCTGTGCGGCGGGGATACGCAAAAGGCGCTGCCGTTTGCATGCGCGCTTGAGATGATCCACACTTATTCGCTCATCCACGATGACCTGCCGTGCATGGATAACGACGATCTGCGCCGCGGTCGTCCTACCTGCCACAAGGCGTTTGATGAGGCGACCGCTGTCCTTGCGGGTGACGGCCTGCTGACCGCGGCATTTGAAACGGCGGCGGCAGCTGAAGGCGTGTCCGCCGAGACCACGCTTGCCTGTATCCGCATCCTTGGGCAGGCTGCGGGCATGAACGGTATGATCGGCGGTCAGGTGCTCGATATGGGCGCGGAACACCGCAAGATTTCACTGGACGAGCTGCGCCTGCTGCAAAGCCTTAAGACCGGCTGCCTGCTGCGCGCGGCGTGCGAACTGGGATGCACGGCGGCGGGCAAGACGGATGAGGCAACGCTCATGATGGCGCGCACCTATGGGGACAAGCTTGGCCTTGCGTTCCAGATTCGGGACGATATGCTGGATATTGAGGGCGACACCGCGACGCTCGGTAAGACGGTCGGCAAGGACGAAAAAAGCGAAAAATCCACCTTCCCGTCGCTGCTGGGCATGGAGGAGTGCCGCAGGCTGGTCGACAGCCTGACCGATGAAGCGGTGCAGGCGGTTTCCGGAAAGCCGGAGAGTGCATTTCTCGTCGAATTGGCGCGCAGCCTGACCGATCGGACGAATTGAATGCTGTTTTTTGCGCGGTTTTCTTGAATCCGATGGATTGATATGATAGAATATAATAAGTGACGTAGTATCCTAGTCAGCGCATACGATTCCCAGGACGGGCCTAAAAATCCGTAGAAGGGCATATCGATGAAGTCTCTGGT
>CALWUJ010000022.1 GCA_944384725.1 uncultured Agathobaculum sp. | reverse complement strand
TGGTAGCGGTAATTGGACTTGAACCAATGACCTTTCGGGTATGAACCGAACGCTCTAGCCAACTAAGCTATACCGCCGTACTCAGTTTCCTGCGTCGCCCGTTCGCCGGCGACGATAGTTATTATAACTCATGTTCTATGTAGTGTCAAGGGGTTTTTCAAGATTTTTTGAATTTTATTTTTCCAAGTTGTCGAGCACCTGTTCATAGAACGCTTCATCCCAAACATGGGTCTTGGAAAGCTCCTCCGCCGTCAGCAGGAAAAACTGGTCGGAGACATATTCGCCGCGATCCGGCACCGGATCGTCAAAGGTGCAGTCGATGAAATAGGTCTGGCCGTCTATCCTCACAGCGTTCCAGCCGTGGTTCATCTCCTCGGAAGCCACATAGATAGCTTCGATCCCCGCCGCTTCACACAGCATCTCATATGCGCGGCCGTAGCCCGCGCATACAGCACGATGATCCAGCAATGCCCCATCCGCCGCAAAGGGGGCGGAAGCGCCGTCTGGGGCCGTCTGCGCCGCCGTATCGGTATCATAGCTGCACAGGCGCACCAACGTGTCATGCAGTGCGCGCAGCTTCTGCTCCTCGGTCATGTCCTCCGTGATGCTTTCCGCCGCAAGTGCCTTAGCATACGTCTCTGCCTGTTGCTGCCGTGCCTGCCGGGATACCTCAACGCGCAGCTGCGTGGTCTTGTTGGGACGCACGGTCGCATGCAGGGAAAACGCAAACGGATACCGTGCCTCCAGCGCCCGGTAGACCTCGTCCGGATCTACCTCCTCGGTGCGGAACAGCACCCCGTCACCGCCTGCCTGTGCATCCTCTTCCAGCATCGCTGCCGCCTGATGTGGATTCTGCACATGCGGCGACATCGCCAGCGGATACCACCAGATCGCCGCTCCGCCGGCCAGCAGCAAAACCAACAAGATCCCGGCCAGCCGCTTCATGCTTTCCCTCCTTGCAAAAAAGCAAGCGGACGGTCAAGCCGTCCGCCGTATCTCTTCTCATTACATCAGCTTCACAGTATAGTATACCGCCGTGATGAACAGATATGCCGCTGCAACGCCCATTGCAATCAACATATAGGTCGGCGCGAACAGCACCGCCGCCACCAGCACCGCCATCAGCACCGGCGTGACCGTCAACATGGTATATGCATTCCGGCTGAACTGCATGCTGGCTTTTTTGCCTTTGCCTGCATCCTTTCCGTTCTTCCCGCGCAGTGCGGCCACGCAGACCAGCTGCACAACCGTCAACACGACTGCAGCGCCCAGTGCCGCATAGGACATCCAAGCATTGCTGGCGCTGTCCACCGCACGGTGTACCAGCCACATCAATGCAACGCCAACACCGGTATCCACTGCAATGATGAAAAATTCCCGCGCATAAGAATGGTATACAAGGTAATACACTGCCAGAACCGGCAGCACCACATACAGCAGCTTAATCGGGCCGATACCCATGTACAGAATCGCAGACATGGCAAGCACCAGCACAATGCTGGCAATCAACACATTGCGTCCGCACAGGATGCGGCGCGCGGCCGCGCGCTTACCGGAACCCTCACGTACCAGCAAAGCAACGCCGCAGATCACGCCCAACACACCGATTCCCAGCAAAATGCGGCAAACCAATATGCCGGTCCTCCAAGTATTTCCGTAGTCGAGCAGCCGCTGCAATACCATCAGTACCAGCACGCCCAACAGACAGACGCTGAAAACCGTCAGCACCTTATTGGTGGTATATTCTTCTTCACTGATTGGCTTTTTGCCCACATTGCTTTTAGCCAATGCCTACACTCCCTCTTTTTTGTTCTTACATGTTTCCGCCTGCATACAGCACAGCGGCCAGCGCCGCAATCGGCGCAGTCTCGCATCGCAAGATGCGCGTGCCCAATGATACACTTTTGAGGCCTGACTGAACTGCAAATGCAGCCTCTTCCGGCGCAAAACCGCCCTCCGGGCCGATCAGCAGCGAAACCGTCTCCCCAACCCCGTCCGACAATGCATCGTGCAGGCCGGTCTGCCGTTCATTTTCGTAAAAAAACAGCGCGGTTTGACTTTGCGCCGCCTGCTCTGCCGCCTGCTCAAACGATACGACGGCATGCACCACAGGCAAATACCCTCTGCCGCACTGTTTTGCGGCTTCCAGCGCAATTTTCTGCCAGCGCTCCACTTTTTTCTCAGTCTTATCCGGACGTGAAACACAATTTTTGGACAGATACGGCACGATCTCCCGCACGCCCAGCTCAACTGCCTTCTGCACGATGAAATCCATTTTATCGCTCTTCGGCAACGCCATAAACAACGTCAGCTGCTGCCGCGGCTCGGTTTCGGCCGGATGGCTGTCCTGCACACGGCAGACCACCGCATCCTTTTCGACCGTTTCGATCGTGCAATCAAAATCCGTGCCCTTGCCGTCGCACAGCGTCACCGACTCACCCGGATGCAGCCGCAGCACACGTCCCGCGTGATGCGCATTGTCTCCGCGCAGCGTCAGCACACCGTTTTCCGGCTGTTCGGCCACAAAGAATCTCGGCATAACAATCAAGTAACCTTTCCTATTCTATCAAAAAAAACACGCTTTTGCAAGTGAACATTCCGTGAATTACTTTCTTGCGGTAAAAGCGCTCCAATCTTCGCTCTGCGCATGCGATAAAATCACAAAGCCATTTTGCTCCAACGCGGCGCGCACCTCATCCGCGCGCTCGTTAAGAATGCCCGAGCAGATCAGATGACCGCCCGGCAGCAGCTTGTCCGCAAACATCGGCGCCATGCCGATGATAACGTCCGCCACGATATTGGCCACGATGATATCATAGCCCGCACCGATCTCCTCCGCCAGCTTCGGATCGCGCAGCGCATCGCCGCACAGTCCCTTGCCGATGAAAACGTGGTTTTTCTCCGCGTTTTCCTGCGCAGTTTTCAGGCAGTTTTCGTCAATATCCACCACGGTTTTTACATCCGCGCCCAGCATCGCCGCAGCAATGGCGAGAATGCCCGAACCGGTGCCCATATCCAGCAGCGTATCACCCGGACGGACGATTTTCTCAAGCGCCGCCATGCAGAGCTGCGTGGTGTCGTGACTGCCCGTGCCAAAAGAAGAGGCGGGATCGATTTCCAGAATCTTTCTATCCTGTGCGTCGTCTACCGTTTCCCACGAGGGCTTAATCATAAAGGTTTCGCCTACCGGGAAGGGCTTAAAATACTGCTTCCAGCCCCATTCCCAGTCCTCCTGACGGGTCAGGGCGGTTTCGGTGCACAAGCGGCCCCATGCATGATCCTCGTCCCGCGCTTTCAGGTTCTCCAACGCGGCGCAGATCGACGCGTATTGCTTCGCGCCGGCCTCATCATCCGACAAATAGATTTTCAGGCAGGTTTCCTGCGCGCGCTTTTCGCGCACCAAATCCTCGTCCACATAGTCCCAGTAGATTTCGGTATCCTGCAGAAATTCTTCAAAATCCGCAGCGTCCTCGAGCACATAGCCCTCTACGCCGTTGTCCTCCAGCAGCGCCTCGACCGGACCGATTCCGGCTGTTGTCGTGTAAATCGTGACTTCTTTCCAGTCCATTGCATTCCTCCACATGTATTGCTGCGCCGCAGTGTTTTCCCTCCGGCCCAATGTTTATAAACGGATCAAACCGTATTTTTGTTCCAGATAATGCAAAACCTCTTCCGACTGCTCCCATGTGCCGTCATACAGCGCAAGGCCCGGATACACCCGCAGCCCCTGTTCGAGCAGCTCAGCCGACTCTGCACACAGGCACAGCGGTCGAGAAATCATATACCAGTATTCCTCCAGCGCGATCACATCATCCTCAGTTTCCAGCAGAAGCTTGAGTGCGCCCGCGTCATCTTCCGCCTCGATGAGCGCTTCCTCGAGCCGCGGCCCGCATTCGATCTCATCCGAAATATCAATCGTCGGGTCGATAAAGTGCGCATTTTTGCCGTCCGGTGCCAGAATAAAATCATCATGGTCACGCTCAACTACTGCACCGCCTGTGTGGGCATCAATGGCCTCTAATAGGCGTGCGGTATCATCATGCTCCGCCGGCAGGAATATCTCCGTGTTATACAGCGGGGTCTGCGCACGCAGCCATGCGGAATGCACGCATACGCCGAGTGACAGACGGGCATATGGTGCGGTCATATCGAGCGCTTCAGTGATCGACTGCGGATCATGCGCGGTCAAAATGACTGTCGTCACGCCGATGCGCTGCAACACCCCGATCGCCGCGCGGATATCCGTACCGTCCGACAGACGGCCTTCGTCATCATCCACCAGCAGCTCCGCAATCACCGTGCGGCCGCTCATATCGCCCAGCGCCAGTACCGCTGCACGCAGCGCCGCAAAGGTTTGCGCGCCGCGCAGACAATAAAACGCTGCGTCATCATGCAGCAGCGGTCGAAATGCTTCTTTGCACTGCTTCATGTATACCGTCGTAACCGGCCGTCCACACTCCTCCGCATCCGGAACGGGCGGACAGTCCAGCATGAGTCCAACCGGCAGCGGTGCAAGGCTTTGCGCCCAATCCGCACAGGTTTCTCCGTCCGGTGCGATGGCGCCTGCAAATCGCTCAGGCTGCTTTCGGCAGAGCGGAAGCGCCGCCGGATCGGTGAGCAAAATCTGGGGTTTGTGTTCCATCGGGCATAAAGGAATATCCAATGTCGTTTTTCCTCCCAAGAAGAATCCTGTCCAATTTAGTTTTTCTTCCAGCTGCCATCCGGCAGCGCAGTATATTGCTGCGGCTCGGCTGCCGCCAGCTTACCAATCTCCAACGCGGCCTGCAGCTGCATATCCAGTTCATACGTTTCTCCGTCCAGTGTCTGCATCGCCATATCCAGCGCCTGCAGCATGTCGGACGAAGCGTACAGCTCCGGCTCCATTTCATAGCTTGCACGGAAGGACTGCACTGCACGCATGACACTGCTGTCAAACGTATTCGTTGCCTCGTCCAGCAGGCCAAGCAGCACCAGCCGCTCCGTCATGGCATAGACGTTGTCCGACTGGTCACCGAAACGCAGCGTCTGCGTCGTGTCTATCGGCGTAAGCAGTTCTTCGTTGACCGTGACCGTGCTGTTACTGATCTGCTGATCGGGTGTCAGACCAACACCTTCCCAGCAGCCCTGTTTCGGCAATTCCAGCTGAAGCGTGGTAATGACCAGCTTATCGCCGTTAATCATATCCAGATGGTACTGTCCCTGCCCCTTGCCATAGGTCTTTTCACCGACCAACATGGCTGCGCCGTTATCCTGCAAGCTGCCTGCCAGCAGTTCTGCCGCCGAGGCCGTGCCGCCATCTACCAGCACAATGATTTTATTCAGCGGTAAAGCTCCACCGGTGGAGAAATGCTCCTCCAAACCGCCCATATCCTCGCGCCAGCGCACACCGGCAAGATACACATTTGCATCCTGCACCATGGCATCCGCCATTTTGAACGCAATATCGATCACACCGCCGCCGTTGCCGCGCAGATCCAGAATGACCGCGCGGGTGTTCTTTTTATCCAGTCCCTGCCAGATTTCCGAAAAGGCCGTCCAGTCGTTTTCCGAACCCATTGCGCCGACCTTGATGTACTCCACGCCGTCAGCCATGGTCTGGCTGGATACATAAACCTGATTGACCTGCCGCCGCACACAGGTGACGGTCAGCTCACGGTCTTGTCTCCGCACCGTGATATCCACGCTGGTGCCTTCCTTGCCGCGCAGCAGTTCGGCCACCTCTGTGCTGGTCATCTGCGTGGCATCCTTCCCATCCACTGCGAGAATCAGGTCACCGATTTGCAGACCTGCCTCCTCCGCCGCAGAATACCGCATCACTTCGCCGATCCGCACGCCACCGGACGCCTGTTCCAGTCCCACGCCGATACCAACAAATCCCTCGAGTGTGGAAAAGCCCTGAGAGTACTCCTCGCTCGACAGATACATCGAATGAGTATCCAGCAGAGAAAGGATATCGTTGATGACGTTATACAGCTCCTCCGGATGCTCCTGCAAATACTTATTGATGTAATTTTGCAGCACATATGGGTTGTTTTCCGCCTTGAGCCCAAATGTGTCGATCAGCTCCCAAACGCCGTCAAACCAGGTTTCGCTCTGCCCGTCCTGCGTGATCGCGCCGGCCGGCACAACCAGCATCGCTGACAGTGCCAGTGCTGCCAGCCTTTTTGCAATTTTCTTCATAAAAATCTCCAGTTTTAGAGAAGCAAATGCGCTTTCGCGCCTATTCAAACAGAAAATTCTCCCAAAGAAAGAATTTTCATCAAAAGCATGGGCTTTGCCCATGCTTTTGATACCTCGACCCGGCCGTCTTGGGCGGCGTCCAGGGGGTATCAAAACCGGGTTTCTTTCGGAACCCGGTTTTGTATATAGGGGGAATCGGATTCCCCCTATACTGTCTTACATCGTCTCCGGTGCCTCCACGCCAATCAGGCCGAGCGCATTTGCGATGGTCTGCCGAGCAGCAAGGCACAGCGCCAGACGAGCCGCGCACAGCTTTTCGTCGTCACACTTGATGCGGCAGGCATTATAGAAGTGGTGGAACTGCTGCGCCAGTGCCACAGCATATTTATTCAGGCGCGACGGATCGCGGCTGGTCGCAGCCTGCACGATTTCCTCCGGCAGCAGCGCGATCGTCTTGACCAGCTGCCGCTCATCCGCGCCAGTCAGCACGGACAGGTCGACCGTTTCGAGGTCAGGCATGGGCACGCCGTCCTCGGTACAGTTCTTGATAACCGAGCAGATGCGCGCATGCGCATACTGTACATAGTAGAGCGGGTTGTCCGAATCCTGCTTGACGGCAAGATCAAGGTCAAACTCCATCTGGGTTTCCGCTGCGCGCGAATTGAAGAAGAAACGCGCTGCATCCACCGGGATTTCGTCCAGCAGGTCGGTAAGCGTCAGGCTCTTGCCCGTGCGCTTGGACATGCGGACAACCTCGCCGCCCTGCATCATGCGCACCAGCTGCATCAGCACGATTTCCAGACGGTGCGAGCCGTCCAGTCCCAGTGCGTCGAGCGCGCACTGCAAGCGCTTGACATGGCCGTGGTGGTCTGCGCCCCAGATGTTAATAACACGGTCAAAGCCGCGCTTCTCAAACTTGTTACGGTGATATGCGATATCCGCCGCAAAGTAGGTGTAAAAACCGTTGGCGCGACGCAGCACATCGTCCTTATCGCAGCCGAAGTCGGTCGAACGAAGCCAGAGCGCACCATCCTCAGTCTCATAAGTCGCGCCCTTTTCGGTCAGCATATCAATGGTTTCCTTGACGTAGCCGCTCTCATGCAGCTCGCTCTCACGGAACCAGACGTCATAGTTGATCTTATAGCGCTTGAGGTCGCGCTCCATGCGCGCAATATTGGTCGGCAGGCCATAACCCTCGATGATGGCAAAACGCTCTTCCGGCGTTTTGTCCATCAGGCTGTCGCCGTACTGCTCGACAAGGTCGTGTGCCAGCGCCTTGATGTCATCGCCCTGATACCACGAGGGATCGAACTCGATTGCGTCCTCGCCGCGGATCTCCTGAATATAGCGGCCTTCGACCGAATGAGCAAACTTATCAACCTGATTGCCCGCGTCATTGATATAGAATTCGCGCGTTACATCGTTGCCCGACCAGTCGAGCACGGACGAAAGGCAGTCGCCCAGCACGCCGCCGCGCGCGTTGCCCATGTGCATCGGGCCGGTGGGGTTGGCGGACACGAACTCGACCATCACCTTTTCCGGCGTTTTGGTCTGGCTGCGGCCGTAATCTGCGCCGCGCTCAAACACATCGCGCACCGCTTTTTCATACCAGTTCTGGCCGAGGGTGAAGTTCATAAAGCCCGGGCCGGCGATCTCCACCTTATCAAAGCAGCTGTCTGCCAGATCCAGATTGCTCACGACCGCCTCCGCGATCTTGCGGGGCGCCATGCGCAAGGGCTTGGCGCACTGCATGGCAAAGGTAGAAGCCCAGTCGCCGTTGGATGCGTCCTTCGGGGTCTCGACCGCGACGGGCGGGATATCGCCCTCGGGCAGCTGCCCTGCCGCCACAGCCTTATGGTAAGCCGCCTCAACCACACGGGTGGCTTCGGCACGCGCAAATTCGTATGCGTTCATCTGTTCACTCTCCGTTATTCTTTTTCAAACCTATACCGGCTGCGTGGATACCACCATTTCGAAATGGTGCTCGCCCATCAGCGAGTGATCCACCTCCACCGTATAATCAATCACCAATTCGCCGCCGTTTTCCCCCACAGTGTTGCGCACGCGCGAAGTGTGGGTGGAAACCGTCATTTCCGCGCCGATCGGCGTCTGATACAATCCTACATGCCGCTCATCCTCGGCAAACAGCATGTGCGAAGGGTATGCGCCTGTGCGGATGAGCGCGACCGTCTTGCCATCCAGCTTGACCGTGGTCTTGGTGCCTTCCAGCCCGGTCAGCTCGCTCTCCTCATAGGCGATGTAATATTTGCCGCCGCGCTCATAGAGCGTCGCAGCCGTTACCAGATCGATCTTCTCCTCATCGCAGCCGGTAAACTGC
Organism: uncultured Agathobaculum sp.; assembly: GCA_944384725.1. GTDB lineage: Bacteria > Bacillota > Clostridia > Oscillospirales > Butyricicoccaceae > Agathobaculum. Next base: position 22,823 of record CALWUJ010000022.1, on the reverse strand, counting down.
TGCTTGGAGGAAATCGACAGCCAAACATCCTTTTTCATAACACACTCCGTCTATGCCTGTGTCAATAACTCGAAATATCGACCAAGCCCGCGCCCACATCAATCTGTTCCTGTAAAAACAGGCAAGCTAGCTGGTCAAATCCGTCCGGATCATCCGAAACGAAATAGCGGGTCTTGCCCGGGCCACCGGCTGGGTCGAACTGCGTCGAGGCAAGGTTTGCCGCCTCCGCGCCTGAGTCGATCAGCGTCACATCCGGACCCATAAAGTCCCCGATCACGCCTTCCAGCAGCGGATAATGCGTGCAGCCCAAAATCAGCGTATCCACGCCCGCGTCTTTAAGCGGCGCGAGATACTCCGCCACCACGGTTTCGATCACCACATCCCCGCGCTGCACGCGGCCGTTTTCAACCAGCGGCACAAACAGCGGACAGGGCTGGGTATACAGCGTCAGGCTGCCGTCCGCGTGGTGCAGATAGCGCTCGTACGCGCCCGACCGCACAGTTGCGGCTGTACCGATCACGCCGACCTTGCCGTTTTGCGTCATCGTCATCGCGCGGCGGCACGCAGGCTCAACCGTGCCGATGATCGGGATATCGTTCTCCTGCCCGAGCAGGTCAAGTGCAACCGACGAAACAGTATTACAGGCGATAATGATGGCTTTCAGGTCAAACTGCCGCAGGAATGCAACGTCCTGCCGCGCATATTTAATGATCGTGTCCCGTCCGCGCGTACCGTATGGCACGCGGCCGGTATCACCGAAATAGATAATATCCTCGTCCGGCATAAGCGCGTGCAGCCGCCGCACGGCGGTCAGTCCACCCAGACCGGAATCAAACACGCCGATCGCGCGATTATCCATGGTGCTCCTCCAGCGCCAGCTCGATCAAGCGATCCAGCAGGGCGGGATAGCGCAGACCTTCATAATCAAACAGCTTGGGGTACATACTGATCGAGGTAAAGCCCGGGATCGAGTTCAGTTCATTGAATACGACCTCGCCGTCCTTGTGGGTGACAAAAAAGTCCACGCGGGACAGGCCGCGGCAGCCGAGCGCGGTATACACGCGCAGCGCGTTCTGCCGGACGGTCTCGATCTGGCGCTCGGTGATGTGCGCCGGGATATACAGCTTAGAGCTTTCATCCTTATATTTTGCGTCAAACGTGTAGAACTCCTGCGTCGGCGCGATCTCGCCCACGGTGGACGCGACCGGACACTGATTGCCGAGCACCGCGCACTCTACCTCATGCCCGTCGATAAACTCCTCAACCAGCACCTTGCTGTCCAGCTTAAACGCCTCGGTCAGGCCAGCGGCCAGTTCGAGCATGTTGTTCGCCTTGGCAACGCCCACCGACGAGCCCTGCGAGCAGGGCTTGACGAACACCGGGAACGCGCCGAGCGCCTCAGCCGCCGCGCGGACAACGCCTTCCGCGCCGCGCTCAAAATCATGGCGCAGGGCAAGATAATACTTTGCCTGCCGCACGCCTGCCGTATCTACGATCGCCTTGGTGATCGACTTATCCATTGAGTTGGCGCTCGCTGCCACGCCGCAGCCCACATACGGGATGCCCGCAAGCTCGAGCAGGCCCTGCATCGTGCCGTCCTCACCGCCAATGCCATGCAGCACCGGGAACACACAGTCCATCCGGATATGCTGCACGCCGTCCTCGGCAAACAGCGTCAGGCCGTGCACGCCGCGATCAGGAGACAGCACCGCCGGAACCTTATCCGTCATGCGCTCCCACGAGCCGTTTTCCACGCGATCCGCGTCACAGGTCGGGCAATAGAACCATTTGCCCTCCTGCGTGATGCCAACCGCATAAACCTCATATTTATTCTTGTCCAGATTGCGCAGAATGGACGCGGCGGACAGGCACGAGATATCATGCTCACTCGAAACACCGCCGAACAATACCGCCAGCTTCATTTTTCTTATTCGCCCCTTCTCATTCAATACTTTCTACTCATACAGAAAACATTATACGCCATATCTCCCGCGAATACAATGCGAAATCGCGCTTTTCCGCGCATCGTTTCTACAAAATTTACAATTTCTTCACACTATTTTTTAGATGCCCGTTGACACGCTATATTATATCTCATATAATATTATTGCAAACACAAAAAGAGAGGTGATACTCTATGTCATACCCAATCGCCTCCTCCCTGCTCGACGGCATCGTGCTTGCGGTGGTCGAGCGAGAGAGTACTTACGGCTACCGTATCACACAGGACGTACAAAAAGTGCTGGAAATTTCCGAATCAACGCTGTATCCCGTACTGCGCCGCCTGCAAAAGGACGGCTGCCTGACGACCTATGACGAAGCCTTCGCCGGGCGCAACCGGCGGTACTACAAAATCACAGAGCATGGCCGCGCGCAGCTCCGGCAGCACCGCATCGACTGGCAAAACTACCGGAACGGCATCGACGCGATCTTTTTTGGAGGGGATAGCCAATGAACAGAACTGAATACATGGCGGCGCTGCGGCGTGCGCTTTCCGCCCTGCCCGAGGAGGAACGCGCCAGCGCCCTGCGCTATTACGAGGAATATTTTGACGACGCCGGTCCGGAAAACGAGCAAAAGGTGATCGCTGATCTGGGCGCACCGGAAAAGGTGGCCGAGCAGATCCTTGCCGATTACCGGGAGCTGACAGCCGTTCCGCCCTCGTCCGAGGGTGCGGCGCCGCAGCCGAAAAAGCGCCGCTGGCGCGGGATCAGCCCGTTGCTGCTGGTTGTGCTGGTGCTGCTCGCCCTCCCGATGGGCATCCCGCTCGCGGGCGTACTGATCGGCCTGATTGCATCCGTTTTCGGTGTACTGCTGGCCGTCGTGCTGGTAGTGCTGGCGTTTGTCGTGCTTGTGCCGCTCGGCCTGCTGGCAGCGGGCGTTATCCTGTGCGGATTCTCATTCACCATATGGAGCATCCCAGCCAGCGCAGTGCTGACCCTTGGCTGCGGCCTTGCGCTGTTCGCACTTGGCATTCTGGTCTCACTGCTGATGATCAAGCTATGCATCCTGTTTGTGCCGCCGCTGTTTCGTCTTTTTATCGCCATTCTTCGCTGGCCATTCGACAAACTTCGCGGCCGCACCCGTAAAAACGGAGGTGACGCACAATGAAAAAACTGGTTCTTGCCTGCTGTGCCGTGTTGGCGGTCGGCTGCTGCATGATGGTAGGCGGCTGGGCTGCCGGCGGTCAGCTGTACGGCTCCTATTATAACGGCGTGCTGCACCCGGTGACCGAGAGCCTGCACGACATGTCGGATTTTCTCAGCAATCGCATGCATTATCATGCATGGTGGTCGGACGACGGCTGGCACAGCGGCTGGTTTGCCGATGATTTCAGCGACCGCGTGGAAGATGTAGTCAACCAAAAGGTAGATGCCGCGCTCAGCGAATTTGAAACTGACTGGTCAGAGAGCGAATCCGGAACACTCCCGCCGTTTTCCCTGCCCAAAGCTTCTCTGGACAATATCCGCGAGCTGGAGCTGACCTGCAAAAGCGGCACCGGCAGCAGCTTCACCATTGAAAGCGGCATGGACTATGGTCTGGAAGGCGATTTTTCCATCGTAACCAATGAGTTTGACCACGAAAAGTGGGAACTGGAAATCACCTGCAACGGCGACGAGGTCACCCTGATCCTGCCGGAAAGAGTCTCCAGCTATGGCGATATCGAAATCACCTCCCGTCTGGATGCTTCGATCGATATTGCCGTCCCGCTGCGTGCATCAAAAATCGACTTATATGCGGAAAGCGGCTCGATCGATGCCGACCTGCTGTCCGCCCGCGAACTAGAGCTGTCAGTCACCGACGGATCGCTGTATGCTTATCTGGACGGCGATCCGCAAAACTACCACATTGAAGCCAAAACCAACTACGGCCCCGCCACCCTTAACGGCGAGGAGTTGGTCGGCCCAAACTCGGGTACTTCGCGCTACGACAACCGCAAATCTGTGAGCAATCCCATCAACGAGTTGGAAATTCATGTGAACGGCGGCGGAACCGTTGAACTCGATACCATGGAGTGACGGCAGCGTCATCTCCATGGAGTGACGGCAGCGTCATCTCCCCCTTGACGAACCCCCAAAAACAACGTATGATAGATAAAAAGGAGTTTTTACTATGAATGGCAAGAAATTATACCGTAGTGAGTCTGACCGCATGCTGTGCGGCGTATGTGCGGGCATTGCTGAATATTTCGGCCTCGACCCGACGCTCATTCGCCTTGCCTGGGCTTTTCTCTGCTGCTTCGGCGGCACGGGCATTCTCGCCTATATCATTGCCGCTATCATTATCCCGAGCCAGAGCAACGTCCAGTAAAACCCCTCCCCTAACGAGAGGATGTGCCCCTTATGAGCGAAAACCTGAAGCCGCTGACCGACGAACAGACCGAACCGGCGCAGTCCGTTTCGGAAGCACCGGAAAGAGAAGAAACTGTCCTGCCCGCAGAGGTAGACAGCGATGAAGCGGTTCAAATGACAGACGACAGCACCGCAGAAGCGCCGGAAGAAGAGGAAGATATCGATCCCGCCGATGTGCGCATCTTTGGCTTGCCGCGCGTAGGCTTCCACTGCACCGCGCTTGGCGTCGCAGCCGGCTATCTTGTCGCCGGTCTGATCGGTTTGGCAGGCTTTAACCCGCCCAATGCCACTGTTTGCGCCATTGTATGCGCCGCGATTGGCTATTTTATCGGCAACCGTCTGTATAAAAAGCGGAAGGCCGCGCGCGATGCCGCAGAGCAAAGTCCGGAAAGCGCAGAATAACAGACAAAAAAGCAGCGGATCATCCATCCGCTGCTTTCGCTTTTGTGGTATAATAAGGATAGTTCTCATCATGACCAAATGTCAACAAGGAGAGTGCATTGCATGAAAACCGCCGTTGTTTATTTTTCCCAGAGCGGCGCAACACGGTCCTTTGCCCGCGCGGAGGCTAACGCGCGCGGCGCCGACCTGCTGGAAGCTGCGCCTGTAAAAAAATATAACCCGCTGACCGCGGTCACACGCGGCTGTCCCGCCGCCATTCGTCAGAAAAGCGTGCCGCTGCAAACCAATCCCAACCTGTCCGAATACGAGCGCATCGTCCTGATGGCGCCGGTCTGGGCCGGTTTTCCCGCCCCACCGTTCAATACCGTGGTCAATCTGCTGCCCTCCGGCAAGGAAGTAGAGGTTCTCCTTGTCTCGGCCAGCGGCAGCAGCGAAAAAAGCCACGACAAAGTGCGCGCCCTCATTCGCAGCAAGGGATGCAAGGTCGTCGCCCAGCGGGATATCCGCTCGCACCAATGAGGAATTACACCTATATCCTGCGCTGCGCGGATGACACACTTTATTGCGGCTGGACCAACGATCTGACCGCCCGCTTGGCGGCGCACAACAGCGGAAAAGGCGCCAAATATACCCGCGGCCGCGGCCCGTTGACGCTGGTGTACAGCGAAATTTTCCCCACGCAAAGTGAAGCCATGCGGCGCGAAGCCGAAATCAAACGTCTCAGCCGTGCGCAGAAGCAGGCGCTGATTGAATCCCAAAATAGCGGCGAGCTGCTCACGGTATACGATGCGGACGGACAAGCCTGCGGCGAACGGCCGCGGGCCGTCGTGCATGCGCAGGGGCTATACCATCACGTCTGCCATCTATGGACCATCGGCATACGGGACGGTATTCCCGGCCTGTGGCTTCAGCAGCGCCAATTTGACCGCCCGCTCTACCCCGGCGGCTTCGATTTATCCGCCACCGGACACATCGACCCGGGCGAAACACCGCAAACCGCCATGCTGCGTGAAGCCCGCGAGGAATGCGGACTGATGCTGCGCCCAGAAGATATTCTTACGGCGGGCAGCTACCGCCAGCAGTATGCACGAGGCGAGGACGGCGGTTTTGACGACGAACTTGCCTTCGCCTTTCTCACTCATATTGATGGAATCCCGCCCTTTGCGCCCGGCTGCGAGGTCGCGGATATGGTTTTTGTCGCGCTCTCCGATTTTGCCGCCGCGCATGACACGGCGCATGATCTGCCCGCCCACCGCATGGACGGCAGCGCGCGCACAGTTCCACACGAAAGCCTGTGCTGCCTGCACCAGAGCGAATGGGAGGGCGTGAAGCCCTTATTGGAGCAGCAGTTTCAGGGATAACCTTTGCAAAGAACAGAAAAACGCCGCCGCACGGTCACAATCGACCGCGCAGCGGCGTTTTTTATTCATCACAAGCACCCGCACCACGCTTACGGACGCACCCGCATGATAGTGAAATGGAACAGATCGCTGCGCAAGTAGTCCAGCGAATAAATCAGCGGATTGCCGCGCGAATCATAATGATACTGCCGGAACCCAAACGCACCGCAGCCCTCCGGCAGCTGCAATGCAGCCCGCAGCGGATCATCCTGCGACGGGATAAACAACTCGGTCAGCGCACGGCTGATCCGGATGCCATGTTCCTGTTCCAGATAGGCAAACAGGGATGCGGTCACATGCTCACGCAGCTCCGGTGCATATTTGCGCGGCAGATAGCTCAGGCTGGCCGAAATAATCCCGCAATCCGCACGGCGAATGCGCCGCAGAACAAAAAACTCCTCGGTTGCCGGTGTTTCGAAAAAACGGCTGACATCCGATGGCGCATGCCCCACCGAGCATTCCACATGCGACTCTTCCTCGTGAATGCCTGCCGCCGCAATCATTTTGCTCATGCTTTGCAGCTGGGACAGGTCGTTGGCAATCCGGCGGGGCCGCTCCAGCAGATAGGTGCCTGAACCATGCTTGGACACCAGAAGGCCGTCGCTGCGCAGCAGGCTGAGCGCCTTGCGCCATGTTTCCCGGCTGACCCCCAGACGTTCCGCCATGTTCACTTCGGACGGAAGCTTGCTGCCGGGTGCAAACTCTCCAGCCTGATACAGTGCCAAAAAGGCCTCTTTTGCGCGTAAGGCAGAAGATTTTTGCTGCATATGTGGTACCTCCCTCTGTCGTGCACACGCCCGGTCTGACCGCGCCGCCATTTTGATATGTACTATATTATATACGGTTTTGACAAAAGTGCAAGTTTTCTCTTGTCAACGCTGGAATTTCACTGGTCGTATTTCATAATTTCACCCGTCCAAAAACGTCGTTTCGACAAAATTCCATAAGAGGTCTTTACAACTTTGTGTGCATATGATATAAAAAGATCACAGGTTGTCTATACCACTTATTGAGGGATGAAAGGAGAAATCGTATGGTATCAGGACAATATGCGGTACTGTTTGTCATAGGCTTTTTCGTATACATCGGATTGATGATACTCATTGCCTATATGACCAGCAAAAAAGGAACGACCCAAGGCGAAGATTATCTGATGGGCGGCCGAAATGTCGGCCTGCTGCTGCTGATCTGCACTGCGGCTGCGACGGCAGTCGGCACCGGCACCTCGGTCGGCGCAACGGCAAACGGCTTCCGTGATGGCTGGCTCGGCGCGGTATACCCGCTGGCCAATGCAATCGGCTTAGTTACCGTCGCATTCTGTTTTTCGCATGTGCGCAAGCACAAATTCCGCACGCTCTGCGAAGAGCTGCAATTCTACTATGACGGCAGCCCGTACATGCGCAAGTTCATGTCGGTTGTCATCTTCATCGTTTCGATCGTTTGGGTTGGCAGCGCCATCAACGGCGGCGCCAACTATCTGGCCTACCTGATCGGTATGGATATGATCCCCGCCAAGATCATCACCGTTCTTGCATTCGGCGTTTATGTTTTCGTCGGCGGTTACATGGCTGTTGTCTGGACGGACGCCATTCAGGCCGTTCTGCTGTTCGGCGGCTTCGTTACGATCGCGATTCTGGCAATTCCTGCGGCAGGCGGCTTTGACAACATTCGCGCTGCATATGAAGCAGCAGGCAATCCGGGCGCTATGACCGCGTTCGGCGTCGGCTCCAAGGGTGTCCTCGGCGTTCTGGCCGTTGCTCTGGCTTCTTATTACGGCGCAATGGCAGGCCCGACCGCTCACATGCGTGTCTACACGGCAAAATCTCCCCAGACCGCGCGCAAGGCAATCCTAATCGCAGCGGCAGTTGTTGGCTGCTTCTCGATCCTGCCCGCAATCGTCGGCATGTCCGGCTTCACTATCGCCAGCAACACCGGCGCGGAAAGCGTGTTGGCAAACCCGGACTTCACCTTCGCTTACATGGCAACCACCGTATTCCCGCCCGCCATCGGCCTTGTGTGCTTGATCGCCGGTCTGTCGGCCATCATGTCCTCGGCGGACTCGGATGCCATCGCAGGTGTTACCACCTTCCTGACCGACGTGTATGCACTGATCTTCAAAAAGCCGGTTGAGGATAAGGATATCCCCAAATACTCCCGCATTATCCTGGTTATCATGCTGGTTGGCGCATTCGGCATGACCATCTTCGCCAACGATATCATGAGCTACATCAACAACGTGATCGGTTCGTTCACGCCCGGCATGGCGGTAGCACTGCTGGTGGGCCGCTTCTGGAAGCGCACGACCTGACAGGGCGGCGTGGCCACCATGGCCAGCGGCATTGCATTCGGCGTTGTCTATCTGGTTTACCAGCCGTTCAACGCTTGGATCACCGAAGTCTTCAAGGGTCCGGCGCTCCCGGTAACCATCGTGACTTTCATCTTCTGCATCGTTGTCAGCCTGCTGACCCCGCCCTCTACCCACACGGAAGAAGAGCGCGTGGCGCTGGTTATGGCAGAACGCAATCAGGAAAAGACCGCATCGGTCCGTTAAACAAGCTATCACATGGGCGGTTCGACAAGCGGACCGCCCATACGTCTGTTTTTGCGAAGGAGTCTTTATGGAACTGTACTTTTTAAGCGTTGGCTACGGCGAAGCGATCGTCCTCATAGACGGCGCGCATTGTCTGGTCATGGATGGCGGCCCGGGCAGCAGCGATGAGGCCTATGACCAGCCCGGCACCATCCGCTTGGCGGACTTCCTGCATCAAAAAGAGGTACAAAAGATCGACTGCATGATCTGCACGCACCTGCATAACGACCATCTGAGCGGTTTGGTAGAAACAGCCGAGCAATTCCCGATCGGTGCATTCTGGGTCAACTGCTGGCCGCAGGCAAGCGCCGCGCGCGCCATTGCCGCCGCTCTGCCCGCATGTCCGGACGATCTGAGTCTCAGGCTGTTCACCACCGGCCTGCAGCACTGGGAGCGTCTGCGCACAGTACTGGAGGAACGCGGTGTTCCGGTGTGTGAGCGCGCAGCAACCGCAAGCTTTGAAGAGCTTTGGCCGGGCTGCGGCATCCGCCTGTTCGGTATGAATCAGGCACAAATCGCCTCCCGCCGCGCAGAATTCGAAGCATTTTGCCGCATGGAAGATCCTGCCGCACAGCGCGATGCCATGCGCGCGTTCGATAAAGTCGAAAACACATGCAGCCTTGCATGCTGTCTGGAATACGGCGACTGGCGCGCGTTTTTGACCGGCGATCTGTGCAGCGGCTGGGACGAGCGCTGTGCTGCGCCGGATTTTCCGCGCGCGCAGGTGCTCAAACTGACCCACCATGGCCAGCGCGACGGCATGCCGCAAAGTCTGGTTGATGCCTGCGACCCGCAGGTGTTCCTGATGTGCGCAGACAAGGCACGCACCTTCATCAGCGCCTGCGACGAGGTGCAGGCACGGGCCGCACAGTTCCTGACCGCGCGCAGCAGAACGGCACATGTGTATACGACCGGTTTACTGGCGCAGCATTTTGGCCCGCAAAATGAGCAGCCACCCTGCGCGCTGTGCTGCGTTGCGGAAGAGCCGACACGCTGCATTCCCTATTACGCAAAGGAGGTCTGACCGATGGTGCTTTGGGAACAAACCTACCGCTGGACGCCGCAGGATGCGCAGCATGATGTGCTGTTTTCCTTTGTCTGTCCGGAGGGAACAGCAGAAGTGCGTCTGTATTTCACCTTTTCGCCCGGGCGGGAGACGGCGGACGAAATCTGCCGTCCGCAGGTGGAAAAAGCGCTGACACGATACTATGACTGCTATCCGCGTGAATTGCAGCCCATGCCGACGGATAAATTCCTGCCGGTCAAAAACCTCATCACCATTTCACTGGACAAAGATGGGCAGTATATCGGCAACGCCCACCGCTGGGACACCGCTCAGGAACACATCCTGACCACGGAAACCGCCTCTCGAGGCTTTACTCCCCCATCCCGGCTGGAAGGCGCATGGAGCGGTATGCTGCATCTGCATGAAATCATTTCGCCGGAGTGCTGCGGCACACTGCGCGTCGAAGGGAGGCTGAACGATGAAGTGGTATCCGGTTGAACTGCATACCCATACCGAACACAGCGACGGTGATTTCACCGTGTCCGGACTGGTGGAAGCTGCCCATGCGCGCGGTTTTGCCGCCATAGCACTGACCGATCACAACACCGCCTCCGGTCTGCGGGAATTCTATCCCGCGCTCGAGCGCGAAGGCTTGACCGGCGTGGCGGGCATCGAATGGACGACCTATTTCGGCCATATGCTGGTACTCGGTGAGCAGGGCTATACCGACTGGCGCGGTGTGCGCCCGCCTGACATCGATCAGGCCATCGCCGCCATTCACAAAAACGGCGGTATTGTCGGCATTGCGCATCCGTTTGCGCTGTCCAACCCGGTCAACACCGGCTATCATTGGGAGTTTCAGGTGGCGGACTGGACAGCGGTCGACTATCTGGAAGTCTGGTCGCGCGACGATGCACCGCGCAAAATCCAGAGCCTGCGCGCGTTTGCGCTGTGGGAACAGCTGCTCGATCGCGGCTGCCGCATCACGGCAACAAGCGGCCGCGACTGGCACCGCGAGGACACGTTCGCCTATGGACACACCTATGTCGGTATCGACGGCGAACTGACGCAGGACGCCATTCTGAACGCGATCCGCGCCGGCCATGTCTGTCTGGCCGCCGGGCCGCTGCTGACCATGCGCAGCACGGACGCAGACGGCAAACCGTGGGAAATCGGTGATGAACTGCCCGCAGGCGAAATGGAGATCGAACTGGACATCGACGAGAGTACGCTGCCCAACGACTGGGACCGCAGCCAGGTTCAGCCGCAAGAGGTACGCCTTGTGCAAAACGGCCGTGTGCTGGCGGTTTGTCCGGTAAAGCCGCACCAGCGCCTACACCTATCGGCAGCGCCGGGCTGGCTGCGCGCCGATCTGATCGGCACCTACCACGGTACGGCTGGCCAGCATCTTGCTTTCACCAATCCGCTTTTTATCCGCCAAAGGGGGTAAACCGTATGGACCATCTTATCCTGCTGGGCCATACCGTGCTGCGGTTATTACTCGCCATCTGCATTGGCGGCGGTATCGGCTGGGAACGTGCCCGCGCGCATCATCCCGCCGGGGTGCGTACCCATATGCTGGTGACCATCGGCGCAGCTGTGGTCATGCTGCTGGGCAGCCAGACGGTCGGTGAATTTGTCGGCACGGCAAACTCCGACCCAGCGCGTCTGGGCGCGCAGGTTATTTCCGGCATCGGCTTTCTCGGCGCAGGCACGATCATGAAGGAAGGCCGCTCGGTGCGCGGTCTGACGACCGCCGCCACGCTCTGGGTCTCCGCCTGTCTGGGGCTCGCTGTGGGCGCAGGGCAGTATATTATCTCTCTCTGCGGCTTTGCCGTGGCCATGCTCGCACTGCGGCTATTCAAGTTCCCGCGCTTTGAGATTTCTTTCCTTTGCAGCCAGCAAGGGGATTGCTTCCATACCATTTGCCAAACGCTGAATCTACAGGAGGCCAATATCAGCAATTTCTCTATCCGGGATGTCGACGGCAAACACTCCCGCGTGCGGTTCGAGCTGTATCTCGGCATGCATGGACGTGATGTTTCCACCTCGGATCTGCTGCTGCAACTTTCTACCATCCCACAGGTTTCCTCCATCAACATTGATGCACTGTGATCCCTCCCCCTGATCCTGCCTTCTGCCGGATTGGATGACCACAGGCATCTGTTTCTTGCTCCATCGTTCTTTCTTTCCGCAAAAAGACGGCGCTTTCTTCCTGAAAGCGCCGTCTTTTCTTTTATTTTTTCATCTTATGCAGCATCTGCCGCCGTCTTTTTGGAAAAACGCACCAAACCGGTACGATCCAGCGCGATCATCAGCGTCGGAATAAACACCAGCTGCAAAATGATGCCGGGAACCGCAGTCAGCAGCGCGCCGCTCAGGAACAGTTCCCAAGTGAATGCCTTACCGCCCAGACCCAGCAGAACGACCTCTGCCACGCCCCACACGATGCGGCCCACCACCATGGCAATCAGCAGCGACCGATACAGTGCAACGATGCATTTCCAGCGCGAACGGCTGTACAGCAAACCGATAACCAGACCATAGGTGGCCAGTTCAAACGCCATCGCGATGCCGACCGGATAAATCGGCGGCATGCCGAACAGAACATATCGCAGCAGCGGCGCCACAAACCCGACCGCTGCACCATATTGCCAGCCGCAAAGCAGGCCGCAAAGCAGCACCGGCAGATGCATAGGCAACAGCATGCTGCCGATTTGCGGGATCTGTCCCGTGAAGAACGGCAGGACCAGGCACAGCGCCAGCAGAAACGCCGCCAGAACCAATGTACGAATGGATTTTTGCATGATAAAACGCCCCTTTAAAAGTCTTTCCGAGCCGTCTCTTCTGAAACAGCACAGCCTTCATGGCTTTTTTCAGGAGGTGCTGGGGAAAAATGCGAACTGCCTTCTTGGCAGAAAATCAATTTATTTGGAAAGCGAATCAAATGATTCGTCAAAAAACGTGCTGGTGTCGATCACCATCGGATGATAGGCCAGCGGATCACACTGTGCATGGTACCGCTGCTCCATCGGGATCCAAACGCGCTCGAACATCTCAAAGTATGCGCCTTCCCGCGCTTGCAGCCGTGTTTTCTGCTCCCGCTCGGAACAAGTAAGGAAAACACACAGGTCATACGCATCGGCCAGCTTGGGATGCAGGGCATAGCTGCCCTCCACCACGTTCAGCGGAGCAGGCTCTACCGCCTGCGGCTGACCCAATTGCTGCGCAGCACAATCAAAGATGCGCTGATATACGGTTTCGCCCGCCTGCGCGGGCTGTATGACTTCTGTCCGCAATCGTTCCAAATCCATATTGCCGGCAGGCTTCTGCTGCCAATCCGCCGCGCGTTCTGCCATCGGCAGATAGTAATGATCGGTATGGAACACCCGGCAAGGGAACAGCGTTTTGAGAAGCGCTGCCAGATGGGTTTTGCCGCTGCCGCAGCAGCCGTCAATGGCGATCAACAGCGGACGTTTTTCCTGCATTTTCTGCATGATCCGCAGCAAAACCGGAAAGTATCCGGCATATTCCTGTCGCAGCAGCCGGTAATGCGGCTGATATGCGGCGCGGAACCGCTCGCTGTGACGGACAGGCGTAGCAGCATCCCATGCCGTTTCCGCAAGCCACCGACGCAGATCGGGTTCCTCGTCTCCCAGCTGCTCCAACAACCGGCGCAGCTGCAACGGGTTCCCCCGGCAATGCCGCGCCGTTTGTTGCATGAGCTGCGCCAGCAGACGCGCCGCTTCCGGGCAAAATGCGCCGGGACGCAGCGGAAAGCGGCACAAGCCCCCGCCAATGCGTTCCGGTTCCTCCGGCGAAACGGTTTCCGGCACCGCTTTCCATTCCTCCGCGATGCTATCCGCCAGCACGTCGACATCGTCACCCAAGTGCATCGGGCCGAGCACGCTTTGATAGAGCAGCTTGACGCAATCCTGCGCTTGCATCAATGGATACCGCGCACGATGCGCGCGCAGCAGCGCTTTATACGCTTCCCCGTTCATTCGGTGATAACCTGCATCGCAACCTGCACCGCACGGCGCAGATATTCTTCCATGCGGCACTCTTCCGTCCCTGCCACATAAATGCCGCAAGTCGAGGACGGGATCAATATTTTCTTTGCATCCGCGCCCGAAATCGCGGTCGCCATTTTGGGCGAAACCTCTCCCAAAATACCATTGGCCATCACGATGCCGATCGGCCCCAGAATGATATCCGCACGCGCTGCATTGAACACAATCGCGTTTTCCCCCGTTGCACCATAGCCGGCGCCTGCTTTCAGCATGGCATTGGTCGCCAATACGTTGGTGCCGACACCGATCAACTCACAATCTTCCGGCAGGCAGGCACGCAGCTGCTTGACCAGCTGGCTGCCGATGCCGCCGCCCTGTCCGTCCACCACCAGAACGCGGCAGACATTTGACTGATTCCTCATTTCCCAAAAACCTTTCCGCAGGCTGCCCCAAAGCAGCCGAACTGATGCGATTATACCATATTGCACCGCAAAAAGAAAGCCGCACCGTATCCCTATAACCTATTCAGGGACAAAAAAGTGGTGCGTCTATCTCGGCGCACCACTTTTCTTCCTTGTTTATTTTGCAACCTGAGGCATCCATTACCGCCCTAAGGCTCCGAGCGCAATATTGACCCCAAGGCAAACCGCCGCCCCGACTGCGCAAAGCACTGCGCGCTGCCGACAGGCCTTCGCCTTCGGATCATCCTGCTTGTCCTCGCCTTCTGCGCGGCCGCAGATCATGCCGTACCGCATCTGCTGGAAAACCGTCAGCGCTGCCAGCACCGCAAACGCGAGCAGCAGCACGCGCTGTACTGTCTGCATATCAGTGCACGAGGTTGAGCACCAGCGCGGCAATCACGAACACAACGCCGACAACCGAAGTCAGGCGGGCAAAGATCTTATCCGCTGCCGTGGCCTTGCCAGCGCCGAAGAAGGTTTCTGCGCCGCCGGAGATTGCGCCCAGACCCTGCTGTGCGCCGCTCTGCAGCAGAACCACAACGATCAGGAACAGGCTGGCAACGATCATGACGATCGAAAGTGCAATTTGTGCGGTAGTCATAATTACGATTCCTCCACTATTTTTTCATTCCGTTTATCGCGCCAAAGTATGGCACGCTCTATTTGCGTACATGATACTATATCACAATAAATGCGGAATTTCAAGTATTTTTTCGCAAAACCGGCTGCAAAATATTCTTTAGTGGTGCTCCCATGCGGTTTGTGTATATCTTGCGTGCCTCCATATCGACCACCGCAAAGTGTATGGACGACCAGCCGTGTTTGCCGTTTTCAAACTGCCGCTCTGCGGTCAGGCGACGCACTTTTTTCTGTATGTCGCGATCCACCTGCTGCGTTGCCAGAATAAAGGACAGGATGGAAAATCCGTGTGCCGCATCGGGCTGCACCAGCGACTGCTCTGCCTGCTTGGCATACTCCCACCAGTCCGCAAGGGCTGCCGTGGTCAGTTCCGGCTCGGCAAACAGCAGGCGATATTCATGTGAATGGCTGGACATCCCCATTGACATCATGCCCAGCAGTTTTTTCTCGCTGGTCACGTCATACCGGCTGAACAGCGCCGCGACGCGCCCGGCGACTTCGGTGTTCTGCTCAGACACAAAAGCGGGATGCAATCCTTGCACCAAACGGTTACGCAAACCGATAAATTCGGTTGAAAAATCCACGATATTCCTCCCGCTTACAGGTCTTCCGGATACTCGCCCTGCCGGGTCATCTCTGCAATGGCGGCGCATACGGTCGGCTTATCCTCCCGATAAGTGACACCGAACCAGCGCGCGGTCGTGGTCAGTACCTGCGCAGTCGCGCGGCCTGCCTGAATCAGTTCATCGACTGCAAACGGCAGATAATACTCGCCCTTCATCGGGTTTTGCGGCAGCTTTTCCGCGAAAAAGCGGCGCAGACCTTGCTCCAGCGTCGGGAGGAACGACGGTGTAAAGCCCCACAGGTTGAGCGAAACCGGCGTGCCTGCCGGGATCTCTCCCGCCGGTGCATCGCCGTCGGCGGCATATACGATACGTCCGTCCGGCGTGCGCGAAATCGCCGTGCGCTCGACAATACCGGTCAGCAGACCGTTTTCATCCGCCGTGCACACGCCGCGCGACACGGTTCCGTTTTCGGTCAGGGTGTTCTCCACCTGATAACCGACCATGCAGTACCGATATTTTTCGTCGTCCTGCGCGGTCGACAGAAAATCATACATTTTCCGGAACGCGTCAGCGCCGTAAAAATCATCCGCATTGATGACTGCGATCGGCGCGCCTGCCGTCAGTTCACTCGCGCACCACACGGCATGCGCTGTACCCAGCGGCTTTTCGCGTCCCCCGGGCGCATGCAGGCCTTCCGGCAGCTTGTCGAGCGTCTGATAGGCATAATCCACCTGCATAAAGCGGCGTGCCTTTTTACCGATCGCGTTCTCGAACGCCTCGTGCAGTTCAGGCCGGATAATGAACACAACCCGCTCAAAACCCGCGCGATGCGCGTCATAAATCGAATAATCCAGAATGATCTGTCCGTTTGGGCCGACCGGGTCGATCTGCTTGAGTCCGCCGTAACGCGAGCCCATGCCCGCAGCCATAATCACCAAAACCGGCTTTGCCATTGCGCACTTCTCCTTCTCAGCGGCGGCCATGCCGCCGAATACAGTTTTATCCAATCTTGCATCCCGCAAAACAGGCGTTTTTCCATGTTTAATCTTCCAGCCCGTCTGGAATACTTCATTATTATACAAGACCATATCATAAAACACAAGATGTTTGCGGCCCACGCGCTCTTTTTTGTCGAAAAGCATGAAAATCCTACCGCAGCACGCCCAATGATTGCAAAACAACTGGGAAACTGATAAAATGGTGCTGTTAAAAAAATATCAGAGTAACAAACGTGATGATACGAGAGAGGAATATGTTTCGATGCGTAAAACCAAAATTATTTGTACGCTCGGCCCTGCGACCGACGCGGTTCTTCCCGAAATGATCAAGGCAGGCATGAACGTTGCTCGCATGAACTTCAGCCACGGCTCCCACGAAGAGCACAAGGCCCGCATGGATGCAGTCAAGGCGGCGCGTGAGGCGCTGGGCATGCCGGTTGGCATCATGCTGGATACCAAGGGCCCCGAAATCCGCACCAAGACCTATAAGGACGGCAAGATTGAGATCGTTGAGGGGCAGAAATTCACCCTGACCACCCGCGATATCGAGGGCGACAACACCATCGTTTCCATCACCTACGAGGGTCTGCCGGCAGACGTACAGCCCGGCACGCGCATCCTCATCGACGACGGTCTGGTTGCTTTTGAAGTAATCGAAGTCAAGGACGGCACGGATATCGTCTGCCGCGCGCTCAACGGCGGCCCGCTCTCCAACCGCAAGTCCATCAACGTTCCCGGCATCAAGCTGAACATGCAGTTTGTGTCCGACAAGGATCGCGCAGACATTGAGTTCGGTCTGGAGCAGGGCATCGACTTTATCGCTGCTTCCTTCACCCGCTGCGCGCAGGACGTGCGCGACATTAAGGCAATCCTCAAGGCGCACGGCAAGGAAGACGTTGAAATCATCTGCAAGATTGAAAACATGGAAGGCGTCAACAACATTCAGGAAATCCTCGATGAAGCCAACGGCGTTATGGTTGCCCGCGGTGACCTCGGCGTTGAGGTTCCGTTTGAAGTGCTGCCGGAGATCCAGAAGAACATCATCAAGACCTGCATCTCCCGCGGCAAGCGCGTTGTCACTGCAACCCAGATGCTCGAAAGCATGGCGAAGAACCCGCGTCCGACCCGCGCAGAAGTTTCCGACGTTGCAAACGCGGTTTACGACGGCACCAGCGCCATCATGCTGTCCGGCGAGACCTCGGTCGGTAAGTATCCGGTTGAGACCGTCAAGACCATGAGCATGATCGCGGAGAATGCAGAAAAGACCATCCATTATGACCGCCGCCGCGCGACCCGTCTGGAGTTCCAGAACATGAACGTCACCGGCGACCTCAAAACGCTGGCAATCTCCCACGCAACCTGCTCCACCACCGCTGATCTGGGTGCAAAGTGCATCGTCGCGTTTACCGAGTCCGGCTCGACCGCGCGTGCGGTATCGACCTACCGCCCCGGCGCGCCGATCATCGCGGCTACGCCGAACGACAAGACCTTCCATCGCCTGAGCATGTCCTGGGGCGTTCATCCGGTGATGGTTCCCCAGCGTCCCACCTCTGGCACCGAGCTGTATGACCTGTCTGAGCAGGCTGCCATCAGCGCAGTGGATCTTCGCGTAGGCGATATCATCACCATCACTGCCGGCATGCCGGTCGGTCACGTCAACTACACCAACACGCTGCGCGTGCATCAGCTGACCGAGCGGTCGTTCGCGCAGTTCGTACAGGATTGATTCTATGTCTCTCAAACGCTTCCAGCGCCAACTCATCCGTGTGCTGACCGTTCTGGTCATTCTGTCCATCATTTTCTGCCTTGGCCTGTATGCATACCGATCCTTCTTTGGCTTTACGCATGATAGTTCCCTGTTCGGGAAGGATCTGGCGGCCGGCGTCAAGGTGGACGAAAGCATCACCAATATTGCGTTGTTTGGTCTGGACACCCGCGAGGGTGACACCCAGAGCCATTCGGACTGCATGATGATCGTCTCCGTGGACAATACGCGCGGCAAGATCAAGCTGATCAGCCTGATGCGCGATTCTCTCGTCAATATCGACGATCATGGTGAGGACAAGCTCAACGCCGCCTATTTCCTCGGCGGGCCGAGCCTTGCCATCCGCACCATCAACGAGAATTTCGGCACGGATATCACCGAATACATTGCGGTGAATTTTGAGCAGCTGGTCGAGATCATCGACGCGCTGGGCGGCGTAGAGATCAATGTGGAAACCACCGAGGAACTGCTTGAGCTCAACCGCGTCATCCGTGACTACGGCATTGAACAGGGCAAAGAATTTGCAGGCGTGGAGCAAACCGGCCTGCAAACGCTGGACGGCGTGCAGGCGCTGTGCTACGGCCGTATCCGCAAGGGCGGCACAGGTGATGACTGGGCGCGTGTCGAGCGCCAAAGCATCGTGCTGGAAGCCATGTTCACCAAGGTGCAGGAAATGAGCGCAAGCGAGCTGATCGGTCTGATGCAAAAGCTCGTCCCCTATGTGACGACTTCGCTTTCACCGACCGAGATCGCGCCGCTGATTGTCGGCGCTGTCAAAGACGGCGTTCCGACACTGGAGCACACCCGCGTCCCGCTGGACGGCGAATGGGATTATTACGGCGCTTCCAGCGAGTACATTCTGTATGATCTGGACGTTGCCGCCGACCATATCCACGAATACATCTATAACGATGTGTTCCCCGGCGAGTCCACTTCCACCGATTCCAGCAGCACGGATACATCCAATGAGCCGCTCGGCGGTGTCGATTATGACGAGCCGCCAACTGCACCGGCGACCACGGACGACACCTCTTCTTCGGACAGCACCGTTGATCCCGCTTCCCTTGCGGAAGAGGGCGGACGGTACGATCCCGAAACCGGAGACTATTACGACTCCGATGGAGACCGTTATTATCTGGACGAATCCGGCGACAGGGTGTATTATTAAATCAATATGATCTGTTCAGGGGGTATGACGCCACGATCATACCCCCCTTATTTATAACTGACACAGAAAGAGGAAAACAACAGTATGTATGTCAAACGTGTTCTTCCCAACGGGGTGCGCCTGATCTCGGAAAAGCTGGATACCGTGCGGACGGCATCCATCGGCATCTGGGTCGGCAACGGCAGCCGGTACGAGCCGGCCGCACTGAACGGTATTTCCCACTTCATTGAGCATATGATCTTCAAGGGCACGGAAAAGCGCTCCGCACAGCATATCGCCATCGCCATTGATGCCCTCGGCGGACAGGCCAACGCCTTTACCGACAAGGAATGCACCTGCTACTATATGAAGGTGCTGGACAAGCGTCTGAAAACCGGTATTTCCATTCTGGCAGATATGTTCATGCATTCGCGCTTTGCGCAAGAGGATATCGATTTGGAACGCGGCGTTGTCCTCGAAGAAATCGACATGTACGAGGATTCCCCCGAAGATGTCGCTATTGATAAGCTGTTTGAAAAATGCTATGAAGGTTCGGCTCTGGGCCGCCCTATTCTGGGCACAGCGGAAACTCTGCAAACGATCAACTCCGAAGCGATACACGACTATATGAACCGCTATTACCGCCCGAAAGACACAGTTATTGCGGTTTCCGGTCACTTCACGGAGGACGATCTGGATTACATCGCTGAGCTGTTCTCTCACATGGAGGGTGACGGGCGAAACCAGATCACGCCTGCCGTCTATCAACCCAGCCTGCTGCTGCGCGAAAAAGACATCGAGCAGAATCATCTGTGTTTGTCTTTCCCGGGCGTTTCGCTGCTGTCTGAAGAGCGCTTCACCATGAATCTGCTTAGCTCTATTCTCGGCGGCGGCATGTCCTCCCGCCTGTTCCAAGGCGTGCGCGAGCAAAACGGCCTCTGTTATTCGATCTATACCTTTACCACGCCGCATCTGGATACTGGTCTGCTTTCGATTTACACCGGTCTGGGCGCGGAAACCGAACACAAGGCACTGGAGCTGATCGTGCGTGAGCTGCATCGCTTCTGCGAGGACGGCCCCACCGCGGACGAGCTTTCGCGCTGCCGCGAACAGGTCAAAACCACGCTGCTCATGGGGCTGGAAAGCACCGGCACACGCATGATGACCATTGGCCGCAGCGAGCTGCTGCGCGGACAGGTAGCAGCGGTCGAACAGGTGCTTGCCGCTTACGACAAGGTGACGGCGGATGATCTGCTGCAACTCGCGCGCCGCGTGTTTGATTTCGAGCAGGTGTCGCTCGCCGTTGTCGGTCAGCCCGACCGCGAGGAGACCTACCGCGCACTGCTGCAATAATCCCATTTTTCCAACATTCTGCGATGTGAACGCGAAAGAGCCGTCCCAGAGGGGCGGCTCTTTCTGCCGCACTTGACAGATGGCATAAGCTCATCCGTCCCGACATGCCCCACTATAATAGCAAGATGGAGCATAGCCACCAGAAGGATCAAAATCGTTTCTATCCCCCCACAGCTTTTATTCCCTCCAATACTTTGCAAAGCAGCTTGCCGTCCATCACCGCCGCTCCAACAGCTTTCCCATCAGGACGATCGGTTTTCATTCTCCTCTAGAACTCGCTGTCCAATTAGTTTTGCAAGCCCACAAACCACAAAATAAAAAAATAAAAAACCACAAAATAAAAAAAATTAAAAAAAGATTGACAGCAGGCATTTATTGTGGTATTCTATTTAAGCAGTCGAAACTGAGCAAAAAACTTCGACTGAAAAACACAAGTGAATGATTTGCGCCAGTAGCTCAGCTGGATAGAGTGTTTGGCTACGAACCAAAAGGTCGGGGGTTCGAATCCCTTCTGGCGTACCACTTTTTCTTGTGGGAAACAAGCGATTTCTTCGGAAATCGCTTGTTTTTTTAACTTTTTGGAATCTTACAAAAATTGGTGCTAACAGAATTTTGGACGTTTTCTGTTAGCAACCTGTTAGCAAGGTGCATTTTTCTTCCCTTTTGTTAATCATTCCTCTCTTGATGATTCATACTGCTGTTTGAGGTTTGCTAACAGATTTGCCAACATCAATGCTTTTGCGCATTCTCTGCAAGCAGTGCTTCAAGCAGCTTTTTCCTCATTTCCGGATCTTCGTCCAGAATCTGCATTAGTTGATCCTGCCGGTCATCGACCGAAGATGTGCCGTAAAATTCCTTTGAAATTTTTTCGGTCAGCGCCCGCCGCCGGTTATCCTGCGTGTGTGCATAGGTATCAACCGAGACCGCTGCCGAGGCATGTCCCATGTCGCCCTGCACCAGTTTGACATCCCCGCCGCTTTCCAGCAGCTTATAGGTCGCGCTCGAATGCCGGATCTCATGGAAAATCAGCGGCGGCAGGTTAAGCTCTGTCCGCTTCTGCCACTTCTTGAACCATTTCTCGCACAGCTTCGGTTCAACAGGAAAGCCGTCTTCAAGAGAGAACACCAGATTGAAATCCAGATATTCTTCTCCCGCAAACGCCTTCTGCTTGGCGACCGCTGCCTTTCGGAGCATCAGCTCCCGTCGGAGTGCGGGAGTCAGATAAACAATGCGGCTGCTTTTCGCGGTTTTGGGCGGCTTGAGCACCAGCACTGAATTGGTTCCGCTGATCTTGGTGGGAAAAACCTGCGTCAGGCCGTCCTCTGGAATCATTTCCAATGCTTCCCGGCTGACACGCTGGAGCGTGTGGCGGATGTGGATCAGGTTGTGGTCAAAGTCTACATCATCCCAGGTCAGCCCCACGGTCTCTCCGATCCGGAGCGAACAGATAAAGGCCAGATGCACCGCAAGGTGCAGCACGGGATGCTCGATATTATCCAAAGCCTGCTTCATCATTTCCGGCGTCCAAATATGACGCTCGGTTTTATTTTTCTTCGGTGCGTCACATACGACAGGATTGCTCTCGACCATTTTCCAATCCACCGCTTTATCAAACGCTGTTTTCAGCAGTGTATGCACATGGCGGATGGTGGTGGAGGACAGATTTGGAATATCCGCTTCCTGTTCCGCATGGCCTTTTGCACCACTGCACTTTTTGGTCCGCAGCTTGTTATATAGCAATTCAATATGGATTGGCTGAAGCTTCTGCAAGGGGATCTTGCCGATCTCCGGAATGATGTGATTGCGGATTAGTGCAAGAGAAGACGTGCACATGCTGAATGACCATTTGGATTTGCCATAGATGTTTGCCCAGGACAGCAGGAATTCGCCCACAGTCTGATCCGATGGGGTCAGCATAGCGTTGCATACTTTTTTATACTCGATCTTCTTCCTGAATTTTTCCGCATCCTCCTTTTTGACAAATGGCTCCCATTTTTGATGCCTACGGCCATCCGCATCTCGGTAGTCATAGATAACGACATATTTGTTTCCTCTTTTTTGACAGTTGCCATGATTGCCTCCACAGAACGGGCAGGTCAGGAGCAAGAGGAAAACCATTTATCAAACGACT
>CALWUJ010000021.1 GCA_944384725.1 uncultured Agathobaculum sp. | reverse complement strand
GGCCTTGTCAAGAGGGTCATCATCAAGGATATGTCACGTTTCGGACGTGATTATCTGCAAGTCGGCATGTATACGGAGATCATGTTTCCCGAACATGATATTCACTTTATTGCGGTGAATGATGGTGTAGACAGTACCCAGGGCGACAACGAGTTTACGCCCTTCCGCAATATCATCAATGAATGGTACGCCAAAGACACCAGCAAAAAAATCCGTGCCGTTATGAAAGTGAAAGGCAATGCGGGGGAGCATTTGGCTACCATGCCTCCGTATGGATACATGAAATCGTCTGATGATAAAAAGCAATGGGTGAAGGATGAAGAAGCGGCCCAGGTGGTTTATGAAATCGGTCTTTATATCATGGACGGATTGGGACCCTCGCAGATCGCAAGAAAGCTGACGGAAAGAAAAATCCTTACTCCGGCTGCTTACTATGAGAGTAAAGGCAGGACGACCAATGTCACAAAGAAAGGTTCTCCTTATGCCTGGGATTCTTCTACGATTGCCGACATCATGGACCGCTGGCGTGAATACCTGGGGCACACAGTTAATTTCAAAACCCGCAAAAAATCCTACAAGAGCAAAAAGACCCTTCTCAATCCAGAAACCGAGTGGAAGATTTTTGAGAATACCCATGAAGCCATCTGGACGGAGGCGATTGCCGATGCAGCAAGGCTTGCAAGGCAGACGCGGCGCCGACCAACAAAGATGGGAGAAATGGGGATGTTCTCCGGCATGATGTTCTGCGCCGACTGCGGCTCCATCATGTATCAATGCAGAGCAACCAATTTCCGGCGCGATCAGGAATATTACCTGTGTTCGGGCTATCGGAAAAGCCGTGACATATGCGGGCAGACACATTCCATCCGAACTGTTATCCTGGAGGAATTGGTTCTGCAAAATCTGCGTGAGATCGTTTCCTTTGCATCACAGAGCAAAGACGATTTTGTGAAGATGGTTATGGATGCGGATATGCGCCAACGTAACCGAGGTTTGGCAAAGCGGAAGAAAACATTGGCCGATGCCGAAAAGCGGATCGCAGAGCTGGACACCATTTTCAAACGGCTCTATGAGGATACCATTTCGGGAAAACTTTCTGACGAGCGTTTTCAAAAGCTCTCTACCGACTATGAGAAAGAGCAGCATCAGCTTCAAGATGTAGCGATTGCCCTCCGGGATGAAATCGAGGCAGAGGAACAAAAAAGCGCCAATGTGGAAAGGTTTCTCTCCGTTGTAGAACGGTATACGGAAATTCCCGAATTGACCCCATGTATCTTGCATGAGTTTGTCGAGAAGATTGTTGTCCATGCTGCCAGCGATCCGAAGGGCAAGAACCGCACCCAGGAAATTGACATCTACTATAAGGGCATTGGAGCCCTGGAAGTATCCAAAGTCACTTCATCAAGGCAAGAATGAGAAAAACGGCATAGCCGAAGCTATACCGTTTCTCTCTTGCCCCACGATGTTTTCTTATCGGGATGTACCTTGCTTCCGCTCTTTTGTTATGCCTTGATAACGATTCCCAGCCGCTTTGCGAGCATGGCTGCCTGCTCCATGGTCACAATCGCGCCGCGCAATTCCGCATTCGTGTCCGACACCGCAAGGCCGTCCAATTCGCAACTGGTCAAATCCAGCCCGCTCAGCGGCGTATGCAGAAAGCGCGTCGACCGCAGCGCTGTGCGCACCAGTGTCCAGCTTTTCCACTGACAGTCGCAGAAAGACGCACCTGTCAGGTCGCAGCTCAAAACCGCCACTCGACGCAGCCGCGCCCGGTCGAACACCGCGTCGGACAGGCGGCAGTCCCGCAAGTCCCCGTCGCGCCAGCCGGTTTCCGCAAATTCTACACCGACAGCTTTACAGCCGATCAATTCGACCCGCTCAAAAAACGCATCCCGCCAGCCGCTGCCCGAAAGCTCGCAGCCGTCTAGCACCACATCCGCGAAGTCCGCGCGCTCCCAGCAGCAGCCGGTCAGGCGGCATCCCTCCAGACGAACGCCGCGCAGCCGCAGCCCTTCGTAACGCGAACCCGACAGGTCCACCCCGCGGATGCAGACGTTTTCCACGGTTTCCTCGTCGCGCACGGCGCGTGCCAGCAGCATATCCGCGTCCTGCACCGGTTGCAGCGACGCGGGCATCTGCGCGCTCACGCCTTATCGAGCAGCTTGATGATCTCGTCGACCTTGCCCTCGCGGGCCTGCTCGTCGCCCGTTTCAAAAGCATCCTGCACGCAGCCCGCCAGATGCGCACGCAGCACCTCTCGCTGCGCCTTGTGCACCAGCGACTCGATCGCCTGCAGCTGCGTGACGATCTCCATGCAATATCGGTCATCCTCAATCATTTTGAGCACGCCATCCAGCTGACCGCGCGCGGTGCGCAGCAGCGGCTCGACCTTTTTCCGATCCGCCCTCATTTCAGGCCGACCACCTTATAGCCCGCCTGCTCGACCGCCTCGGTCAGCTTGGCATCATCCGGAAGCGCGCTGCCGGTGACCTTTGCCGTGCCGCTTTGCAGATCTACCTCCACGCGCACGCCCGCAAAGGTCTCGAGCGCCTTTTTCACATGCGCCACGCAGTGCTCACACATCATGCCTTCGATTTGAATGACCTTGGTCTGTTCCATTTTCTTTTCTTCCTCCTTCGGCAGTACTACACACGGACCACTCTCCGGCTTAGGAGAGGACTTGAAAAACTTCAAACGCAATGCGTTGGAAACCACACAAACCGAACTCAGGCTCATTGCAGCTGCGCCGATCATCGGGCTAAGCTTCAGCCCCAGCGGCAGCCACAACACGCCCGCCGCAATCGGAATACCGATGCAGTTATAGAAGAACGCCCAGAACAGGTTCTGACGGATATTGCGCATGGTCTGGCGAGACAGACGGATCGCATCAACCGCATCCATCAGGTCACTCTTCATCAGCACCACATCTGCCGACGCGATTGCCACATCCGTGCCCGCACCGATGGCAATGCCTACATCCGCACGCGCCAGCGCGGGTGCGTCGTTGATGCCGTCACCGATCATAGCAACTTTGCGTCCCTGTTCCTGCTTTTCGCGCACGACGCGCTCCTTGTCCTGCGGCAGCACCTCAGCCACTACGTCCTGCACGCCCAGTTCGGCGGCAATGGACTGCGCAGTTGCTTTGTTATCACCGGTCAGCAGCGTGACCTGTACGCCCAGCTTTTGCAGCGCATCGACCGCCGCGCAGCTGCTCGGTTTGAGCACATCCGCGACCGCAAAGATGCCGACCACCTGACGGTTTGCCGCGAAATACAGCGGCGTTTTGCCCGCAGCGGCAAGATTTTCGCCCATCTGCTGCGCCGAGCGCGACAGTGCAAGACCGTTTGCCAGCAGCATGCGGCGATTGCCCGCCATGCAGCGCACGCCGTCGATCACCGCGCGCACACCCTGTCCTTCGATCATTTCAAACGAATCGGTTTTGCGCTCCTTGACATGCTTAGCGCGCGCATAGCGCACAATCGCATCCGCCAGCGGATGATCGCTGTGCACCTCGAGAGACAGCGCCAGCGAAAGCAGGTCTTCCGGCTCCACGCCGAACGACTTGACATCGGTGACGACCGGTCGGCCCTCAGTGACCGTGCCGGTTTTGTCCAGCACAACGCAGTCCACGTTATGCAGATTTTCCAGCGCTTCAGCTGACTGGAACAGCACGCCATTCTTTGCGCCCACGCCCGTGCCGACCATGATAGCGACCGGCGTTGCCAGCCCCAATGCACACGGGCAGGAAATGACGAGCACCGCGATCGCGCGGGTCAGCGCAAAGCCAGGCGTTTCGCCGTAAACCAGCCAAACGATTGCGGTCACGAGCGCGATCAGCATGACGATCGGCACAAACACACCTGCAACCTTGTCGGCGAGCTTAGCGATCGGTGCTTTGGATGCGCCCGCCTCCTCAACCAGCCGAATGATCTGAGAAAGCGTCGTATCGTCGCCCACGCGGGACGCTTTCATCGCAAAATATCCGTTTTTCGTCACAGTAGCGCCGATTACCGTGTCACCCTTTTGCTTTTCCACAGGCATGGACTCACCTGTGATGGCGCTTTCATCGAGATAGGCGTGTCCCTCTACAATCTGACCGTCTACCGGCACAGACTGTCCCGCACGCACGATCACATAATCGCCCACGCGCACCTCTTCAATCGGTACGGTGACCTCCTGCTCGCCGCGGATGACCGAAGCGGTCTGCGGACGAAGATCCATGAGCGCAGCAATGGCCTCTCCGGTCTTGCGCTTGGCGCGCGCCTCGAAAAACTTGCCAAGTGTGACCAGCGTCAGGATCATACCCGCCGACTCGAAATACAAATCATGCGCGTATTCATGCACACGCGCCATATCGCCCGCAGCACCCGCATAACCGATCTGGAACAGGGCATAAATGCCGTACACCACGGACGCACCCGAACCGACCGCGATCAGCGCGTCCATTGTCGGCGCGCGGTGCCACAGCGTGCGAAATCCATTGATAAAATACTTTCGGTTGACGATGAGGATGGGCAGCGTCAGCAGCAGCTGCACCAATGCAAGCGCAAAAGCGTGCGCCTCGCCGCTGACAAAGCTGGGCAGCGGCAGACCAATCATCGGCCCCATGGAAAAATACATCAGGATGATAAGGAACACCGCAGAGACGAGGATGCGGTTTTTCATCTCATGCAGATCATCCTCAGGCGCGGTATTCTTTGCAGAAGCTGCCGTGCGCGTGCCGCTGTCCACAGCAGCGGTGTAGCCGCCCTCTTCGACCGCACGAATGATCTGTGCGTCGCTGCATGCGCCCTCGTCATACTCCACCACCATGCTGCCCGCGAGCAGATTGACCTGCACCTCGCGCACGCCCGGCACAGCGGAAACACTCTTTTCCACATGCGCCGAACACGCCGCGCAGCTCATCCCGCCGACGCGAAATCGTTGTTTCATACTGGGATCTCCTTTTCCTATCTTTCACCCCTCCCCCGGGGAGGGGGTCTGTTGCATGGTCAGTATACGCCAAATCCCGACCTTTGTCAAGCAGCAGACAGCAAACAGCCGCGCCAAAAAGCGCGGCTGTCTTTTCATCTTATTCGGTTGATTATTCCCTGACCGTTGTGGAGAAAGACAGGCATTCCTCCTGCCCTGGGCGCAGCACCCGCACACCGACCTTGTTCTCGATCGCGTGGTCAAGGTAGCCGCCATCCGGCAGCGTGCTCCACGGCTCCAGACACACATAGGGCACATCGAAATCCTTATACGCGCTCCAAACCGCAAAATACGGGAAATCCGTAAATTCCATGGTCACCGTGCGGTCATTTCGCGTACTGCCGATGGTTGCGCGGCGCACCGGAAGATCGTCGGAAATGATCGCGTCATTGCGGAATGTCTCGCGCGTGATCGGCAGACGACCGTCTTGCAGCGGCAAATCGCCATGATCTCGGCTGAGCATCACATTTTCATCCGTCAGGATCGGATGCAGCGCCGCAGTACCCTCAAACGCCACAAAATAATCCTGAATCGACTCATCCGGCAGCCAACACAGCGTATACGCATCGTGACCGCCGACTTCATAGTACATATCCGTATCGCTGCGGTTAAATACGATGTGCTCCTTTTTCAGAGTGGCATCCGTCAACGTATAGCGCACGGTGCAGACAAAGTCCCACGGGTACATTTTTTTCGTGAAATCATTCGCTTCCAGCACAAACTCCACATAGTTTTTACCCGCAGCGCCAACCTGCCATTCGAGATCACGGCCAAAGCCGTGCTGGGTGATCTCATAGGATGTGCCGCTCACAGTATACGTCTTATCCTTGAGCCGTCCGACAATCGGAAACAGAATCGGCGCATGCCGCTTCCAGACCGCAGGATCAGCCTGCCAAACGTATTCCGTGCCTGTCTTTTTGCTCCGAAAACTGCTCAATTCCGCTCCAAACGGGTTGATCTCCACCCGAAACAGTTCATTTTCCAATACCTGCATAGGATATCCGCCTCCCTTTCTTCTTTGCTTTCAGCATAGCTTTTTTCTCCCGCAAAGTCAATCCGCCGCCCGTTTTTTAGCATTTCTGCCGGATTTTCGATCCCGCTTTTGGCGGTTTCGCCGGATTTATCCTGCGCGATAGCTAGCCTTAGAATAAACAAGCCCTGCCTTTCGGCAGGGCTTTCGTTTATCCTTTGTGTTACAGCAGGTGCATCTTAGAATCCGCGCCGCTGATTTCCCGCAGCGGCCGGCACGGAACGCCAACAGCCAGATAATTCGCCGGGATGTCCCGCGTCACGACGCTGCCTGCGCCGATAACCGCACCGTCCCCAATCGTCACGCCGCCGAGCACCACGGCATTTGCCGCGATCCAGACGTTATTCCCGATGTGGATATCCTTGGCAAACTCGGACATAGACACATGCCCGTCCGGGTAGCGCATACTGGTGCGCTCGGACGCAATGAGCGGATGGTCGGTCGCCATGAGCGACACATTCGGGCCAAACATGACGTTATCTCCGATGAAAATGCGCGCGTCGTCCATGACAGTCAGATTGAAATTGCAAAAGAAATTCTCCCCAATAAAGGTATGCGAGCCATAGTTGAACTGGATCGGCCCCTGAAAGTAGTATTTCTCCCCGATCTGCCCAATAAACTCACGCACAATAGGCAACCGCGCGGGGTCATACTCATCCATCGCGTTGAACTTCTGGCACAGGATATGCGCCTTGTGCTTGATATCGCGCAACTCCTTCGTGCGTGCGTCAAACAGCCTGCCTGCAAAGATTTTTTCTTCCTCCGTCATGGTTTGCCGCCTCCCGCAATCTTTCTTGCCGTGCGCTTACACGAGCGCGGCCTTGAGCTCCTCTGCCTTATCGGTGTTCTCCCACTTAACGCCCAGTTCCTCACGGCCCATGTGACCGTAGGCGGCAAGCTGCTTGTAAATCGGCTTGCGCAGGTCGAGCGTCTCGATGATCGCCGCCGGACGCAGGTCGAACACCTTGCGCACTGCTTCTGCCAGCTTGCCCTCATCCACCGTGCCGGTGCCGAAGGTCTCAACCATGATGGAAACCGGTTCCGCCACGCCGATGGCATAAGCCAGCTGCAGCTCGCAGCGCTTCGCCAGACCTGCCGCAACGATGTTCTTGGCAACCCAGCGTGCCGCATATGCCGCCGAGCGGTCCACCTTGGTCGGGTCCTTGCCCGAGAACGCGCCGCCGCCGTGACGGCCGATGCCGCCATAGGTATCGACGATGATCTTGCGTCCGGTCAGACCGGAGTCACCCTGCGGACCGCCGATGACAAAGCGACCGGTCGGGTTGATGAAATACTTGGTGTTCTCATCCAGCAGATGGGACGGGATCACCGCCTTGACGACCTGCTCGATCATATCCTTACGGATCTGCTGGAGCGAAACGTCCGGGCTATGCTGGGTGGACAGCACGACCGTATCCACACGCACGGGGAGGTTGTCCTCGTCGTATTCGACAGTCACCTGGCTCTTGCCATCCGGGCGCAGATATTCGAACATGCCGTTCTTGCGTACCTCGGTCAGACGCTTTGCCAGCTTGTGCGCCAGCGAGATCGGCAGCGGCATCAGTTCGGGCGTTTCGTCGCACGCATAGCCGAACATCATGCCCTGATCGCCTGCGCCGATGGCAAGGTCAGCATCGGACGCGCCTTCCTTGCGTTCGAGCGAGTTGTCAACGCCCAGCGCAATGTCGGCAGACTGCTCATCGATCGCGGTCAGCACCGCGCAGGTGTCGCAGTCAAAGCCGTACTTGGCGCGGTCGTAGCCGATTTCCCGAATGGTGTCGCGCACGACCTTCGGGATATCCACATAGCAAGTGGTCGAGATCTCGCCCATGACCTGCACCATACCGGTCGTGCAGGTCGTTTCGCATGCGACGCGCGCATACGGATCGTTCGTTAAGATTTCGTTAAGAATTGCATCCGAGATCTGATCGCAGATCTTGTCCGGATGTCCTTCGGTTACGGATTCCGAGGTGAAAAAATGATGTGCCATACTATGTTCCTTCCTTTCTGATGTATGTCGGGACATAACAAAAAACGCTCCCGTTCGGGAGCGAAAAAGCCGTTTTGCCCCCTCATCTTTCGTGTTCCTACGCCGGATTTGGCACCTTACGCATGGTTTTGCGCAGGTTGCCGGGTTTCATTGGGCCGTTCCCTCCACCGCTCTGGATAAGGTCGTATATTCACTTACGCGGTCTATTTTATATAAAAACAGAAGGTTTGTCAAGGGAAAATTTCAGCAAATTCGGATATTGTATGCGGATTGACATTTTCTCTGCGCACCGTTATATTAAATAAGTAAGAATGTGCCCTTTCGCCGTTCAGTTTACGCGGCTTTGCGGCATATTCTTATTCGCATTCACCATGCGTCCGATGGACGCATTGTTTTTATCACGGGAGAGAATAAGGATATATGAACGTAAATGTAGGAATCGATATCGGCTCAACAACGGTCAAAATCGTCGTTACGCGCGCTGGAGAGATCATCCACAAGCACTATGAGCGCCACTTTTCCAAGGTACGCGAAAAGGCGGTCGAGCTGGTGCGCAACGCACGCGCGCTCATTGGTGAGGATACCACGCTGCGCTGCGCGATCACCGGTTCGGCGGGTCTGGGCGTGGCCAAGGCCGCAGACATCGACTTCGTGCAGGAAGTGTTCGCCACGCGCAAGGCGGTCGGCGTGCATGTGCCACAGGCCGATGTGGTCATCGAGCTGGGCGGCGAGGATGCAAAGATCGTATTCCTGTCCGGACAGCTGGAAGAGCGCATGAACGGTTCGTGCGCGGGCGGCACCGGCGCTTTTATCGACCAGATGGCCGTGCTGCTGGACGTGACCCCGACCGAACTGGATCAGCTGGCACAGGGCGCGGAGCGTATCTACACCATCGCGTCCCGCTGCGGCGTGTTTGCCAAGTCGGATATCCAGCCGCTCCTCAACGAGGGCGCGCGCAAAGAGGACGTTGCCGCGTCCATCTTCCAGGCGGTTGTCAACCAGACGGTCGCAGGACTGGCACAGGGCCGCGAGATCAAGGGCGACGTGTTGTTCCTCGGCGGGCCGCTGTTCTTCTTCAAGGGCTTGCAGCATCGTTTCCAGAAAACACTCGGTCTGGACGATGCGCATGCGCATTTCCCCGCCCTTGCCCCCTACGCGATCGCGGCGGGCGCAGCGGAATACGCGGGCGACACCCAGAAAACCTATACCGTCTCATCGCTGCTGGACGCACTGGAGCACGCGGCAGGCGCACCGGTGGTGGCAAACTATCTGCCGCCGCTGTTTGAAAACGAAGCGCAGTATGCGGAATTCCAGCAACGCCATGGCGTTCACGATGTGATGACACAGAACGTCACCATGTACGAGGGCGATGCCTATCTCGGCATCGACTGCGGCTCGACCACGACCAAGCTGGTGCTGATCGGCGACGATCACCAGATCCTCTACCATCACTACCAGTCCAACAAGGGCAATCCGGCGGACGTTATTCGTGAGCAGTTGACCCAGCTCTATGAGCTGTGCGGCGACCGCGTACATATCGTATCCAGTGCGGTCACGGGCTACGGCGAAGCGCTCATCCAGAACGCCTTCGGCGTGGATTTCGGTTTGGTCGAAACGGTCGCGCACTTCCGTGCGGCGCGCCACTTCTGTCCCGATGTTGATTTCATCATCGACATTGGCGGACAGGATATCAAGTGCTTTAAGATCCGCAATAAGTGCATCGACAATATTTCACTGAACGAAGCCTGCTCGTCGGGCTGCGGCTCGTTCATCGAGACCTTTGCCCGCTCGATGGGCTACTCGATCGAGGAATTCTGCAAGCTCGGCCTGTTCGCCAAGCACCCGATCGACCTCGGCTCGCGCTGCACGGTGTTCATGAACTCTTCGGTCAAGCAGGCGCAGAAGGACGGCGCGGGCATCGACGCGATCTCGGCCGGCCTGTCGGTCTCGGTCGTCAAGAACGCGCTGTATAAGGTTATCCGCGCGCACTCACCGGACGACCTCGGCCAGCACATCGTTGTGCAGGGCGGCACCTTCCTCAACGACGCGATTCTGCGTTCGTTCGAGCAGGAGATTGGCCGCGCTGTGACCCGTCCGGCGATTTCCGGCCTGATGGGCGCGTATGGCGCGGCGCTGCACGCCAAGGACAACCGTCCGGAGCAGACCAACCTGATTGGCACGGACGTACTTGCCGGCTTTGCGCACACCGTTCGCACAACGCGCTGCGGCCTGTGCGAAAACCATTGCAACCTGACCATCAACGACTTCGGCGGCGGCCGCCGCTTTATCTCGGGCAACCGCTGCGAGCGTCCGCTCGGCGGTGTGAAAAAAACCGAGCTGCCCAACCTTTATAAATGGAAGCTGGAGAAGCTCAAAAGCTATGGTGAACCGTCCGGCAATCCCGCGCCGCTCGCCACGATCGGCCTGCCGTTCGGCCTCAACTATTACGAATTACTGCCGTTCTGGACGACTTTCCTTCGTTCACTCGGCTTTGAAACTGTGCTGAGCGATGTATCCACCCGCGACATGTATATGCAGGGCCAGCACTCCATCCCGTCGGACACGGTCTGCTACCCGGCAAAGCTGATGCACGGTCACATCGAGAATCTGCTTGAAAAGGGCGTGGACGCGATCTTCTATCCGTGCATGACCTATAACCTCGACGAGGGCCGCGCGACCAACTGCTACAATTGCCCGGTCGTTGCATACTACCCCGAACTACTCAAGGCCAATGTCGCAGCGCTTTCCGATTTTGATTTTATGATGCCGTACTTCGAGTTGGCCGACCCCAAACGGTTCGGTCAGCATGCGGCCAAGTATTTCTGCGGCAAATATCCGCAGCTGAAGAAAAAGCAGGTGCTCGCAGCCGCCGATGCTGCCTATCAGGAACTGGCCGACTATTATGCGCAAATCCGCGCGGAGGGACAAAAGGCCATTGCCTACGCAGACACCCACGGGCTGGATATCGCGGTCATTGCGGGCCGTCCATATCATGTTGACCCGGAGATCAACCACGGCATCGACCAGCTGATCGCCTCGTTCGGACTTGTCATCGTGTCCGAGGACGCGGTCTGGCAGCTGACCGAAGCGCCGCAGGTGCATGTGCTTAACCAGTGGACCTACCATTCGCGCATGTACGGCGCAGCAAAATATGTCACCAAGAAGGAAAACGCGCAGCTGATCCAGCTGGTGTCCTTCGGCTGCGGCATCGACGCCATCACCACCGACGAAATGCGCGCCATCTGCGAAAATGGCGGCAAACTCTATACACAGCTCAAAATTGACGAGATCAGCAACCTCGGCGCGGCAAAAATCCGTATCCGCAGCATGCTGGCCGCCGTAGAGGAGGGCAGAAAACTTGCAAAACAACAACACAACGCCTAAAACTTATGCATACGCGCAGTTCACCGAGGAAATGCGCAAGGATTACACCATTCTAGTGCCCAATATGCTGCCTGTGCAGCTCGGCCTGATGTGCCGTCTGATGAAGAACTTCGGCTATAACATGGAGCTGCTTCACACCTATGGGCCGAACATCGCGGAGCAGGGTCTGCGCAACGTGCACAACGACACCTGTTACCCCGCGCTGCTGGTCATCGGCCAGCTGCTGGACGCCATTGAGTCCGGCAAGTACGACATCCACAAAATCGCGCTCATCCTGCCGCAGACCGGCGGCGGCTGCCGCGCCTCCAACTACATCCATCTGATGCGCAAGGCGCTGGAAAAGAACGGCTACGGCTTTATTCCGGTCATTTCGCTCAACTTTGCCGGTCTGGAAGAGGATGCAAATCCCGGCTTCAAGCTGACCAAAACCATGCTCATCCAGATTGCTTATGCGCTGCTGATCGGTGATCTGATTATGCTGGTGGCCAACCAGTGCCGTCCATATGAGATCGTGCCCGGTTCGACCGAAAAGGCCATTGAAATCTGCATGAACGCCGTCACCGCGCGCTTTACGGGCGACCGCATGGTTCGTTACAGCGAGGTCAAGCACCTGTATCAGTATGTGCTGACCGCGTTCGGCAAGCTGCGTCTGGACAAGACGCAGAAAAAGAAGATGGTCGGTATCGTGGGCGAGATCTATGTCAAGTTCTCCCCGCTCGGTAACAACCGGCTGGAGGAGTTCCTGCTCTCGGAAGGCTGTGAGCCGGTGCTGCCCGGTCTGACCGACTTCTGTCTGTATTCCATCTACAACTCGGTTATTGACCATAACCTGTATGGCCGTTCGGCCAAGCGTGCCGCCATCTATAAATTTGTCTATCAGTTCCTGCTGGGCAAGCAGGCGGACATCATCAAGCTGATGAAAAAGGATGGCAACTTCCGTCCCCCGATGCCGTTTGACGAGGTGCGCAAAAAGTCGCACGCCATCATCGGCGAGGGCGTCAAGATGGGCGAAGGCTGGCTGCTGCCGGCTGAAATGGTCGAGATCATCAGCGAAGGCGTGACCAACATCGTCTGCACCCAGCCGTTCGGCTGCCTGCCCAACCACATCGCGGGCAAGGGCATGATCCGCAGAATCCGCGAGGTCTACCCGCAGGCGAACATCGTCGCGGTCGACTACGACCCCGGCGCTTCCAAAATCAATCAGGAAAACCGCATCAAGCTGATGCTGTCAAGCGCAGAATAACGCAAAAAGCCGGAATCTTCGGGTTCCGGCTTTTTGCTGTCCGCACCCGCGCCTTCGCTGCCGCATAGGATGCAATGACCGCCTTTTCCATGGAAAGTGCGGTCGAAATCTCTCAAACCGGGAATGATTACATGAATCACGAAACCTTTTCCCCGCTGTCCGACCTGCCAGAAGGCACACGGGCGCGCGTGCATGCGCTGCACCTGTCGGGCGGCATGCGCCGCCGTCTGCAAGACCTCGGGCTGGTGGCGGGCACGCGGGTATCCTGCATCCAACGCGCCGCGGCGGGCGATCCGACGGCTTACCGCATCCGCGGCGCGATCATCGCACTGCGGTCGGATGATGCGGCGCAAATCGAAATCGGGGTGGACACCTGATGGCGGCGGAGCGGATGCCGGTCATCGCACTGATGGGCAACCCCAATGTCGGCAAATCCACCGTATTCAATGCGCTGACCGGCGCGCGCCAGCACACCGGAAACTGGAGCGGCAAAACCGTATCCTGTGCACGCGGCACAATGCACTGCAGCGGGCGGGAAATGACGCTGGTCGACCTGCCGGGCACCTATTCGCTGCATCCCCGCTCGGAAGAAGAACGGGTCGCGCGGGATTTTCTGACGCAGGGTGAGGCGGATGCCGCCGTTCTGGTCGCGGACGCGACCTGTCTGGAGCGCAACCTCATTCTGATTTTGCAGGTGCTTGAGGTCATCCCTAATGTGGTCGTATGCCTCAATTTGATGGACGAAGCGCGCAAAAAGCGCATCCGCATCAATGTTACTGCACTC
Source organism: uncultured Agathobaculum sp. (assembly GCA_944384725.1). Taxonomy (GTDB): domain Bacteria; phylum Bacillota; class Clostridia; order Oscillospirales; family Butyricicoccaceae; genus Agathobaculum. The sequence goes on along the minus strand of CALWUJ010000021.1, from coordinate 19,568 downwards.
GAGCGCGAACTGGGCGTGCCGGTCGTAGCGTGCGCGGCGCGGCGCGGGCGCGGTCTGCCCACACTGACACAAACAGTCTGCCGCCTGCTGGATGGAGAACCCATCCCCCAGCCCACCGCCATCCGCTATCCCGCCGAAATCGAGCAGGCCATACGAACCTCCGGCCTTGCACGCGCGGAAGCACTGGCTGCACTCTCGGAATGCCCACCGGAAGGACTGTCCGCGCAGCAGCTGGATGATTTGCTGACCGCAGCGGCGGCGCTGCGCGCGGAGGAAATCGCCCTGACCTGCGTGCAGATCCCCGCGGACGCGGATGCGCGCGACCGGCGCATCGACCGCATCCTGCTCAGCCGCCGGTTCGGGCTGCCGCTCATGCTCCTACTGCTTGCGCTTGTGTTTTACATCACCCTGTTCGGCGCCAACGTCCCCAGCGAATGGCTGAGCGAGCATCTGCTCGGCCTGAGCGCACCGTTTACCGCCGCCCTTTCCGTGCTCGGTCTGCCGCCGTTTGTCGTCTCCCTGCTGGTCGATGGTCTGTGGCGCGTGCTGGCGACAGTCATTTCGGTCATGCTGCCGCCCATGGCGATCTTTTTCCCGCTGTTTACACTGCTTGAGGACGCAGGCTATCTGCCGCGCGTCGCCTTTCAGCTCGACCATGCATTCCGCCGCGCGCATGCCTGCGGCAAGCAAAGCCTAACCATGTGCTTGGGTCAAAAATGGATGCGGCATGTCATGCATCCCCCCCTTCGTTAAGCCCAGTTAAAATGTAGGATAAGCTTTGGCAAGAGTGGTTGAGCTGGCATTTTCTCGGTGCTATACTCGCTTTTGGACACAGGGAACATCAATTCACACCCTGCAATTACATGCAAAAAGGGAGTAATCACGAATGCAGACAAAAAGAGTATTGGCAGGCATCCTGACCAGCACGCTGCTACTTGGCGCCTATCCGTGCGCTTCCGCAGCGGACTATAACGATTCCAGCATCACCGGCGCGGACGGCTGGCAGGCGTGGACCGAAGCGTGGAACACGGTCGCTGCCGACTACACGCAGGTTTCCATGACACCCGGCGCGGACGAGACGCAGCTGAACTTCGCCTGGTACAGCAAGAACGAGACCGGCAAGAGCGCAACGTCGGTCGTACATTTCGGCACGGACAAAAATAACCTTGCCCAGTTCACCGGCACCTCTGCCGCCGTGGACACCAGCCTGACCGACGGCACGGCGTATTCCTACAACCATGTCACGGTGACCGGCCTCAAGGCCAACACCACCTACTACTACACGGTGGAAAAGAACGGCGTGCAGACCGAGGTCAAGACCTACAAGACCGGCGATTTTGAAAGCGCGCAGATCCTGTATGTCGGTGACCCGCAGATCGGCGCTTCCAAGGGTCAGACACAGAACGGCGAATCGCTGACCGCGGACAGCGGCGCTGCCAACACCGCCGCGCGCAACGACAGCTTTGCATGGGACCGCACGCTGGATATTGCGCTTCAACAGAATCCAGGTCTGGATTTCGTGATCTCCGCAGGCGATCAGGTCAACAAGACCGGCAAACCCAAGGAAGAGGAGTATGCAGGCTATCTCTCCGCCAGCGCACTCACCAGCCTGCCGGTTGCTACCACGATCGGCAACCATGACTCTCTCAACGCGGACTACCAGAACCACTTCTACAACCCGAACCAGACTGGCTACGGCGAAACCGAAGCGGGCGGCGACTACTACTATTCCTATGGCTCCGGCCTGTTCATCGTACTCAACACCAACAACTACAATGTGGCTGAGCATGAAAAGGCTATCAAAGAAGCGGTTGCATCCGATCCGGACGCGAAGTTCCGCATCGTCACCATTCATCAGGACATTTACGGCTCGGGCCTTGACCACTCGGACACCGACGGCATGATCCTGCGCACCCAGCTGACCCCGATCTTTGACGAGTACGACATCGACGTTGTCCTGCAAGGCCACGACCATACTTACAGCCGCACCAAGCTGCTCTACGGCGATGGCCAGACCCACGGCACCTATGAGTTCCGTCTGAACGAGGACGGCTCGGACTACGACTGGGACAATGCATATAACACCCAGACCGACGAGCAGATCCCGCTCTATCCCGAGGATGAAGCCGGTCAGGCTAAGCACGACGCATTCCAGTCCGACAACGAGTGCTACACCATCGAGGATGTACAGGGCAACACCGTCACCAACCCGCAGGGCATCCTGTACATGACCGCAAACTCCGCTTCGGGCTCCAAGTTCTATGAGCTGATCGCTTCTCAGCAGGATTACGTTGCCGAGCGCAGCCAGAACTGGCTGCCGAGCTACTCGGTCATCAACCTGACGGCTGACACCTTCTCGATCGACACCTACCAGATCACCGATGCCGGCAAGGTAGAAAAGATCGACAGCACCTTCACCATCAAAAAGACTGATGAGCAGGCTGCTGTGGTCACCGTGGACGGCACTGCCAAGCAGGTTGCAACCGCTTCGGTTAGCGGTGAGACCTACTACCGCCTGCGCGACCTCGCTACCGCGGTAAACGGCACGGCAGCTCAGTTTAACGTCGAGTGGAGAAACGGCGTCATCGTCATCACCGGCGAGAAGTACGACACCGCAGCGCTTGCTCCGGCTGCCGAGGCAACCGGCGTAAAGGAAACCCTGACCATCCAGGTGGACGGTAAAACTGTAACCACGTCCGCCGCCGGCGTAAACGGCAACTACTATGTCCCGGCAAGTCTGCTGTCCACGCTGGGCATCCAAAGCACGGTATCGGGGGACACACTGGCGATTACCACCAAGTAATTCCGCTTTCTCTCTTCCTCTCCTCCCCCGCTCTTTCGGCAGATTCTCCGCAGATGTATTGACATCTGCGGAGAATTTTTCCGGTTCCCCCGTTTTTCCCTCGCCCTGCTGCGCAGGGCACACCCATTTCTGTAAAGCGAGTGATTGATTTGCATACCGACCCCAAACATCCTATCCGCCGCCTGCTGCTCCGCTGGGCGCCGCCGCTTTTGCTGCTGTTTTTGTTCGGCATATTTGTCGTGCGCATCAATGCGGTGGATAAAATCGGTCTCGTCTCCCGCGACGGGCAAACCTTCGAAAAAGGCGTTGTCACCGAGATCATAAAGGACAATTTGCAATATGACGGCAGCCGCGTGGGCGAACAGCTGGTACGCGTTGAAATGAAAACCGGTGCACGCGCCGGGCAGACGCTCGAAATGACCAGCTCTTCCGGCTATCTGTTCGGCGCAGGCTGCACCGTGGGCATGAAGGTCATCGTCATGCAGAGCGTTTCGGGCGACTCAACCGTTGCAAGCGTCTATGCGCAGGATCGAGAAACGGTTATCTATGTGTTTGCTGGGCTGTACCTGCTTGTGCTGTGCCTTGTGGGCGGCAAGCAGGGCGTAAAGGGTGCGCTCGGTCTGGTGTTCACCTTTTTCTGCATCCTGTTCGTGTATTTGCCGCTTGTCTATCGCTGTCATTCCCCGTTCTGGGTGTCAGTGTTCATTTGCACGATCACGACGGTCGTTACCATGTATCTAATAGGCGGCCCGACGATGAAAACGCTGGTCGCGACCGGCGGCACAGTCGCTGGTGTGTTCATCGCCGGATTGGCTGCGACTGCGTTCAGCGCAGCTTCGGGCATCACCGGCTGGAACGTCAGCGATATCGAAAGCCTGCTGACACTCTGGAACACGAATGGCATTCAGGTCGGCGGTCTGCTGTTTTCCGGCCTGCTGATCTCCAGTCTGGGCGCCACGATGGACGTTGCCATGTCGATCGGCAGCGCCATCAGCGAGATACATGCCCAGACGCCGGATATCTCCCGCCGTGAGTTGTTCCGCGCAGGCATGCGCGTCGGCCGCGACATGATGGGCACAGATTCCAATACACTTATCCTCGCCTTTGCGGGCGGCAGCATCAGCATGCTGGTGCTGGACTATGCCTACGACCTGCCCTATCTGCAAATCATCAACTCCAACAACATCGGTATCGCAATCATGCAGGGGCTGGCCGGCAGCTTCGGCATCGTGCTGAGCGTTCCGGTGACCGTGCTGCTTGCGGTTTTCCTGTATACACTCGGCCGGCAAAAGCAATCTTCCTGAACTCCCAACGGTGGCGTCCTTTGCGCAAGGCGCCGCCGTTGCTTTTTGTACACTTTACCGCAAATTGTATGGAAACCGCTTCCAAAATGCATAAAATGCAGAAAAACACCAAGATAACCCACCGGATTTCATATAATAAAACTCTTGTATTGCACGCCGGTTTTGCTTAAAATGATGGTATATCATGTGCTGCCTGCGGGCGGCACAAGCCCACACAGAATGCGGAGAAAAAGCCACATGGAGGAGAAAGCATGAGCAAAATCGAATCCTATATCACCAGCATCCCGGATTTCCCGGAGCGGGGTGTCATCTTCCGGGATATCACCACAGTGATCGGCAACGCGGACGGCTTGCAGCTTTCCGTAGACGAAATGGCGGCGCTGCTGGAGGGAGAAAGCTTTGATGTGATCGCGGGGCTGGAATCGCGCGGGTTCCTGTTCGGCATGCCGATCGCCTACAAGCTGCACAAAGCCTTTATCCCGATCCGCAAGGCAGGCAAGCTGCCGCGCGAGACCGCAGGCATGTCCTACGAGTTGGAGTACGGCACTGCCTCGATCGAGGTGCACCGCAACGATATCCGTCCGGGCATGCGCGTCGTGCTGATCGATGATCTGATCGCCACCGGCGGCACGCTGGAAGCGGCAGCCAAGCTGCTTGAGTCGCTCGGCGCAACCGTGGTCAAGATCGTGTGCCTGCTGGAGCTGAAGGGACTGCACGGCCGCGACCGTTTGCAGAACTACCCGCTCGCAACCGTTGTATCCTACGACGGTAAATAATAAAAGGGAAAATAGAGAGAACAAAAGGGGATGAAACCACACATGTTTGAAAAGATGTTCAAGCTGTCGGATCACCACACCACCGTCCGGACCGAGGTCATGGCAGGTATCACCACCTTCATGACCATGGCATACATTCTCGCGGTCAACCCGAGCATCCTCGGCTCGACCGGTATGGACCCGACTGCCGTCCTGCTGGCAACTGCGCTTGCCTCCTGCCTCGGCACGGTCTGCATGGCGTTTATGGCAAACCTGCCGTTTGCGCTGTCCGCCGGCATGGGGCTGAATGCGTTTATGGCATACACTGTTGTCGCCGGTTATGGCTACAGCTGGCAGGTCGCGCTGCTCGCGGTCTTTATCGAAGGTCTGGTCTTTATCATGCTGTCACTGACCAATGTGCGCGAAGCGATCTTCAACGCCATTCCGTTGACGCTCAAAAAGGGCGTTTCGGTCGGCATCGGCCTGTTTATTGCATTCATCGGTTTGCAAAACGCGGGCCTGTCGGTCGACTCCTCCACGCTCGTCACCATCACCAGCTTTACGGATAATTTCCACACCGCTGGCATCTGCGCACTGCTTGCGCTGATCGGTCTGTTCATCACGGCGGTGCTGTATATCCGCCACGTCAAAGGCGCGATCCTGTTCGGCATTCTGGCAACTTGGATCATCGGTATGCTCTGCCAGCTGACCGGCCTGTATGTGCCGAACGCGGAAGCGGGCTTTTATACCCTGTTCCCGACCTTCGGCATGACCGACTTTACCAAGCTCGGCCTGACCTTCGGCCAGTGCTTCAACGTCGATTTCGGCGCAGTTGGCATTCTCAACTTCGCCGTTGTCATTTTCTCGTTCCTGTTCGTCGATATTTTTGACACGCTCGGCACACTGATCGGCGTTGCCACCAAGGCAAAAATGCTCGACAAGGACGGCAAGCTGCCGCGCATCAAGCCTGCGCTGCTGTCCGATGCGATTGCAACCTCGGCGGGCGCGATCCTCGGCACCTCGACCACCACAACCTTTGTCGAGTCCGCTTCCGGCGTGGCGGTCGGCGGCCGCACCGGCCTGACCGCACTGGTCACGGGCGTACTGTTCCTGATTTCGACGCTGTTTGCGCCGATTTTCACTGCCATTCCTTCCTTCGCCACCGCCCCGGCGCTGATTATGGTCGGCTTCCTGATGGTCGGCACGGTCACCGAAATCCGCTTCGATCTGGACAACCTGACCGAAGCCATCCCGGCTTACCTTGCCATCATTTCCATGCCGCTGTTTTACAGCATTTCCGAAGGCATTTCCATGGGCGTAATCTCTTATGTGCTGCTCAACCTCGCCGCAGGCAAGGGCAAAAAGGTTACCCCTCTCATGTATGTGCTGGCGGTACTGTTCATCCTGAAGTATATCTTCCTGTAAGTGCAAACGCTCAGGGGCCGCTGTCCTTTAGGGCAGCGGCTTTTTAATATCCTGCCATGATTGACGGCACGCGAGAAAACGGGTACAATGTGGATATCTCATATCCACGTTTTCCCCGAAAAGGAGACTATTATGAAAAAAAGACTGACTGCTCTGCTATTGATGCTCGCCCTATTTATTTCCTGCCTGCCGCTGGCCGCCGCAGCCGAGGAAACGCCTGTTGCCGCGAGCGCAAACACCAAACTGATTGCATTCACCTTTGACGACGGCCCCTCGGCCTACACCGCTACTCTGCTGGATGGCTTGAAAGCCCGCGGTGCCAAGGCGACGTTCTTTATGAACGGTACAAACGGCTCGCACGGCATTGTCAACCACAAAGACCTGCTCACCCGCATGCGGGATGAAGGCCACCAGCTCGCAAACCATACTTACCAGCACCTCATCCCGTTCGACAGCTACGGCGCAAGCACGATCTCGAGCGAGGTCAGCCGCGTGGAAAGCCTGCTGTTTGACCGCATGGGTGGTTCGTACACCGATATGGTGCGCACGCCCGGCGGCGCTGTGGGCGGCGCGGTCAAGAGCGCGGTTGCCGCGCCCATCATCCTGTGGAGCGTCGATCCCCTCGACTGGAAATACCGCAACGCAAATACGGTCTACAATCAGATCGTGTCACAGGCGCACGACGGCGCAATCGTACTGGCACACGACATCTACCAGACCAGCGTGCAAGGTGCGCTGCGTGCGATCGACACGCTGAAAAGCCAAGGCTATGAATTTGTGACCGTTTCCGAGCTTCTGCGCCGCCGCGGCATCACCCCGCAAAATGGTAAGGTTTACACCAGCGCGCCGAACACCGGCACCAACCTGCCCGCTTATTCCGCGCCAACCATCAGCTCCACCACGGGCGATAATGGTGTTTCGGTGACGTTCTCTACCGCTGACAAAGGACTGACGCTGTACTACACGACCAGCAGCATGACCCCGCACCTCGGCAGCCAGAAATACACCGGGCCGATCACGATCACCCGCGACACCACGTTTACTGTTGTGGGCATCGACCAGTACGGTACGCGCACGCCTGTCACCACCAAAAAGGTTGCAGGCGTACCGCCCACAGCCGCACCAACCGTTTCGTATGAAAACGGTATGCTGACGCTTTCGTGCACTACCGCGGGCGCGTCTATCTATTACACGACCGACGGCTCCACGCCAACCGCACAAAGCACGCTTTACACCGGTGCGTTTACGCCCGAAACCAACACGACCAAGTGCATCGCCGTCCTGTCCGGCCATCTGGACAGCCCGGTCGTCACCTGCACGCTGACTGAATATGGCCGTCTGTTCACCGATGTACCGGCGGACAGCTGGTATTATGACAGCGTGGGCGAGATCGTCGAGCAGGGGCTGATGAACGGCACGAGCGCGTATACCTTCTCTCCCGACACGACCATGACGCGCGCGATGCTGACCACGGTGCTCTACAACCTTGCGGGCAAGCCTGAGGTAGGCGATAACCTCGGCTATCCCTATGCGGATGTGGACGCAAACGCCTATTATGCGTTGCCCGTTTACTGGGCACGGGCAAACGGACTTGTGACCGGCTACACCGACGAAACCTTCGCACCAAACGACATAGTCACCCGCGAACAGGTCGCCGTGCTGCTCTACCGACTGGCAAATCACCTCGGCATGGACACCAGCGCACGCGCCGACCTGTCTGCTTATACGGATGCGGCGCAAATCAGCGTCTATGCACAGGAAGCCATGCAGTGGGCGGTCGCGTCCGGACTGCTGAACGGCCGCACTGCGACCACACTCGCTCCGCAGGGCAGCGCGACTCGCGCAGAGGGCGCAAAAATTCTGACAAGCTTCACCGCACTGACATAACTCCATAACAGACAGAAACAAACGGGACGCACCATCCGATTGGTACGTCCCGTTTATTCTAACCAGTCGATTTCACAAGGTGCGGGCAGAAAGCGGAAATGAATGATCACTTTCTGCCGCTTCACCTTGCCTTTTTCTGTTTTTTCGTATGTACCCTGTCCGACTTCGATCCGCTCGATCAGTTCAAATAACAGCGACGGCGTCAGCTCCTTCACATCTGTATAGCGGCGAATGATCACCCGCAAGCGTTCCTGTAGCTGTTGCAAGCTTTGCACCCCGCTATCCGGCCGCAACGCGTCGATCTGCTGCTGCAGCGCAGCCGTTTTGCGCTCATACCGTTCGAGCAGAGGATAAAAGTTCGTCTCCCCGATCTTCCCTGCCGCGCGATCTTCATAAAGCTGCGCGACCAGACGCTGCACCTGCTTCTGCTCCTGCATCAGACGTTCCCGCTCGCAGCTTGTTTCTCGTCCCCGCTCATCCAGACGCAGACGATGCTGCAACCGCTCGAATAAGGCGTCGCAGTCCTGTTCGGACAGACAGACATATTGACGCACCGCCTCCAGAACGCAGCGATAGAGCGACTCATAGGAGATAAAATGATTGGAGCAGGCGGATGCTCCCCGCAGCTTGTACGCACCGCAGGCCAGACTCGCTGCCGAACCTTTCCGGCGTGTGCTGACTGTTGACATCGCCTTGCCGCAGTCCAAACAAAAGACGAGCCCGGAAAACAGATTGGAAAATGCTCCTTTCCGATCACAGCGGCGAGCCGACCGCTGGCGCTGCACTGCGTCAAAGGTCTGCTGGCAAACCAGCGGCTCGTGACAATCGGGGACGATGATCCACTCTTCTGTCCGTTTTTCGCGCGTCTTTTTGCTTTTGAAGCTGATTTTGTCGGTTTTCCCCTGCGCAATATGGCCCAGATACACCACATCCTGCAAGATGCGGCTAACGCCCACCGAGGTCCACGCCTTGCGTTTGGAGTAATGGTCCGGATTCAGTTCCGGATGCACCAAAGTGCGATAAACCGCCGGCGGCGGCTCGCCGCGCTCGTTCAACATCCGCGCGATCTCCGTCGGGCGCTTACCCGCCGCCGCCCATGCAAAGATCTGCCGCACGGTCGAGGCAGCCCGCTCGTCCGGAATCAGGTGGTTTTTGTCTTGCGGATCTTTTTGATACCCGTATGGTGCAAAATTACCGATAAACTTGCCCGCCTGCATCTTAGTATGCAGCGTGCTGCGAATCTTGCGGCTGGTATCGCGGGCATACATTTCGTTGATAACATTGCGGAACGGCGCGAGGTCGGTATCTGACCGCGCGGTGTCGATTCCATCCCCTACCGCAATCAGCCGCACGCCGTTTTCCGGAAACACCAATTCCAAATACCGCCCGGTTTGGATATAATCGCGCCCAAGCCGCGACAAATCCTTGACCAGCACGACCTCGAACCGGTGCTGCTTCATATCGCGGAGCATATCCTGAAAGCGCGGTCGGTCAAAGCGCGTGCCCGACCACCCATCATCCACATATTCCCCGACAACGGTGAATCCATGCTGTGCCGCATACTCTTGCAGCAGGCTGCGCTGGTTCTGGATGCTCTCACTTTCGCCGGGACTATCGTCGTCGCGGCTCAGCCGCAGATACAGAACCGCCCTGCAAGCGGTCGATACTTCGCGCATGGCGTATTCCCTCCTTTCTACTCTCCGCCTGCATGCGATCCTAATGCCCTATACCGGCGTCCCGACCGTTTCTGCCTCGAACTGCGCTGCGATAACGTTCTCGAGCAGCTCGAACAGGAATTGCCGATACTGCGATGAACGCTTGTTTGTCTGCGTACCGTTCACAGATTGACCTCCTCTCCGTCTTAGTTACTTTATGCTTCTTCGCTTCTGGAATTGCACAATCCGTCAGCAATCGAAGTAATACCCTTTATATATCCTATTTTTATAGTATGTTTTTGGTGGCCAGCGCTGTTCAAATCGGTGACACATGATCCGTATCAGCAGGCATTCGACTGTAATATGTGATTATGCCATATTTCTGCTTCCTGATCTGAGCAAATTGCGCCCGGACAGCGGGATTTTTTCGAGCCTCTTTCCATTGCGATTTGGAAAGACCGGTTGCTGCACAGATTTGGTCGACGGAAATTTCGCTACCATCCCAACTGTCTAACCATCGTAGAACTTTCGCTGCGTGGGTAAGTTTTCCGGCATACCTACGGCTGCTGGCAGCAGCGTTCAAGCAGTCTGATGGCAAGTCGGTTGTCACCTGCACTATGCAGCCCGGGAAAAAGTTCGTGATTTTATGAAGTACCGGTTCCGGCGGATTGATCAGCCAGACGGTGACCGGAGTGTGGGTACCGTGATTACGCAGCGCGGTACGATAGAACAGCTGTACCAGATCACGCGCCAGCGTCTGATACTCCATCTCGAGAACGCAGTTCAAATCGTGCGCCTGACACAGTTGGTGATTGGTGCTGCGTTGGCACAGTTCGTTGTATGCGCTGCCGTCAAAATCGTATGCCAGAGCACGACTCAGATAATCCAACGTCTCAAAACGACCCAACCCTGCACAAATTAAATGTTGTGCCTGCGCATAGCGATTAGAACCGTTCATGCCGCCAAAATACGGAAGCGACGGTTTGGCGGTTCTGCCATCTTCCATTTGTAACGGAATGAGCCTGTCATGAAATGCATTCAGTTCGTGCCAAAATGCATCAGCATAGCGCTTGTACACCACCAGCAGCACGGAATCGTCCGAAGATAGCTCGGTCAGTTGATGATGTATCCAGCAGAGCAAAGCCTGTCTGCTGCTGCGGCTTTGTAGCGCAGTTTTGTGAACCTGCAGCGCGTCGTTTTGCAGTACACGGATGGTCAGATGTGCAAACTGTTCAAGCTCCGGAACATCCAGAATCTCCAGATCCGGATTGCAGCACAATTCTGGTGAAAACATGGCCGACCCGCTAAGAAAGGCTGTATTCAGTGTCACATCCGGCTTTTTTCGCGCTGGTATGAATACAGTTTCCTCTTGCCCGACGACAAACAATGCCGGTTCGCACAACAGACTGTTCAGAATCTGCTGCCAACGATCAGCATGCGCTGGACTGAATTTTGACAGCGCCTGAACGAGCTTGCCGCAACCTTCCTCGGTAAACCCCGCATCTGCCAGCGCCTCAGCCGAGATGAGTGCAATTTGCGTATCTGGCAGGAAAAGCTTGTGCTTGAGACGCCGGTAAGGAATGGTTAAATGATGCGTTATCTGGTACAGAACTTCCTGCTTGCGAGAGCGGATTGCCGTATCATAACTCGGATGCAGCAGGCTGATTTCCTCGGTCAGCCGTGCGATCACGCTATCACTGATACGATTATCCATCATCAGCGACGGCGCTTCGTCAACGAGCAGTAGCTTGCGGGCGTGATTTTGTCCCTGCGCATCTGTCCAAACAGAAAAGCGGGTCATACACTCCACAAAATGTTGATAGCGTGCATGTAGCAGAATAAGCACAGGCGTTACATTAGCACGCTTCTTCGATTGGGCAATCGGGCAGTCGGCTTGGTCTGGACAAGCGATGCCGCGGCAGTCTGCATAGTTCTTCACCTCTGGACGCGGACACTTACCAAGTGAGATGTTGTAGTCATTGGGTCCCTCCAGCACATGTGCAATGTTGTCAGAGAATCGGTTAGCCAGATCTCGCAGTTGATACGCCTCCGCCGTTTTTTCAACGACGATGATCAGTCCGCTAACCTTTTCAGCATATTGGGTGCCCTGTGCAAACTCTCGTGCCAGCACCCGTAGCATCGCGCGCAGTAGTGTGCTTTTGCCATACCCCGGGGGGAGCGGTATCACGATAGGCCGCTCCCGCTCAAAATTTAAAATCTGGCGCACCGATTGCTCTAACAGCACTTGCTGCCCGTTAAAAAAGGATAGGTCATGCGATTGAAAGATGCGCTTGATCTCTTGCATGACCTCCAACACGATTCGTTCATCATCTGGACGTCGATGCAGTTTTTCAAAACCATTCTCTCCTGCCCGAACGGATGGCTGTGCCCCGAATCCCGAATCTGTAACTTTTTTGAGATTTTTCATAGGTCAAGCTCCTGAAAGTCTTCCCAAATTGCTGATTCTGTAAATTCGGGCTGCGCATCCGACTCCGGTGGATACACTAACTGCCCGAGCGCACTATCGACCGGAATTTGATATGCTTCCAGCTGCCGCCGCAGTAATTCCAACCGTAGGCCAAGGGCTGCCACCTTGTGCTTTGAGTCTACAAGACCGCACTTCCATGTAACATCTCGTCCCCCTGTTTTGAATAGATCCGGCGCTTCGGTCATCCATTCACGTTGCAGTTTAGCAGGGATTTCGCTAGACTTGCGACCATCGATGAAGGCGCAATCAACCTGTCGGGCTTTGGCCCAGTCAAGCAAGGCATTGACTGTTAATTCGCGATGTAAAATCAGCAGCTTTTCACTGCCGACTTCCCGAACAACCGCCACACTTCCTTGTTCGAAACGATCTGAGATACGCACTGTCGCAAGCTGTTCATTCAGGAAGCGTAGAAAGGTTCCAAGCGACTCCACTCGGAATTCTCCTTGGGAATCGCCAGCCGGTTTCGGATAGGTTTCGGGCAGTATTACTGCCCAAACTTCCATATACCGCTCATTTGCGGTTTCTTCGGCACATCGATTCGTATCAATGAGCCAGCGAAACCAGATTTCCAGGACCGCAAGCATAGCAGCGTGTACGCGGCGATCTGCATCTGTAGCACATTTGACATAATCACCGTCACGTCCAATGATGCAGTGCTGCTGAAAGGCATCGAGTAGAGCTTGCCGCCAACGTTTTTTCTTGTGTACTGTTCGGACAAACGCCTCACATTCAGCCATCAGCTCGTCCGTGCAGTCCTTCATATAGTCGAACAATATTTGCTCGTAAGTACAGCTAATGCTACCATCGAGGGAAAGTGTCACATCGGTACGAGTTGGCGTTTTGCTCATCGCAAATAGCGGTATAGCAAACGGCTGTTCCTCATGGAAGGTTCGCTGTAGGGAAGCTGGAAAGCTAGACAGAATAAGAACGGCACGATCCACATATCTGGTGCGCAACTGCACTGTTTGGTTGCGTAATCGAATTTCCGTACGAGTATAGTCCGTCCAGTGGGATGCTACGGTAGCTTGTCCGAAGCTGTGACGGGCATAAAGACAAGTGGGAAGCTGGGTACTCCAACCGTTGCCCGTCCATGACTCTGCTCCACCGATCAGCCGGATCATCCATAGCAACGGGCCAGATGGCACGATCAATCCAGTCAGCAGCACTTGCATACGTGGCACAAGCTCCGGCCAAAAAATCGACCAGAATCGGCTAAGCAGTAGCACGCCTAGTAGCTGGATGGTGAATCCCGGATCCACAAACAGATCGAACAGGCGCAGGAGCATACTGTCCGGTGAGATGCGGGATGCACGTGAGATCGGCGGATCTGCGGTTTTGCGGTTGAGCTTGATTTCGGTGAATTCGACATTTTTCTGTTCCGCAATGTCTTCTGGCGAAATGGCCAAATCAATACCACATGCAACGCATTCTTTTTCAGTCAGTTCGTGCAAAACATTTCCAGAACTCTTGCCGAGTACCAGTGTTGAGTCTTGCAGGCTAATCACCCGCTTGACATGAATTTTGTTTTGCTTTTTCAAGGTGCATTTCTCCTTATGGGGAGGCCTCCTCAATTTTTTGAGCTCACTAATATCTTATCAATGGGAAGCTGATGTGAATATCAGATTATGTTCTATTTTTATTATAAGAAAACTATAAAAATAGGAAGCAAAATATTTCCATATAAAGTGTGGTAAGGTATAATATAAATAGGCACCAATAGCCCAGTCATATACGAGCTGGGTGAACGGTATCGTATTTGTATCATACAACGAGGCACGGCAAACATGGGTGCATATAGGAGGTATGAAAATGAGTATAGTGAATCAGCTTATGCCTTTGGTGTTGGAATACAACAAAATGGCGCTAGCAAATAATATAGAATATGCACAACACTTGACGATAAAAATTGATGAGATTCTGAAAAATGCAGATATCGATTCGCAAAACGATGAAGATTTTCAAGTTTTCTGTATGCTGGTCAGTACTTTAGCCAGTTATGAGTATTCTTTTGACTCGGATTTTTTCTCCAAAAACGTCCAGCATGGCATGCGAGTATTAACAACGGCTTGGAGCGTGTCGAACAAAGATTGGAAATTACAAAATGGTCATATGCTTTCCCCTGATCTGCCCAGTTCCAAAGATATAAACGCATGGGTTGATCATTTAAATGCACAATATAATTCGCGTAAGAGCGCCACATATCTGTTTCAGAATGTTTGTAAAAGTATCAATTCTTTTCATAAAAATTATATTGTCAGCTTGGATGATTTGCTTTTATCCCTCGAAGAAAAACGAGATCCTTTGGATGAATCTGCGCGTGCACGGAAGATCAAAATATTTTCGGTATTATGCCGCCAAAATGCATGTATGGTAGAAACCCTAAAGAATATTTTTTGCAATTTCTATTTCAATCAGTTACATAGCGTTATGAGCCCAAATATTGAAAAGATAATGATCCGAAACTTACAAAAAATGTTCGGCGTAATTGCTAATTGCCCGGTATACGCCTATGTTTTTCCATTATATGTCTTCTTGCTATTTGTCAGATATCCTGAATGTATTTATGAGTCGGTAAGATGTCTGACAAACACTGATCGGCATTGCAAACAAAATACTGCAAATGACGAAAAGAAGTTTTATTTAAAAATGACTTTTCCTGATAAACTGAAAAAATTGTTTACAGCACGACAGTATACGCAACTGTTTGAAGATATATATGGGGCGATCAGTGGGAATCACGAAGGACCTCATGCGATATATATGGAAAATTATAAATTTATAACGAATTCCTTCTTGGGAAAGCTCCCTTACTTTATCCTATCTTTTCGGCGTATATATGACGCGCTGGTTCCCGTGTTTGGTGATGTATATGCGGATGACCATTTTGATTTATATGCACAAGCGTTTGATATGATAGTAGTTGGCATAATGGGAAACTTAGAAAATATCTGCAATAGAAGGAAAATAGTATGTAAGTTCTTTCAACAGACAGATATGGGATGTGCAATTTTGAAAATTGCAGAACTGCTGTCGGAGCAGGTTTTTATTCCCCTGTATTGCGGTCTGTTACCTTCTCAAAAATCAATTAATGCTATCTTTCAGGTATATCATTGGCTGTTTCCAAACGAACAATTGCCTCTTAATGAGAAAAAAGCTTCGGCTATGCAAGTATTGGAATGCTACAGAAGAATTCAATTGGCAGTGGGCACTGTTTGTGTAGACTTAAATATTGTTTCGTTTCAGATTACTACACATTTTGTCGAATACCAGAGCAAATCAAATTGTACTGATGAATACTCGTGTATCATAAATAATATTTTCTCAATAATGGTATACAATTTCTTAAAGCAACAACCTATTTTTTCGTACGAAATTCCTCTTGAATATCAATTAGAGCCAGATACCAAATTGGCAGCACTTTTGTTAAGGTGTCAGATTCATTTTCATCAACTTACTTTGCAAGAAATATTTGATTTTTTGTGCTCACAAATGATTGGCCAACAAGAATTAGATGAAATAATCCAAAATTCAAAGATATACGACGACTTGATGACGACAGTATTTTCAGAAGAACAGACCCTAAATATCATAAAAAGAGAATTTCGTGATAAGGATATCATGGATTTACAAGAAAATATGCAGATACACCGTGCACTGACCCAATACTTTGAAATGGTTAGGAAAAGCGGTGACTCAAATAAACGTACTTTACTATATGGATTGCGTGAATTCTATTTTCTGAAATGGCTGTTGGAGACAATTGATATGCAATCAGAAATACAGACTATTTTGACAAGCTTTAATGAATCTCTGATTTCGGATATTCGATATATTCTATCTCAGGCTTATTTAGAAGTTTGGGAGTGCATATTGCAATCTTTAAAACTGAAACTTGTTTGGATTATTCAAAAATGATCATGGAGGACTTTTGCTTTTCTATAAATAGGAAAGCCCCCCTTTGTATCATGGACTATCACAGATTATGTTGGTTCGTCAGAAATTGATATTGTAAGGCTTCCTCAATTCCTGAGTAATTTGTATAAACTCGATGGAAGTTGAATCCGGCGAGTATCTTGCACTATTTTGGACATCTGCGTACCTTCACCGAATGCCACCGATGGCTGAATCTTTTTAGAGTGCTTTTATATATCGCACCCGCCGGTAAAATGTATTAGGCTTAAGCCCTGTCCTTCGCATGGCCTCCCTCGCGGTGATCTCGCCGCGCCGCCACTGGGCGACGATATCGTCGAAGTTGTCGGGCAGTGGCAGCGGTGCGCGGCCATGGTATTTGCCTTGTGACTTGGCGATGGCGATGCCCTCGCGCTGGCGTTGCAGGATATACTCTCGTTCCAGCTCGGCCACCGCCGCGAATATGGTCAGCATGAACTTGCCGGTTGGGGTGGTGGTGTCGATCGCCTCCTTCTTGGAGACGAACTCGACCTGCTTGGCGGTTAGTTGCTCGACTAGCTCCAGTAGGTCGCGAGTATTGCGGGCGAAACGGCTGATCGACTCGACGATCACCGTGTCGCCTTTGCGGACGTAGTCCATCATGCGCTGCAGTTCTGGGCGGTCGGTATTTTTGCCGCTCGCCTTGTCGATGAAGATTTCGTCCACGCCCAACTCGTGCAGCAGTACCTGCTGCCGGACAGGGTTCTGTTCCTCCGTGCTGACACGGATGTAACCGATTTTCATGTGCTCTCTCCCTCTTTCCTAAAAGAAAAACGCTGCCAAACGGCAGCGTTTTGTGTTTCTTATTGGTTTTAATGCACCCAGTTTTGCTCAATGGATGTTTGCAATGCGCGGAACAGCGGTAGATAGGTGCTGCTGATTTGCGCAATGATTTCGAGCGCGGTTTGCTGATTGTAGGCGTGGGACGCGAGATTACGCGCCTGCAATGCACCCAGCCAAGCAGCCTCGTCATCGATCATGTGCAGTCGATAGGCTTCCTTGATAATGCTGCGCGGCGAGCCGGTCACAGCGGTGTTGACGCCTTCGTTCTCCATGGCCTCTTTCATTGCCTTCCAAGCCTGCTCAAAGCAAATTTGATAGAGCGAAACCAGTCCAATCAGCACGACATTGTCATAAGGCGGCTGATAATTTTGGATATCCTCGAGATTGTGCAGTGCCTTACAGAAATTCTCAAACTTCTTCATAAAGCACTTTTCCGTCCTTCTCAATATTTTCAAGCAGCGCCTCATCCACGGGGCAATTCAGATTGACCACGTCATATTGCAGCAGGGTATCAGTCTCTTCGTCTACCGCGAGCGCAAAGCCGGAAATGTTGCCGCCGCTGACCGCAAGGTCGATGTCGCTGCGTTCTTTAAAGTCGCCGCGTGCGCGGGAACCGAACAGGATCACCTTGCGTAGGCCATATTGTGCCGCAAGATCGCAGATCTGTTTCAAAACGACATCGCGGATGCCGGTCGATTCGGGCAGCATACCATCCCTCCTAGTTAGATTGTCCTCATTATAACAAAAATCGCTCCGCCCGTAAAGCAAGATGCTGTTGAATCGGGTCGAAGTGTTGCAATAGGGTCGGGTTCCGTTTTGACATATTGCAAAACCCCGAAACCGACCCTATTGCCATACTTTTTGGCTGTGTCAGTAGGGTATACTCTATTGACAGACTATTTGTCCGGCGTTTTGCTGTTTTTGGCGGATTTCTCCGCGATCTCAATCACGACTTCGACGAACGAACCAAGCAGTTCGAACGCTTTGGAAATTGCCCCATGTGTGATGCCCCTCCTTAATATGCGTATAGTAATTCGCCGGTCATCTCATGCAGCAGTGCCGGGTCATACAGCAGCTCCTCGATCTCGTCCGGGTCGCAGCCGTAGTCCAAGAGCGCTTGCACTTCGTCCGCACTCACGCCCATGGACTTCGCGGCGGCGAGCAGCTCGTCGTGCAGGCTGTCGGCCTCGTCCACGTCCCACGGGTAACCGTAGTAGGGCGCGCCGCGCCACCAGTGGGCGTAGCTGGTGCGCGGAAGGAAGCTGCCGGTGGTCTGATTGCCGAATTTGTCGATTTTCAGGATTTCTCCCTCCTCCGGCTGCTGAACGGTCTGCGGCTTGCCTAGCCGCAGTCGCTTTACCGCTTTCACAAGGATTTCCTGCGTCGAAGCGTAAAGCGTGAAGCCGTCGTAGTGAAACAGGCACAGCGGGTTGTCGCCTTTCACGAACCAGATGGTGTCCTCACTGTCCAGCACCGTAAATACAAAAGAGCCCTCGACCGTCTCGGCCATAGCTTTCAGGCTGGCGAAGTCGAGGGCGTTTTGTTGTTCCAAGAGCTGCACGGCAACGTAGCTGTCGGTTTCGACGCTGGTCTGCGGCAGATTTTCCTGTTGTTTCAGAATCTTATCGTTCCACAGGATGCCGTTATGCGCAAGAGCAAAGGTCTTGCCATCGATGCTGCCGGGAAATGGGTGGTTGTTTTGGTTGAACTTTTCGTTTCCCTGTGTCGTCATACGGGTGTGCCCCATAATGACGTTTACACCGCTCGGCACGCGTAAGCGTAGCTTGCGGGCTGGCAGCGGGCGCTTGAAGATGCGCAGCCGTCCGCCGAAGTGATAGGCGATACCGGTCGCATCCGTGCCACGCACCTCGCATTCGCGGGCAAGAGTGTTCAAAATGCGGTTCTTTTCACGTGTGGTGAGTTTGTTTTGTTGGTCAATTATTCCGAATAAACTGCACATCAGCAGGCCTCCTCGTTCTCCGTGTTGGTGTTTACCGGCTCGTTGACATAGAGCCGGCGTTCTTTCAGGTATTGAATCAGCTCGGGTTCGTCGATGCGGTCGAGAAAATCGAACCAACTCATGTCCTGCAATTCAGTGTCGGAAAGCGAAATCGCCACCTCGCAGAGGTGGTTGACCAACTGCAAGGTGGCGATCAGGGTGTTGTATTTGAGCGTGCCGCGGAACAGGCGAAGCTCGATCGTGTCCGCATTGGTAAGGTTAACGGCGGTGTACCGTCCGGCGCAGGAGTCCTTCGCGTGGTTGAGTTGTTCCCGTGGGCATAGTTTCATGCCGTAACGTGCTGCCCAGCGGTTGAGCTGTGCCTGTGTCCTCCGGCTGAACCGCAGCAACTCCGGCCAGAACTTTTCGACGAAGTACACCAAGCGGGCGATGCAGGCTTCCTGTGTCTCGTAAGTACAGCCGAACGCCATGCGCGAAATATGAACGTGCAGCCCACAGGTGCCTGCGCCGTGGCTGCGATAGCCAAGACGTTTCGCTTCATCCAAAATATCTTTCCACGG
>CALWUJ010000020.1 GCA_944384725.1 uncultured Agathobaculum sp. | reverse complement strand
AGGACAATAAAACCGCCGATGATTTACTGTCCCGCTTGCATTGGCCCAACGGTTTAGCCAAGCTGGTGACCTTTGGCTTGCGGGAGTTCTGGGCGCTGTCAATGGCCGCTTGCCGCGCCTTGATTGCTTCACGCTTTGTCTTGAAAGAAGCACCAAATTCATCCTTTGCCTTCCGAACCTCTTTGCGGACACCATTCACCATGAGAACATAGCGATAGGCCCAATTTCCATTTTTCAATTTGTAGACGCCCGCGTCATTCTGCTTTGCCACTTGCAAATCCCCCTTGTGGATTTTTTTGTGGCAAAAAGCCAAATTCCAGCGTGTGAAAAATGTCCACTTGTGGATAAAGAAATTTCCTGTATCTTCCTCTTTTTCGCCAGTTCCCCGGCGCCGAACGGCGAAGCCGTTTGGCTACTTCCAGGGCGAGTGCTCCGAGGTCGGCATGTATCTGGCCATGTCCCGCGTGGCTCACCGCGAGGGCTATCCCGAGATCGGCCTGTACTGGGAGAAGGCCGCCTATGAGGAGGCCGAGCACGCCGCCAAGTTCGCCGAGCTGCTGGGCGAGGTGATCACCGACTCCACCAAGAAGAACCTGGAGATGCGCGTCGACGCCGAGAACGGCGCCACCGCCGGCAAGTTCGAGCTGGCCAAGAAGGCCAAGGAGCTGAACCTGGACGCCATCCACGATACCGTTCACGAGATGGCCCGCGACGAAGCTCGTCACGGCAAGGCTTTCGAGGGCCTGCTGAAGCGTTACTTCGGTTAATCTGAAATAGCAACATTTTAAGCCCCTTGACAGTAGGAAACTCCCTATTGTCAAGGGGTTTTCTGTACTCAGAACACGAAATAGATTTTTGAAAACGCAGATGCTATAAGGGTTTTCTAAATTTCATTTTTTCAAAACTCAAGGGAAATCCATGGGAAAAACCAGACCAAATCACCCTCAGAACACCCTTTCCCTTGAGCCTTTTTCCCTTGAGTAACCCCGTATCCCTTGGGACACAAGGGATACGGGGTTTTATGATTTTCCCAAGAGTGTGGTATTTTGAAGATACATCTTCAAAAACTGGGCCTTGGCTCTTCCTGTTGGAAGAGGTATCATGTCCCCACCAAAAAGAAAACAGGTGGTGAGGATATGGGTATCTTAGAGGATTTCTATATGGGTGAGGTCAAGCCCTGGGAGGACTTTGGCTTTTCAAGTGATCCAGTCTACAAGATGTACTCCCGCAAGATTGAGCAGTTGGAACACTCTTTGATGGTGGGTAGGTCTAAAAAAGAACAGAAAGTGTGTCAGGAACTGAAGCATCTGAGGACAATCCAGAACAATATGGAGTTGGAGAGGATGTTCCTTTACGCCTTTCGTATGGGTGCTGCTTTTGCGCTTGACCTTTTTGGTGAATAATTGAAAACACGGGTTGCCGATACCGGCAACCCGTGTTATATTTAGCATAGTGAAGTTTTAAGGTTCAGTCAAATTCCAGCAGTTTGGATGCTGGTACTTGCAGCACCTCAGCGATAGAAAAGAGCGTGGCCAGAGAGATGCCCACAGACAAGTTAGGGGCTTCGATCTGACTGAGAAAACCCAGGGAAATCCCTGCTTTTTCTGCAAGCTGCTCTTGTGTCATGCCCCTTTGTCTTCTTAAATATCCAATCTTCAAGCCAACAGCGATGAATTCGTCCCTGTATTTTGAAATGTTCTCATTTTTCATAGTTCAAGCCCCTCCAAGGATATTGTAGGGGCTTGTGCTGGAAAATATTATATGCTACAATCAGGATAAACTAAATAGAAGTTAGTGATTACAAGGTTTTAGCAAGTAAATACAAGATAGGAGTGAGTAGAAAGAAGAAATTCAGCATTTTCCACACCAAATCGAAAAGAGAGGGTAATTCAAAATGAAAAAGTTTCTTAGTGGCGTGCTTGCCACACTGACGCTTGCGTCTTGTCTGACAGTTCCCGCATTTGCAGCAGATGGTAAGCTGTTTACAGATGAGCAGTATGCAGATTTTGACCCAAGTAATTATCTGATGAATGAAGTTACAGTTAATGATTACAAAGAGCATTATGTAGAGTCTGTTGACTTAAAGGGTACAACTTGGACTGAAGGTACTCTTGTGATTGCAGATCGTAAAATTGGTTCTGATGGAACTTTGTATGATAACAAGTATGCTGATGAAAATGCCACCACTCTGACCCTTCCTAAGAGTACAGAGATTATTGGTCTTGGTGGTCTGAATAATAAGCGCAAGGTTACGACTGTAAACTGGGATGACCTTACTAATTTGAAGCTGATTGATGACCTTGCTATGGGTTATAGTGCTGTGGAGGAAATTGACCTTTCCAAAACACAGGTCATCCGCATTGGCACTGGTGCGTTTGGTTGGAGTAAGAGTCTGACGACATTTGTGGCTTCTCCTACTTTGAAGGTAATTGAGAATAATGTTTTTGAGGAGTGTCCTCGTCTGTATGACATTACTTTGAACGAGGGTCTTGAGTATATTGGAAATTTTGCGTTCGACAGTGTTCCTTCTGACCTTGTGCTTCCCTCTACTTTGACTTATATTGGTGACCACGCTTTTGGTGGTATTGATACAAAGAATGCAACCTTTAAGGTCTATGAGGGGACTTGTGCAGAGACTTGGTGTAAGAACTGTGGTGTGACTTATAGTTATGTAAGTGGTACTCCTACTAATCCTTCCAATCCAGGAACGGTAACGCCTGGTGTTGGTAATCTTGATACTGATGCAACGAATAAACCAGGTTCTCCTGTTCCTACAATGACTAATACTCAGAAGATTGGTGGAGTGACTTTTTCTAAGGTCAATAAGGTTGTTGAGTATGATGCAGATGATGCAAATGGCGTAAAGTATCATGGTTATCTTGTGTATGTGGGTAATCTTGCTTGTATGCGTTCGGATAGTGATAATACACAGTTTACGCTTTATCCTTATGGTCAGGTAAATGGTGCAGATGCTACAACAATTGATAAGGGTTGGATGACTACGCATGGTGAGCAGACTTTGGATTCCTGGGGTGTTAATTATTATAATGCAGTAAAGGGCAGTAATGGTCTTTATAAGTCTGGTTTGATTTGGGAGTTTGACCATAATACAGATGGTAAGAATAATGTTACTTCTACTTGGCGTGTTCGTGCAGATGTGAATGGTCAGACATATTATTATAATGTGTTTTATGACCCTCAGTCTCAACCTAATCTTCCTACTGTAGATAATAATGCTCCTACAACTGTAACAGCAACTCCTACCACTTCTACTGTTTATGTAGATGGTAAGGCTGTGAAGTTTGAGTCTTATACTATTAATGGTAATAACTATTTCAAGCTGCGTGACCTTGCTCTTGTAATGCGTGGTACAAGTAAGCAGTTTGAGGTTACTTGGAACCCTGATTTTATTACAATGGACTTGAGTGGTAATGCAAGTAAGGGTGCCATTGAAATGCTCTCTGGTAAGCCTTATACAACTGTTGGCGGTGAGTTAAAGGGTGGCGATGGTACGACAAAGACGGGTACTTTGAATCGTTCTGCTCTGCTTTTGGATGGTTTGAATGTTTACGCAACTGCTTATACTATCAAGGGTAATAACTTCTTCAAACTGCGTGATATTGGTATGCTGTTTGACTTTGAGGTTGACTGGGATGGCGCAAGAAATGCTGTCATTATTGATTCGACTAAGAGTTATACTGCTGATTAAATAAATCGGAGGATGCACACGCCGGGTACCGGCGTGTGCATCCTATTTTTGACATAAATAATTTTTCCTCGACATAAATGGGGACAGTTAGATTTATTCTCTTTGAAGATACATTTCAAGGAGGATATTTTTATGCGTGTGAGTGAGATAACAAGTTTTTTGGAACACGCCTACGGCGTGTTAAATGATACCTACTTTGAGGGTAGCCTACCACCTGTGGTTATAACAGTCCAGAGCAGTCCTAAGGCTTATGGTCACTATACTACTTGGGATGCTTGGCGTGAAAATGAAAAAGGATTCAGGGAGATAAATTTAGGTGCAGAGAACCTATCCAGAGATCTTCCTTTTACCATTGCCACCCTGATCCACGAAATGACCCATCATTACTGTGCTATGGCTGGTATCAAGGACACCTCCAGGGGTGGAACCTACCATAACAAGCGTTTCAAAGCAGAAGCAGAAAAGCGTGGTCTGGTGATTGGGTATGACCCAAGGATAGGTCATAGTCCTACCAGCCCCTCAGAGGGTCTTATCGCCTTTATAGAGGGTCAGGGGTGGACAGGCATTGATCTGAGTAGGACAGGCTGGTATGGAAGCCCTGGTGGTGCTGAGGGTGGTTCTGGTAGTGATCCTGGGGGTGGAGCAGAGACAGGGAAGAAGAAAAGTAATGTGAGAAAGTATATCTGTCCTACCTGTGGATGCAGCGTGAGAGCCACCAAAGAGGTGCATATCGGGTGTCTGGATTGTGACTGTCCTATGGAGCTGGTGGAGAAGTGAATTTTGATATTTTTGACGATTAAGCAGCCGGAGACCACCAACGGGTGGTCTCCGGTATTTTTAGATGCTCAAAATCGTAAAAAATTGTTTTTGACAGGAAGGAAAAGTACAGCCAGAGCAAGGGATTAAAACCCTTGCCAGACCTGAAAAATCTGGATGCTGCTGTTTTCTTTGTCCTGTAAGGGTTTTTTAGTGGTGCGTCTGAAAATGAGATCTGGAGCTGGATTTTTAGGGGGATGGCTGCTTTTCCTTACCCACCTTTTGTTCTTTTGACCTACTCAAAATATGGGGGGTGGGAGTGACACGCTTTTTGTTCTTTTGAAAGTGTATTTTCAAAATATCCCCCCACCGCCATTGTATCAGCCCCGCCGGGACCGGCGGGGCTTTTCTGTATTCACCCCTACTCTATCAGCTAGAGGTTTTATATACACTGTGCTGAATTTTATGCAAACAGGCAGGAGTTTTATAAAACATGAAGGAAATGTAGATTTTATAAGGTTTTTGTTGATATTACCAATTTGATACTATCAAAATAGTGCATTTTAGTAATGTTACAGTTGTGTTACAACGCTTTTACGGGTCTTGCGTTTATGAATAATCACTCGTATAATGGGCCTCCCATACAAGAGAACGAAACTTTTTGAGTTGGAATAAGAAAAATATCGACAGTTATATGGTCAAATGGACATAAATAGTTACATTAAGTATGAATAAAGTGTGGAGCAGAATGGTTTTTTAGGTAGTTCGATTCCCCTACTGCTCATATCCACTTGTGGTAAGTGTTTTTTCCTGCTACTTGTGGATGAAAAATAATTTTTAGAAATGAGGGATTTTTATGTTAGGTGCAATCGTGCATAATAAGAAGTTTGAAGATGGTGAGCAGATAGACTGCTTTCAGGTAACAGCCCCACTCCCCTTTGAAGGCGGTGTGGTTACCTTTGGTGAGGCTGAGGTAGTAGACCTTCCCCGTATAGACTGGGGAAAAAACTCAATTCTTTTTGGGTTCAGAGGGATTGAGTTTCAGATTTCATTGGATGAATTTGAGCCTGTTGGGGTGGATGAGCTTCAGAATTGGTGTGTCGAGGATTTTGACGATGCTGACATTGACTGGCTGCATGGTGTAATAGTCTTTACATACACCACCACCCACCTGCTCCCCAAAGCAGGTTGATGGATGGCGGGGTAGACACCGGCGCTGCCGGTGTCTGGCTTTGGGGTGGTTTGGGTAGTTTGGGAAGTTGATCCTGCTCCCTTCCCCCAAAACCCTTGCCACTACTGAGGAATGAGGCAATTACCCATTTGGGAGACTGCCTTCCCAAAGAAAACCTACACCAGATATAGGTTTTGAGCCATTTGGGAAGTTGGGAGACAGAATTTGAAAACTTTTTATAAAAAATTATAACGGGGCATCGCCCCGTTATCTAAAAAATAAATTTACATTTTCAATTTTGAAAAAGTTATCAAATGGGATTACCCAAATTCCCAAACTGTATTTTTTCCTTATGTGGCAAGGGTTTTTGCTTGGGTAAAAGTTTGGATTTGGGAAGTCGTGCTGCTAGAGTAACCCCGACCTCTACCTGGACTTTTAAGACAACTCAACATTCAAATTCAGAATTTTAAGGAGGAAAATACCATGAAGAACACTTACAAGATTGATTTTGTGAACAACACCCTGACCATGAGCAAGGCTTTCGAGGAAGCCCTCAACAATCCCAACTCCGAGGAATACAAGCTGTTTCTGCAACTCCGCGCCGACTTCCCCGGCTTGACGATTATTCGCAAGACCCGCCGCGCCTCCAAGAAGGCCAGCCCCAACAAGAACCTGACCTACAAGCACATGGAGCAGTACATGAGCGTGTTTAAGAACGCTGACGAGCTGCTGGCCCAGTTCGACGCGGTTAAGAGATGTTCCCTGGGACAGTCCAATCCTTACATGTATGTGCTGGATTGGTTCAAGAAGCAGTTCCCCAAGTACAAGGAGCTGCCCGACTTCGGAAACAATGCCCCCAAGGTGATTGACCTTGCGGCCTTCCAGAAGAAGCAGGAAGAGAAGAAGGTCCAGACCGAGCAACTGGAAAAGAAGGACGCTTGATAACAATGGAATACAAAATGAGAGAGGACGGTACTGCTGGCGTACCGTCCTTCTCTTTGCGTTTTAAGTTGTTTTTTTCAATTACTCGTGGTACAATAGCCTTGCGACGCAAGTTCATACCGTTTTTGGCCCTAAAGAAGTGTGCGTTTTTACCTTTGGTAAAAACGCAGGCTCTGTTTCAGCATACTTCTTTGGGGTAGTTGGAACTTGCGTCGCGGCAAGAGCTATGCGTTTTTCGGCGTGCGGCTTTTGCCGCACGCTTTTTCCGTTTTATGTCAGAATTGATAAGGAGGGGTTACGTTGGCGAAAACCATGAGTTCAAAGGAAGCAGCCCAGAAATGGAAATGTACACAAGCAGAGGTAACCCAGTGGTGCAGAGAGGGGAAAATTCCTGGCGCATTCAAGGACGGAAGTAAACAAACCAGTGCGTGGCAAATCCCAGCAGATGCTATGAAACCGGGAACGGCAGCAGCAAAAGAAAAAATCGAAAATCCACCTGATAGATCGTCAGAAACAATACAGCCATCAAGAAGAAGCGGATTGTCCATCGCTGCGGGGGTGTTGCTGCTAATATCAGCTGTTCTCCAGCCCATTCAGAATAATCTGAGTTGGGAAATTCTGCTCACCCACCCTCTGACGATGATACAACTCCTGCTCAGTGTGGTAATAGCCATTTTGCTCTTTATGGGGCACTCTGGCAACATGTTGACCATTGTCATGGGGGCAAATCTGGCCTTGGTTTTGGTGATGGGACCAGCCAGCATACTGACCCAAGGGCCCTTAGCTTGTATGTTTGTGTTGCTCCTGCCACCTATCCGGACGCGCAGGTTCTCCAAACTGTGGGCCCTTCCCTTCGCCCTCGGGGCGGTAATTGTATTTATCGGTATGTTTGGCCTAAATACTGCAAGGGCCTACTCTAACTGGTCCCGCTGCCTTGAGGTGTGGGCCTACCTATTTATGGGGGCATGGCTGGCTCACCCCGACATGACCTTCAAGTCCCTCTTTTTAAAGGATATCAATCATATGGTGAAGGCGGGTGATATCCTTGCCGCTCTGTTTCTGCGGGGATGGGTCACCTATGGATCTGTTTTAATGGTCATATTCCTTTTTGTGATACCTTTGTCCGGTGTGGGCCTGTCCTCCCCCTTTGCTGCACCCTGTATCCTCGTTTTCTCCCCCTTGATGGGAAGTGGGGCAAGTATTTACGCCAGACTAAAAGAAGCACGAGAGGCCACCAAGATTATGAAGCGCTCCATCAGCGAGGTCAACGCCCGAAGTGGCATCCGCGGTGTGTCGGAGCGCGCTCAGGCAGAACTCAACAAGGAGGCAGGGAAAAAGGCTCAGAAAGAGGTTATTAAGAGCGCTATCGTCGGCGGCGTGATTGCCGGGGACGCTGGAGCTGTGGTAGGTGCTATGTCTGCCAAGGCTAAACAGGACGCAGCCAGTGGAGGTGCCTCCCCCTCCGATAGCAAAGCGGCCTCGAAGGAGGTTATCAAAGGCGCTGTGGTTGGCGGCGTTATTGCCGGGGACGCAGGTGCTATTGTTGGAGCGGCCGCAGCAAAGGCAGGCCAGGAGGCCAAGAACAAAACCGATAAAACAAAGTGAGGAAAAGACAGATGGCATTTTTCGCCATCTGTCTCTATTTTTGTCGGATTGCAGAAGCGGTTATCCGTCCTCGCCCGTGTTCGCCGTGATTTATCAGTGGTCGGGAAAAGCGCCGAAAAAAGCCGCCGTCGTAAATTCTGTTTGTACTTTCCCGAAACTATCCCTCCCCAGGGGTGGGGGTCTCCCTGTTCCGCTCCACCTGGGGGTACTCCCAACCTGCCCTTTGATCTTCTTGTGAGGGAAATTGCCAGCCGCTCGTGATCTGCGGTTCCGCTCCAAATTGAAAGTGCACTTTCAAACATGAACACTATGTAAATTTACGCGCAAAGTATTGATATTGCGCGTAAAAAAGAATAGAATAGTAGTGCCATAGAAAGGAGTGGTCACAATGGCAGAAACAACAAACCTCAATATCCGCATTGACAAAGACCTGAAAGAGCGTGCTGAAGCTGTCTTTGCCGACATGGGCATGAGCATGACAACGGCCTTTAATATCTTTGTGCGCCAGACCTTGCGGCAGGGCAAAATCCCCTTTGAGATTTACGCAGACCCATTTTACAGCGACAGCAATATGCGGGCATTGGACAACAGCATCAAACAGGCCGGGCAGGGCAAGGTGGTAGTCAAGTCTATGGACGAGTTGGAGCAGCTTGCCGATGGGGACTAACATCACATTCACGGAACAGGCGTTTGAAGAATATCTGTCATGGCAGGGACAGGACAGAAAAACGCTGAAACGGATAAATGCCTTGTTGAAGGACATTTGCAGAAGTCCATTTGAAGGGATTGGCAAGCCAGAGCCATTGAAGGAAAACTTGTCAGGCTATTGGAGCCGACGCATTGACGATACGAACAGACTTGTTTATCGTATGGTCGATGGACAGGTCGAAGTCTATCAATGCAAAGGCCATTATGACGATTGAGTGAAGCGGTGCTGTCAGCCGTTTCACTTTTTTGTTGTCCGGTTCCGCTCCAAATTGAAACTGCACTTTCAAAAACAGATCTTCTACACGCAAGAATTCAACTTTTGAGAAGTAGCGGCAACTTCCAATTATCCAGCAACAACTTTTAGAGCAAAGGCAACAACTTTGTTGCAGAATGAGGCAAATACAAGGCCGAAAGCGTTTCTTTGACATAAAAAATTTTTATGTTATAATATTTACAGAAAAAGGAAAAAGAGATTTGCAATTCATCCATTCCCTTTGTAGGCTTAAACAAGCAGTAGGATGAAGGCGTTGCAGCCTTCCATCTTGTAGAGCGCTTCCGTTCTATGCTTCCGGGCAGCAACGCCAAGTGCTGGCAACACGCTTCCTACTGTTTGCTTAAATCTACAAAGAAAGGAAGCGTACAAGATGGAAAGATAGAACCTGTGGCCGACAGGGGATAGCGAAGCGATTTTGCAAAAGCTCCAACAATGTATGGAGAGATATAATCTAAACCCCCAATGGGTGAATTATATAGATAATCCACAAGAAATAATAGACGCAGCTGAAACATATGAATTCTTTCAAAGTAGGAACCCCAATTTATCAAATTCTGCTCAGCGACCAGAAAACAGACTTTTTTTGGCCTGCAATACGAAACTATTTGTAAAATATGTAGTTAAATTTGCAAGCAGAACAGGCTCACCCCGGGTCGAGGCGTGGTCGGATAATGATTTGGAAGAATACTATAAAGCTGTTATAGAAGAGTATTCTATTGACAGTCGATACTTGCCGTATTTCATGGAAGAGGGCTTTCGATTTTACTGGTTTATCCAGGCATGGGAAGAGGCGGCTGCTATTGAATACCCTATCATCTACATCGACGACACCCACGCCCAGGTCACCAAGGCTTTTGAGGGCCTGCTGCAGCGTTACTTCGGCTAAGAAAAGCTGTCAGGAAGGAACCGGATTTCTCTGGTTCCTTCTTTTTATGGAATGATGTAAAAAAAGCGGCCTGCCGGTGCAGACCGCTTTTATATTAAGCAAAAAATATCGAACCGATTGATACAAGCAGTGCGGTCAGCAGACCGGCAACGCCGATGGCAAGGCCGCTCATGGCGCCTTCGGTTTCGCCCAGTTCGATGGCGCGCGAAGTGCCGACCGCGTGGGCGGCGGTGCCGATGGACAGACCCATCTGCACAGGATTGCGCACGCCGATGCATTTGAGGAAGGTCGGCAGCAGGATCGCGCCAACGATGCCGGTAAACACCACCGCAATTGCGGTGATAGGCGCGAGACCATCCATCATTTCGGACAGCGCAACGGCAATCGGCGTCGTGACCGATTTGGGGACAAGAGAGCGTGTTGTGGCAGCAGACAGGCCAAACAGGCGGCTGAACAGCAGCACGCTCAGGATAGAGGTCAGCGAACCAACCAAGGCACCGGCAAGAATGGGCACTAGATTCTTTTTCAGTACATCCAGCTTGCGGTAGATCGGTATGGCGAGCGCCACCGTTGCCGGGGTCAGGAAAAAGGAAATGAGCTGACCCGCGCTTTCATAGGTTTGGTAGGTGGTGCCGGTCACGACCAACAGAACGCCAACCATGATGGCAGAAATCAGCAGGGGATTGCACAGCGGCGATCCGGTTTTCTGCTGAATCTTGACGCCTAATGCGTAACAGCCGATGGACAACGCCATCCAGAAGGTGGGGGAGGAAAGCAGCTCAGTCATGGTCAAACGCCTCCTCGCTCTCGCGGTTCTGCAAGCGGAACACGATGTGCACGGTGAACACGGTGGCTGCCGCGGTGCATAGCGTGGTCAGTACACACACCGCAAGGATGGCCAGGATTTCGCTTTTGATCTGTGCGAAAATCTCCAGCACGCCCAGACAGGCGGGCAGGAAGAAAAATGCCATGTTTTGCAGCAAAAAATCCGCCGTGTGCTCGACATGGTTCAGCCGAACCGGGCCGAAAACCAGCAGCAAAAGCAGCAGTGTCAGTCCGAGCACGTTGCCGGGTAGTGCGCCGTGCAGCAGAATGGAAAGCGCGTCGCCTGCGACGCAGCAGGCGATCAGGACGCCCAGTTGCCGAATGTAGTTCAAGGGGTTTCGTCTTCTTTCTCGGTTTCGTAGTCTGCGGTCATGGCGGCCAGCAGGGTCTGGTGAATCGCCTCCGCGTTGTTTTTGAAGGTGCGCTCGAGCATCGCGGCCTGTCCGCGGCTGACCACATCCATTTCAATGGCAAACACCTGCTCCATCTCCATGCGGACGGTCAGGTCATTGGCAGCGCGCTCGGTCACGGACGTATGAATCGCAGCGTCGCGCCGGATCTGGCGCACAACCCGCAGCGCAGAGCGCTGTGCAGCTTCGCGCACCGGATAGGGCAGCTGCTTTTCAAACACGCGGATGGCATCGCGGCCTTTGTCCGTGATGCGGTAGGAAGGCTCACCATCGCCGGGAACTTCCTCGATGTGGCCGGTTGGCACCATCTCATAGAACGCTTCGCTCAGCTCAAAATAGCCAAAGCCTTCATCGCACCAGGTCGTCAGGTCCACGACTGTGCTGAAACTGACCGGAAAAGGCAGCTGATCCATGGCAAACAGAATGAGAAATTTGATATCTTCTTTGGAATGGATAAAACCATGACGAACCATAATGTGCAAGCCTCCCCTGTGGACAAAATTGCTTAAAGTAGTATACCCCAAAAAGCGGAAAAATGCAATCGGCTGAGCGGACAAGGATGCGGGTGCCGGAACGGTTTTGGTTTGTTTGTTTTTGACGGAAAAGCGCACAAAGAACAGGCGAACGCATGTACGATTTTTGGCGGCGGAAGCGGCAAAAATCGGTTGAACAACCGGGGCGTGCGCGGTATAATGAAAAGACGGAAACTATCGCAACGGGAGAGAAATACTATGCCGGAAGTTGTTCTGCGTGCCGCAACCGAACAGGATGCGGGCGATATGCTGGCGCTGTACGCGCCGTATGTGATCCAGACCACAGTGTCCAGCGAATATGTGCCGCCGACGCTGGATGAATTCCTGGGGCGCATGCGCACCTATGGGAAGCGCCTGCCGTGGTTGGTTTGCACGGTGGACGGGGAAGTGGTTGGCTATGGCTATGCCTCGCCGCACCGCACCCGCGCAGCCTATCAGTGGTCAGTCGAGACGTCGATCTATGTCGCGCAGGAGTGGCACCGGCACGGCATTGCGGGCGCGATTTACGCGGCGCTGTTTGAGCTGCTTGCGATGCAGGGATACTATAACATCTATGTCGGCATCACCTCGCCCAATGAGCGCTCGATGAAGTTCCATAAGGCGATGGGCTTTATCATTTCGGGCGCGTATCAGGAGAGTATGTATAAATTTGGTCAGTGGCGGGATGTGTTGTGGATGGGCAAGAGCCTGCGCCCCCATGAGGGGGAGCCGCAGCCGACCGTCCCGTTCCCGGAAATCAAGGACAGCCCGCTGGTTGCCCGCGCGCTCCGGCAGGCGGAGCAGCGCATTCATTTGTAAAACGCAAAGGAGGCCGGTGCATGGCGGAACAACTGCATCAAAACCATCGGGAGCGCGTGCTGGAAAAGTTCCGCCGCTTTGGGCTGGATGTGTTCAGCGACCATGAGGTGCTTGAGCTTCTGCTGTTCTTTGCCATTCCGCGTGTGGATACCAACCCGACCGCGCATCGTTTGCTGGAGCGCTTCGGTTCACTGCACGCTGTGCTGGAAGCGCCGGTCGAGCAGCTTTGCGAGGTGCAGGGGATCGGGCCGCGCTCGGCCGACCTCATCAAGCTGTCGTTTGCCATGTGCGCACGGTATCAGCAGGATGTGGCCAAGAGCGAGCGCCACAGTGATAAACTGAACAGCTATGAAAAAATCGGAGAATATTTTGTGCCGCAGTTTGCGGGTGAACAGGATGAGGTGCTGCTCGCCGCCTATCTGGACGGGGCAGGCCGCGTCATCAAGTGCGAGGAAATTGCGCGCGGCGGGCATGCGCATGTGCCGGTGGACGCGTATAAAATCGCCAGCAGCGCGCTGATTTGTCATGCGGCAGGCGTGGCGGTCGCGCACAACCATCCCAATGGAACGGCGACGCCGTCCGAGGCGGACATGCTTGCCACGCGGCGGCTGGAACAGACGCTGACTGGTTTGGGATTGCAGCTGGTCGATCACTGTGTAGTCGCCAGAGGAAAATATGTGTCTATTTGCAAGCTGCGTGCTGGTCAGATGGGACAGAGGAGGTAGGATATGCCGGATTTTCAGATTGTCAGCAATTACAAGATGGCGGGCGATCAGCCGCAAGCGGTCGCAAAGCTGGTCGAGGGCATCAACAACGGCCTGACCGAGCAGACCCTCATGGGTGTGACCGGCTCGGGCAAGACCTTCACCATGGCAAATATCATCGAGCAGACCCAGCGGCCGACGCTGGTGCTCGCGCATAACAAAACGCTCGCTGCGCAGCTGTGTACCGAGCTGCGGGAGTTCTTCCCGAATAACGCGGTCGAGTATTTTGTCTCTTACTACGATTATTATCAGCCAGAGGCGTATATCGCTTCGACCGATACCTATATCGAAAAGGACTCGGCCATCAACGACGAAATCGACCGCCTGCGCCACTCCGCGACCTCGGCGCTGTCTGAGCGGCGGGACGTGATTATCGTCTCGTCGGTGTCGTGCATCTATTCGCTGGGTGACCCGATCGATTATAAGAAGATGGTCATTTCGCTGCGTCCCGGCATGGAGATCAGCCGTGAAACGCTCATTCACCGTCTCATTGATATTCAGTATGAGCGCAACGACATTGCGTTTGAGCGCAACCGCTTCCGCGTGCGCGGCGACACAGTCGAGATCTGGCCGGTTTACTCGGATGAGGATGTCGTGCGCATTGAGTTCTTCGGGGACGAGGTCGACCGCATCAGCCGGATCAATCCCTTGACCGGTGTGGTGCTGGGCGAGCTGGGGCACACTGCGATCTTCCCCGCCAGCCACTATGTCACGCCCAAGGACAAATTGCAGGCCGCCATTCAGGATTTGGAGGAGGAACTGGAACAGCGCATCCAATATTTTGAGGAGAACGGCAAGCTGATCGAAGCGCAGCGCATCGGTCAGCGCACACGGTACGACATTGAGATGCTGCAGGAGATCGGCTTTTGCAGCGGCATTGAGAACTATTCACGCGTGCTGTCGCGCAGAGAGCCGGGCAGCGCCCCGTTTACCCTGATCGACTACTTCCCGGAGGACTTCCTGCTGATTGTGGACGAGAGCCATGTCACGCTGCCGCAGGTGCGCGCCATGTACCACGGCGACCGCGCCCGCAAGGAAAGTCTGGTCGAGAACGGCTTCCGCCTGCCCTCGGCTTATGATAACCGTCCGCTGAACTTCGACGAGTTTAACGAGCGTCTCAATCAGATCGTTTACGTCTCTGCAACGCCGGGTGAGTATGAGCTGTCGCGTTCGGGACAGGTGGTCGAACAGGTGATCCGTCCGACCGGCCTGCTTGACCCGGAGGTGGTCGTGCGCCCGGTCGAGGGGCAGATTGACGACCTGATTGGCGAAATCAACGCGCGTACCGCAAAGGGTGAGCGTGTGCTGGTGACAACGCTGACCAAAAAGATGGCCGAGGATTTGACCGGCTATCTGGAAACCGCGGGCATCAAGGTGCGCTACATGCACCACGATGTCAAGACCATCGAGCGGCAGGAGCTGGTGCGCGACCTGCGGCTGGGTGTGTTCGATGTGCTGGTCGGTATCAACCTGCTGCGTGAGGGTCTGGATATTCCCGAGGTGTCGCTCGTTGCCATCCTCGACGCAGACAAGGAGGGCTTTTTGCGCTCCGAGACTTCGCTCATCCAGACCATCGGCCGCGCCGCGCGTAACGAGCATGGTATGGTCGTGCTGTACGCGGACAGCATCACGCCCTCGATGCGCCGCGCAATGGACGAAACCGAGCGCCGCCGTGCGTTGCAGGACGCGTTCAACAAAAAGCATGGCATCGTACCCAAATCGGTCAAAAAGAAGGTGCAGGACGTTATTGAAATCACGTCCAACGTGCCGACGAGCAGCAAGAAGAAGCTGCGCACCAAGGGCGAGCGGCAGCAGGAGATTGCCCGCCTGACCCGTCAGATGAAGGAAGCGGCCAAGATGCTGGAATTCGAGATCGCCGCGCAGCTGCGCGACCAGATCAAGGCGCTGGAGGAAGGAAAATGAGGATTTTTACACTCATGGAGGATACCGCGTGTGCATCGGATTTTGTCTGTGAGCATGGGCTGAGTTTTTATATCGAAGCGAACGGTCAAAAGCTGCTGTTTGACATGGGGCAGACCGATTTGTTCCTGAAAAACGCAGAGACGCTCGGCATCGACCTGTCCGCGGTGGACACAGCCTTTGTCTCGCACGGGCATTACGACCACGGCGGCGGACTGGCGGCGTTTCTGGAAATCAACGACCATGCGCCGGTGTATCTGCACGAAAAGGCGTTTGATAGGCACTTTTCGCACAAGCCGGAGGGTATTAAGGACATTGGACTGGATGCGGCGCTGGCGGAAAACCCGCGCCTGCGGCGCGTGTCAGGCGTGTTACAGGTGAGCGACACGCTGACCCTGTTTTCCGATATCACGGGCGAGGACTGCGTGCCAACCGGAAACCGCTCGCTGTACGAGCGGGAAAACGGAGAGTACGTCCCTGACCGTTTCATACATGAACAAAGCCTGATCGTGCGTGAAGGCGACAAGGCTGTATTGTTTACCGGCTGCGCGCATCGCGGCGTGGTCAATATCTGCGTGCGGGCAAAAGCGCTGCTCGGACGTGACCCGGATGTAGTCATCGGCGGGATGCACCTGTTCAGTCCGTCCACCGGCAAAAGCGAGCCGGACGAGAATATCCGTGCGGTTGCAGAACGCTTGGCGCAAACAGACAGCCGCTATTACACCTGTCATTGCACCGGGCCGCATGCGTATGACGTGCTGCGGGAAACGCTCGGAGCGCGCATCGCGTTTTTGTCTGCGGGCAGTATCATCGAGGTATAAAAGAGAGAAGCTAAGGATAGAGAACAGAACGAAATGAGGTTGAGTTACAACAAATTATGCACGAATATATTCATATCAAGGGTGCGCGCGAGCACAACCTGAAAAACATTGATATCAAGATTCCGCGCGATAAGCTGGTTGTGCTGACCGGCCTGTCCGGTTCGGGCAAGTCATCTCTGGCGTTTGACACGATCTACGCCGAGGGCCAGCGCCGCTATGTCGAGTCGCTGTCCAGCTATGCGCGGCAGTTTTTGGGGCAGATGGACAAGCCGGATGTGGACTACATCGACGGCCTTTCGCCTGCCATCTCGATCGACCAGAAAACCACCTCGCAGAACCCGCGTTCGACGGTCGGTACGGTGACGGAAATCTACGACTACATGCGTCTGCTTTGGGCGCGCATCGGCACGCCGCACTGCCCCAAGTGCGGCAAGGAGATCCACCAGCAGACCATCGACCAGATCATCGATCGATTGATGACGCTGGAGGAAAAAACGCGCGTACAAATTCTGGCGCCGGTCATTCGCGGAAAAAAGGGCGAGCACGTCAAGGTGTTCGAGGACGCTCGGCGGCAGGGCTATGTCCGCGTGCGGGTGGACGGCGAAATGCGCGATTTGTCCGAGGAGCTCAAGCTGCAAAAGACCAAAAAGCACAACATCGAGATCGTGGTCGACCGCATTGCCATCCGCGCGGATGTGCGCAGCCGCCTGACCGATTCGGTCGAGACCGCGGCGGCGCTGTCGGGTGGGCTGGTGATCGCGGATGTGGTCGGCAGCGAGCCGATTACCTTTTCGCAGAACTACGCTTGCGAGGACTGCGGCATTTCGATTGAAGAACTGACCCCGCGCATGTTCTCGTTTAACAATCCATACGGCGCCTGTCCGGTGTGTACCGGTCTCGGCATGCAGATGCGCGTCGATCCCGACCGCATTCTGCCTAACCGCAAGCTGTCCATCCGCAAGGGCGCGATTCGCGCCTCCGGCTGGGGCAGCGCCGAGCCGGGCACGATCGCGGGCATGTATTTCACCGCGCTCGGCAAAAAGCACGGCTTTACGCTCGACACGCCGATCGAGGAGATGAGCGAAGCGGCGGTGCACGAGCTGCTGTACGGCACGGGGGACGAGCCGCTGGAGCTTTCGGTCAGCCGTGTGTCGGGCGGCGTGATGCGCCAACCGTTTGAGGGCATTGTGTGCAACCTTGAGCGCCGCTACAAGGAGACGTCGAGCGATTATGCGCGCAGCGAAATCGAGGAGTGCATGAGCGAAATCCCCTGTCCTGCGTGCCACGGCCGCCGTTTGCGGCCTGAGGTGCTGGCGGTGACGGTCGGCGGGCTGAACATCGCGGAGTTTTCCGAAAAGTCGGTCGTCAAGGCGATGGAATTTCTGCATACCTTGCAGCTGACCGAGATGCAGCACAAGATCGGCGACCGCGTCATCAAGGAGATCATGGATCGGCTGGGCTTTTTGCAGTCGGTCGGTCTGGAATATCTGACGCTTTCGCGCTCGTCCGGTACGCTGTCGGGCGGCGAGAGCCAGCGCATCCGCCTTGCGACCCAGATCGGTTCGTCGCTCATGGGCGTGCTGTATATTCTGGACGAGCCTTCCATCGGCTTGCACCAGCGTGACAATGACAAGCTGCTGGCGACGCTCAAACGTTTGCGCGACCTCGGCAACACGCTGATCGTAGTCGAGCATGACGAGGACACCATGCTCGCGGCAGATCACATCGTGGATATCGGCCCGGGCGCGGGGCGCAACGGCGGCGAAGTTGTGTTCGAGGGCAAGGTGGACGACCTGCTGAAAAGTGAAACCTCGATCACGGGACAGTACCTGTCCGGCCGCAAGTGCATTCCGGTGCCGGCGGTGCGCCGCAAGGGCAACGGCAAAAAGCTGACGGTCAAGGGCTGCGCGGTGAACAACCTGAAACACACGGATTTTACCATTCCGCTTGGGACGTTCACCTGCGTGACCGGCGTATCCGGTTCGGGCAAATCCTCGTTTGTCAACGAGATTTTGTACAAAAAGCTTGCCGCTGAGCTGAACGGAGCGAAAACGCGCGCGGGCGCACACGATAAATTCATCGGCCTTTCGCATCTGGACAAGGTCATCGACATCAATCAGTCGCCCATCGGGCGCACGCCGCGTTCCAATCCCGCAACCTACACGGGCGTGTTCAACGATATCCGTGATCTGTTCGCCAAAACGGCAGATGCTAAGGCACGCGGCTATGGCCCGAGCCGGTTTTCCTTTAACGTCAAGGGCGGTCGGTGTGAAGCCTGTGCAGGCGACGGTCTTTTGAAGATCGAGATGCACTTCCTGCCGGATGTGTATGTTCCCTGCGATGTGTGCAAGGGCAAGCGGTACAACAAGGAGACGCTCGAAGTGCGCTATAAGGGCAAAAATATCTATGAAGTGCTCGACATGACGGTGGATGAAGCTTGCGATTTCTTTGCCAACGTGCCTAAGATTGCGCGGCGGCTGGAAACCATGCGTGAGGTCGGACTGGGGTACGTCAAGCTCGGTCAGTCCTCTACCACGCTGTCCGGCGGTGAGGCGCAGCGCGCTAAGCTCGCCACCGAGCTTTCCAAGCGCTCGACCGGCAAGACCATCTATATTCTCGACGAGCCGACCACCGGCCTGCACGTTGCAGATGTGCATAAGCTGGTCGATGTGCTGCAAAAGCTGGTCGATGCAGGTAATACCGTGGTCGTGATCGAGCATAATCTGGACGTGATCAAAACGGCTGATTATATCCTCGACCTTGGTCCGGAGGGCGGTGACGGCGGCGGCCGTCTGGTCGTAGCCGGTACGCCGGAGGAGGTCGCGGCCTGCCCCGGTTCTTACACCGGACAGTACCTCGGACGGATGTTGGAGCGGCAGAATACAGTGAAAACAGAAGAATAAGGCGGTTTTTTGCGCGAAAAAAGCGGGTGTTTCCTTGTGAAATGCCCGCTTTTGACAATTTGCATAAAAATGTTGAGCTTTGTGGCGCGTTTTGGTATAATAATGGTAATATAAAATAAATGAGGGAGTCATATGAAAACAAAGCGATGGGTGATTGCCGACCCCGCTGAGGCGCGCGTGCGCGCGTTGTTGGAGGAGGGCGGGTATGCCCCGCTGACCGCAGCCGTGCTTGTCGCGCGCGGGATTGACACGCCCGAGGCCGCGGCGGATTACCTGAGCTGCGATATATCCGGCCTGCACGATCCGTTTCTGCTGGCGGATATGGACAAAGCCGTTTCCGTGGTGCGCGGTGCGATTGCGCGCGGCGAACGAATCGTGGTATACGGCGATTATGATGTGGATGGCGTGACCGCTACCTGCACGCTGGTGGATTATCTGCGCAGCTGCGGCGCTCAGTGTGAATATTATATCCCCAACCGTCTGCGCGAAGGATATGGCCTGTCCCGCGCGGCGATGGAGGAGTTGTATGCAAAGGGCACGCGCCTGCTCATCACGGTCGATTCCGGCATCACCGCCGACGAAGAAATCGCAGTGGCGCGTGAGCTGGGCATGCAGGTGGTCATCACCGATCATCACGAATGCCACGACGCGCTGCCCGCAGCAGATGCAGTGGTCGATTATAAGCGGCCGGATTGTACCTATCCGTTTGATAGTCTGGCGGGCGTGGGCGTAGCGTTCAAGCTGATCTGCGCCCTCGAGGGCAATACGGAAGCGGTGCTCGAGCGGTATGCCGATCTGGTGGCGCTGGGCACGGTCGCGGATGTGATGCCCATTACGGGCGAAAACCGCATCATTGTAGCGGCAGGGCTGAAAAAAATGGCTTCGACCGGCAACGTCGGTCTGGAAATGCTGCTGCGCGAGGCAGGTATGAAGCACAAGCGCCTGACCTCGTCCACCATCAGCTTCGTCTTGGCGCCGCGCATCAATGCGGCGGGCCGCATGGGCCGCGCCGAGCTTGCTGCCGAGCTGTTCCTGACGCACGACCCGGTGCGCGCGCAGTCGCTGGCTGCGCAGCTCTGCGAGCAGAATAAGCTGCGGCAAAACGAGGAAAACCAGATATTGACGCAGGCGCTCGCCCGTCTGCGCAAGGAATATAACCCGCTGGAGGATAAAATCATCGTGCTGGCGGAAAAAGGCTGGCATCACGGCGTGATCGGCATTGTCTGCTCGCGCCTGTGCGACCGGTACGGCTGTCCGGTCGTGCTGATTTCGCTCGACG
Source organism: uncultured Agathobaculum sp. (assembly GCA_944384725.1). Classification (GTDB taxonomy): domain Bacteria; phylum Bacillota; class Clostridia; order Oscillospirales; family Butyricicoccaceae; genus Agathobaculum. The sequence continues at coordinate 13,865 of CALWUJ010000020.1, read as the reverse complement.
AGGACGGTACGGGCAAGGGCTCGGGCCGTTCGGTGGGCGGGTTCAACCTGTTTGATGCGCTGACCTCGTGCGAGGATTTGCTCGAGCGGTACGGCGGGCATGCGCTGGCTGCCGGTTTAACGGTGGCTGCAAATCAGGTGGATACGCTGCGCGAGCGGCTGCGCGCTTATGCCGAGAACCATGTCACCATGGCGGAGCTGGTGCCGCAGCTGCATATCGACTGCATGGTGCAGCCCGAATGGCTGACCGAAGAGAATATAGAAGCGCTGAGTGTCCTTGAGCCATACGGCATGTGCAACGCCGAGCCGGTGTTCTGCATGAGGGACATGGTGGCGGAGGATATCACGCCCATTTCGTCCGACCGGCATGTGCGCATGACGCTGGTCAAAGACGGCATGCGCTTTTCCGCGATTTGGTTCGGCACGGGTGCGGGCGGACTGGGCTTTGTTGAGGGAAACCGCGTTGACGCGGCCTTCCATCTGGAAATCAATGAGTTCCGCGGCCGCCGCACGGTGCAGCTGACGCTGTGCGACGCGCAGCTGAGCGATTGCGAGCATCTGGCTGACCAGAAGCTGCTCAATGTGTATAATACCTACATGGCCGATGGGCCGCTGACTGCGCGCGAGGCACGCCTGCTGCTGCCTGACCGCAAGGACTTGGTGGCGGTGTGGCGGCATATCGTGTGCCGCGCAGAGGATGGCAGGCTTTCTGTGCCGGACGGCGCGCTTTCGCGCCGCGTGGCTTGGGAGAGCCGCCGCGACATCAACATCGGCAAGCTGTTTGTGTGTCTGGACGTGTTTTCTGAGTCCGGACTGATCAGTTACCATTTCAAAGAAGGGATGCTCAACATCCTGCTCAAGCCTTACGAGGGTAAGGCGGATATATCCGGCTCGGTCGTTCTTGCCACGCTGCAAAGTATGGCGGGCTGAAGAATGGGGGAACGAAGTATGCAGAATAAATTGGACTTTTTGATCGAGCGCGTGCAGAAGCAAAACCCGCAGGCGAACATCCGCAAGATCCGCGCGGCTTATGAGTGCGCGGCTGCGGCGCATGAGGGACAAAAGCGCAAAAACGGCGAGCCATACATCATCCATCCGGTTTCGGTTGCCGAAATCGTGGTCGAGATGGGTCTGGACACCGACTCCATCTGCGCGGCGCTGCTGCATGACTGCATTGAGGATACCAACTTCGGCTATAAGGAAATCGAAAATAAGTTCGGCACACCGGTTGCCGAACTGGTCGACGGCGTTACGCGTCTGGGTATGCTGCGCTACTCCAAGGAGCAGGAGCAGTTTGAGGATCTGCGCAAGATGTTCCTTGCCATGGCAAAGGATATCCGCGTGATCCTCATCAAGCTGGCTGACCGTTTGCATAACGCGCGCACGTTCCAGTATCTGCCCGAGCGCAAGCAGCGCGACAAAGCGCTCGAAACCATGGAGATCTATGCGCCGATCGCCCACCGCTTGGGCATGAGCCGCATCAAGTGGGAACTGGAGGATCTGTCGCTCAAAATCCTTGACCCGATCGGCTACAATGAGATCGTCGAGGGACTGAAAAAGCAGAGTGAGCAGCAGGAGGTTTTCCTCAAACGCATTCAGGATCGCATCAGCGCCAAGCTCGCGGAAGCGCATATCAAGAACACGATCTCGGCGCGCGTCAAGCATATCTATTCGATTTATCGCAAAATGTACGCGCAGCACAAAACGATCGACGAGATTTACGATATTTGCGCGGTGCGCGTCATCGTTGACACGGTGGCGGACTGTTATAACGTGCTCGGCTATGTACACGACCTTTACAAGCCCATTCCGGGGCGTTTTAAGGACTATATCTCGACCCCCAAGCCCAACGGATACCAGTCGCTGCACACGACGGTCATTGGGCGCGCGGGCGTGCCGTTTGAGATTCAGATTCGCACGACCGAAATGCATAAAATGGCCGAATACGGCGTGGCGGCGCACTGGAAATACAAGCAGGGCTTGAGCAAAAAGGGCAATGAGGAGACCTTTGCGTGGATTCGGCAGCTGCTGGAAGCACAGCAGGACACCGAGGCGGAGGATTTCATCAAGAACATCAAAGTCGATCTGTTTGCCGACGAGGTATTCGTCTTTACGCCCAAGGGCGACGTGGTCAACATGCCCGCAGGCGCGACCCCGATCGACCTTGCTTACGCAATCCACTCGGCGGTCGGCAATCGTATGACCGGCTGCAAGATCAACGGCCGCATTGCGCCGATCGACAGCCAGCTGAAAAACGGCGATATCGTGGAAATTTTGACCTCCAAAGAGGCGCACGGGCCGAGCCGCGACTGGGTCAAGATCGTCAAGACCACCGAGGCGCGCAACAAGATCAAGCAATGGTTCAAGAAGGAGTGCCGCGAGGAGAACATCGTCAACGGCCGCGAGGATCTGGACCGTGAGCTGCGCGCAAATCTGCTGTATAACGGCTTTTATGAGAATGAGGAAGTGCGTAAAAATACGCTCAACAAGTTCTCGTTCAATACGCTCGACGAATTGTATGCCGCTATCGGTTACGGCGGCATCACGCTGACCAAGGTCATCAACAAGGTGAAAGACGATGTCGGTAAGCTGCGCCGTCAGCGCGAACTGGCGGAACGCGCAGCGCAGCCGCAGCCGGAGCAGCAGCCCAAGCGCGTCACCCGCTCGACAACCGGCGTGGTGGTCGAAGGCATCGACAACTGTCTGGTCAAGTTCGCGCGCTGCTGCACGCCGATCCCGGGCGACGAGATCGTTGGTTTTGTTACGCGCGGCTATGGCGTGTCCATCCATCGGCGCGACTGTGTTAACGTTCACATGCAGGAGGACCCGGACCGCTGGGTGCGCGCGTGGTGGGACGAGGATCTGGGCATCTCCGACCGCACCAACCGCTTCTCCACCGGTCTGCAAATTTCGACGCGCAGCCGTATTGGCGTGCTGAGTGATGTGACGGCAGTACTCGCTGTCTGCAAGATCAACGTGCATGAGATTTCCGCGCGCGATCTCAACGACGGCTATGGTATCATCAACGCCATGGTAGACGTTGCGGGCGTGCATCAGCTGGATAACCTGATCAGCCGCCTGCGCTCGATCAAGGGCGTGGTGGACGTAACGCGCACGGTGGACACCAATTGACAAATAGAAAACCATAAGGAACAACCATGCAGAAAAAATATTTCTTTTTTGATATTGACGGCACGCTGAGCATCGGGCAGACCATGGTCATGCCCGAGAGCGCAATGCGCTGTGTGGAGCAGCTGCGCGCAAACGGGCACTTTACGGCGCTCGCCACCGGACGCTTGCAAGCGTCGGCGGCGGGCTTTGCCGCGCAGCATGGGTTTACTGACTTCGTTGCGGACGGCGGGTACAGCCTGACTGTCGGCGGGAAGATCGCGGAGATGAAAAGTCTGCCGGTGCAGGACTGTATTGCGCTGATTGACCGTTTGCAAGCGGCGGATATTCCGTGGGCGGTCACACCGGTCAATGAGGCGGCTTGCGTGACCAGTGACAAACGCTATCTGGATTTTGCACCGCCTGAGTATTTTCCAACGCGGTATGATCCGGCGTTTGATTACCGCGCGCTGGATGTGCTGTATAAGGTGAATATTGTGTGTACGGCGGAGCACGAGCATGAGATCGACTGGGGCACGCTGCCGACGGTGCGGTATAACCGTGATATTCTGCTCATTGAGCCGACCGAAAAGCAAAACGGCATCCGCCGTATGATCGAGCGGCTCGGCATCCCGAATGAGGACGTAGTCATCTTCGGAGACGGAATGAATGATGTGTGTATGTTCGGGCAAGGCTGGCTTTCCATCGCTATGGGCAATGCACGCGATGTGCTCAAGCAGATGGCCGATTATGTGACCGATCCGGTCGATCAGAATGGTTTGTGGAATGCCTGCCGGCATTTCGGATGGATATGAGGAGAGACATACATGCTGTTTGATACCCATGCACATTATGATGACGAACGTTTTGACGAAGATCGGGACGAGCTGCTTTCGTCTATGCCGGAGCATAACGTTGGGCTGATCCTCAATCCGGGCTGCGATGTGGAGACTTCGCGCAAGGCGGTGAGTTATGCACAAAAATATCCGTTTGTCTATGCCGCAGTCGGCATTCATCCGGAGAATATCAACGAAAACTGGAATAATGATCTTGCGGTCATTAAAGAACTGGCCGAGTCCGAGCCGCGCGTGCGTGCGATCGGAGAGATTGGGCTGGACTACTATTGGGAAAAGGACGAGCGCGCCCGTGCGCGGCAGCAGGTCGTGTTTGCGCGTCAGATGGAGCTGGCGCGCGAGCTGGGCAAGCCGGTGATCGTGCATGACCGCGACGCCCATGCGGATTGCTTGGAGATTGCGCGGCGGTACGCTGGCGTAGCGGGTGTGTTTCACTGCTTCGCAGGCAGTGTTGAAATGGCGCGTGAACTGCTGGCGTTGGGATATCATCTATCCTTCACCGGTGTGATTACCTTCAAGAACGCGCGTCGCGCGATTGAGGTGATCCGTGAGGTTCCGCTCGATCGGCTGATGGTTGAGACGGATTCGCCTTATATGGCACCAGAACCGTACCGCGGTCGGCGCAATTCGTCGCTGTATGTGCACCGTATGGTCGAAACGATCGCTGAGATCAAGGGCGTTGCGGTGGAAGAGGTCGAACGTATCACAACCGAAAACGGAAAACGGCTGTTCGGCATCTGCTGAACCGCAAAGAGAGCATGAAAAAAAGCCCGCCATAGGCGGGCTTTTTACTTGGAGCGGATGATGGGAGTCGAACCCACCTATGCAGCTTGGGAAGCTGCCGTTCTACCGATGAACTACACCCGCAAATAGTAGTTCTATTATACTGAAATCGCAGCGCATTGTCAAGAATAAGTGAATGTAAACCTAATTACAATAACAAGTTGACAATAAGAGCGGGGTGTGGTATACTCATACCGAAAAACGGAAAAGGAGTATTTTCATGGAGCAGAATCATAGAACCAACACCCGTATGCTGGTGCTCAGCGCCTTATTTACTGCATTGGTGGCGGTCGGCGCGTTTATTCGTATCCCGATCCCGTTGTGGCCGTTTACGCTGCAAACCCTGTTCACCACCATGGCAGGCTTGCTGCTGGGGCCGCGCTATGGAACGCTCGCCTGCACGGCTTATATGGTTTTGGGACTGGCTGGCTTGCCGATCTTCACAGGCGGCGGTGGGCCGCAGTATATCTTCCAGCCGACCTTTGGCTGCATCATCGGTTTTGCTTTGGGCGCTTTTGTGGCTGGGCTGATCGTGCAGCGCGCATCCAAAAGGGGCTTTGTCACCTATGCTGTCGCGGCGCTGGTCAATATCGCGGTGGTATATGTGATCGGTATGATCTGGTTCTGGGGCATTAAAGCGTTTTATCTGAACGATCCAATCGGCATGTGGACGCTGTTTGTCACCTGCTTTGTGCCGACGATAGGCGTGGATATCGTCAAGGCGTTGGCAGCAGCTGCACTGGCAGACCGGCTGGTTCCTGTGGTGGGTACTTACCGGGTGCCGGTTTCGTGAGATAAGCGGATAGTAGCTGCATAAAGGTTTTCTATGTGCAAAGCGCCGTCCCCATTGGTTGTAATCCGATGGGGACGGCGCTTTTTTGGGGGATATGTGAAGAGTGTTCTGTGTATCGAAATGAAGGACGGACTTACTGGTTGACCGATTCGACGATCACATCCGCAAGCGCATCCAGCTCGCCGGCCTTGTCGGGAAGCAGTGCGGAAGCCATAGACAGCCGCTCGTTGAGCACAGTCATGTTCTTGAGCTCTTCGTCGATAAACTTTTGCATCAGATCGCCCGACTTGACGGCCCAAGACCCATTCTCGATGATGGCAAAGGTGCGGTTTTGCAGGTTGAGTGCCTTCATATCCATCAGATAATTGTGCATGACCGGATAAATGCCCAGATTATAGGTCACCGATGCCAGCACGACATGGCTCAGACGGAAGGTTTCAGAAATCAGATAAGAAACATGAGTGTTGGAAACGTCATACAGACGGACATTGGTGACGCCCTTCTCGCACAGACGGCTTGCCAAGGCCTGCGCCGCGGCTTCGGTGTTGCCATACATCGAAGCGTAAACGATCATGACACCCTTTTCCTCCGGCTCGTAGCGGCTCCAGTGGTCGTATTTGTCGATAAAGTATCCCAGATTTTCACGCCAGACCGGACCGTGCAGCGGGCAGATGAACTTGATCTGATCCAGAATACCCGCCGCCTTTTTGAGCAGCAGCTGAACGTGAGGGCCGTATTTGCCGACAATGTTGGTCAGATAACGGCGGGCATCATCGATCCAGTCGCGGTCGAAGTTGACTTCGTCTGCGAATAGCTTGCCGTCCAGCGCACCGAACGAGCCAAACGCATCGGCCGAGAACAGCACGCCGTTGGTGGTGTCAAAGGTCACCATGGCCTCGGGCCAGTGCACCATGGGCGCGGCGACAAAGGTCACAACATGCTTGCCGAAGCTCTGGGTGTCGCCTTCCTTGACCTCAATCTGTTCATGACCGTCGATGTCAAAGCCAAACTGGCGCATGAGCATGAATGCCTTTTCAGTGGAAATGACCTTGACCGACGGATAACGGATCAAAACCTCCTCGATGGAAGCACCGTGGTCGGGCTCCATGTGGTTGATGACCAGATAATCCAGCGGACGGCCATCCAGCAGGTGCTCGATGTTTTCCAGCAGCTGGCGGCAGGCCGACCAGTCGACCGTATCAAACAGCACGGTTTGCTCGTCAAGCAGCAGATAGGCGTTGTAGGATACGCCGCGCGGGATGGGGTGGATATTTTCAAACAAAGCAAGACGATGGTCGTTCGCGCCGACCCAATAAAGATCGTCTGTTACATTGCGCACGCAGTACATATATTCTCCTCCTTATTTTCCGGTCAGCCTTCAATGAACATTTCTTTGCCTTCGCCGCACTCCGGGCATACCCAGTCCTCGGGCAGCTTTTCAAACAGCGTGCCGGGCGCAATTTCGGCGTCCTCATCGCCCAGTTCGGGGACGTATTCATAGCCGCAGCCGCCGCAGACATAGCGTTTGCCGATCGGCTCGGGCTTGGGCACGGGCGGGCGCTTCATTTTGACCATAGGCGGGGCAGGCTGCTTTTCGCCGGTATCAAGCGCGGCGGTCAGCAGCGGCAGGATCTCGTTGACATCGCCCACAATGCCATAGTCACAGTTCTTGAAGATGGGCGCATTGCCGTTCTTATTGATTGCTACGATAGTAGAGGCGTCCTTGATGCCTTTCAGGTGCTGGATGGCGCCCGAAATGCCGCAGGCGATATACAGATTGCCCTTGAATTTCTGACCGGACATGCCGACATACCGGTCAAGCGGCACATATTTGAGCGTTTCCGCCACCGGACGGGAGGAGCCGACCGCAGCGCCGGCGGCGCGCGCCAAATCCTCGATCAGCTGCATGTTTTCCTTGCTGCCGATGCCCTGACCGGCGGAAACTACGCGTTCGGCCTGTGTGATCGGGGTGTCGAGCGGGATGCCGAAGGTAAAATCGTGCCCGTCCTTCTGGAGCGCTGCCACCAGTGCTGCAACCTTCTCTTCCGCAGAGCCTTCCTTGAGGATGTTGCGCTTGCGCACACCGGTGACCGGTGCGGGCTTCTTTGGACGGCTGGACGAGCCGCCTTCGCTCTTGGGCGGCTTGCCCAGAATGTTCGCGGCGATGACGACGCGCTGGATTTCGTTGGTACCCTCGTAGATCGTGGTGATCTTGGCGTCGCGGTACATACGCTCGACATCCATGCCCTTGAGGAAGCCCGTGCCGCCGAAGATTTGCAGCGCATCGTTGGTCACTTCCAGCGCAATGTCGGATGCATACATCTTCGCCATGGCTGCTTCGGTGGCATACGGCTCATGCGCTTCCTTTAGCTCGGCCGCGGAGTAAACCAGCATGCGCGCGCAGCGCAGCTTGGTCGCCATATCTGCAAGTTTGAACGAAATTGCCTGCTGGAAGCCGATCGGTTTGCCGAACTGGACGCGCTCCTTGGCGTATTCGAGCGCCGCTTCGTATGAGCCCTGTGCGATGCCGAGCGCCTGCGACGCAATGCCGATGCGTCCGCCATCCAGCGTTGCCATAGCGATTTTGAAGCCCTGTCCCTCCTTGCCGAGCAGGTTTTCCTTGGGCACCTTGACATCGTTGAAGATCAGTTCGGCAGTGGACGAGGAGCGAATGCCCATTTTGTCATAGTGGTCGCCAAAGGTGAAGCCCTCCCAGCCCTTTTCGACGATGAACGCCGAAATGCCGCGGGTGCCGATATCCGGCGTGGTGACCGCAAACACAACATAGGTATCCGCCTTGGGGGCGTTGGTGATGAAGATTTTCCCGCCGTTGAGCAGGTAGTAGTCACCCTTGTCAATGGCCGTGGTCTCGGTGCCGCCTGCGTCCGAGCCGGCGTTGGGCTCGGTCAGGCCGAACGCGCCGATTTTCTCGCCCTTTGCCAGCGGGACGAGGTATTTCTGCTTCTGCTCCTCGGTGCCGAATGCGAAAATCGGCCAGGAGCCGAGCGATACATGGGCGGACAGGATAACGCCTGTGCCGCCGTCCACGCGCGACAGCTCTTCCACCGCGATCGCATAACTCAGTACATCCAAACCGGCGCCGCCGTATTCCTTGGGGTAAGGCAGCCCCATAAAGCCGAGCTCGCCCATTTTTTTGACAGCTTCCGCCGGGAATTCGTTTTCTTTGTCCATGAGGAAAGCCTGTGGCTTGACCTCAGCTTCCGCAAAAGCGCGGATTTCAGCGCGCAGTTGTTCATGCGCGTCGGTGGTTTGGAATAACATGGGGAAACCTCCTTAATCAATATCAATTTCAAATAATATGTATTATCTTTATCAACACCAAAAGAATACTATATTGGTATTATTTTGACCAGATGCATTTTGAACAAAATTCATAATGCGGATTTTATATAGCAATAAATGGTTGTGAAAAATAACTAAATCAATCTGACGTAATTCGACTTTACAGTGAAAAAGCGTCTGTTTGGGTGCACGGAACAGAAACGCATCGGGGCGTATGATTGGTGGATGGTGCGATGTGCAAAGCGTCACAGCGTGCGGTTATCCTTTCCTTTTCCAGTGCACTGTGCTATACTGCATCATAGAACGGTATTGGCTGGATAGGGAGGGATTTGTATGCCGAAACAACTGCAAAAAAATAAAACGTCTGCGGAACTGAACCTGGAAAAACGTCACCGCACGCGCCGCCGACTGACCATTCGCGGCGTTCTTTCGTTTTTTATTGTGCTGACCTTTGTGCGTGCCGCGTTTATGCACCGGTATGAGAATATGTTTGTCTGTGTGCTCTCGTTGGTGCTGTTCTGCGTGCCGATGATGATTGAACGCAGTCTGGACATTGATATTCCGCCGGTGATGGAAGGCATTATCTATTGTTTTATTTTCGCGGCAGAAATTCTGGGAGAAATCAACTCGTTTTACACCATTATTCCCGGCTGGGACACCATGCTGCACACCATCAATGGCTTTCTGGTTGCGGCGGTCGGCTTTTCGCTGGTCGATCTGTTTAACCGCAGCGAGCGGTTTTCTTTCAAACTGTCGCCGCTGTTTTTGGCCATCGTGGCGTTCTGCTTTTCCATGACCGTCGGCGTTTTGTGGGAATTCTTTGAGTTTGGCGCAGATCAGGTAATGGGAACCGACATGCAGAAGGATTTTATCGTGCAGAACATCAATTCGGTTTCGCTCAATCCGGATGGTCTGAACAATGTCGAGCATGTGAAGGTGGAAAGTTTGGCCGTCAATGGGGAGGATTGGATGGAGTTCCCGGGCGGCTATCTGGATATCGGTCTGATCGACACAATGAAGGATTTGCAGGTCAATTTCCTTGGTGCGGTCGCGTTTTCTATTATTGGATATTTTTATGTGAAAACACGCGGCAAGGGGAAAATCGCCGCTTCGCTGATTCCGATTGTGCTCGATCCGCAGGAGAATGAAGCGGATGATAAAAATTTGAAGAAAAATGATCCGGACAGGGAACCAAATGCAGATCAATCCCGTCCAACTGATCAGAACGACGAAAAGGAGTAGTTTTCTTATGAAAAAGAAAGTGACCGCGGCGTCTCTCGCCGCTCTGATGGCGATGTCCGCTCTGCCGATTTCTGCGTGTGCGGCCGCTACAGATGATATTGCTCCGGCGAAAACGCCGGTGCTCAACACGACCGATCATATGCAGTATATGAACGGCTATGAGGATGGCACGTTCCGTCCGGATGTGCAGATCACCCGTGCGGAGGCATGCAAGCTGATTGCTTCGCTGCTGACCGAGTCCTCCGGCGGCGGGGACTACCTGTTTACCGATGTGTCGCAGGACGCATGGTATGCCGAAGCGGTTGGGGAAATGACCGGTTATTCGCTGGTAAGCGGCTATAAGGACGGCACCTTCCGCCCGGAGGCTAAGATCACCCGCGCGGAGTTCGTGACCATCCTGTCCCGCATCCCGCATGACGATATCGGAACAGAGGGCAGCTTCTCGGATGTGCCCAAGACCCATTGGGCGTATGATGCGGTGCAGACCGCACTGGCACAGGGCTGGGTTGCAGGCGATCCGTCCGGCCTGTTCCGTCCGGATGATTCGATCACCCGTGCCGAGACAGTGACCATTCTCAACCGCATTCTGGGCCGCTCGGGCGACACCGTGATGGCATCCACGGGCGAAGGCATCCGCGTGATGCCGGACGTACCGGACACGCACTGGGCGTATCTCGCTATGCTCGAGGCTACGACCGATCACGAATATGAAATGACCGAGGGCGCAGAGAAGTGGACTTCTTACGATAAGGAAACCACTACGCTCGCAGAGGGCTGGCATAACATCAACGGTCTGCTGTTCCATGTCAATGCAGACAAGCAGTTTGACTATAATAAGACGGTGGACGGTCTGGAACTCGATCGCAACGGCCGCTACACGACCGGTTCGGAGGAACTGAACAAGCTGCTGACGCAGGCGGTCGCTGGTGTGGTCAACGACAAGATGACGCAGATGGAGAAGCTGCGCGCGGTTTATGATTATGCCAAGAAGACCTTCGGCTATCTGGGCATCGGCACGGTCGACACCTCCAAGGAAGGCTGGGAGATCGAGCAGGCGATCAATATGCTGACCGATAAGCGCGGCAACTGCTATTCGTGGTCGAGCGTGTTCACCTATCTGGCCCGTCAGGTGGGCTATGACGCCAAGGCGATTGTTGGCACGGGCGTAAGCCCCAAGGGCAGCGAGTCCGTACATGCATGGACCGAAATCACGATCGACGGCGTGGCGTACACCTTTGACCCGCAGATCGAAAGCGTATATGCATCGCGCTACGGCGAGAACTATGACCTGTTCATGAAGAAGTACGGTGAAGCAGAGTGGGGCTATAAGAAGGCGGAGGAGCCGGAGCAGCCCACCGAGCCGGAAGCGCCCGAGGCGGACGCTGCGCTGGTTGCGCTGATGGATAAGATCTACGGCGATAAGGAAGCGGGTATGGTCGGCCAGACTGTGCTGTATAACGGCATGGGCGCGGACGGCACCACGCAGCCGCTGACTTGGTTTATCGGCACGGATGACGTGAAGTTCGAGGCCGGTCTGGCTTCTGAAGCAATGATTACTTCGCAGGCGCACTCGATCGTGCTGCTGCGCATGCCGGAGGGCGCGGATATCGAGGCGGCCAAGGCGAAGATTGCAGAGAGCGTCGACCCGTTCAAGTGGGTATGCGTCGGCGTTGACCCGGACAAGGTGCGCGTGGAGAGCAGCGGTAATCTGATCTGCGTCGTACTGGACGATGCGAACGGCGACTACTACGCAGACAATTTCCTGTCTGCTGCAGCGGCGCAGTAAGCAACACAAAAAAGCAAATAAAAAGCTCGCAGCCAATTGGCTGCGAGCTTTTTTTGTGATGCGTCACATATCGCGGTTATCCTCTTTGATCTCGCCGCGGCGGAAGGCGGCAAGCAGTTCTTTCAGGTCGTCGATCGTCTGCTGAAGCGCATGGCCGACATCGGTTTCACAGATGCGGATGCGGTTTTCCGAACGGTCGAACGCCATGGAGGTGGACAGGATATCTTTATTGTCACGAATAGCGGTCTCCTTGCCCGGGAACGGCTCGTGCGCGGTGATGTGGATGCCCCACGAGTCGAACACCAGCGTATAGCCTGCGATGCCGGTTGTCGGCTGGTAGGCGCGGCAGAAACCGCCGTCGATCACGATCAGGCGGCCGCCCGCCTTGATCGGGCTTTCGCCGTCCTTGGTCTTGACCGGTACATGGCCGTTGACAATGTGGCAGTGTTCGCCCTCCAGACCGAACTCCTGCAAGATGCGCACGCAGACCTCGTCCTCATTGTAGAACGAGTAGTAGGGGTTCTTTGGTTCAGCCCATGTCGACTGATCCTCAATCAGACGGCGTTCAAAGGTGGCAATGTGGTCGCGGCCGAAGGAGGGCGAGTTGCGCCCGCACCAGAGGAACCACAGGAAATCCTTGCCGAACTGCCGCTCTGCTGTACCTTCGCGCGCATAATAGCCCTCGCGCGCAACGGTTTCGCACCAGTCCATGAGCGCCTTGCCGGAAAGCTGCTGTCCGCCGAACGAGAATTGCAGGAATTCGCCTTTGTCATCCATCGGGATGCAGCCATGGAACAGCAAATTGCCGTTGAAGCATTTGTACAGCCCGCCCTTGGAATACAGAAAACCGATATGCCGCTGCAATTTTTCGCTGCGCAGGAAAGCGTTTTTCAGCTGCGTCATCAGATCATGTTCCGCGGGGGTCAGGCGATACGGGTCAGCCGGGTCGATGGTCGGGAAGTCGCAGTCGCGCAGCTTGTATTCGCCGGTCGGCAGGGTGACCGTGCCCTTTTCAAAGTCGATCTTATCGAGCAGCAGACGGTCGTCCATGTGGAAAGAGGGATTGCGCCGGATGGTTTGCCCCTCGAGCTTGAACTGAATAATCGCGATTGCCTTGTGCATGCGTGCAGCGCGCGCGGTGTCCACACCGGTCTGTTCGGCGGGTTCGAGCATTTTGGGCAGGAAGCAGGAAACGTCGCTGCCGCGATAGGTTTCGTCCGCGAACAGCGCAAGCGGGCGCAGGCTGATGCCGTAGCCGGTTTCGATCACGTCCAGATTGTTATAGGTGATCGAGTTGCTCAAAACGGTCGCAATGCAGGTGCGGCTGCCGGTGGCAGCACCCATCCAGAGCACATCATGATTGCCCCACTGGATATCGACCGAGTGATGATCCATCAGCAGATCCATAATGATATCCGCGCGCGGGCCGCGGTCAAAGATATCGCCCACGATGTGCAGGTGGTCGACGACCAGCCGCTTGATGAGGTTGCACATCGAGATGATGAACTCCTCGGCACGGTCGGTTTCGATGATCGAGGAGATGACCGTGTCGAAGTATTCACGCTTATTATAGATATCGTTGTTTTTGTTGAGCAGTTCGTTGATGATGTCGCCGTTCCAGCGCGGCAGGGCGCGGCGCACCTTGGCGCGCGTATATTTGGACGCGCACAGGCGACAGATTTCCAGCAGTCGGCTGAGCGTGATGCGGTACCACTCGGCGCGGTCGGGCGAAGCCGCGGCCAGCTCTTCGAGCTTTTCCTCGGGATAATAAATCAGGGTGGCAAGCCGGGCACGCTCGTCGGCGGGCAGGCTGTCACGCAGGACGATATCCACCTTTTCGCGCACCGCGCCCGAAGCGTTGTTCAGGATATGTACAAACGCGTCCGCTTCGCCGTGCAGATCGCTCATAAAATGTTCGGTGCCCTTGGGCAGGCTGAGGATGGCCTGCAAATGGATGATTTCGCTGCTTGCTGCACGCACATTGGGGTATTGCAGCG
>CALWUJ010000019.1 GCA_944384725.1 uncultured Agathobaculum sp. | reverse complement strand
GAACACAGTAGTTAAGCTCGTTTACGGTGACAATACTTGGCTGGCGACGGCCCGGGAAGATAACTCGACGCGCACATTAGAACGCCGGTTCCTTTGAACCGGCGTTCATTTTTTGTTAAGATTCCGTGTATTTCCCTAAATCGGCTGTTTTGTATGGTATAATAAATCAGTTTCAGCTTAAGGGGAAATGCAATGAATAAGATTTTAAAGGAAAAAAGTATTGAGGCGTTATCGTCTGTTTTGCCGATTACGTTAATTGTCCTGCTGCTAAGTATCACCATTACGCCCATGCCTGTTGGAACGTTGGTGTTGTATCTGGTTGGTGCAGTGTTGTTGATCGTTGGGATGGCGTTCTTCTCGCTCGGTACCGACGTTTCTATGACACCGATGGGAGAGGGGATCGGCGCGCAATTGCCGCGCACCAAAAATCTGCTTTCCATTGTTGGCATTACATTTATTATCGGTATCTTGATTACTATCGCAGAACCCGATTTGCAGGTTTTGGCAGGTCAGGTTCCGTCAATTCCGAATGCGGTATTGATCTGGACGGTTGCTGTTGGTGTAGGCCTGTTTTTTGTACTGGCAATGCTGCGCACCCTGTTCAAAATTCGATTGGCAAGCTTGCTGATTTTGTTTTACATTGGCGTTTTGGTTTTATCTGCGTTTGTGCCCAATGAATTTGTCGCGGTGGCGTTTGATTCCGGCGGTGTGACAACCGGGCCAATCACCGTGCCGTTTATTATGGCGTTGGGTATTGGCCTTGCCTCCATTCGAGGCGACCGGGACGCGCAGGATGACAGCTTTGGTTTGGTAGCCCTGTGCAGCATCGGTCCGATTTTAGCCGTACTGCTGCTCGGCATATTTTATAAAGGCGGCGATCCGGGTTACACTGCCGTTACTGTGCCGGAGGTGGAGGATACTAAGCAGGTGGCAATGCTGTTTGCCCACAATCTGCCAGAGTATGTGCAGGAGGTTTTATCCGCCCTGCTTCCGATCATTCTGTTCTGCGCAGTTTTCCAGTTGGTGTTTCGGCGCTTTCATCGGATGCAGTTGAAAAAAATCGGGATTGGCTTCGGATATACCTTTTTGGGCCTTTCGTTGTTTCTGACCGGTGTGAACGTTGGCTTTATGCCGGTTGGTCACTTTTTGGGAGAGCAATTGGCGCAGAGCGGGCATAGCTGGCTTTTGGTGCCGCTTGGCATGCTGATCGGATATTTCTTGGTCACAGCGGAACCGGCTGTGCATGTACTGAACCGTCAGGTAGAGAATATTACCAACGGCGGTGTTTCACAGCGTGCCATGATGCATAGCCTGTCGATTGGCGTGGCATGCTCGGTTGGGCTTTCCATGTTGCGTGTACTGACAGGGATTTCCATCTATTGGATGGTCATTCCCGGCTATCTGTTGGCGCTGGGGCTCACGTTTTTCGTGCCCCCAATTTTTACTGGTATTGCGTTCGACTCCGGCGGCGTTGCGTCCGGTCCGATGACGTCCACATTCCTTTTGCCGTTTGCGATGGGTGCGTGCGAGGCATTGGGCGGCAATGTGCTTACAGATGCTTTCGGCATTGTCGCAATGGTTGCAATGACGCCATTGCTGACCATACAGATCCTCGGCTTGCTGTATCAGCGGAAAGCACGCAGGATGGGTGATACAGTGCAGTCCGCTGTGCAGGAAGAGGAAGAAATCATCGTTTTGGAAGAGGAGGACCGTCATGAGTGAGTATCAGCCCCAGATGGCGGCGCGCAGTGCGGTGGAGCTGCTGGTATCTGTGGTCGATGTGCCGCAGAGCGAGAAGGTGCTTCGCCTGTATCGGGATACCCATGTGCTCGTGGATTTTGTCTGTATGGCACACGGAACAGCAAAGACAGAAATGCTGGATTTGCTGGGCATAGGTGAAACAGCAAAGGCAATCGTCCTCTGTTTGACCGATCAGGAGCGCGCGCGTTTGCTGCTGGATAGGTTGGGGCATGGTTTGCAAATGCGTTATCCAGGCAAGGGAATTGCCTTTACCGTTCCGATCAACGGGATCGGTGTGCGGTGGCATCGACTGTTGACGCAAATGGAAGTGGAAAGTGAGGGGGCGGAGAGCATGAGCAAGTCAGAGCGGGCCTGTGGTTTAGATGCAGTTGTTGTTGTCATGGAGCGGGGCTATACCAACGTGGCCATGGATGCGGCACGCAAGGCAGGCGCACGGGGAGGAACGGTGATTGCTGCGCGCGGCATCGCAGAGGACGAAGTGAAACGATTTTTTGGCATCGAGATACAGGCGGAAAAGGAAATCGTGTTCTTGATTGTGCGCAGCGAGGAGCGGCAGGAAGTGATGACCGCACTGATGAAAGCGGTCGGCATGAACACACGCAGTCATGGACTTGTGCTTTCGGTTCCGCTGTCGAGTGCAATCGGTTTGGCGGACTGAGCGGATAGCAAACGGGTAACAGTAGAGCAGGAAGGCCGCAGCAATGCTGTGGCCTTTTTGTTTCCAGCAGCGCGGAGCGTCGGGAGGCCGGAAGCTGACACACTATATCTTGTATTGTGGTCAAGATAAGCCATAGTACGTTTTCCACAGCTGTCAACAGGATAGACACAGGCTTTTCCACAGGCAATCTGTTATCCACAAAGCCTTTTCCACATTGTCCACAGTAGAAAAAAACAAAATTTCAGAGAAACCAACAAGAAAAATATTGAGATTACTACAATTCTTCCAAAAAGCCTGATTCCCCTTGACATGCCGTTGCGGGAGCGGTAAAATATATAGCACAGGCACAAGATATGGTGCGAAAATTGAGAACAATCTACGAAATTTTGTGATCGCCGCAAGGCGGTTTTTGTATGAGAGAGGGAAACGGACTTATGATTCAGCAGATTCTCAAACGCGACGGACGAAAGGCCCCCTTTGAGATTGACAAGATTGCCAATGCGATTTTCCGGGCGGCGCAAGCCTCCGGCGGGCAGGATTTCGAGATGGCGCGCGGTCTGGCTGAGCAAGTGGAAAAGATGCTCGAAGCCGATGTGGGAGAGCAGATCCCTACGGTGGAGCAGATACAAGATACAGTAGAAAAGGTTTTGATCGAAAGCGGACATGCCCGCACGGCAAAGAAGTATATCCTGTATCGAAACGAGCGTACCCGTGCGCGCGAAATGAACACCAAACTGATGAAGGTGTATGAGGATCTGACCTTTCAGTCCTCGCTGGAAAACGACGTAAAACGCGAAAACGCGAACATTGACGGCGATACGGCGATGGGCACTATGCTCAAGTATGGCTCGGAGGGCGCAAAGCAGTTTTACGAAATGTTTATCCTCGATCCGGCGCATGCGACGGCGCATCGGGAAGGGGATATCCATATTCACGATTTGGATTTTCTGACGCTGACGACGACCTGCTGCCAGATTGACTTGCTCAAGCTGTTTGATGGCGGTTTTTCCACCGGACACGGCTTCCTGCGCGAACCGAATGACATTCGTTCGTATGCGGCGCTGGCTTGCATCGCCATCCAGTCCAATCAAAACGATCAGCACGGCGGCCAGTCGGTGCCGAATTTCGACTATTCGATGGCGCCCGGCATCCGCAAGACCTTCCGCAAGCTGTTCCGCAGCAATCTAGCCAAAGCGCTTGAGGTGTTCGGCGCGGATGAAAATAACGAGGTCGACGCACAGGCGCTGACTGAGCGTGTCGAGCAGGAGACCGGGAAATGGGCGTGCCTTGCCGGCGACAATGGTTATGACGAGGCGATGGCAGCGGCGCTTGGTGAAACGCTGGACGAGCAGTCGGTTGAGAAATGTCTGCGCTTTGCCCGCAAATATGCGGATAAGGAGACGCGCAAGAGCGCCTATCAGGCGATGGAGGCATTGGTACATAACCTGAACACCATGCATTCGCGTGCGGGTGCGCAGATTCCGTTCTCCTCGCTTAACTATGGTACGGATACTTCACCCGAAGGCCGGCTGGTGATCGAGCAGCTTTTGCTCGCAACCGAGGCTGGTCTGGGCAATGGGGAAACGCCGATTTTCCCGATTCACATTTTCAAGGTCAAAGAGGGCGTCAACTATAACGAAGGGGAGCCGAACTACGATCTGTTCAAGCTGGCCTGCCGTGTGTCGGCTAAGCGTATGTTCCCCAACTTCTCTTTCCTGGATGCTCCGTTCAACAAGCAGTATTACAAGCCCGGGCATCCGGAAACCGAATGCGCCTATATGGGATGCCGTACGCGCGTCATTGGTAACCACTTTGATCCGACCCGTGAAATCGTTAACGGCCGCGGCAACCTGTCGTTTACTTCGATCAATTTGCCGCGTATCGCTATCCGCAGCCATGGCGATCTGGATTGGTTCTTTGAGGATTTGGATCGTAAAATTGATTTGGTCATTGAGCAGCTGTTGGCACGTTTCCGCATTCAGTCAGCCAAGAAGGTGCGCAACTATCCCTTCCTGATGGGCGAGGGTGTCTGGATCGATTCGGACAAGCTCGGCCCGGATGATCCGGTGGGCGATGTGCTCAAGCATGGCACGCTGACGCTGGGCTTTATCGGTCTTGCGGAGACGCTCAAGGCGCTGATCGGTAAGCATCACGGCGAAAGCGAAGAAGCGCAGAACCTTGGTTTGGAAATCGTGGGACATATGCGGGAGCGTATGGATCAGGCGAGTGAAAAATACGGCCTGAATTTCTCGCTGATTGCGACTCCGGCAGAGGGACTGTCCGGCCGCTTTGTCAAGATCGACCGGGAAAAATACGGACGCATTGAAGGCGTGACCGACCGAGACTATTATACCAACTCATTCCATGTTCCGGTGTATTATCCGATCTCCGCGTTTGACAAGATCATGCGTGAAGCGCCGTATCATGAATTGACCAACGGCGGACACATCAGCTATATTGAGCTGGACGGCGACCCGACGCAGAATCTGGAAGCGTTTGAGGCAGTCGTTCGTGCGATGAAGGAAGCCGGAATCGGTTATGGTGCAATCAATCACCCGATCGACCGCGATCCGGTTTGTGGGTACACCGGCATCATCGGAGAGACCTGCCCGCGCTGCGGACGGCATGAAGGTGAGGGTGTGCCGCTCTCCAAGCTGCAAAAGATGGGTCTTTATAAGCATTTGAATAGTATGACGCTGGGCTATCACGGCGATCCCGCAGAGGAAGCCGACCGTCTGCCCAACACGTTGCAGGTTGTCAAGGATTAAGAAAGGAAGCGTTATCATCATGGAGAAAAAGGAAATGCAGGAGCAGTTGATTGGCGAGGGCGTCGGCTTTGAGCGCATCCGCCGTATTACGGGTTATCTGGTTGGTACGCTGGACCGTTTCAATAATGCCAAGCGTGCAGAGGAGCATGATCGTGTGAAGCACACGGTGTCTTGTTGCTCGATGGAAGAGGAGCATACTGCGTGATGGAAGGTACCATACGCATCGCGGGTACGGTCGGGGAGTCCATTGTGGACGGCCCCGGCTTCCGTTATACGCTGTTCACACAAGGCTGTCCGCATCATTGTCCCGGCTGCCATAACCCGCAGACGCATGACTTTGCGGGCGGCAAGGAGATGGATTTGGACACGCTGCTGCGCGATATGTGCCGCAATCCATTGGTCAAGGGGGTGACCTTTTCGGGCGGCGAGCCGTTTTGTCAGCCGCAGCCGTTGTATGAACTGGCGGTGGCACTCAAGGCAAAGGGTAAGCACCTGATGGCGTATTCCGGCTATACGTTTGAGCAGCTGCTGGAGTTGCCCGATCCGTTTGTGAAAAAGCTGCTGGGACAGTTGGATCTGTTGGTGGATGGGCCGTTTATCGAAGCAGAGCGCAATCTGGAACTGCGTTTCCGGGGCAGCGCAAACCAGCGTGTGCTGGATGTACCGGCTTCGTTAGAGGCAAATGCGCCCGTATGGGCAGAGCAGTACCGATAAGATACATTAGAACGGAAAGGCTGCTGCAAAGCGGCCTTTTTTCTGCTTTTGGAAGCAAAGGAAAGGAGGAATATCCCGTGCATGATGAATTGACCGCGCAGGATATTGCGATGATGCAGAAAGAACTCGATCACCGCAAGTTGGAATTGATGCCCGAACTGATCGAAGAGGTCAAACGTACGCGGGCATTCGGTGACTTGAGCGAAAATTTCGAGTATAAGGCGGCTAAGCAGGCGCAGAACCGCAACCGCAGCCGCATCCGGTATCTGGAGCGCATGATCAAGTCGGCGCGTGTGATTGAAGACAAAGCCGCAGCAGACGAGGTTGGCTTGTTCGATAAAGTGGAACTGTACTTCGAGGAAGACGAGGAAACCGAGACGATACAGGTGGTCACAACGGTACGCTGCGATCCGCTGCAGGGACGCATCAGCCGCGAAGCGCCGCTGGGCAAAGCGGTGCTGGGAAAAAAGCAGGGAGACCGTGTTTCGGTGACCACCGAGGACGGGGACAGCTATACTGTGGTGATCCGTTCGATCTGCAAACAGGCAGACGATGGAACAGGTTCTATCCTGTAAATACAAAACAGCAGCCGATGGATGAATCGGCTGCTGTTTTTTGATTGCAAACGGATTATTCGGTTGTTTCTTCGGTTTCGTTTGTCTGATCAGGTTCTTCGTCGGGTTTGGCGAAAAACGCATCACGTTCGATTGCGCACACAACATGCGGCAAATCTTTCCCGTGATAATGCTTGGTGAGCTGCCCGATCGGCTTCATACCGCAGGCCGCTGCAACATGCAGCGATGAGATATTGTCCGGACGGATCAAGGCAAGTGCGCGCGGCGCATCCAGTTTTTCAAATGCAAATTTAAGGGATGCACGGGCGCATTCGACGCCATAGCCTTGTCCCCATAAATCCCGCCGCACAATATAGCCAATCCCGATTGCAGTGGTCTCTGCGTCAAGACGCTCGGTTAGCGGTCCGGCCAATGCGATCAGCTCGTCAGTTTCAGGGTCGAGACCGGCCAAATATCCGCATCCATCCTCATGATAGCGGCGCAGCATGTCTGCGATCCAGTCGACCACTTCTTCGTAGGAAAAGCCATGCTCCCATGCGTACATGGTTTCCGCATCTTGCAGAATCGGGGCGACAAGGGAAAAGTCATCCGCCCGCAAGCGGCGAAAACGCAGACGCTCGGATTCCATTTCGTAATGCTGTAATTCCATTAGATTGCTCCTGTAAAAACGGTGCAGCGTGACGCCGCACCGTTTTGATACGAATTGATTTACTTGGTGCCGAAGATGCGGTCGCCGGCATCGCCCAAACCGGGTACGATATAGCCGTGGTCATTGAGCTTCTTGTCAATGGCAGCAACGAAAATCTCGACATCCGGGTGGGATTTCTGAACGGCTTCGATGCCTTCCGGCGCTGCGATCAGGTTCATCAGCTTGATATGCTTTACGCCGCGGCGCTTGAGGCCGTCGATGGCAGCGATTGCCGAGCCGCCGGTCGCCAGCATCGGATCGAGCAACAGTACATCACGGTCCTCAATATCGTTCGGCAGCTTGCAGTAATATTCAATCGGCTGCATCGTGTCCGGATTGCGGTACATACCCATGTGGCCGACCTTGGCAGCCGGAATCATTTCCAGCATGCCTTCCACCATGCCGAGACCGGCACGCAGAATGGGGACCAGCGCAATTTTTTTGCCGGAGATGACATGCACGCGTGCCTCGCTCAACGGAGTTTCAATGGTGATCTCCTTGAGGGGCAGGTCGCGGGTCGCCTCGTAGCACATCAGCATAGCGATTTCGCGGGTCGCTTCGCGGAACTCCTTTACGCCGGTGGTTTTATCGCGCATCAGGCTGAGCTTATGCTTAATCAGCGGGTGATCCATTTCGTGAACGGTAGCCATAATCGTTTTTCTCCTTTAATGTAGATTCGATGCATCGCCGGAAAGCCGTTTCATACGTTCGCGTTCGGCCTGCGGACGGCGCAGGTAAAAAGCATCCAGCTCTTGGGGAGAGCAGGTTTTACCTGCCTGTAATAACGGCAGGGCAGCGGCAGCAACACCGTAGCCGGTGGGATAACGCAGCTCGGGCGGTGCGAGGCGCAGGCCGGTACATTGTTCCCTAAGGGTATTATAACATAGTTCGGCCCCGTCTCCAACCAGAAAATACGCTGTATCGCCGATTTCTTCCGCAAGGTCGGTCAGTTTGACAGCACGATCCTCGCACAGGCGTTTTGGCTGGCCGTTTTCCACGGCAAACAGCACGTTGTAAACCTGCCCTGCGCGTGCGTCCATCACGCAGCACAGGCGCCCTGAGAGCGCGTGTGCGCCGTATGCCATCGCTTCGAGTGTGGATACGCCGATACAGGGCTTGTCCGTACCAAGCGCCAACCCTTTAACTGTCGCCACACCGATGCGCACGCCGGTGAACGAACCTGGTCCGTGCGCCACGGCAATGGCATCGACTTCGTTCAGGGCGATGCCGCAGTTTTGCAGCAGGCTTTCCGCCATCGGCAGCAAAGTACGCGAATGGGTCAGACCGCAGTTTTGAAAGGATTGTGCGATCAATTTTTCGTCCTCGGTCAGCGCGACCGAAGCGCTGACAGCGGAGGACTCCAGTGCAAGAATTTTCATGCGCACACCTCCCCGGTGGTGATGCATCGGTCATCAGGCGCGTCACCATATGCAATGTGGACGGTTTTGTATTGCGGCGGCAGGATATCCGACGCGTTTTCGCTCCATTCGATCAAAACGATGCGGCTGCCGTCCAGATATTCTTCAAATCCGATTTCAAACAGCGCTTCGCTGTCCAGAATGCGGTACAGGTCAAAATGCGCTACACGGCCGCTAGGCGTATCGTACTCATTGGCGATGGCAAAGGTTGGGCTGGTGACCCGTCCTTGATAGCCAAGGCCGCGCAGCACGCCGCGGGTGAATGCGGTTTTGCCTGCGCCGAGATCGCCGGAGAAGGCGACCACGTCGCCCGGCCGCAGCGACGCGGCATATTCTGCGCCCAAGGCTTCGGTTTCCTCGGGCGAGTGGGTGATATATTCCATTTGAACACCTTTTCTTGTGAATTCTGGCTTTATCATATCACGGAAGCGAACAAATAGCAAGGTGTGCACTCAGGGCTGCGCGTCGGCAGTTAATGCTTTGATGACCTCTCCCGCGAGGATCATGCCGGCAACCGGCGGCACGAAGGATACGCTGCCCGGCACGGCGCGGCCTGCGGTGCCTTTTTGCTCGTCCGAGGGCAGGGGCGTGCGCGGCTCTTCTTTGGAGTAAACTACCTTGAGTCGGCGGATGCGGCGCTTTTTACATTCCAGCCGGATCACGCGCGCAAGCGGACAGACCGAGGTTTTATAAATATCCGCGACTTCAAAGCGGGTCGGGTCGAGTTTGTTGCCGGTGCCCATCGAGCAGATGAGCGGCACGCCCAGACGGTCGCATTCGGTGATTAAGTGCAGCTTTGCGGTGACCGTGTCAATGGCGTCGATCACATAGTCAAACTGCGACAGGTCGAGCGTGCTGTCCGGCGTATAGAATTCTTGCAGCGCGTGCACCGTGCAGCGCGGATTGATGTCGGCAATGCGTTCGCGCATAACTTCCACCTTGGCTTGTCCGGTGGTGGAAGCAAGTGCGATCAGTTGACGGTTTCGGTTGGTCAGGGAAACGGTGTCGTTGTCGATCAGGGTCAGTTCTCCGACACCGGCGCGAGCCAAAGCCTCGCACGCAAACGAGCCGACGCCGCCGATGCCGAACACCGCGACGTGCGAAGAAGCCAGTTTTTGCAGCGCATCTGTACCGAGCAGCAGTTCTTCGCGGGAAAATTCATGCAGCATGTTGAAAACCTCTCTATTTGGTATGAAAAGAGTATACCATAGGGTGTATGTGTGAGCAAGCGGGAAGGAGAGGAAAGCAAAACAGATGCCCATTGCGGGACGCAAAATCCGCCCGTCGAGGTCGGATTTTGTGAGGCTCCGGCCGACTGGGGCAGTCGGCCTAATCACACGGGCTACAAAACAGCCCACCGGGCTGTTTTGTTTAACGCCCTTTCGAGCCTTGTATCCATTACCAAAAAGAAAACGCCCGTCTATGACAGGCGTTTTCTTTTTGGAGCGGCTGACGAGGCTCGAACTCGCTACCTCCACCTTGGCAAGGTGGCGCTCTACCAGATGAGCTACAGCCGCATATTTATGGTGCCTCCGGGCGGAATCGAACCACCGACACGGGGATTTTCAGTCCCCTGCTCTACCGACTGAGCTACAGAGGCATTCACAGCACGAGATTTAGTATAGTCGAAAATAATCGAAATGTCAACCATAAATTTTGCATTTTTTCATTTTCTTGCGGAAGGGGTGAGAGCATGGTATGATAGACGAAGCGAAAGGAGCGTGCACCATGCGCATTTGGACGGGCCGCGCGGCAAGCGGCAAAACAACGGCGATTCTGCAAGAGATTGCAGAAGCCTGCCGAAAGAGTGAGGGGAAACAGATTCTTCTGGTTCCGGAACTGAACTCACATCAAATGGAGCGTCGGCTGGCTGAGGCCACTGAAAACCATGGCGCGCGCACAGCCGAGGTGCTGACATTCTCGCGTCTGGCAGACCGTGTTTTTGCCGAGGTTGGCGGGCTGGCGCAGCAGATGCTGACTCCTGCGGGACAGCTTTTGACCTTGCAGGAAGCGGCGCGCCGTGTGCAGGGCGGTCTTTCTGTTTGGAGCGGTCTGGCAGACAAGCCAGAGCTGCTGTGTGAGACATTGCGGCTGGTGGATGAGTGCAAAACCTGTGCGGTTTCGCCGGAAATGCTGTTCGATGCGGCACAGGAGAGCGAGGACGCGGCGCTTTCCGCCAAACTGTCCGATTTGGCACAGCTGTTGACCGCGTATGAGCGCCTTTGCGAGCAGTCGCTGCCCGACTCGCGCGACCGCTTGACTCACCTGCGCGACCGCTTGCCCGAAAGCCATGTGCTCGCGGGCGCGCAGGTCTATCTGGATGGGTTCCTTGGCTTTACCGTGCAGGAATTAGCTGTGGTGGAAGCCATGCTGGCGGCGGGCGTGCCGCTGTCGGCGGCAGTCACCTGCGATCTGTCGCAGCCGGAAATTTTTGTGACTGGCTGCAAGACGGTCAAAACGCTGACCCGCATGGCAAAGCGGCATAATCAACGGGTGGAGCGGATCGAACTGGGCGCCAGCCAATTGTCCCGTCCGGCGGGATTGGCTGCTGTGGAATCGGAAAGCCTGTTGCCGGTGCGCGGTGTGCACGAACAGGCAAGCGAGGGCGTGCGCCTGTATGCAGCGGCCTCGCCCTTTGACGAGTGCGAGCACGCAGCGGCCTATATCCGCCGCAAAGTGCGAGATGAAGGCGCGCGCTACCGGGATTTCGTGGTCGCCGCGCGGGATATTGAGCCGTACAGTGCGGCCTTGTCCATGGCGATGGCACGGTATGACGTGCCGGTATTTCTGGCGGAAAAGCCTGACCTGCTTTCCCGTCCGCCGATGGCGCTTGTGATGGGTGCGCTCGAGGCGGTACGCATAGGATTTCGATATGAGGAGATGTTCAGTTGTCTCAAAACCGGGCTGACCAGCCTGACGCGTGACGAGGTGGACCGGTTGGAAAACTATGTGCTGACATGGAACATCCGCGGCAGCGCATGGGAGCGCGACTGGACCGAGCATCCGGACGGCTACGGTTTGCCCATGGATGAACATGTGCGCGTCGTACTGTCTGAACTGAATGCATTGCGCGCGCGGGCGATTGCGCCGTTTACTGACTTGCGCGAGCGTTTGAAAGGCGAAAATCCTGCCGCCGACTGCGTGCGTGCGCTGTATGATTTCTTGCTCGCGGTGGACGCACCGCAGCGCATGGCCGATCGTGCCGCTGCCCACGAACAGGCAGGGCGGTTGCAGCTGGCGGACGAATATCGGCAGCTGTGGGAGATCTTGGTTTCGGCTATGGAGCAGTTTGCATGGGTGTGCGGCGAAACCATGCTCACCGCCGAGCGGTTCGCGCAGCTGTTCCGGCTGGTGCTGGGAGAATATGACGTTGGTTCGATTCCGGTTTCGCTTGATCGCGTCACCTGTGGCAATATTGAGCGTGTGTGCGGTAAAACCGTCAAATATGTGATTCTGCTCGGTGTCAACGACGGACTGATTCCCAAAACAACGGCGTCTGCTTCGCTGCTGAGCGATATGGATCGGGATAAGCTGGACGCGTTGGGCGTGGAACTCAAAGCCTATGGTGCGGAGCGCCTGCTCATGGAACAGGAAACACTGTACCGCGCGTTAGCGTGTCCGTCGGACGAATTGCTGTTATCGTATCACACAGCGGATGCCTCGGGAGGTGAAACACGACCTTCTTATTTTATCGGCACGGTGCGCAGTTTGCTGCCCGGTGTGCCGCTGGACGCGTATCAGGCGCAGTCGGTGCACGACCGCTTGCAGGCGGAACGTCCGGCAGTCGAACTGGCGTGTGCTTACTTGTCGGGCGACCGTTCGCCAGCAGTGCGCGCAGCCTATGACTTTTATCAGGATGACGAGCGGGTGCACCGTGCATCGGCGCAGCGGCGCGGGCGTGGTCCGCTGGAAAACCTGCACACCATCGAGGGGTTATATGGTAAGCATTTGAATTTGACTGCGTCGCGGGTGGACACCTTTTATTCCTGCCGCTTTGCGTTTTTTATGCAGTACGGCCTCAAGGCCAAGCCGCGTAAAGTAGCGCGGTTCGATGCGCTGGAAACCGGTACTTTTCTGCATTATGTGCTCGAACATGCGCTTGCCGAACTAGGCAAAGCGGAGGGAGGCGCGGCAGCCGCCGATGAAACAACCGTCCGGCGCGTGTGCCGCGCGGTGGTGCGGCAGTATGTGCGCGAGGAGCTGGGTGGACTGGAAACCCGTACGGCACGCTTCCGCTATTTGTTCGGGCGACTGGCCCGCACAGCGGAGCAGATTTTGGAAAACGTGCTGGAAGAGCTGCGCGTGTCTGACTTTGAACCCATCGATTATGAAGTGGATTTTTCACGCGGGGGCGATTTGCCGCCCGTCACTTGCGAGGATGCGGAGGGTGATGTGTCCCTGTCCGGCAAGGTGGATCGCGTGGATGGCTATATTAAAAACGGGCGGCTGTACCTGCGCGTAATGGATTATAAGAGCGGCAAAAAATCGTTCTCGCTGTCGGATATTTGGTATGGGCTGAACATGCAGCTGGTCATTTATCTGTATGCCTTGCAGCAGGAAGGACTGGAGCGCTACCGCGCGCGGCTGGAAGCAGAGCTCAACGAGATCGTACCGGCGGGCGTGCTGTATGTGCCGGTGCGCGATGCGCTGCCGGATGCCGCGCGCGACACGGACGAAGATACCTTGCGTGCCTTGCGCGACAAGGCGCTGCGCCGCAGCGGCTTGTTGAGTGACGACATGGAGTTGCTCGACGCGATGGAGCACGGGCTGGAAGGTGACGGGCGGTTTTTGCCCGTGTCGGTCAAGGTGAAAAAGGGCGAGGACGTGCCGACGCTTGCGGCAAAAAGCGCGGTGGCCGACCTGGAGAAATTTGGGCGGCTCGCGCGATATACGCACAAAAAGCTGCTCGAAATGGGCAAAGAACTGCGCGCGGGCAGCGTAACCGCCGACCCGTGCAAAAAGGATAAACAGTCGAGCTATTGCGACTGGTGCGAATTCCGCGCAGCCTGCCGATTTGACGAGACGGCAGGGGACAAGGCGCGCTTTTTGAAACACCTGACAGACGAAGAATTCTGGCAGCAAACAGGAGGTGAGTGATATGCCGCAGTGGACAAAAGACCAACAAACCGCAATCCAAAACCGGGGCGGCACATTGCTTGTCTCGGCGGCGGCGGGTTCGGGTAAGACTGCCGTTCTGGTCGAGCGGGTGCTCACCCGCCTGACCGACCCGCATGATCCGGTGGATATCGACCGCCTGCTGCTCGTGACCTTCACCAATGCTGCCGCCGCCGAAATGCGGGAACGTATCGGCGCGGCACTGGCACAGGCGGCTGCGCGTGACCCGCAGGATACGCGTCTGCGGCGGCAGTTGTTTCTGGTGCACCGCGCGAAAATCACGACCGTGCATGCGCTGTGCCTGTCGCTGGCCCGCGAACAGGCTGCGGCGCTCGGTATCGCGCCGGATTTCCGGCTGATGGATGCGCAGGAAGGTAAGATTTTGCGCGCCGAGGTGCTGGAAGAGGTGCTGGATGCAGCTTATGAGCGCGGCGACGCGGGCTTTTTCGCGCTGTGCGACCTGTTGACCGCAGGGCGGGATGACAAAAAGCTGGGCGACGTGATTTTGAGCACATACGAAAAGATTCAGGCGCATCCCGATCCGCGTGCGTTTCTCGAAACTGTGCGGGAGGGGCTGCATGCAGACAACATGGACACGCCGCACGCGGCAGTGCTGCTGGCACAGGCACGTGCCGCCGCTGAGCACGGCGCGGCCTTCCTGCATATGGCAGTGGATGCCGTGACTGGCATTGATGAACTCTATGACACCTATCTGCCCGCGCTGACGAGCGACCTGAATCAAGCCGAGCGCTTGCTGGATGCGCTGCACGGCGGTGACTGGAATTCCTGCGTCGAGGCGGCGCAGTCGATCACATTTGACCGCCTGAAAGCCGCGCGCAAATTCGAGGATAAGGCGTTTCTCGAAGAGATCAAGGCAATGCGCGAGGAGTGGAAAACGGTCGCCAAAACCATCCGGGAAAAGTGGCTGACGGTCACAGCGCAGGAAGCCGCTTATGACCGCGCGCTCACCGCGCCCGCACTCTCTGCGCTGATCGACATGGTGAACGCCTTTGAACAGGCGTTTTCCGATGCTAAGCGTGCGCGCAACGCGGCAGACTTTAATGATTTGGAGCATTTCGCCGTGCGCTTGCTGTACGACGGGGGACAGCCTTCAACGCTCGCGCGCACGCTAAGCGAGCAGTATGCCGAGATCGCGGTGGACGAATATCAGGACACCAACGCGGTGCAGGACGCGATTTTCCGTGCGTTGTCGCAGGGAGAGCGCAATTTGTTTCTGGTCGGTGACGTCAAGCAAAGCATTTACGGCTTCCGACTGGCCGATCCGTCCATTTTCCTGCAAAAATACCGTGCCTTTGCCGATGTAGACGAAGTGCAGGACGATGCACCGCGTCGCGTGGTGCTGGGGCAGAACTTCCGTTCGCGCGCGGCGGTGCTCGATGCCTGCAACTATCTGTTTTCGGCGGTTATGGGGGAAACCGTAGGCGACCTTGTCTATACCGACCGCGAAGCGCTGCACCTCGGTATGGATTATCCCGATGCCGGGCATGCGCGCTATAAGAGCGAGGTTTTGCTGCTGGACGCGGCGGGACTGGGCGAGGATGAGGACGCGCCGGATAAAACGTCGCTGGAAGCGCGTTTGGTCGCTTCCCGCATCCGTGCGCTGCTGGATGAAGCATTCCCGGTTTATGACAAGGAGACGGGTGCCCTGCGTCCGGTCACGCCGGGCGATATCGTCATTTTACTGCGCTCGCCCAAGCCACGCGCGCAGGCGTTTATCGCGGCGCTGGAACAGGTCGGCCTGACCGCCAGTGCGGAGGAGCGCGGCGGGTTGCTGGGCACGGCTGAGGTCGGCACGATGGTATCGCTGCTCAGCGTCATCGACAACCCCCGGCAGGACGTTGATTTGATCGGCGTGCTGCGCTCGCCCCTGTTCGGCTTTTCCGAGCAGGAGCTGGCCGACATCCGCCTGACTGACCGCAGCATCAGTTTTTATGATGCGTTGATTGCGTCTCGCGGACAGTTTGACAAGGTGGAATTATTTTTGCAGCAGCTGGACGATTTGCGCACCTTTGCGTGCGACCAGCCGGTATATCGCCTGTTGTGGGAGATTTACGACCGGACGGGGGCGCTCGGCCTGTATGGTGCGCTGCCGAACGGCGCGCAGCGGCAAAGCAATCTGCTCGCCTTTCTCGAGCGGGCGCGTGCCTTTGAATCGCAGGGCTACCGCGGTGTGTTTGCCTTTGTGCGCTTGCTGCGGGGCATGCAGGAAACAGGAGAGGACTTCCAGACGGTTGGCGCAGAGACGACGGGCGGCGCGGTGCGCATCCTGTCCATCCATAAGTCCAAGGGCTTGGAATTCCCTGTGGTAATTGTCGCGGGCTGCGCCAGCCAGTTCAATGAGATCGACCTGCGCGAACCGGTATTGGTGGACAAAGAGCTGGGTTTTGGCTCGAAGTGCCGTGATTTGGAGCGCGGCATTCAATATGATACGATCGAGCGAACGGCAGTTGCGGTGCAGCAGCGGCGGGAGATGGTCAGCGAAGAACTGCGCGTGCTGTACGTTGCGCTGACGCGCGCGCGGGAAAAGCTGATTATCACCGCGGCAAGCGGGACGCTGGAAAAATCGCTGCAAAAGTGGGCACAGTGGGCAACGCTCGACGAGTTGCCGCAGTATGCCATGGGCGCGGTGCGCGCGCCGCTTGCGTGGATCGTCGCGCCGTTGCTGCGGCATCCTGCGTCGCGTGCATTGCGGGAAGCGTATGCGCTGGATGTACCCGAGCATGGCACGGACTGCGACGCATTCCTCCTGCGGGTGCTCCGTCCGGATGAAATCACCGAAGCGGCGCTGCCTGAAGTGCTGCGCTTTGCTGAGCAGGATACGCAGGGCTACACGGTGCAGCCGTATTTGCAGTATCCCAATGCATTCCTGTCCGAGCTGCCCAGCAAGCTGACGGCGACCGGGTTGGGACGGGGTTACCGCGCCGACGAGGCCGCCGAGCAGACCCCGCCGCCCCGCCGTGAGGTCAAACTGCGCGCACCGCTGTTCGAGCAGGGACAGCGCCGCCTGACCCCGGCGGAGGTGGGTACGGCGCACCATTTGTTCATGCAGTTCTGTGATTTTGACGCTGCTGCCGCGCCCGGAGGCGTGGAGCGTGAACGGCAGCGGCTGGAAGAGGCCTGCTTGCTTTCTCCCGAGCAGGCGGCGGCAATCGACCCGCACAAGATCGAACGGTTTTTTGCGTCTGATTTGTACCGTGGCCTGATGGCGGAGCATCCGGTGCGGCGGGAGTTTAAGTTCTCGGTGCTTGTGCCGGCGGTGCAGTATTTTCCGGTGGCAGAACAGGCGCCGGAGGAAAAAGTGTTGCTGCAAGGCGTCATCGACTGCCTGATCGATACGCCGGAAGGCTTTGTGATTTTGGATTTCAAAACCGACCGGGTGACGGAAAACGGTATTGCTGCCCGCGCGGAGCAGTACCGCGCCCAGATGCAGGCCTATATGCTGGCGGTGCGGGAGATTTTTGCGCGGCCGGTTTGCCGATGTGTATTGTATTTCTTCCATAACGGCCTGAGCTGGACGGTGGAGGGGAGTTAAGATTGCGTTAAAAACGCGGGTGGACGGTTGACAGCGCAAGGGTAAAATGCTACCCTGTAAGCGGAAAAAACAAGGGGTACCGGCGATGCGCCGGGCGATCCCGCTCCTGTTTTTTGCCCATAACATTCATTCCTCATTTCCAAAAGAGAGAACCGCGGTTTGCCAGGCAAGCTGCGGTTCTTTCTTTTTGCGGTTTGCATAACGGGAAGTTGGCAAATAAACGCAAAATCTGTCACATGTTCGCTTTACTTTGTCCGGTAAAAAGGATATAATAAAAGGCATCATCGAATCCGGAAAACAGGAATGAAGAAAAGGAGAAACTTTATGGCATATTATTTCAGTGAACCTTCGCATACGTTCAACGAATATCTGCTTGTGCCGGGGTATTCCTCTGCGGAGTGCATTCCGGCGAATGTCAGCCTGCGCACTCCGATTGTCAAGTACCGCAAGGGAGAGCAATCCGCGCTGTATGCCAATATTCCGATGGTTTCCGCCATCATGCAGGCGGTTTCGGACGACCGCATGGCAATTGCACTGGCTCAGGAGGGCGGCATCTCCTTTATTTACGGTTCGCAGACCATTGAAAGCGAAGCGGCGATGGTAGCGCGCGTCAAGAGCTACAAGGCGGGCTTTATCGTTTCCGACTCCAACTTGCGTCCGGAGCAGACGCTGGCGGACGTATTGGAACTCAAGGCAAAGACCGGTCACTCCACCATGGCGGTCACGGACGATGGCACGGCAAACGGCCGTCTGCTTGGCATTGTCACCAGCCGCGATTACCGCGTTTCCCGTATGGAGCGCAACGTGCCGGTATCCGAATTCATGACGCCGTTTGATAAGCTGGTCACCGCACCGCCGGACACCACCCTCAAGGTGGCAAACGACATCATCTGGGATCACAAGCTCAACTCGCTGCCGCTCGTAGACGATGAGCAGCATCTGGTTTATATGGTGTTCCGCAAGGACTATGACAGCCACAAGGCCAACTCGCTGGAGTTGCTCGACGAGCACAAGCGCTATGTGGTCGGCGCAGGCATCAATACCCGCGACTATGCCGAGCGCGTTCCGGCGCTGGTGGAAGCAGGCGCGGACGTGCTGTGCATCGACTCTTCCGAGGGCTTCTCCGAGTGGCAGAGCCGCACGCTCGCGTGGGTTCGCGAGAACTACGGTGACTCGGTCAAGGTTGGCGCGGGCAACGTCGTTGACCGTGAGGGCTTCCGTTTCCTCGCAGACGCAGGTGCGGACTTCGTCAAGGTCGGTATCGGCGGCGGTTCGATCTGCATCACCCGTGAGCAGAAGGGCATCGGCCGCGGTCAGGCAACTGCGCTGATCGAAGTTGCCGCAGCGCGTGACGAGTATTATCTCGAAACCGGCGTGTATGTGCCGATCTGCTCGGACGGCGGCATCGTGCATGACTATCACTGCACGCTGGCGCTGGCAATGGGCGCGGATTTCCTGATGCTCGGCCGCTATTTCTCCCGTTTTGATGAATCCCCGACCAATAAGGTCAATATCAACGGCAGCTATATGAAGGAATACTGGGGCGAAGGTTCGTCCCGTGCACGCAACTGGCAGCGTTATGATATGGGCGGCGACAAAAAGCTGTCCTTTGAAGAGGGCGTTGATTCCTATGTGCCGTATGCCGGTTCGCTCAAGGATAACCTTGGCCTGACGCTCAGCAAGGTTCGTTCGACCATGTGCAACTGTGGCTCGCTCTCCATTCCGGAGTTCCAGAAGAAGGCAAAGATCACGCTGGTGTCTGCGACTTCGATCGTCGAGGGCGGCGCGCACGACGTGCTGCTCAAGGAGACTTCCACCACCAGCAAGTAAGCAAAGCTGCATCTGAAAAGATTGCCCCGTAGATCAACTGCGGGGCAATTCTTGTCGGAAAGGGGAATGGATATGGATCGTGAAAGACGGAATTTTACGGGTACAGCGGTTCGCATGCTGCACGGGTTGGGCTATCGTGTGCGGCGCAGCGGCGGCGTGTTTTTGCGATGGTGTGTGTTTGCGGTGGTCATCGGTCTGGTGGTTGGCGCAGTGGGCGCAGCGTTTCATCTGGCGCTCGAATGGGCAGGGGAGACGCGCGCGGAACAGGGATGGCTGCTGTATCTGCTGCCGTTTGCGGGCGTGTTTATTGCTTTTTGGTACAAGCGGGCGGATATGCCGCTCGAGCGCGGAACAAATTTCATTTTGACTTCGGTGCGGGAAAATCATCCGGTGCGGCTGCGGCTGGCGCCGAGTATTTTTGTCACCTCGATTTTGACGCATCTGTGCGGCGGTTCGGCGGGCCGTGAGGGTGCAGCCATTCAGCTCGGCGGCGCGATTTCCGGAAACATCGGACACTGGATGCGGCTGGATGATAGGGACAGCCGTACGATCACGATGTGCGGCATGGCGGCGGGTTTTGCTGCGCTGTTCGGCACGCCGCTTGCAGCGAGCGTGTTCGCGATGGAGGTCATCAGCGTGGGCGTGATGTACTATGCGGCGCTGTTTCCCTGTGTGCTCGCGTCGGTCATCGCGCATCAGGTGGCGCTGTCGCTGGGCGGGGAAACGACTACATTTGCACTGTCCGATGTACCGCCGCAGGCAGAACCTCTGCTGCTTGCCAAGCTGGTGCTGTTTGGCGTGGTCTGCGCTGTGTTGAGCGCGGTGATTTGCATCGTGTTCCACCGAATCGGCCACCTTTTCAAAAAGTACATCCCCAATCAGTACTTATGCATCGCGGCAGGTGGCTTGGCGGTTGTTCTGGTTTCTTTGCTGCTCGGCACACGTGACTATAACGGCGCAGGTATGGAGGTCATTGAGCGTGCGGTTGCGGGCGAAGCAAGCTATGCCGCATTTTTTATTAAATTAGTGCTTACTGCTGTTACCATCGGTGTAGGCTATAAGGGTGGCGAGATTGTGCCGGTGTTGTTCATCGGGGCGACGTTCGGCGCGGCTTACGGCGGCTTTTTCGGGCTTGCGCCCTCTTTTGCAGCGGGACTCGGCATGACGGCGGTGTTCTGCGGCGTGACCAATTCGCCGCTGACTTCCATCCTGCTGGCGTTTGAACTGTTCGGTGGACAGAGCCTTGCACTGTTTGCGCTGGTGATCGCGGTTTCCTATATGCTCAGCGGGTATTATGGACTGTATAGTGAGCAAAAGATTCTGTATTCCAAAATGCGGCCGCAGTTTATCGACCGCAAGACCAAATAATATGGCTTCCGGGAGGAAAAAACATGCACGAATTTAAGGGCGCGATTTTTGATATGGACGGCACGTTGCTCGATTCTATGCCGGTGTGGAAGCGGCTGACGCAGGGGTATCTGGCGGGATTCGGGCTGACGATTACGGACGAGGAATATGCGGCCTGTGAAGGATTTTCGCAGCCGCAGGTTGCGCAGTATTTTGCCGACCGGTATCCTGAGCTGCCCGGTGGTGCGCCCGGGCTGATGGAGGGCATGGACAGACTGATTACCACACGCTATGAAACCATCGCCAAACCCAAGGACGGTGTGCTCCCGTTTTTGGATGAGCTGCGCCGCCGTGGCGTAAAAATGGCGATTGCGACGCTGACAGCGCGCCGCCATGCGGAAAAGGCGCTGCGTGACCGGAATATGATGGGGTATTTTGACTTTATGCTGACCATCGAGGATGTGGGCATTTCCAAGTATCAGCCGGATATTTATTTGAAGAGTGCGGAAAAAATGGGGCTTTTGCCTGCCGAGTGCATCGTGTTTGAAGATGCGCCCTATGCATGCGCCACAGCCAAACGCGCAGGGTTCCGCGTTTGCGGTATGGTGGAGCCTGCCTATGCGGCGGGAGAAAACGAACTGCGTTCGGTCAGTGATTTTATAGTTGAGCAGTCGTATGACGAATTGCGCGGAAAACTGTAAGAAAGGGCTTGCAATCTCGAATTATATCCCGTACACTATATTAAGAGATAAAAAGATGGCTGCGCCGGACAAGTTCCGGTGCGGCTTCGTTTTGGTCAGGGGGAATGAATTTTGGAAGAACAAAACAAAATGGGCACGGCGCGCATGGGACCGCTGATTTTTTCCATGGCGCTGCCGGCGATGATCTCGATGATCATCAACGCACTGTACAACATTGTGGACAGCATTTTCGTTGCACAGTATTCGCAGAGCGCACTGGCGGCGGTTTCGCTGGTGTTTCCGCTGCAAACGCTGGTCGTAGCGATCGGCGTCGGCACCGGCGTGGGTGTAAACTCGCTGATTGCGCGCCGTTTGGGTGAAAAACGCCGTCTGCATGCAAACTCAGCGGCAGAGCACGGCATCGCGCTCGCTGTGATCGGCGGCATCGTATTTTTGGTGCTGGGCTTTGGTCTGTCCGGGGTATTCGTTCGCGCATTCGGTGCGGTGGAGGATGTCACTGTGCAGGCGATCCAATATTCGCACATTGCGGTCGGTCTGAGCATTTTCGTCATGGTTTCCATGATGTGTGAAAAGCTGCAGCAGTCGACCGGTAACATGATTATCCCGATGTGTCAGGGATTGGCGGGTGCGATCATCAATATTATTCTGGACCCGCTGATGATCTTCGGCATCGGCCCGTTCCCTGAAATGGGCGTGCAAGGTGCGGCGCTGGCTACCGTCATCGGACAGATCTTCGGCATGCTGATCGGCTTGTGGGGCGTTTTTGTCCATCAGAAGATTTTGCAGGTGAAGATGCGGGAATTTAAGTGGCGCCTCCAAACTGTCAAGGATATTTACCGCGTTGGCTTGCCCGGCATTGTGATGCAGAGCGTGGTATCCGTCATGACGGCGGGGATGAACGCCATTCTGATCGGTTTTTCGCAAACAGCGGTCAACGTGCTGGCGGTATATTTCAAGCTGCAAACCTTCGTATTCATGCCGGTGTTTGGTTTGAACCAAGGCGCGCTGCCGGTTATGGGCTACAACTACGGCGCACGCAACAAAAAACGCCTGTTTGGTGCGTATAAAATCACGTTGACTGCGGCAGTAGTCATCATGGTGATTGGCCTGATTCTGTTCCAGCTCTTCGCGGAGCAGATGCTCATGATGTTTGTTGACCGCACGGATGAAGCAGCATTGCAGGAAATGATTGCAGTGGGCGTTCCGGCGCTCAGAATTATCAGTCTGTCCTTCATCGGCGCCGCGTTCGGCATTATCAATTCGACGCTGTTCCAAGCGACAGCCCGTGGCATGAACAGCTTGATCGTATCGGTCTGCCGCCAGCTGGTCATCATTTTGCCGGCCGCATGGCTGCTGGGACAGTGGAAGGGACTGGATGCCATCTGGTATTCTTTCCCGATTGCGGAAGTTGCTGCATTTTTCATTTCTTATGTGCTGTTGTGGCGTGAATATTGTACGGAACTGCGATATATCGGTGTTGAAAAGGAGAAAAACACATGAAACGCATTGCAAGTTTTGAAGTCAATCATGATAAATTAAAGCCGGGTATGTACACCTCCCGCATTGATGGGGACGTGACAACCTATGACATTCGCATGGTTTACCCCAATGCAGGCACCTACATCCAGCCTGCGGCGGGGCATACGTTCGAGCATCTGTTCGCGACCTATGCGCGCAACTCGCGTTTTGCCGATCATATCATTTACTGCGGCCCGATGGGCTGCCAGACCGGCTTTTACTTCCTCGTGCGCGACCTGGCGCCAGCGGATGCGATTGAACTCGTGCGCGAGACGATGGACTTTGTCTCGGCTTACGAGGGCGAGATTCCCGGCGCGAGCCGCATCGAGTGCGGCAATTATCTGCTGCATGATCTGGCGGGCGCAAAGGCGCTGGCAGCGTCCATGATTCCGGTGCTCAAGGACTGGACGGAAGAAAAATTGGTATATGAAAAATAATGCTTGCATTTTGTCGCGTTGTATGGTATCATATCCTTACGACTGCAAGAGAAATTTTGTGATTTCCCGTGGAAAGAGGTGAAACAACATGAAACAGGGCATCCATCCCGAGTACAAGCAGACCACGATCCGCTGTGCCTGCGGCAATGTCATTGAGACCGGCTCCACTAAGGAGAATATCGTCGTTGACGTTTGCTCCAAGTGCCACCCCTTCTTCACGGGCAAGCAGAAGCTGGTAGACACCGGCGGACGTGTTGATCGCTTCAAGAAGCGTTTCAATCTGGACAAGTAAGAGAAAGCCATCGAAACGGTTGCTGACGAAGCGCGTTTCGGTGGCTTTTCTGTTTTCAAATCCGCCCGCACACATGCGGGCATGCCCCAGAGAGGGGAGGAAACCAAACAATGACCGAACTGGAAAACAAAATGCAGGCAGAGCGCGCGGTGTTGGTTGGGCTGAGCTGCCCGTCCTTCACTGCGCAGCAGGATGCGGACGAGCGCACGATGGACGAATTGCGCGCGCTGGCTGAGACGGCGGGCGCAGAGGCGGTGGCGATGACCTTACAGCGCCGTCCCGCGCCGGACGCGCGCACGTTCATTGGCGAGGGCAAGGCGGAAGAGGTGCGGCAATTGGCTGAGGCGAACGAGGCCACGCTGGTGCTGTTCGACAATGAGCTGTCGCCGTCGCAGACGCGTAACCTCGAGGAGCTGACCAAATGCACCGTGCTTGACCGATCGGCGCTGATTTTGGATATTTTTGCCCAGCGTGCCCGCACGGGTGAGGGCAAATTGCAGGTCGAACTGGCGCAGTACCAGTATATCCTGCCGCGACTTGCCGGTATGTGGACGCATTTGGTGCGCCAGACGGCGGGCGGCGGCAAAAGTCCGATCGGTACGCGCGGCCCGGGTGAAACCCAGCTGGAAACCGACCGCCGTCACATCCGTAAACGTATTGATAAATTGAAAGCCGAACTGGAGCAGGTGCGGCAGGTGCGCGCGGTGCAGCGCCGCCAGCGCAAAAAAACCGAGATGCCTATGGTTGCTATCGTGGGCTATACCAATGCGGGCAAGTCCACACTGCTTAACCAGCTGACCGGCGCAGGCATCGAAGCGAACGACCGTCTGTTCGATACGCTTGACCCGACCACGCGCAAAAAGCGTATTTCGGATACGCAGGAAATCCTGCTGAGCGACACGGTTGGCTTTATCCGTAAGCTGCCGCACCATCTGGTCAGTGCGTTCAAGGCAACGCTGGAGGAACTGGCGTATGCCGATTTGCTGCTGCACGTCGTCGATGTGTCGGACGAGGATTGGCGCATGCAGGCCGAGACGGTCGAGGGAGTTATCGCGCAGCTGGGCGCGCAGGAAATCCCGCGCCTGATGGTTTACAACAAGGCGGACAAATGCGATCCGGAGGTCATTCCGTACTTCCGGCCGGATGAGGGCGTTGCCATTTCGGCAAAGACCGGCGAAGGCGTGGATGCACTGCTCGCAGCCATTGAGCACGCGCTCGGACGAGGAAAGCACCGCGTCAAGCTGCTGATTCCATATGCGGATGGCGCAGTGCTCGACATGCTGCACCGGGAAGCGCAGATCGAGGCGACTGACTATGCTGCGGAAGGCACGCTGGTCGAAGCGATTGTGGACGATAAGACTTACGGTCGTGTGGCGGACTATCTGGTTGAGGAATAACGCGCAGACGAAGGCGCATTAAAACGGGGATACGCAATGGAAAAGGACTATTTTGTACCCTTTGCCGCGTATGGCGAGGATAAATTTGAAGAAAAACGCTCCAAGTTCACCGGACGGCTGTGGCGTGTGGAGACGGCGGAGGAAGCGGTTTCGCGCATCAAGGAAATGCGCGAAACCTATTGGGATGCAACGCATAACTGCTATGCCTATATCCTGCGTGAGGGCAATGTGATGCGTTATTCGGACGATGGCGAGCCACAGGGCACTGCCGGTATGCCCATTTTGGAGGTGCTGCGGCACGAACAGTTGGAAAACTGCCTTTGCGTGGTGACGCGCTATTTCGGCGGCGTGCTGCTCGGCACCGGCGGGCTGGTGCGCGCTTATACCAAGGGCGCGCAGATCGCCGTGGCTGCGGCGGGCGTGCAGCGCATGAGCCTGTTTTCGGTTGCGCTGATTGCGTGCCCCTATAATTTGTACGAAATGGTGCTGCATCTGCTGCCCGATCACGATTGCGCTGTCGAACAGACCGATTTCGGCGCAGATGTGACGCTGACGGTAACTTTACCGGCAGGTGGGGAACAACAACTCAATGCGGCGCTGGCCGAGGCAACCGCCGGGCAGGTGTATGCTGAGGTGATGGAGACGCGCTTTATGGGAAGGCGCGTAAAATAAAGTGAAAAAAATTGCCCTGAAAAAAAGGATTTTGGCGATGGAGTCGGTATAAATCAAATAGACGAATTTTTTGATGGCAAAAAGCAGGAGGTGCGTACTGTATGACGATCCGGGAACAGCAGGAGCAGCGGGAGCACCTGACGCTTGCGCCGTGGGCAACCTTTGCGGATGAGTCGCAGGGACGGCAGCGCGGGATGGAGCCGTGCGCCTATCGTACCTGCTTTCAACGCGACCGCGACCGTATTATTCACTCCAAAGCGTTTCGGCGGCTGAGCCACAAAACGCAGGTATTTATTTCGCCAGAGGGCGACCACTATCGTGCCCGTCTGACGCATACATTAGAGGTATCGCAGATTGCGCGCACGGTTGCGCGTGCGCTGCGGCTGAATGAAGATTTGACCGAAGCGATTGCGCTCGGACATGATCTGGGGCATACGCCGTTCGGCCATGCGGGCGAGCGGGCGCTTGCAGAGGTGTGTCCGTTTGGTTTCCGGCATAACGAGCAAAGCCTGCGTATGGTCGATTTGATTGAAGATCTGAATTTGACGCAGGAAGTGCGGGATGGTATTGTTTGCCACACGGGCACGAAAAAAGCGGACACGCCTGAGGGACGTATTATCCACTATGCCGACCGCATTGCCTATATCAACCATGATATTGACGACGCGATGCGCGGCGGCGTCATCAAAAGTACAGACATTCCGCAGTATTTGCGCCGTCGTCTGGGCGACAGCCACGGCAAGCGCATTGATACCATGGTCACGGCAATGATTGAATACGGTATGGCACATCAGGAGATCGGCATGGATCAGCAGGTGCATGATGATATGATGGAGCTGCGCAAGTTTATGTTTGCCCATGTGTATCATGGCGCAGAGGCCCAGCGCGAAGAAATGCGTGCAAAGACCATGCTGCGCGGTCTGTATGAATATTTTGTGGCGCATCCGGATGAACTGCCGGGGGATTATTTTGTGCTGATGACACACGGCGAATCGCTTGAGCGTGTCGTGTGCGATTATATCGCGTGCATGACCGACCGGTACTCAATCTCGGTTTACAAAAAATTATTTATTCCGAAAAGCTGGAATAAGATTGAAGGATAAAAAATCCGGCTATCCTACAAAGGAGGTGGGCGAATGGCGTTTGACCGCGTTTTTCTGGATGAATTATCCGCACGGAACGATATTGTGGATGTTGTTTCGCAATATGTTCAGCTGAAAAAGAGCGGCGCAAACTATTTCGGCCTGTGCCCCTTCCATAATGAAAAAACGCCGTCCTTTTCGGTTTCGCCCGATAAGCAGATTTTCCACTGCTTCGGCTGCGGCGCGGGCGGCGGGGTGATTACTTTCACCATGAAAGCCGAAGGGCTGGAATTTCCCGATGCGGTGCGCTATCTGGCAGCGCGTGCGGGTATGCAGGTGCCGGAGCAGGACGCGGCCGACCGGCAGGCAGCGCGCCGCCGCGAACGCCTGTATGCGCTGTGCAAAGACGCGGCGCGGTTTTATTACGACACGCTGTGGCAGCCGGAGAACCGCGCGGCGCAGCAGTATTTCCTCGGGCGCGGCTTGCACCGGCGCACCATGAACCGCTTTGGGCTGGGCTACGCACCGGACTCGTTCCATGCATTGCTCGACGCAATGACCGCCAAAGGCTATACGCGGGAGGAAATGCTGGACGCAGGGCTGCTCAGCCGCAGCGAAAAGGGGCGCGTGTACGACCGCTTCCGCGGGCGCGTGATGTTTCCCATCATTGATGTGCGCGGGAATGTAATCGCGTTCGGCGGGCGTGTGCTGGATGATTCCAAACCAAAGTATCTGAACTCGCCTGAAACGCCGATTTTCCACAAAAGCCGCAATCTGTTTGCGCTCAACCTGTCCAAGACCACGAAAAACGGGTATTTCATCCTTGCAGAAGGTTATATGGACGTGATTGCGCTGCATCAGGCCGGATTTGACTGTGCGGTGGCCTCGCTCGGCACTTCGCTGACCGAGGAGCAGGCGCGCATCATTGCACGGCACACCGAACGCATTGTGATCTCCTATGATGCGGACGGCGCGGGACAGGCGGCAGCGCAGCGCGCCATCGATATTTTGAAAAAATGCGATTTGCAGGTCAAGGTGCTTAAAATTCCGGGCGCGAAAGACCCGGATGAGTTCATCAAGGCCAAGGGGGCGGATGCCTTCCGTGCGCTCATTGAACGAAGCGAGGATCACAACGCTTACCGGCTGGAGCAAATCGCAGCGAAATACGATCTGGAGGATGACGAAGCGCGCGTGTTGTTCCTGCGGGATGCAGCGCGTATGCTCGCCGGCATTGAAAGCGGTATTGAGCGCGAGGTATATGCGGGACGCGCAGCCAAAATGGCAGGCGTGACCGCCGAAGCCATGAATGTTGAGGTGCGGCGCGAGCTGAACATCCGCCGCAAGCGGCAGCGAACCGCCGAGCGGCGCGAGATTCGCTCGCCGGTCGGCATGGCGCAGCCCAAGGACCGCACGCTTGCCTATGCGGATGTCAAATCCGCCAAGGCGGAAGAAAATATATTGCGGCTGCTGTTCTACGATCAGAAACTGGCAGCGGGATTGGAAAAAGAATTGCCGCCGGCGTGGTTTTCTGCGTCTGTGCTGCGTAAGATATATGAGCGTGTGCTCACGCTCGACCGGGAAGGGCAGATGGTGGATATCCTGTCGTTTGAGGGTTGGCTGGAAAGCAATGAAATGAGCTTGCTCTCTGCGATTCTCGATCAGGGCATCCCGCCCGGCGAACACCGGCAGGAAATGCAGGAATACATAAACACGATACGAATGCAGCGCGTCAGAGACGGTACGATTACCGAAGCAGGAGAGGATCCGCTGCTGACCTTTGGACGAATAAAAAAACAAAACGCGGGAGGACAAACGATATGACGACAACGGGCAAGGCAAACGTACCGGAGCATGCAGTGGACCAGCAGCAGGTACTCAGAGATCTGCTGGCGCTTGGCAAAAAGAATGGACGGCTGACGCTCAAGGAGATCGCGGATGCACTGAGCCAGCTGGATATGGAAAGCGACGATATTGATAAGCTGTATGAAACGCTCGAAACCATGGGCGTGGAGATCGAAACCGAAGGCGTGCTGGAAAAGGCGCTGGGTGACGATGATGGCGAGGTGTTTGAGCCGGATAATGTGGAGGAGGTTCCGGAAGAGGAGCTGATTGACACCTCTGCTATGGCGGAAACCTTTGCGATCGACGATCCGGTTCGCATGTATCTCAAGGAGATCGGCAAGGTCGATCTGCTTTCTCCCGAGGAAGAAGTGACGCTGGCCGAGCAGATGCAGAAGGGCAACGAGGCGGAAGCCCGCATTGCAGCGGAAGGCGACGCTATCCCCGCTGATGAGCGCGTCCTGCTGGATCGAGATGTAAAAATCGGTGAAAAGGCGAAAAAGCGTCTGGCGGAAGCAAACCTGCGTCTGGTCGTTTCGATCGCCAAGCGTTATGTCGGCCGCGGCATGCTGTTCCTTGATTTGATTCAGGAGGGCAACCTCGGTCTGATCAAGGCGGTTGAGAAATTCGACTCGACCAAGGGCTTCAAGTTCTCGACTTATGCGACCTGGTGGATTCGTCAGGCGATTACGCGTGCGATTGCCGATCAGGCGCGTACCATCCGCATTCCGGTACACATGGTAGAGACGATCAACAAGGTTATCCGTGTTTCGCGCCAGCTGCTGCAGGAACTGGGTCATGACCCCAGTCCGGAGGAGATCGCCAAGGAAATGAGCATGCCGGTTGACCGCGTGCGTGATATCCTCAAGATTGCGCAGGAACCGGTGTCGCTGGAAACTCCGATCGGTGAGGAGGAGGATTCCCACCTCGGTGACTTTATCCCGGATGACGATGCGCCCGAACCGGCAGAGGCGGCGTCCTTCATGTTGCTCAAGGAGCAGCTGGTCGAAGTGCTCAAGACGCTGACACCGCGTGAGGAAAAGGTGCTGCGCCTGCGATTCGGCATTGAGGACGGCCATACCCGTACCCTCGAGGAGGTCGGCAAGGAGTTCAACGTTACGCGCGAGCGCATTCGCCAGATCGAGGCAAAGGCGCTGCGTAAGCTGCGTCATCCGTCCCGCTCGAAGAAACTCAAGGATTTCCTTAATTAACGAGAAATAGAAAAAGGCGCTCAAATGAGCGCCTTTTTTGTGGTATGACTGGTGCGTAAGCCGGGTTCTGTCTTCGATACCGCAAATTGCATATAGTTCCATATTGTATATAAAGTGCAAAAACAAAATGATTTTCTACGCTTTAGAGCAAAATAATGTACCATATTGTATCATATTGTTTTTTGCGATTTGTCAGTAAAATCTTTGTTTTGTGAAAAAACACTGACAAATTTACTGACAAAAACGGGCGGTGTTCCTTATTGTATTTTGCGCCCGCCGTAGATCGCGTCTTCCAGCTCGGTGACCGCACGGCTGGCCATGGTTTTGGTCACATGGCCGTACCGCTGCATAATCATTGATGGGTCGGTGTGGCCGAGCCGGTTCTGCACGGTTTTGAG
The DNA here is from genome assembly GCA_944384725.1 of uncultured Agathobaculum sp. GTDB lineage: Bacteria > Bacillota > Clostridia > Oscillospirales > Butyricicoccaceae > Agathobaculum. The sequence continues at coordinate 4,962 of CALWUJ010000019.1, read as the reverse complement.
GTCGATGCCCTGCTGGATGAGTAGCGTCGCGCTGGTGTGGCGCAGGTCGTGCAGGCGGATATGCTTGTCAATACCTGCGCGGCGCATGACCACCGGCGTGCGCTTGGTCCACCAGAGCGGATGTACGTAGTTACCAGCCGGCCAACTGAACACGAAGTCATATTCCAGACCGTCGAACACATTGTGCTTGCGGTATGGTCCGAGCTTAAGACGTTCCTCTGCCTGCCACGCACGAAATGAGCGCAGGAGCGTTATCAACGTGGGGGAGAGTTCAAGCGTGCGCACTGAGTCCTCGGTTTTCGGTTCACCGATGTACACGTGGCCGTTGACGTAGGTCAGTGCGCGTTCGATCGAGATCGTGCGTGTCTCCCAGTTGATGTCCGACCATTCAAGACCGCACATCTCGCCGCGGCGGCAGCCGGTCTCGAGCGCGAACAGAAAGCCAACATAGAATATGTAGTCGCTGGCATTGTGCAGATCAAGGGTATTCACCACCGCAAGGATTTCCGGCTCGGTCAGTACCTCGGTCGTGCTCTTGGCGCGCTTGGGACGGTCAATGTACTCGCACGGGTTGTCGCGGATCAGGCGGAGCTGGGCGGCGCGGTGCAGCACCTGCCGCAGCAGGCCGTACACATGCTGCACCGTTGTTTCCGACCGCCCGGCGGCGCGCACGTTCCGAACGGTCCGATCGACCTTGATCGGCGTAATAGCGGTCAGCAGTTCGCCGCCGATTTCTGGGCGGATATAGATGTCGTAGAGTGACTGATAGCGCAGGTAGGTGGTGCGCGATCGCAGCGGGCGCACGGTGTTCTCCAGCCAGTCCTCGAAGAAGCGGTCGAGTTTTACCTTAGAGATATTTAAGAAGTTGCGCTGTTCATAGTCCACGATGGCTTCGGCCATCGCGCTTTTCGCGTCGGACTTTTTGGCAAAGCCACCCTTGCTGATCTGGCGGCGCTTGCCGTTGAGTTCGATCTCAAAGTAGTAGCTCCATGTCTTTCCGCGCTTGCGGACAAAACTGGTCATAAAAATAACCCCTTTCTTACCGTAAAAAAGTGTGGTAAAATAGGGGTACTGATGGAACGAGTCAAGTTTATCAGTACCCCATGTCCCGCTCTGGTGTTGCAGCACCGGGGCGGGATTTTTATTGTAGCAGCCGCATTATACCAAGGCTATAATTACCAACATTTACTTGCAGACAAAGCGCACAATGCATCTCTACAATTTTTGTGGAGGTGTTTATTTGTGAGCTACAAAGATTATCAAAACGCAAGAGATGCGGCGTGGAAAATACTTTTGGATTGCGGTATAGACCGTTTGCCGGTCAATCTGAATATAATCCGCGATCAGCTCGGCGTTCGTATAGTATCGTATAAGGATGCAAAAGCGCTGATACAGAAAAGAAATCTAACTGCGCTTACTGTACAGACGGACGGCCTTACGTTTTACGCTGGGGAAGAGCCAGTCATCCTGTACAGTGAAGCATGCTCACCGGAAAGAATCCGTTTTACGATTGCGCATGAGTTAGGGCATATTGTCCTTGGGCATGTTGCGCCGGGAAGTATCACGACAAAAAACCGTGAACCTTCCCCGGGAGATAGCCCGCAGGAGACTGCGGCCAATCAATTTGCCGCCCGCTTATTGGCGCCTGCCTGCGTATTGTGGGGGCTTGATCTACATACCGCAGATGAAATTGCGGCGGCATGTCGTATTTCAAAGCAAGCCGCGCGATTCCGAGCAGAAAGAATGAAAACCCTGCATGACAGGAATAAGTTTTTATCGTCGCTATTAGAACGCAAACTATATCAGCGATTCATGCCGTTTATGGAAGCGGTGTGTTGTCGGGAAGTTCGTCCGGGTGAATCTCTTCAATCTGACTGACAGCGCCGTTGCGAGCTGCCGCCATGACCATCGGGCGGGGCGAATCTGCTTGCTCAGCGCAACGCTTATATTCTATATTTAAAATCGAATCCACAGCTGCTTTACCGTACTCATCGAGAGTGCGGTATTTTTTTATGAATTCTTTTTCTGCGTTGTTAAGTAGGATGCCAAAATCCTGTATCGGAGTCGCGTCAACCTGCTCGCCATTAAGTCGCTCAAGGCTAACCCCAAGCCCATGACTGAGTTTGAAAGCAATATTTAATGCGATCTTCTTCTGCTTTCGGTCAATTATGCTCCTTACAGTAGAATCTGTAAGCCCACAGGATCGTGCTACTTCCGGTATAGTCAAACCTTTTTGCTTCATTATTTCTTGAAGTGTCAAATAGAAATCCATGGTGACCCTCCTTCCTTTGACTTAACTATATCACGCAATTTCACGCATTGCAAGATTTAATTTAAGTTTTTGTATTGACAATACACGCATTGCGTGATAACATATAGCCATAATAACGCATTGCACGAAATGGGGTGATAAAATGACGCAAAGCGGTGTTGTATATAAAAATCTCAGAGCTGAAATGGCGCGCAATCAGATTACCATCAAAAGCATGTCATGCGATTTGAACATGAATCGAGACACGCTTGCGCGCAAGCTCTCCGGGAAGTCACCGCTATATCTTGATGAAGCTATCAAGATTCAACGAGCGTTCTTTCCGGGAATTGAAGTCGGGGATCTGTTCGCAACTACGGAAGAAGAAGGGAGATGAAGAAAGTGAAAATTATAATCAAAAACATCATCATCGAAGGAGACGCAAAAGAAATTGCCGCCCTTATGTTTCCAGCACAAGAGCGGCAACCAGAGGTCACTGTTAGTTTAGACGGTTTTAAATGTAATGCTGTTGGTTTATCTAAGGCCATTGACAGATGCAATAAGATGTCAGCCAAACAATATTTATCACGAAGAAAAGCCGCAATGGCCGCGGTCAAAGGTCGTTAAGGTTTCCACCTTGCAACAGATAGTCTTCGCGAAAGTGATTCAGGAGCCGTTTAGAAATATCAATATCCCCTGCGATAAACGATGATTGAGTTTGATTATTAGGTAATTTAAGGCAAGATTCGCAAAATTCAATATACCGGGTTAATGCTGATATCATAACAGCCTCATCAAGAATTGTGAAATTCATTGGTTGGACAGCGATTTTTCCAGCCGCATCTGGGCAGACAAGGACAAGCTGCTGCGCGAACTGGAGACGGCCCTGTCCCGCTCCTTTGTCCGGGGCGACCCACTGCAGCGCACGACCAAGCAGTTCGCCGAGCGCATGGGCGTGTCCGAAAGCCGGGCGGCGACGCTGATTCACACCGAGAGTGCGCATGCGGCCGCTGAAGCAACGGCAAAGGGCTACAAAGAGACTGGCGTCAGCGAATACCAGTTTGACGCTTCACTCGATCTCAAGACCTGCGCGGTGTGCGGGGCGCTGGACGGCAAGACGTTTCCGGTTTCCGCACGCGAGACCGGCGTCAGCTATCCGCCAATCCATCCGCGATGCCGCTGCACGACCGTGCCGGTGACCGAGTTTGACGCGGGCGGCCAGCGGGCAGCCCGTAACCCGGAAACCGGCAAGACCGAGTACGTCGACCAGGGCATGACTTACGAGGACTGGTACGAGAAGTATGTAGCAGGTGAGTCGGTTGAAAAATCGACAGAATCTGCTATAATGGGGAACGGTAAGCAAAGGAATGGGGGAGCGGCTGTGGAAAAGACGCAACCGGCCTGCCGTTCGCTGGGTGAGTTGAACACGGAGTATCTGGAAAAGCGATTCGGTAAGCTGCAAACCAAAGAACTAATCATCATGGATGAGCGTCTGGAGCATATTCGCCAGCGTCACCCGGAAGATGTAGAGCTGTTTGAACAGTATGGAGCCGATTGTGCCCTCAATCCTGATATGGTACTGGTTGACGAAAAGCACGAGGGAACTGTTTTCATGGTGAAGCATCTGCCGGATACCAACCTGAATGTGGTCACCCGGCTGGCGCTCGATATCGATGATGCAGGGCGAAAGAATTCGATTATGACGTTCTACCGGATCAGGGATAAAAACTTGCGGAAACTTGCAGAAAAGAGCGAGTTACTTTACAAAAACGAATAATCGTGCTATAATACTCATACAGATAAGTGGTATTTTGAAGTAGAGATTGTGCTGCTACGCACCCTTTGGGTCAAAAGAAATGCGGGAAGGGGCACACCCGCCAAAATACCAGTCATCCAGATGAGGGCGCTTCGGTAACGGAGCGCCTTTGTCATGCAAAAACAAAACGATAAAACCACCAAGACGAACGTCAAGGTGGTTTTTTCATGCCAAAAATCAAGAAAGGACGTGACAAAATGGAGTTTTTGAAAGCACTCTTTGAAGCCGGCGCGCTGACGTGGGAGCAGTTCTCCGATGCGGTCCAAAAGGCGGGCTTCAAGGTGGTCAACGCTGCCGGCGGCGCATATGTGCCGAAGGCCGATGTGGATGCCAAGCAGCAGGAGCTGGACACCGCGAACAACACAATCAAGGGCCTGCGCGAGACGGCCAAGGCGTGGGACGGTAAGGATCCGAAAAAGCTGGAAGATGACCTGAAGGATCTCCAGACCAAGTACGATACCGACACTGCGAATATCCGCAAGGCGGCTGCGATCGATCTTGCGCTGACTCGCGCCCGCGCCCGTGATCCGCAGCTGACCCGTGCGGCGCTCAATATGGACGAGATCAAGATCGACAAGGACGGCAAGGTCACCGGTCTGGACGCGCAGGTAGAGGGCCTCAAGAAAGACAAGGCATGGCTGTTCGAGGACGATTCGGCTGCCGGTCAGCAGAATGGCGCAGATTCTGGCAAGGGTGCGGCTGGCGCAAATTCCGGCAAGAGTGCAGCTGGCGGCTCTGCATATACCCCCGCCGCAGGCGGAAAACCCAACACGGCGGTCGATCTGGGAAGCGCGATCGCGGAACACTACAACGTTTGAAACAAGAAAGGAAGATGACAAATGCCCGTAACGCTTGCACAGGCAAAGGTCGGTATGGCCGACCACGTTGACCAGCAGGT
>CALWUJ010000018.1 GCA_944384725.1 uncultured Agathobaculum sp. | reverse complement strand
TATGCCTCGTAGCCCACAGCCTCCTTGAACTTCTCCAGCTCGGAGGGAAGGTAGTCCTCCGGGGTCTGACCCAACGCCTTCAGCTTTTCTTCCAGAGAGGCAATGCGGCAATCGGAAAGGTTCTCGTAGATTTCTTCCTTTGCCGCGTGTTCCTCCGGGTGCTCGGCGGCATACTGCGGATCGTTCTGCCGGAAAAACTCGTCCATATCGTAGGCAAGGTCCATGGCCCATTCCGAAATTTCTTCTTCAGGGATGTCGTCCTGGAAGGTCATCACCCGGTATTCCTCCGGGATGCTGCCGCGCTCGCCATCGTAATACTCTTGCTGTATTTTCGGTCGGCCAGGTCTCCCAGCAGCACCTTGTCGCTGCGGTAGCCCTCGCCCGCGTCGTAGCCGATGAACTTGACCACCCGTTTGCCCGCCGCCCACGCCTTTTGACACAGCGGGTAATGGTTGCAGAACTTTTCCTGCGGCCCGATCTTGTGTTTCAAGGAACACCGCTTGAAGCCGTAGGCTATGGATGGTAGGCTGCAACTTTGCAGACATTCATCCTCCAGCGTCAGCCGTTTCCCGTCACGGGTGGTCTTATACACTCTAGGTACGCAGTTCTTCGATCATGCGATCCATCTGCTCGTCCGTGCCGACGGTGATGCGCAGATAGTTGTCAATACGCGGCAGCTTGAAATACCGGATAAAAATATTTTTCTGCCGAAGAAATTCGAAAATTTCCGGCGCTTTTTGGGTTGGGTGGGTGACGAACAGGAAGTTGGTCAGTGAGGGGGAAACAGTAAAACCCAGTTTGCGCAGTTCGTCTGCGGTACGTTCACGCGTGGCGATGACCTTGCGGCAGGTCTCCTGAAAATACGCCTCGTCCTTGACTGCGGCTTCGCCCGCAGCGAGCGCGACTGCGTCCATTGTATACGAGTTATAGGAGTTTTTGACCGCCTCGAGCGTCGCAATCAGCGTTTCTGAGCCGAGCGCATAGCCAATGCGCAGGCCGGCGAGCGAGCGCGACTTGCTCATCGTCTGCACGACGAGCAGGTTTTCGTATTTGGAAAGGAGCGGCACGGCGCTCTGCGCGCCGAAATCCACATAGGCCTCGTCGATGATGACCACGCAATCCGCGTTGTGCTGCAAAAGGTCCTCAATGACGTCGAGCGACACGCCGCGTCCGGTCGGCGCATTCGGGTTGGGCAGGACAATACCGCCGTTCGGTTTGTCGTAGTCGCGGACGCGCACACAGAAGTTCTCATCCAGCGGCACGGTCTCATACGGTATGCGGAACAGGTCGCACCAGACCGGATAGAACGAATAGGTGATATCCGGGTAGAGAATCGGCTCACCCGAGCAGAAGAACGACTGAAACGCAAGCGCGAGCACGTCATCCGAGCCGTTGCCGAGGAATACTTGCGTTGGTTTTACACCGAAGCGGTTTGCAAGCGCATTTTTGAGCGCTTTGCCGTTCGCGTCCGGATAAAGCGCAAGGCGCGAGGCGTCGAATGTGCGCAGCGCTTCGGCAACGCCCGGTGCGGGCGGGTACGGGTTTTCGTTGGCGTTTAACTTGATGATATCGTCGCTCTGCGGCTGCTCGCCCGGCACATAGGGGTCAATGCGGCGGAGTTTCGCAAGAAAAGGCTTGTCCATCGGGAAAAATCTCCTTTATCATTTTCTAACTGTGGTTAGTTTATCATAGTAAAGCGAGAAAGTCAAGCCCGTTTGTATGCGCTGCAAAAGCGTAGTATAATGTTTCTATTCTAAGAAGCAGAGAAAGGGTGCAGGGTATGTATCAACCCTTAGCGGATAAGATCCGTCCGAAAACCTTGGATGATGTGGTCGGTCAGCGGCATCTGCTGGGCAAAGCCGGTCTGCTGCGCCGCGTGATTGAGTCGGGCACGATTCCGAATATGATTTTTTATGGCCCATCCGGCGTGGGCAAGACGACGGTCGCGTCCATCATTGCAAAGCAGACTGAGCGTAAGCTGTATCACCTGAATGCTACGACCGCGGGCATTTCAGACATCAAGGCAATCATCGACGAGCTGGACACTTTCCTTGCGCCGAACGGCGCGCTGGTCTATCTGGACGAGATCCAATATTTCAACAAAAAGCAGCAGCAGAGCCTTCTGGAGTTTATCGAAACGGGAAAAATGACGCTGATCGCGTCCACAACTGAAAATCCCTATTTTTATGTGTATAACGCAATTCTCAGCCGCAGCACGGTCTTTGAGTTCAAGCCCATTGAGACAGCGGATGTGCAGCGCGCGGTCGAGCGGGCGTTTTCGCTTGCCATTGGCGACAAGGGCACGCCCGTTGAAGACGGCGTGGCGGCTTACATCGCGCAGGCGGTCGGCGGGGATGTGCGCAAGGCGCTTGGCGCGGTGGAACTGCTTGTGCTGGGTGTAGGTGCGGATGGCGTGACGCTGGCGGACGCGCAGCAAGCGGCGCAGCGCTCCAACATGCGCTACGACCGCGACGGCGACAGCCATTACGATATCCTGTCCGCGCTGCAAAAGTCCATTCGCGGCTCGGACCCGGATGCCGCGCTGCACTACCTCGCGCGTCTGCTCGAAGCGAGCGACATGATTTCGGCTGCGCGGCGTATGCTGGTCATTGCCAGCGAGGATATCGGTCTTGCATATCCGCAGTGCGCAGCAATTGTCAAAGCATGCGTGGACAGCGCGTTCCAGCTCGGTCTGCCGGAGGCGCGCATCCCGCTGGCCGAGGCGGTCATCCTGATGGCGACCGCCCCCAAGTCCAACAGCGCCGCTGCTGCGATTGATGCGGCGATGGCTGACGTGCGTGCGGGACGTACGGGCGATATTCCGGCGCACGTCAAGGATGCGCACTATGGCGGTGCATCCAAACTCGGTCGGGGATTGACCTATCAGTATCCGCACGCCTTTCCGAACCATTGGGTGCAGCAGCAGTACCTGCCGGACGAGATCAAAAACGCACATTACTATGATTATGGCCCGAACAAGACCGAACAGGCGGCAAGAGCCTATTGGGAACGGGTCAAGGGGGCAAAATAGGGCTATTCAAATACTGTCGCGATGTATTTTCGATCGCAGCAGGCCGGGGTGTATACCCATTCGTCGATATGTCCATCCGTGACAAAATACTGCGGCGGCTCTGGCTTGCCAGACGGAGCAAGCACGTCGATGACGGTCAGTTTGATTTTCATGCGCTGCGGCAGGATGGATTTGATGTAAACCGAAACGATCATGCCGGGGGCAAGATCGTCGCGCGCTTCTGCAAGGCCGGACAGATTGGGAGCAAGCTCGATGAATACGCCGTATGGCTCGACCGAGCGCACCACCCCGCGCACGGTTTCGCCCGGTGAAAACATGGCAGCATTTTGCGCCCAAGTGCCGAGCAGCTCGCGGTGAGTCAGGGAAATGCGGCGTACGTCCGGGTCGACCGAGCGCACGACTGCATAAATGCGCTGGCCGACGCGCAGGCGGTCGGACGGATGGAAGATGCGCGAAACCGACAGGTTTTCAATGCCGATGAGCGACGCCACGCCGCAGCCAATATCGACGAACGCGCCGAAGTTTTCCAGATGCGTAACGGCAGCAGGGATAATGTCGCCCGGACACAGGTTTTCGAGTAAAAAGTCCTGTGCGCGCTGCTGGGGAATTGTGCGGGACAGCCAGACAAGCGGCGTATCCGCACTTTCGTCAATGTCCGTGACAACAAAGCAGGTCGGTTTGCCCACGCGGGACAGGATGGCGATTTCGCGTGTGTCGCCCTCGGCTACACCCAGCGCACAACACGAGCGCGGCATGATGCCTTGCGCAAAGCCGAGATCGAACAGCAGGTCGTGCGCGGGGGTACACCGCTGCGCGACCGCTTCCAGAATCATCCTTTCGTCCTGCGCGCGCCGCAGTCCGTCAAGGGACGCGAGCGTTTGCTGCACTTCAGGCAGCACGGTGTAACTGCCCTCGGGCAGATAGCATTCGCTTGTTTTCATAATATAGCAGAGCCTCCTTTGGGGTCTGCCATACTATATGAAAAAACGGCTGGGATTAGCACTGTAAATGTGGTATGATAAAAGTGGATAAAATCCGGTTTGGAAAGGGGAAATGAAGTATGGATGTGCAGGTCGGCGATCTGCTGACAATGAAAAAGCCGCATCCCTGCGGCTCCAAACAGTGGAAGGTCTTGCGCACAGGCATGGATTTCAAGCTCAAGTGCACGGGATGCGGGCATGAGGTCATGCTTCCGCGCGTGAAAGCGGAAAAAAACATCCGAGTGATCGAACGGGAGGGAAAACCGGTATGTTGATTGATGGAAAACAGATGCATTTGCAGATTCAGAAGGGCGATGTGGGACGGTATGTTATTTTGCCGGGAGACCCCGGCCGGTGCGAGAAGATCGCGCGTTATTTTGATGATCCCAAGCAGATTGCACACAACCGTGAATACACGATCTGGACGGGAACGCTGGACGGCGAACCGGTCGCGGTGTGCTCGACCGGTATCGGTGGCCCGTCGGCCGCAATCGCGCTGGAGGAGCTGGTCGAGTGTGGCGCGGACACCTTTATCCGCGTGGGCACCTCGGGCGGCATCGTGGATGAGGTTTGCGGCGGCGATATCGTCATTGCGACCGCAGCCATCCGGCAGGAGGGCACAAGCCGCGAATATCTGCCGGTCGAGTTCCCGGCGGCGGCAAACTTCGAGGTTGTGAGTGCGCTGCGGGATGCGGCGGTAACGCTGGGACTGACCCATCACATCGGCGTTATCCAGTCCAAGGACAGCTTTTACGGCGAGATCCGCCCGGCGCAGCAGCCGATTGCGGATGAACTGCTCGCCAAGTGGAAAGCGTGGAAGGCGGCAGGTGCGCTGACGAGCGAAATGGAAACAGCGGCGCTGTTTATTGTTGCACAGGTGCTGCATGTGCGCTGTGGTGCCGTGCTCAATGTGCTGTGGAACGCGGATAATGACGATGCGCCGAACATCCCGCCGGATGCTGCGGAACGAGGCGTGCGCACAGCAGTCGAAGCACTGCGCGTTTTGATTCGGGAGGATAGAGCGCACTGACATGGAAAAACAGATCAAACAAAAACAGGCGGCCGATCTGGGGAATGATCCGATCGGTCCGCTTCTGCTGCGGCTTGCGCTGCCGACGATTTGCGCGCAGGTCGTCAACCTGTTATACAATATCGTTGACCGCATCTATATCGGGCAAATTCCGGTCGAGGGCAAGCTGGCGCTGACCGGTATGGGTGTGACCTTTCCGGTCATCACGCTGATTTCGGCTTTCGCCGCGCTCATCGGCATGGGCGGCGCCCCGCGCGCCTCGATCGCGATGGGTGCAGGGGATCACGAAAAGGCTGAGCGGACGCTCGGTACCTGCACGGCTGCGCTGTGGGGCTTGGCAATCGTGATGACCGTGCTGTTCCTGCTGTTTCAGGAGCCGCTGCTGGTGTTGTTCGGTGCATCGCCGGATACGCTGCCGTATGCGATGCAGTACCTTAATATCTATGTGCTCGGCACGATCTTTGTCATGACGGCACTGGGACTCAATGGATTTATCACTGCGCAGGGCAAGTCCAGCGTTGCGATGAGAACCGTGTTGATTGGCGCGGTACTCAATGTTGTGCTCGACCCGGTGTTTATTTTCGTGTTCGGCATGGGCGTGCGCGGCGCAGCGATTGCGACCGTCATTTCGCAGGCGGTTTCCGCGTTGTGGGTGGTGCGGTTCCTGGCCGGCAAAACCAGCACGCTGCGGCTGAAAAAGACGTTTTTCCGTCTGGATTGGCGTTTGCTTATGCCTGCGATCGCCTTGGGTGCAGCGCCTTTCGTCATGCAGTCGACCGAAAGCCTGCTGACGGTGACGTTCAACGTGTCCTTGCAGAAATACGGCGGCGACCTTGCCGTCGGCGCCATGACCATCCTGACCTCGGTCGCGCAGATGGTGAGTATGCCGCTGCTCGGGCTGACGCAGGGCGCACAGCCCATCCTGAGCTTTAACTATGGTGCAAAACGGCCGGACCGCATGAAAAAGGTTGTGCGGTATAACCTGCTGGGTGCATGCATTTTTGCGTTTGGCGTGTGGGCGCTGTCCATGATTGCGCCGCACACATTGGCACGTTTGTTTGCGCATGACAGTGCATTGATCGAAGAAACAGCATGGGCGCTGCGTATCTATTTTGCAGTGGGCTTTGTGGCAGCGTTCCAGAACACGTTCCAGCAATGCTTTGTTGCATTGGGAGAGGCGAAGATCTCGCTGTTTTTGGCTATCGAGCGAAAAATCATTCTGCTGATTCCGCTCATCCTGATTTTGCCGCATTTCTTCGAGGATAAGCTGTTTGCGGTGTTCTTTGCCGAGCCGGTGGCAGACCTGTTGGCAGCCGCAACGACAACAACGCTGTTTATCGTCCGTTTTCGGCAGATTCTGCGCAAAGTATCAGAGGATAAAAACAAAGCAATATCATAAGGTGCAGATAACAAAAACAGGCTCCCGTTGGGGAGCCTGTTTTTGTGAAAAGCTTTTTTGCCGCTGCGCTTATTCGAGTTCGAATGCGCCGGTATAAAGCTGGTAATACTTGCCGTGCTCGGCAATCAGCTGTTCGTGGTTGCCGCGCTCGATGATGTGGCCAAGCTGGAGCACCATAATGACGTCCGCGTTCTGTACGGTGGACAGACGGTGTGCGATGACAAATACCGTGCGGCCGTACATCAGGCTGTCCATGCCTGCCTGTACGATGGATTCCGTGCGGGTGTCGATGCTGCTCGTCGCCTCGTCAAGAATCATGACCGGCGGGTCGGCAACGGCTGCGCGCGCGATCGAGATCAGCTGGCGCTGGCCCTGTGACAGACTGCCGCCCTCGCCGTCAATGACGGTATCGTATCCGTCCGGCAGGCGGCGGATAAAGTCATCAGCGTTGGCCAGCTGCGCGGCCGCTTCGATCTCCTGATCGGTCGCGCTCAGATTGCCATAGCGGATGTTATCTCGGATCGTGCCGGTGAACAGGTTGGTATCCTGCAAAACGATGCCGAGCGAACGGCGCAGATCGGACTTTTTGATCTTGTTGATGTTGATGCCATCATAGCGGATTTTGCCGTCCGCAATGTCGTAAAAGCGGTTGATGAGGTTGGTGATCGTGGTCTTGCCCGCGCCTGTCGCGCCGACGAAAGCCACCTTCTGACCGGGTTCGGCGTACAGTGTGATGTTGTGCAGCACGATCTTATCCGGATTGTAGCCGAAGTCAACGTCATAGAAGCGGACATCGCCCCGAACCTGTTCGTAGGTGATCGTACCGTCCTTATGCGGGTGCTTCCACGCCCAGATATTGGTCTTTTCCGGAGTCTCAGTCAGGTTGCCCTGCTTGTCGTACTTCGCGTTGACCAGCGTGACATAGCCATTGTCCTGCTCGGGCTGCTCATCCATCAGCTCAAAGATACGCTCCGCACCAGCCAGCGCCATGATGATGGAGTTGAACTGCTGCGAAATCTGCGTCACCGGCTGGGTAAACGACTTGGTCAGCTGCAGGAAAGAGGCGATGACGCCGATCGTGATACTGCTGCCGACAACACCGGACAGCGCCAGCGTGCCGCCGACCACCGCGACCAGCACATACAGCAGGTTGCCGATGTTCATCATAATCGGCATGAGGATGTTGGCAAAGGTATTGGCGTTCTTGGCGCTTTCGCGCAGCGCGTCGTTGAGCTCGTCAAACTGTTCCTTACACTTTTCCTCGTGGCAGAATACTTTGACGACCTTCTGACCGCCGATCATTTCCTCAATATAGCCGTTGACCTTGCCCAGTGCAGTCTGCTGCTCGAGGAAGAAGCGGGCGGACTGGCCGCCGATGCGCTTGACGACCACCAGCATCACGAAAATGCCGAGCAGCACAAACAGCGTCAGCCAGACGTTGGTCACCAGCATGGCGATGAATACGGCAATAATGGTCATCAGTGAAGAGAACATCTGCGGCACGGACTGGCTGAGCATCTGCTGCAGCGTGTCGGTATCGTTGGTGAAGTGGCTCATCAGGTCGCCGTGGGTGTGCGTATCGAAATAGCGGATGGGAAGCTTCTGCATACGCTCGAACATTTCGTCGCGTACCTGCTTGAGGATGCCCTGTGAGATCGACACCATGATGCGGTTATAGAGGAAAGTCGAAACAATACCAACCAGATATACCAGCGCCATCAGTGCGATCGCATGAATCAGACCGGTGAACACAGGCGAGGCCTGCAAAAGCAGCGGCGCGATATAATCGTCGATGAGTACGCGCAGGAACATCGAGCCTGCGACATTCGCTACCGCGGAAAACAGGATGCAGACCAGCACCACGGTAAACTGCACGGCGTAGCCGCCTTTGAAATAGCGGAGCAACCGCGCGAGGGTTTTTCTAGGGTTTTTGCTGCGCTTGCCGCCGCCCATCGGACCGTGACGGACGGGACCACCCATCGGTCCTCTCATTCCGGGTCCTGCCATTATTCCTCGCCTCCTTTCTTCATCTGCTGGTTGTAAATTTCCTGATAGATGGTGTTGGTGGCCAACAGCTCGTCATGCGTGCCGACTGCCTGAATGGCACCGCCATCCAGAATAACAATCTGATCGGCGTCCTGCACGGAGGAGATACGCTGCGCGATAATCAGCTTGGTCGTATCCGGAATCTCTTCCGCGAACGCTTTGCGAATGAGCGCGTCGGTCTTGGTGTCGACCGCACTGGTCGAGTCGTCCAGAATCAGTACTTTGGGCTTTTTCAGCAGCGCGCGGGCGATACACAGACGTTGCTTCTGACCGCCGGATACGTTGGTGCCGCCCTGTTCAATATAGGTATCGTATTTGTCGGGCATCTGCTCGATGAACTCATCGGCCTGCGCCAGACGGCAGACGCGCTGAAGTTCTTCGTCCGTAGCGTGCTCATCGCCCCAGCGCAGGTTTTCTTTGATCGTACCGGAGAACAGCACGTTCTTCTGCAATACCATGGCGACTTGCTCGCGCAGGGATTCGATATCATAGTCGCGCACATCCACGCCGCCGACCTTGATCGAACCGGTGGTCACATCATACAGGCGCGGGATCAGCTGCACAAGCGAGGACTTTGCCGAGCCGGTGCCGCCCAGAATGCCGATGGTCTGACCGGCCTTGATATGCAGGTTGACATCACGGAGAGCGAGTTTGTTTGCGTCGCCCTTGTAGCTGAAGTTGACATTTTCAAAGTCGATATCGCCGCTCTTGACCTCGGTGACCGGGTTTTCCGGGTTGTGCAGGTCGGATTTTTCCTCCAGCAGCTCGACGATACGCTCTGCGCTGGCTTTGGACATGGTAATCATGACAAATACCATAGCGACCATCATCAGGCTCATCAGGATCTGCATGGCATAGGAGAACAGGCTGGTCAGCTCGCCGGTTGTCATGGTACCGCCCACGATCAGACGCGCGCCGAACCACGAGATCAGCAGCATGCAGGTGTACATACAGAACTGCATCAGCGGCATAACGCCCGCCAAAGTCTTTTGTGCCTTGGAGAACTGGCGGTACAGCAGGCCGGATACGCCTTTGAACTTTTCGGTTTCATAGTCCTCGCGCACATAGGCCTTGACCACGCGAATACCGCGCACGTTTTCCTGCACGACGGTGTTCATACGGTCGTAGATTTTGAATACACGCTCAAATACCGGCGCAACGCGCTTCATCAGCAAGCCCAGACCGATTGCCAGAATCGGCAGCACGCATAAGAAGATCAACGCAAGTTGGCTGTTGAGTTGGAAAGCCATGACAAGCGCAAATACCAGCATGACCGGACAGCGCACAGCGATACGCGTGCACATCTGGAACGAGTTCTGCACGTTGGTGACGTCGGTCGTCAAGCGGGTGACGATCGAGCCGGTGGAGAACTTATCAATATTGGAAAAGGAAAAATCCTGCACGGCATAGTACATATCATGACGCAGGTTGCGGGCAAAACCGGTGGAGGCGCGCGCCGCGTAAGTGCCTGCTGCTGCGCCGAAGATCAGTGCAAGCATGGCACAGACGATCAGAATGATGCCGTATTTCCAGACTTCCCCCATATTTTGCGCATCAATGCCGCGGTCGATCAGCAGCGCCATCACAGCCGGGATGATGACCTCCATCACAACCTCCAGCACAACGAAAAACGGCGTGAGCAGCGCTTCTTTTTTGAACTCACGCACGCTTTTTAACAGCCTCTTAATCATCCTTGTCCCTCCGAAGCTTTTCGTTGATAGTTTTCCAAGTTGGCACGGATTTTTTCGCAGACACCGAACCAGACGGCAAGTTCTTCCGGATCAATACCCTCTTGCATGAGCGATTCGGTCTGCTCCATCGCCTGATGGATGCGCTCATACAGCGCCTTGGCGCGGTCGGTCAGCACCAGACGCTTGAGCCGCCGGTCCTGCTCCACTGGTTCGCGCCGCAAAAGGCCGTGCTCTTCCATCAGATTCAGGATACCGGTTGCGGTAGAACGCCGGATGCGGAAATGCGTTTCAATATCCCGCTGAAAGCGTTCCTCCGTGGTCTGCATCAAAAACCACAGGATCATAGCTTGCATCCCCGTGATGTTCGCCAGTTCGGACTTGCCGGTGGTGCAGACCATCTGCCGCTTGATCAGGTTATTGAGCATGCCAAGCTCCGTGCCGATTCGCTTGTCGCACACTTTGTTAGCCTCCTTACTATTAGCTTACTAACACATTATAGTCACTTGAAAGGCAATGTCAACCATCTTCACAGAATGTACAAAAAAAGCCTGCCGCATGACAATGCGGCAGGCAATATCCGAATGAATTTTGTGCAGGTTTACGACTGGTATGGAGACGCAAGAAACAAATTCTGTAAAAGCGTTTGGCCGGTGCGGGTGCGGAATACCTTGTCGCCTGCGGTTTGGCAGGCGTTTGGCGGCAGCGCGTCTTCGTAGGCATTCACCAGAAAATCTGCTTCGAGCAGGATGCGGAAATCAATATCCTCGGATGCGGCATAAGTGTGGTGGTGTGCAATCAGCCATAGGATGCGCTCGCACGTCGCTGGATCTGCGCCCACCTGTTCCAGCAGCGGTGCGGCAACTGCTGGGCCTTCGACCTCCTGCCACTTGCCGGCGGAAGAAGCGTGCTTGTGCTCGGCCTCATGGATACCGATGTCGTGAAGGATGGCGGCGGCTTCGAGGGTGTTCTGTGTTTGTGCATCCAGTCCTTCTCGCTGCCCGATGATGCGGCAGAACGCATACACCTTCATAAAATGCTGTACGCGGCGCGGATCGCCGGCATCATAAGCGATGGCCAGTTCTGTCAGCTTGGCGATGTCAATCATCCGATAAGCCCTCCCATTGATATTTCTGCATATCCACGCGGCCGTCCGGCGTGAACTCGATGCCGTCGGCTTCGAGCATGGCGCGCTGCACATCCGCGCCGCCGAAGGCAAACGCGGGGGAGGTGCGTCCGTCCTTGGTGACGACGCGGTAGCAGGGGATGCCATCCGGGTCAGGATTTGCGTGCAGGGCATAGCCGACCACCCGCGCCCAGCGCGGGTTGCCTGCAAGAAATGCCACCTGTCCATACGTTGCCACCGTGCCGCGCGGAATGCGGCGCACCACGGCATAAATTTTTTCAAAAACCGTCATTTTGCAAGATTCTCCTTTTGCTATTTCATTATATCAGCGAAATGTCACAATTTCTATCCCCTTTCTGCAAGAAAAAAATGTATATTTTTAACATGCTAAAGTATTGCACTCTGCTTCGAAATGCTATATAATAGTTACACACTACCGCGAGTATGTAAGCAATTCCGCACTTTTTCCTGAAAATTGGAAAGAGGCTGCGGCAGAAATGTAAGGAGGACAAACAAAATGGCACTTACCAACTCTTACCTCAAGCGCGTGTATGAAACCGTACAAAAGCGCAACCCGAACGAGCCGGAATTTCAGCAGGCGGTTCTCGAGGTGCTCGAGAGCTTCGAGCCTGTTGTGGAAGCTCGTCCTGAGCTGGAGAAGAACGGTATCATCGACCGCATCGTTGAGCCGGAGCGCATGGTCATGTTCCGCGTTCCGTGGGTAGACGACGAGGGCAAGGTACAGGTCAACCGTGGCTTCCGCGTACAGTTCAACTCCGCGATCGGCCCATACAAGGGCGGCCTGCGCTTCCATCCGTCTGTTAACGCTTCGGTTATCAAGTTCCTCGGCTTCGAGCAGTGCTTCAAGAACAGCCTGACCAGCCTGCCCATGGGCGGCGGCAAGGGCGGCTCGGACTTCGATCCGAAGGGCAAGTCGGATGCAGAGGTTATGCGTTTCTGCCAGTCTTTCATCACCGAGCTTTCCAAGCACATCGGCCAGTTTACGGACGTACCGGCGGGCGATATCGGCGTTGGCGGCCGTGAGATCGGTTTTATGTATGGCCAGTACAAGCGCCTGAAGAACGAGTTCACCGGCGTGCTGACCGGTAAGGGCCTGTCCTACGGCGGCTCTCTGGCGCGTACCGAGGCGACCGGCTACGGTCTGTGCTACTATATGAAGGAAATGCTCGCATACAAGGGCACTTCGTTCGAGGGTAAGACGGTTGCGATCTCCGGCTCGGGCAACGTTGCAATTTACGCTTGCGAGAAGGCGACCGAGCTGGGCGCCAAGGTTGTCACCATGTCCGACTCCAACGGCTTCATTTACGATCCCAACGGCATCAACCTCGATGTGGTCAAGGATATCAAGGAAGTCAAGCGCGGCCGCATCAAGGAGTATGCAGAGCGCGTTGCAGGCAGCACCTATACCGAGGGTCAGCGTCCGTGGAGCGTAAAGTGCGATATCGCGCTGCCGTGCGCAACCCAGAACGAGCTGGACGAGAACGACGCAAAGGCACTGATTGCAAACGGCTGCAAGTTTGTTGCTGAGGGCGCAAACATGCCGTCTACCCCGGAGGCAGTTGCTGCATTCCAGGCAAACGACGTATTCTTTGGCCCGGCGAAGGCTGCTAATGCGGGCGGCGTTGCAACCTCCGGCCTCGAGATGAGCCAGAACTCGCTGCGTCTGTCCTGGACCTTCGAGGAGGTTGACCAGCGTCTGCACGATATCATGGTCAACATCTTCAAGACCTGCATTACTGCGGCTGAGAAGTACGGCCACAAGGATAATCTGGTTATGGGCGCGAACATCGGCGGCTTCGAGAAGATTGCAGACGCCATGCTGGCGCAGGGCGTATGCTAATTCTCGATTGAAACCACGCTTTCAATCGAATATACGTCCTTGGCAGTCTTTGACTGCAAGGACTATTGCAGAAAAACAGGCTCGGAATTTGATTCCGGGCCTGTTTTTTTGTTTGTCAAAACCGAACCGGCAAAGCTGGGCCGGTTTTGGAAACAGGCGGCTTTCGGTTCCCTTTGCCGCCTGTTTCTTTCTATTGCACTGCGGCGCGGAGAATATGTGCAAAAGTGCGGCGGAATATTCCTGTTCTCTTTCTGCATATGCTATACCAAGTGAAAGGAGGCGGCGGAATGACAGGAAAACGTCCGGTGGGCAAGCGTGCTGGCAGCGGCAGGGGGCTGCTGCTGGTGGTGGCGCTGGTGCTTGCCGCGGGGATTGTCAAATACTCAGATACGCCTTTTGCAGTCGCCGCACGGGAAAAAGCAGCGCAGGTACTTGCTGGCGCGCCCGGTGTGGATCAGATGCTTGCGGTATTCGGTGGGGAAGAAGCGGATGCAGTATTTGGGGAGCAGAACGGGGAGCAAAGCGCCTATGCTGCTTCATCCGGCGGCGCGGAGGATGTGCTTGGCCGTGAACTGAGTCTGTTTCCGGATACGGTGGATGAAACGGTGCATGCGTTGTCGTTTGAGCATGTTTTGCCCACCGAGGGCACGCTGACTTCCGGGTTTGGCAGTCGGCTAAGCCCAACCACGGGTGAGCCTGCTTTTCATTACGGCTTGGATATTGCTGCCGACGAGGGGACACCTATTGCAGCCTTTGCTGACGGTACGGTGCGCGAAGTGGGCGAATCCGACTATGGAAAGTATCTGATCGTCGATCACGCGGGAGGTTTTTCCACACTGTATGCGCATTGCAGCAGCATTTTGGTAGGCGTGGGCGATCAGGTACAGTGCGGTGGTGAGATCGCGCTCGTCGGGCAAACAGGCAACACGACCGGCCCGCACTTGCATTTAGAGCTATGGAAGGACGGCATGGCGCTCGACCCGTCGGATTATCTGGAGCTGACGTGACGCGCGGACGGATCGAGGTACAGGATGGGTTTGTCGTGCTGCTGGCCGCGTTATGGTGCGCAGACCGGACAAACGTACTGCCGTTGGTGCTGCTGGCGGCTGCCATACATGAGGCAGGCCATCTGCTGGTGCTGCACCTATCCGGTGGACGGCTGCACCGGTTGACGCTGACCTGCTGCGGCGCAGTGATACACTGCGCGCTGCCGGAAGGACGTTTTGCACGGGCGGCGGTGTGTCTGGCTGGGCCGGCGGCGAGTTTTGCCCTGACCGCACTGGCGCAGACGTGCGGCTGGTATCGTCTCGCGGGTGCGAGCGTGCTGCTGGGCGCCTTTAATCTGCTGCCCATGCCGCCGCTTGACGGCGGGATGGTGCTGGAGCATTTGTGTGCGGGCGGCGCAGAAGCCGGAAGGGTTGTGCTCGCTGTGCTGTGTGCCGCGGGGCTGTTGTTTTGCGGGCTTTGGCTGCTGCGCGCGGGCGGCGGCTGCTGGCTGCTGCTGATCGGTACGCTGATCGGGGCAAAAAGCGCGAAAAACCTTGCCAATAGCGTCAATATGATGTAAGATAAAGGAGATCACAGAGGCTTGCTGGAACGGAGGCATTATGTATCAGATCGGCGAGAAGGTCGTTCATCCATTGCATGGCGCAGGTGTGATTGCGGACATTGTCGAGCGCACGATCGACGGCGCGCCCGCAACGTATTATGCCCTTAGGCTTGCGCTGGACGATACGCAGCTGTTTATCCCGATTGATGCGTGCGAAAAGCTGGGGGTTCGTCCGGTCTGCTCCCGTGCGCAGGCGCAGGCGTTTTTGCAGCGGCTGGATGATATCGCCGGCAGCGAGAATAAGGGCTGGAACCAGCGCTACCGGGAGAATATGCTGCACATCCGTTCGGGGGATCTGGATGAGGTGGCGCAGGTGGTCAAGAGCCTTGCCGCACGCGACAGGGAACGCGGTTTATCCACGGGGGAGAAGAAAATGCTGCTTTCCGCGCGGCAGATTCTAGAGTCCGAGCTGTGCTTTGCGCTGGATTGCAGTCCGCAGGAGATCGCACAGGTGATCGATCAGCATTTGGGAACATAATGCAGAAGGCTTTGCGGCAGAGCAAAGCCTTTTTTCAAAGGAGTATGCATATGCAGGAAAGAAGAAAGAAAAAATCCGCACCCGCGGCGGTGTGCGCGGTGATCGTGGCGGCGGGTTCGTCGCGCCGTATGGGGGGAGAGAACAAGCTGCTGCTGCCGCTTGCCGGTGCGCCCGTGCTGGCGCATACGCTGAGTGCGTTTGAAAAATGCGCGGTCGTGCGCGATATTGTGCTGGTCTGTCGCGAGCAGGATATCATGCCCTATACCGATCTGGCGCGTGCGTTCGGTATTACGAAGCTGCGCACGGTTACGCGCGGCGGGGACAGCCGCACAGCGTCCGTGTTGGCTGGCATCACGGCTGCGCCCGAAGATACCGTGCTGGTTGCCGTGCATGACGGCGCGCGGCCGCTGGTAAGCGAGGCGGTTATCACTGAGGCGGTGCATGGGGCGGCAGAATGCGGCGCGGCGGCGCCGGTCGTGCCGGTGAAGGACAGTATTAAGCGCATCGAGAATGGCTGCATCGTGGCGGATGTGCCGCGCGATACACTGGCAGCGGTGCAGACGCCGCAGGTGTTCCGTCGGGACGTATTGCTGCGCGCGCTGACCGATGCGCAGCGGAACAACCGGTCGTTTACTGACGACTGTGCGGCGGTCGAAGCGCTGGGGCAGACCGTGCGCGCAACGCACGGCAGCTACGAAAACATCAAGATCACGACGCCTGAGGACATTCCGGCTGCCGAGGCGTTTTTGAACAGGGAGGACGATTGAATATGCGCATCGGACACGGATACGACGTGCATCGGCTGGTGGAAGACCGCAAATGCATCATCGGCGGGGTGGATATCCCGCACGAAACCGGGCTGGATGGGCACTCGGATGCGGACGTGCTGGTGCATGCGGTGATGGATGCACTGCTTGGTGCGTTGGCGCTGGGCGATATCGGCAAGCACTTTCCGGACACAGACCCGCACTATAAGGGTGCGGACAGCATGGCGCTTCTACGGCATGTTGCTGCCCTGATTGAGAAAGAAGGGTATCGGTTGGGCAATCTGGATGCGACCGTGCTGGCGCAAGCGCCTAAGCTGGCGCCGCATATCATGCAGATGCGTGAGAACATTGCCGGGGCACTCGGCTGCGAGGTGTCGCGCGTTTCGGTCAAGGCGACGACCGAGGAAAAACTCGGCTTCACGGGAGCAAAGCAGGGCATCGCGGCGCATTGCGTCTGCTTGCTTGAGCGGGCGAAATAATACGCTGCTGGACGACAGCGATCGGCAGATCTGGACACTGTCTGGGTCTGCTTTTTTGTGTGCTGCGCAGCAGGAGTGCGCTGGTGCAGTCGGTGGATGCAAAAAAACCTGCGCGGCACTGAAAACGGTTGCATGATTCCTTGCACGACGGACAAATGTTTTTCGGAAGAAAGCACAAATTTTGCAATTTTGTTCAAATGATAATCGGTAGTATTCCTGAAATTGTATGCAAATCGAAAAAAACAATGCCGATTTTACAAAACCGTAGTATAATAAAAAATAATCTAACGCTTTACAGAAATAAATTCTGCGGGGCGGGGGAGATTTATCGTAAAGGAGAAGATTACCATGAAGAAAAGTCTCAGCATGATGCTGGCCGGCTTGATGCTGGTTGGTACGCTGGCTGGCTGCGGCGGCGGCAGCGGCAGCAGCAATGGCAGCGGCGAACAGAGCGATGCCAATGCATTTAAGATTGGCGGTACCTCTCCGCTGACCGGTGACGCGGCGATTTACGGCCAGGCGGTCAAGCGCGGCGCAGAGATCGCAGCGGAGGAGATCAACGCCAAGGGCGGCGTCCAGATCGAGCTGAATTTCCAGGACGACGAGAACAACACCGAGAAGGCTGTTAACGCGTACAATACCTTGAAGGACTGGGGCATGCAGCTGTCTCTGGGCTCGGTTACCTCCAAGCCCTGTGAGGCAATCTCGACCGACCTCAACGCGGACCGCATCTTCGCGCTGACCCCGTCTGCTTCCTCTGTGGCAACCACTGAGGGCAAGGACAACGTATTCCAGATGTGCTTTGCTGACCCGAACCAGGGTACCGCTTCCGCGGAATATATCGCGGATCAGAAGCTCGGCACCAAGATTGCGATCATCTGGAAGAATGACGACGTTTACTCCACCGGCATTCACGACAAGTTTGTTGCTGAGGCTGAGACCAAGGGTCTGGAAGTTGTTTCCGACACCACCTTCACCGATGCTTCAGCGACCGATTTCTCGGTACAGCTGAACGATGCCAAGAGCAAGGGCGCAGATCTGGTATTCCTGCCGATCTACTACACCCCGGCGTCCCTCATCCTGACCCAGGCCAATGCAATGGGCTATGCGCCCAAGTTCTTCGGCGTGGACGGTATGGACGGCATCCTGACCGTGGAGAACTTTGACCTTGCACTGGCGGAAGGCGTTATGCTGCTGACCCCGTTCAACGCGGACGCGACCGATGAAAAGACCGTCGCTTTCGTAGAGAAGTACAAGGAACTGTACGGCGAGGTACCGAACCAGTTCGCAGCGGACGCATATGACTGCGTTTACGCATACGCACAGGCGCTTGAGGCTGCCGGCGCTATGCCCGACATGTCTGCAGAAGAGCTGTGCGATGTGATGATCGAGCAGTTCACCTCCATGACCTTCAACGGCCTGACCGGCGAGAACATGACTTGGGATTCCACCGGTGCGGTTTCCAAGAGCCCGAAGGGCATGGTTATTGAAAACGGCGCATACGTCGGCATGTAAAATCAGGTCTGAGGGAAACAAGGTTTCACTCGGATAACGTAATTGGTGCGCGCGGCGCACACAAGACGCAAGTGAGAAGCAAGGGAGGGCGCCGCATTCCGCGACGGCCCTCCTTTGTCTATTTTTCCCGTTTGCCGGTATTATGGGGTGGGGCGACGGCTTGGCCGAAGCAGCCAAGCCACCGCCCCATCCCACAAACGGATAAGAGAAATGAAAAAGATTTGAGGTGTATGAAACCATGAGCTTTCTCAACCATCTGATCAACGGCATCAGTCTGGGAAGCATTTACGCAATCATCGCACTGGGATACACGATGGTTTACGGCATTGCCAAAATGCTGAACTTTGCCCATGGCGACGTTATCATGGTCGGCGGCTATATGTGCTTCTGTGCCACGACCTATCTGGGCTGGCCGCCGATTGCGGGCGTGCTGCTGGCGGTTGTGGTCTGCACGGCGCTGGGTGTGGTCATCGAGCGCTTGGCATATAAGCCGCTGCGCATGGCGCCGTCGCTGGCGGTACTCATTACGGCCATCGGCGTATCCTACTTTTTGCAGAATGCAGCGCTGCTCATCTGGGGTTCGAGCACGAAGAGCTTTACCTCAGTGGTCGGCGGTGACCCGATTCAGCTGTTTGGCGGACAACTGACCATTACGCGCGTGACGATCGTCACGATCGTGGCATGTATTGTCATCATGCTTGCGCTGACGCTGTTCACCGGCAAAACCAAGATGGGCACGGCGATGCGCGCGGTGTCCGAGGATAAGGGTGCGGCGCAGCTGATGGGTATTAACGTCAACACGACGATTTCGCTGACCTTTGCCATTGGCTCCGGCCTTGCTGCGATCGCTGGTGTGCTGCTCTGCTCGGCTTATCCGACCCTGCTGCCGACGACCGGCTCCATGCCCGGCATCAAGGCATTTACCGCAGCGGTATTCGGCGGCATCGGCTCGATTCCGGGCGCCCTGCTGGGCGGCATCCTGCTGGGTGTGATCGAGATTTTCGCTAAGGCATATATTTCGACGCAGCTTTCGGATGCGATCGTGTTTGCGGTGCTGATTATCGTGCTGCTGGTCAAGCCGGATGGCCTGCTTGGCAAGCGCGTGAGTGAAAAAGTATAAGGGGGCGGAAAACATGAACAAACTGAAAAAATATGCCGCCTCCCGTAACGGACGCGACACGCTGCTGTCTTTTGGCATTGTCATTGTCGCATTTATTGTGGTGCAGACGCTGGTGCTCACGGGCAGTCTTTCCAGCTCGATGAAGGGCCTGCTGGTGCCGATCTGCGCGTATATCATCATGGCGGTATCGCTCAATCTGACGGTCGGTATTCTGGGCGAGTTGTCGCTCGGCCATGCGGGCTTCATGTCGGTCGGCGCGTTTTCCGGTATCGTTGTGACCACCAGTCTGGCGGATACGGTTTCGTCCGATGTAGTGCGACTGATCCTTGCTATCATTGTCGGCGCGATCTGTGCTGCAATTGCGGGCGTGATCGTCGGCGTCCCGGTGCTGCGTCTCAAGGGCGACTATCTGGCAATTGTAACGCTGGCGTTCGGTGAAATCATCAAAAACATCATCAACGTGCTGTATGTCGGCAAGGATGCCTCCGGTCTGCATTTCAGCATCCTCGAGCAGAAGTTTGAGCTGGCCGAGGGCGGCGAAATGATTATCAACGGCCCGATGGGTGTATCCGGTGTTGATAAACTGTCCACCTTTACCTCGGGCTTTGTGCTCATTCTCATCACACTCTTTATCATCCTGAACCTGATCAACAGCCGTTCGGGCCGTGCGATTATGGCGGTGCGCGATAACAAGATCGCGGCTGATTCCATTGGTATTTCGACTACCCACTACAAGCTGATGGCGTTTGTGATCTCCGCGGCGTTTGCGGGTATGGCAGGCGCATTGTATGCGATGAACTACTCGACCATCACGGCGGCAAAGTTTGACTTTAACACCTCCATTCTGATTCTGGTATTTGTTGTACTGGGCGGTCTGGGCAACATCTGGGGCTCGATCATTGCGGCGACCCTGCTGACGCTGCTGCCTGAGCTGCTGCGCGCGGTGAACACCTATCGTATGCTCATTTACGCGATCCTGCTGATTGCGATGATGCTGTTCAATAACTCCTCGCTCAAGGCGCGCCTGCTCGAAAAGCGCAGCATGAAGCAGATGGAAAAAATGCATAAAAACGAAAAGGAGGGCGCGTAACCATGGCGATGCTGGAAGTTACCTCGCTGGGCATTTCCTTCGGCGGTCTGCGCGCCGTCGATGAGCTGAGCATGAAAATCGAAGAGGGCGGATTGGTTGGTCTGATCGGGCCGAACGGCGCGGGCAAGACGACCGTGTTCAACATGCTGACCGGTGTGTACCGCCCGACAGACGGCGGTATCCGTCTGGATGGACAGAACCTGATCGGCAAAAAGCCGCACGATATCTGCAAAATGGGTGTCGCGCGCACGTTCCAGAACATCCGACTGTTCTCCAACCTGTCTGTGCTGGACAATGTCAAAACTGGCTTGCACAATGAGATCACCTATACGCTTGCGGAAAGCCTGCTGCACCTTGGCTCCTATCGCAAGAAGGAGCGCGCGATGGATGGACGCGCGATGGAGCTGCTGGAAGTGTTTGGGCTGGAAAGTGTTGTGGATTATAAGGCGGCTAATCTGCCTTACGGCAAGCAGCGCAAGCTGGAGATCGCGCGCGCACTGGCGACCGATCCCAAGCTGCTGCTGCTCGATGAGCCGGCGGCAGGCATGAACCCGAACGAGACCGAAGAACTGATGGAGACGATCGAGCTGGTGCGCAAAAAGTTCGGCGTGACCGTGCTGCTGATCGAGCATGATATGAAGCTGGTTTCGGGTATCTGTGAATACCTGTATGTGCTCAATTTCGGCCGGTTGCTGGCCGAGGGCACGCCGAGCGAAGTGCTGAGCAATCCGGAGGTCGTCACGGCCTACCTCGGCGAATAAGAAAGGAGGAAACCAACCAATGGCAATGCTGGAAGTCAAGGATATTAACGTATATTACGGCCTGATTCACGCGCTGCGCGACGTTTCCTTCGAGGTAAATGAGGGGGAAGTCGTCGCGCTGATCGGTGCGAACGGCGCAGGCAAGACCACAACGCTGCATACGATTACCGGACTGCTGCCATCCAAGGGCGGCACGGTGACATTTGAAGGCAAGGATATCACGAAAAAGCCCGGACATGAGATCGTTCGTCTGGGCATGAGCCACGTGCCGGAAGGCCGCCGTGTGTTTTCTGGGCTGACCGTGCGCGAAAATCTCAAGATGGGTGCCTATACCCGTCCGAAGAGCGAAATCGAAGCGTCGCTTGCTGATGTATATAAGCGTTTTCCGCGTTTGGAAGAGCGAAAGAACCAGCCCGCGGGCACGCTGTCCGGCGGCGAGCAGCAGATGCTGGCGATGGGCCGTGCGCTGATGGCAAAGCCGCGCATTTTGCTGCTGGATGAGCCATCGATGGGTCTGTCCCCGCTGTTTGTCGGTGAGGTGTTCAAGATCATTCAGGAGGTTTCGGCGGCGGGCACGACTGTGCTGCTGGTCGAACAGAATGCAAAAAAGGCGCTTTCGATTTCCGACCGCGCCTATGTGCTGGAGACCGGTAAAATCGTCAAAACGGGCAAGGCGTCTGACCTGCTGAATGATGATGGAATCAAAAAGGCATATCTGGGTGAATAAGGGGGAAAATGTATGAAGCCGTATATTATCACCATCGCCCGCCAGTATGGCTCGGGCGGCAAGACGGTTGGCAAAATGCTGTCCGACCGGCTGCATATCCCGTTTTACAACCGCGAGATCATCACGATGGCTTCCGAGGACAGCGGCATCAATGCCGTGCTTTTCACGGACGAACGCCTCAAACCCGATCTGATTACCCGACTGAAGAGCCGTTATAAAGGCAATCTGCCGCTGCCGAACGATTCATCCAAGGCATACCTGCGGGATGATGCGCTGTTTGACTATCAGGCAAAGATTATCCGCCAGCTGGCCGATCAGGGTCCGTGTGTGCTGATCGGACGCTGCGCGGACTATGTATTGAAAGACCGCCCGGATGTGGTGCGCGTGTTTGTGCATGCGGATGCGGATTTCTGCTTGGAGCAGGCGATGAAAGTGGACTCCCTGCCGGAGGAAGAGGTCGTGCGCAAGATTGCGGAGATCGACGAGTACCGTGCAAAATACTATAAACATCACACCGGACATGACTGGTATGATGCACGCAATTATGACATCTCGCTCAATAGCGGCGTGCTGGGCTTTGATGGCGTAGTTGAGGAAATCATACAGTATATGGAAGTGCGGTCGCAGTTCCAGAAGTAAAAGCAATACGCCCTGCGCCGAAGGTGCAGGGCGTATTTTTGAGAAGAAAGAAATTTTTCGTTAAAAGAAAAGAAAAATGGAAAAAACACTTGACGGATTGGAAATTGTCGAGTATAATATCTCTTGTCCTTTGCGGGAACAATTCAATATCTGGAGAGTTGGCTGAGTGGTCGAAGGCGCACGATTGGAAATCGTGTAGGCGTGATGAGCGTCTCCAGGGTTCAAATCCCTGACTCTCCGCCAGATAAAAGCACTGAAACATCGCGTTTCAGTGCTTTTTCTTTTCAATTTCGGAGTTTTTTGGCTCGAGAAGTTCTGGGTAATATTTTTGACAGCAATTCTGACAGCATTGGTGAATTTGCGGATATATATCGAGATTCTGAAAATAATCACACAGAGAAAAGATTGATATGATATAATAAATGCAAGAAACTGGGGCATGAGGAGAATGAAGATGGATTGGCTCTTATGCAATCAGGATGTTCCGATTCTGGAATTTTCCAGTCATGAAGATGAGTACGGGGAGATACTGGTGCAGGAGAAGGTGTGGCTTTCTGACCTTCGTCCTATCGGCTATCTTGATTTGCAAAGCTTTTTGGAAGGACGTCGTGCGCCCAAACATCGGAAACATATTGAGCAACTATTAGAGCAATATGGCTGCCGACAACTGGATGGATTTTTGCAGGTAAGCCATGCTCTGTCCCTGAATGATACGTTTTGGGTCAAAGAGATAGGATCGGATCTGCGGTGGGCAGATGTGTCCTTGTATGACAATGATTTTGATGAGATCATCGCGGAAGCTGCATTGAACGGGTCCCTGAGTGAAAGTGATCTTTCTTCCACTTCGCCAGAGTTTGGCACGGATGGCTATTATGCGAAGTGTTGGAAGCGAGAACACGATGGAATCTTTCTGTATAAGGCAGGCAGTGCGACCTATGAGTTGGAGCCGCTGTCGGAATTTCTGGCGGCACAGCTATCTGGTGTTCTTTGTCATGCGGCAGTTCCGTATGAGATGCGATTCCATCATGGGCGATTAGTGTCGGTGTGCCCGTTGTTTACTTCAGCGCATATCGGAATGGCTAAGGCCTCTGCAGTCGTCGGAAAAGAACGCACTATTGCCGGATTGCTGCGCTATTTTGAATCGATCGGCAGCGGGGATGCATTCCGACGGATGCTGGTTTTGGATGCGGTCATTTTCAATGTGGATCGTCATCTGGGAAACTTCGGGGTTCTGTTTGATACGTCCAATATGAAACTGCACGGTATGGCGCCAGTGTTCGATCACAACCGCAGCCTGCTATTTGATCTGGATGCGGATCAACTCGATCATGCAGAGCGTTATCTGGCGCATCTGGCGCCACGCCTTGGAACCGACTTTGTGACGGTTGCAAAAGGGTTGATGACAGACGAAATTCGCAGTGATCTGCGGAATCTGGAAGGCTTTCGGTTCGCAGAGCACCCCACGATTTCGGTGGAAGCTCATCGGCTGGAAAAACTGAGCGCAATCGTCAATGATCAGATACACAAGTTGATCTAGGAAAGCGTAGAGAAGCAGGAAAAGAACCCGGAAAATAGAAAATCTCAGAAGACAGCGTATAGCTGTCTTCTGAGAGGATATATCTTAATTCCGTGTGGCGGTTATTTGGATTGCTGAATAGAGCGTATCAGCTCATCCATTCGCTCTGCGCTTTTTTGCTGCATCTGATTCGTGACGTGCGCATAAGTTTTGAGGGTGAAGGAAGCTGCGTAATGACCGAGATTAGCTTGCACCGTCTTGATATCGTCACCGTTCTCCAGCGAGATCGTAGCAAAAGAGTGACGCAGAGAATGAAAAGAGCAGTCTCCAAGACCACAAGAGCGCAGGACCCGCTTGAGATGTTTATATACCGTGCGACGATTGAGTGGTTTGCCAAAGTCGTTGGTAAAGACCAGGTCCCATTGATTATCCCACACCGGTTGTGCGATGAGCTCTATCTGGTGCTGGCGCTGCTGCTGTTCCCTCAGTACCTGCATCGTACTCTCTGCAAGTACAACGCAGCGCTCTTTTCCCTCTTTGGGCGGCGCAAGGTAATAGCTGAAATCACCTTTGTTCTGGTTCTGCTGCAGTTGCTGGCGTATGTAGATGCAATGATTGGCCCAGTCAATATCCGGCCAGCGAAGTCCGAGAATTTCGGCCTGTCGTAAGCCAGAGAAGATGTCCACAAAGAAAATGTTGCGGAAGGGTTCATCGGCAATGGCATCCAGAAACGTCGCGAGTTCAGCGGAGGAAATTGCCCGAATCTGTTTCTGTACTACATGCGGAAGCGAACAGCGATCGGAAACATTCCGCAGCAAGATCTCATCCCGCACAGCAGCATCCAACATGCTATGCAGAACACCGTGAATATTGCGGATTGTCTTAGGAGAAAGATGCTTGCCATTTGTACCGAGAGACGATACAAAGGCCTGCACCTGACGGTGACTGAGTTGCGTTAAGGTGTATTCACCAAGCGTAGGCAGGATATGCTTGTCCAGCGCAATGCGATACGATTCCCGTGTATACGGAGATAACGCAGTCAGATAGTTTTTGGTATACTCCTTCGCATATTCGCTGAGTGTGATTTTGGACGGTTCTTGAAAGGTGCCGCGATCAATGGACGCTGTTGCAGCGCGAAGCTTGGTGGCAACTTCCTTTTGTGTCTTACCATAAATCGTATGCCGCCGTAGTTTGCCGGTTTTGGGATCACGACCATTGCAGAATTGGCCCTGCCACCGACCATCCTTGCGCAAAACGATGCTGCCGCTGCCGGCCTCGCGATGTGAATTTTTTCTGGCCATAAGAATGACACGCTCCTTGTCTATAATTAATATGAAAAAGCGGCCCGTGGAAATGGGCCGCTTGACAAAAGTCAGCTGGGGAATTGCCCTGGTTCGCTGTGCTCAGACAGCCATTGATGAAATTTATCCTTCAGCACGAAAAGGCGTGTTCCGATCTTTAAGGTCGGGAAATCTTCTCGGTGGAAGAGATTGTAGGCTGCGCTGATGCTAACACCAAGCAGCTGGGAAATATCAGATGCGCTATAAGTAAGTTGTTCCATGGTGAAACCTCCTTTAAGTGTCCGTATGATGATCTGGACGGTGTGGTGAATGATGGACCTCTCTGTGTAGTTTCCAATCAAGGCTTTCGTATATGCCTATGAGAAAAGTCGGGAGACGTGCGTAATAGGTGAATGTTGCATGGCGCCTCCCTCCTCCGAAATGGGGAAGGATTGGCGTAATTACAAGTAATATCGGCAGAAATGGGGATTTCATGTCTGTTGTGCGATTATTGTCGTTGCTCAGCGGTAGAAGTAGCTCGCCTGTCATAGAAGATAGGACAAGTAACAGGACGTTCGGGTTCATAGAATAGGCCTCCTTGGCAATTGATCCGGTGATGTAGACAGAACATCTCTTGATATAATATCTACAATTATAGTATGTATCTGAATTGCATGATTGTCCGGTTTCTTCATAAACGGTATACCAAGATTGCGGGACAGATATGAATCACACAAGTCGATAGGATACGGTCGAAGGGCCGAATTTTGTTAATAACATAGAGCGGAACAGAGGGAAGACTTCCTTACAAACGGGAGGGATCGTGCCGGAAATATTTCCGGTTTTTACCACGTCCCGTAGCTTGTACGTGATGCTTTTCCAGCAGTGCCCGGAAGTTGTCTGATTTTGATAGATGATGCCACGCTTCTGCTGTCATAGCAAGTTCCTGTTGGAGTTGACCTACCTGAATAGGGGAGCCAGACCATTCTTCGAAAAAATGGTCTAGACGCTGGAGCTTTGTCTCTCCATTTTTTTGCTTGCGGCTTAGAGCCTTTTGAAGAGAAAAAGAGGAAGGCAACTCATGGTTTTGAATCTGACAACCTTTCAGTCGATTTTCCAGCAGTGCGAGCATATCGCGCGGCGGAAAAAATAGAAAGACATGAATTTTTGTTGTCCCGTTGGGATCCCGTATTGCACAGCGATATAGTTCCTGCTCAACTCGGGCAGCAAGATGATGTGCTTCATATTGCTTAACCATGGGTAACAAATAATCACTCTCCTGAGGGTAAGAGGTATCGCCCTGCTCCGACATCTGCCGAATTGCTTCTTCTGCTTGCTCTCGAAAAACCGTGCGGTTACCGTAGGAGTAGCTACGGAAAAGATACTCTTGCGGGGAAAGACGCGGGTAACCGAGCAGAATGACATTGGTGGAGTTTCGGAACGCATTGGAGCCGTTTGTGCCCCCAAAATAGGGCAAGCTCTTCTACTTGGTCAAAATCAGATACTTTATCGTATCCGGTGATAACTGTGCATACAGCGGCGTGCAAAATTCTTTGTAAGTGCACAGGAAGGTCGGAGCTGGATAGGTGTCGACGATTTCGTCAATCAGGTCGGCAAATGCGAGAATCCTCCATGGCTTTGATAGCGCAGCTTTGGAAACATTGGCAAGTGGGTCATCGTAAACATGGATGTGTAATCGGTCGATATGTTTCCTGGAAGGACTGGGAAGAAAGACTGTGGACGGCAGCCAATCGTAGTCGGCATCCACGCCCGCAGTGGCGTCAAAGATAATAGTACGCGCGTTGCCTAGATGGAGATCGGGCGCACTAGCTTGCAGGATTGTGAAAGAATCCAATTTCGAGAACAGACAATCGGTCTGTGGATTGTTAAGAGCAACCATCACATTGACAGCATCCTGAAGTGGTTCGCTTATCAGTGATGGATACATCGATGAAATGCGCTGCAGGAGGCGTTCGAGCTTGTTTGCTTTTTCTGCGCTCTCCTCCGAGCGAAGACTACAGAATCCAAAGAGTTGGTCACGAACTGATGACTTGTCCCCGGGAAGAATGCACTGCTTGCGCAGTGTGGAGAAGGGACGCTCGATCTGATAATAGATGGATGATGAGAGAGTTTGCAACGTCCGATCTGAGACTGTATGCGCGTTATTCTCCTCTATATGCTTCACGGCATCACAGATGGTCGCCTTGTTGAGAACAGAGCGATGAAGCATCTCCAATTTCTCATCGAACAAAACAAAGCGGCGAGCAAGATCACCATCTGGCGTTGTATGCGGAATTATACAATGCCCTGTTTTGTATAGCATCTGAAACCGCGCTTGTGTCATGCCGATAATGAGAGAATATCGCGCGGATTCATTCAGCTTGATGAGTGGACAATTTGGTGCATAGGGGCAATTGCCATCCCGACATTCCGAAAAAGAATGGATATGCGGGTTCTGACAATATCCGGCTTCGCGGCCGGATGGCGTCCAAGACTGCAGTGGTGTCATGACCTCTTTGCTCTTTCCGGGAAAGTACTTCTCGATCGTTTGCATGATTTCATTGAGTGTTTCGACCTTTTGCAGGACAACAACGATGCCGCCCAAATAGCGGATTAATTTCTGGTATTTCGGAGATAGGGAAAGGTAGACCAGCGCCAATATAAAGGCGGTAATCCAAGTCGATTTCCCGTATCCTGGGTAACAGCCGACAACTTTGATCCAACCAAAAGGATCATTAACTGTGGGATTAAGCAGTGTATCCGATGTGTTTTGCCAATAATCTCGATCGAGCTGAATATGACGATTCTCACAGAGCCGATCGAAATACCGCATGGTATACTTTATCACCTCCTTGGCATGGTAAATATGGAGTGGCGAACTCTCGTCATCCTTCGGAATAAGTTCGACTTTTCTTCCGCACTGCACAGATGGCTTTTGCGATACCGGTGAGCTGGTTATCCCGGGCTCTTGTAAAGACGTTTCGGAAACGCCGGAATAAATTGCCGGATTGTGTGTGGGAGTAGATTCCTGAATGTGAGACGTATTATTGTTCATTTTAGAAGATTCCTTTCGATAAACAAGATATACAGAACTTTTTGGTGAATTTGATGGGCTAGAACCACGGCAACGTGCTTTACCTAATGGCAGAGCTGTTGCCGCGGTTTTGCCGGCAAAAAAGAGTGTTGATCTCGTCAGCGTATTGGGTGCCTGAGTTGAATTCCGCGCGTGTCAGAATACGTGAGACTGTATGCAATAGGCATCTTGCCATACCCTAGGGGAAGCAGTATCACGATAGGCCGCTCCCGCTCGAAAATTAAAATCTGACGCCCTAATCGTTCTAACAGCACTTGCTGCCCGTTAAAAAAGGACGAGTCATGCAATTGAAAGATGAGCATGATCTCTTACATGCTCTTCAGCCCGATACGTTTGCCATCCGGACGTCGATGCAGTTTTACAAATCCATTATGATCATCCCGAACGGACAGCGGCATCCCAAATCCCGAATCCGCAACTTTTTGGGGAGTTTTCATAGGTCAATTTCCTGAAAGTCTTCCCAAATTGGTGATTCTATTAATTCGGGCTGTGCGTCCGGCTCCGGTGGACACGCTAGTTGCCCGAGCGCACTGTCGACCGGAATTTGATATGCTTTCAGTTGCAGCCGCAGTGATTCTAACCGTAGGCCAAGGGCTGCCACCTTGTGCTTAGCGTCTACCAGACTGTACTTCCAAGTTACATCTCGGCCGCCGTCCTTAAATAGATCCGGCGCTTCGGTCATCCATGCACGTTGCAGCTTAGCAGGGATTTCGCTAGACTTGCGACCATCGATGAAGGTGCAATCGACCTGTCGGGCTTTGGCCCAGTCAAGCAAGGTGTTGACCGTTAATTCACGATGCAGAATCAACAGCTTTTCGCTGTTGACTTCCCGAACGACTGCTACACTTCCTTGTTCGAAATGATCTGAGATATGCACTGTCGTAAGCTGTTCATTCAGGAAGCGTAGAAAGGTTCCAAGCGACTCCACTCGGGATGCTCTCTGGGAATCGCCAGCCGGTTTCGGATAGGTTTCGGGCAATATTACTGCCAAAACTTCCATATACCGCTCATTTGCGGTTTCTTCAGCGCATCGATTCGTATCAATGAGCCAGCGAAACCAGATTTCCAGTACCGCAAGCATAGCAGCGTGTACGCGGCGATCTGCATCTGTAGCACATTTAACATAATCACCGTCACGTCCAATGATGCAGTGATGCTGAAAGGCATCGAGTAGAGCCTGCCGCCAACGTTTTTTCTTATGTACTGTTCGGACAAACGCCTCACATTCAGCCATCAGCTCGTCCGTGCTGTCCTGCATATAATCGAACAATGTTTGCTCGTAAGTACAGCTGATGCTACCATCAAGGGAAAGTGTCACATCGGTACGAGTTGGCGTTTTGCTCATCGCGAATAGCGGTATAGCAAACGGCTGTTCCTCATGGAAGGTTCGTTGCAGGGAAGCTGGAAAGCTGGATAGAATAAGAACGGCACGATCTACGTATCTGGTGCGCAACTGCACTGTTCGGTTGCGTAATCGAACTTCTGTGCGGGTGTAGTCCGTCCAGCGGGATGCGACTGTGGCTTGTCCGA
The DNA here is from genome assembly GCA_944384725.1 of uncultured Agathobaculum sp. Taxonomy (GTDB): domain Bacteria; phylum Bacillota; class Clostridia; order Oscillospirales; family Butyricicoccaceae; genus Agathobaculum. Next base: position 6,015 of record CALWUJ010000018.1, on the reverse strand, counting down.
AACTGTGACGGGCACAAAGACAAGTGGGAAGCTGGGCACTCCAACCGTTGCCCGTCCATGACTCTGCTCCACCAATCAGCCGGATCATCCACAGCAACGGGTCAGATGGTACGAACAATCCGGTTAGATGCACTTGCATACGCGGCACAAGCTCCGGCCAAAAAATCGACCAGAATCGGCTGAGCAGTAGCACACCTAGCAGCTGGATGGTGAATCCCCGATCCACAAACAGATCGAGCAAGAGCAGAAGCATACTGTCATACGGTGAAATGTGCGGTGCACGTGAGATCGGCGGATCTGCGGTTTTGCGGTTGAGCTTGATCTCGGTGAATTCGACATCCTTCTGTTTCGCAATGCCCGCAGGCAATGCAATCGCATCAATGCCGCATGCAGCACGTTCCTTGTCAGTCAGTTCATGCAATGCCGTTCCAGCACCCTTGCCGAGCACTAGAGCCTTGCCTTGTAGACTAACTACGAGCTTGACATGAACCTTGTTTTTTGGTCTCATAGTATGTTCTCCTTCTTGAGAGGCCTCTCGGTGTTTTTGAGCTCAGGACAAGAATAACAGAATCGAGTAATATACTATAAACGCAAATGCGAAAAAAACGAGGGGATATTTGAGTCAAATGAGTTTGTAAATAAATACCATGATTAAAACGGAAATTAATTCGAATAGGAGTGAATGATATGAGCGTTGAGGCCCAATTGGAGCCATTGGTGTCAAGCTGTTGTAAGCTAATGGTACGGTCTAAGGAAAAAGTAAATCCCGAAGAGGTTATTGATTTAATGAAGCGAGTAGATTTGGTTTTGGATCATCCGGAAACGGATTTTCAGTATGATGATGTGTTTAATATATTTGCTGCATTAATGGTGCTTTTGTGTGGATATCTTCATTTTATTGAACAAGATAGCCAAATTGAAGGTCGCAGGTATCTTTTTAAGCTATGTGCTGCAGCGTGTTATGTAGTACGAGGAGATTGGGAAAAAGGATATGGTGTTTTTCTTTTAGATCCTAAAGTACAGGAACGGGAAAGTATAAACCAGTTAACAGAGAACTGGATTCTTTACTGCAAGCATAGAGATTTATTAAATCAGCATTACGAGAAAATCGTTCGGAAAATTAAATCGGCTCGCAATACATACTACGTATCCTTAAATGAGTTAGTTCAGACTTTGGATGAAGCCTGTGATTTACACAGGAAAAAGAGGGAATATCGAATGTTTTCTGCGTTGTGCAAAAAATTTGAATTACAGGTCATTGCATTGACGCGAACATTTATAAATTTTTATCGTAGAGAGTTTACTTCTATGGCTTGCATTGAAGTGGAAGAAACTGTAAAATCAAATATTAGGAAAATGCTAGGTGTGATTATAAATTGCCCAGTATATGCATATATTTTCCCTGTATATATGTTTTTAATGTTTGTTAAAGAACCCAATAGCATTCATCCGGCGTTAAAATGTAGTACAAATCATCCGTCACGAATATTTAACTGTGAGGAAGATAGTAGCGAAGACGGAGAGTGTAAAGATATAGAGAAAGCTGAAAATGCTTTCTATACTAAGTTGTCGCTGCCTAAAAATATGAAGAGTAAAGTGCTTTTGAACCGATATGTGGCGCTAATGAATGAGATTAAGGCTGATATTTTTAATCCGTCGATCCCAATAGAGATGGAGAACTTAAATGATCAGGTAAGTCGAGCTGTAATTCATAATCAGATTAACTATCCGCTTTTGTTCTTTAAGGATATATATGATGCGATTGCTTCGTTTGTGGATGAAAAAATACCAGATGAGCAACTAGAACAGTTGTCAGATATGTTTGACAGGGTGGTAGGCGGAAGTGGGCAATCACGAAAGGGAGAGTTAGGGAAAAAGAAGCAGCGACTATTGGATACTCCGGAAAAGAAGACATTGTGGAAATATATCGAGAAAATAGTTGACATTTTTTCAGAATACACATATATTTATCTCTCTTTGGGAGAATTACCTGCTACTGCACGGATAAATAAAATAAAGGAAATCTATCAACTACTGTTTCCAAAGAGAGAAATGTATCTTGAGTCTCAAAAGGAAAAAAAGGTATTGCAATTGTTGAAATATTGTGATGAAATTGCTGCAGCCGTTCATGTTAGGTGGGTAGATATGAATATGATTACCCATCAGAATTTGATAGGATATAATAATCAGTTTGTATCAGATTATGACGAATCTTATGAAGGTTCAATGGAGTGGATGTTTGACGAGTTGCAGAAAGGATTTGAAAAACAGCGGTTAGTATTCATGAGGAGAGTGCCAGGCGAATATAGAATTGATCGGGAGACACGAGTTCTTGCGCTTTTTATTCGAACGCGGATTATTAACCCAATACCCCAAAAAAAACTATCTTTGGGCGATTATATTGATTTTTTTAATAGGCAGATCATTTGGGAGGATAAATTCGAAGAGACGATTGAATATATCAAGCACTTCATGGATGAGGAGGGAAAGATGAAACTCCGTTCTTATACACATTTAGTGAATCGATATCCTAGACTAATGATGTGGGAGCCGGGAGATGCTGTTGAGGCATTGGACTGTTTGCGAGAAGATTATATCAAGTGGTGTGTAGAAGACATCATCTGGAGAATGGAGGATCACAAGAAGAAGGGAACTGAAATTCGCAAAATATTGGAATATGCGCAGACGCTTTTAGACGCCTCTGATGATGATTTCCTGATACAGAAGGAATATTTGTATTCTAATGTGTTTCTAGAATTCTACCTAGGCTTTCTCCAGATGATGAGGTGTAAGATGATTCACATCATCGGTATTGATTAATGCAAAGGTGGGGATTCCATATATAATAAAATAGAAATCCTCACCCTCGTCTTTAAAAGAAGTTGCTGTTAGGGCTGTGAGCTATGAAAATAATTTTTGACCTGTCTGTAGAACGTGTTGGGTTTTAATCCCGTCCTTCGCATAGCTTCCCTCGCGGTAATCTCGCCGCGTCGCCAGCGGGCTACGACTGCTTCGAAGTTTTCGGGCAGTGGCTGCGGCGCGCGGCCGTGGTACTTGCCTTGTGACTTGGCGATGGCGATGCCCTCGCGCTGGCGCTGGAGGATGTACTCCCGCTCGAGCTCGGCCACAGCCGCGAACACCGTCAGCATGAACTTGCCGGTCGGGGTAGTCGTGTCGATCGCCTCCTTCTTGGAGACGAACTCGACCTGCTTGACGGTCAGCTGCTCGACCAGCTCGAGCAGGTCGCGGGTATTGCGGGCGAAACGGCTGATCGACTCGACGATCACGGTGTCGCCCTTGCGGACGTAGTTCATCATGCGCTGCAGCTCTGGGCGGTCGGTGTTTTTGCCGCTCGCCTTGTCGATGAAGATTTCATCCACGCTCAACTCGTGCAGCAGTGCCTGCTGCCGGGCAGGGTTCTGTTCCTCTGTGCTGACACGGATGTAGCCGATCTTCATGTGCTCTCTCCCTCTTTCCTAAAAGAAAAACGCTGCCAAACGGCAGCGTTTTGTGCTTCTTATTGGTTTTAATGCACCCAGTTTTGCTCAATGGATGTTTGCAATGCGCGGAACAGCGGTAGATAGGTGCTGCTGATTTGCGCAATGATTTCGAGTGCGGTTTGCTGATTGTACGCATGGGACGCCAGATTGCGTGCCTGCAATGCGTTCAACCAGGCGGCCTCGTCGTCGATCATGTGCAGTCGATAGGCTTCCTTGATGATGCTGCGCGGCGAGCCGGTCACAGCGGTGTTGACGCCCTCGTTTTCCATGGCCTCTTTCATTGCCTTCCAAGCTTGCTCAAAGCAGATCTGATAGAGCGAAACCAGTCCGGTCAGTACAACATTGTCATAGGGCGGCTCATAATTTTGGATATCCTCCAGATTATGCAGCGCCTTGCAGAAATTCTCAAACTTTTTCATAAAGCACTTTTCCGTCCTTCTCAATATTTTCGAGCAGTGCTTCGTCCACACGGCTATCCAGATTGACCACGTCATATTGCAGCAGGGTATCAGTCTCTTCGTCTACCGCGAGCGCAAAACCGGAAATGTCGCCGCCGCTGACCGCAAGGTCAATGTCGCTGCGTTCTTTGAAGTCGCCACGCGCGCGGGAACCGAACAGGATCACCTTACACAGACCATATTGTGCCGCGAGGTCGCGGATCTGTTTCAAAACGACATCACGGATGCCGGTCGATGCGGGCAGCATACCATCCCTCCTAGTTGGATTGTCCTCATTATAACAAAAATCGCTCTGCCCGTAAAGCAAGATGCTGTCGAATCGTATCGAAGTGTTGCAATAGGGTCGTGTTCCGTTTTGACATATTGCAAAACTCCGAAACCGATCCTATTGCCATACTTTTTGCGTGTGTCAGTAAGGTATACCCCAATGACATACTATTTGTCTGGTGGTTTGCTGTTTTTCGCAGACTTCTCTGCGATCTCGATTACGACCTCGACAAGTGCGCCGAGCAGCTCGAATGCTTTGGAAATTGCCCCATGTGCGATGCCCCCTCCTTTTTAATATGCGTATAGTAATTCGCCGGTCATTTCATGCAACAGCGCTGGATCATACAGCAGTTCCTCGATCTCGTCCGGGTCGCAGCCGTAGTCCAAGAGCGCTTGCACCTCGGTTTCGCTTACGCCCATCGCTTTGGCTGCGGCGATCAGCTCGTCGTGCAGCCTGCCTTCCTCGTCCCAAGGGTAGCCGTAGTACGGGGAATGACGCCACCAGTGCGGATAGGTCGTGCACGGCATAAAGCTGTCGGTGGTTTGGCAGCCATGCTTGTCGATCCTCAAGATTTCCCCCTCCTCTGGCTGTTGGACGCTTTTCGGCTTGCCCAGCCGCAGGCGCTTGGTTGCCTTAACCAGAATGTCCTGTGTGGAAGCGTAGAGCGTAAAACCATCATAGTGGAATAGGCAAAGCGGATTGTCACCCACGACAAACCAGATGGCATCCTCACTGTCTAATACTGTAAACACAAAAGAGCCCTCGACTGTCTCGGCCATGGTTTTTAGGCTGGCGAAGTCGAGGGCGTTTTGTTGTTCCAAGAGCTGCACAGCAATATAGCTGTCGGTTTCGACACTGGTCTGCGGCAGGTTTTCCTGTTGTCGCAGGATCTTATCGTTCCACAGGATGCCGTTATGCGCAAGAGCAAAGGTCTTGCCACCGATGCTGCCGGGAAATGGATGGTTGTTTTGGTTGAACTTTTCGTTGCCCTGTGTTGTCATACGGGTATGCCCCATAATGACATTCACATTGCTCGGCACGCGCAAGCGCAGCTTGCGGGCTGGCAGCGGGCGCTTGAAGATACGCAGCCGTCCGCCGAAGTGATAGGCGATGCCGGTCGCATCCGTACCGCGCACTTCACATTCGCGAGCGAGTGTGTTCAGGATGCGGTTCTTTTCGCGCGTGGTTAGCTTGTTTTGATAGTCGATCATTCCAAATAAACTGCACATCAGCAGGCCTCCTCATTCTCCGTGTTGGTGTTTACCGGCTCGTTGACATAGAGCCGACGTTCTTTCAGGTATTGGATCAGCTCGGGTTCGTCGATGCGGTCGAGAAAATCGAACCAACTCATGTCCTGTAATTCTGTGTCGGAAAGCGAAATCGCCACTTCGCAGAGGTGGTTGACCAACTGCAAGGTGGCGATCAGGGTGTTGTATTTGAGCGTACCGCGGAACAGGCGAAGCTCAATCGTGTCCGCATTGGTAAGGTTAACGGCGGTGTACCGTCCGGCACAGGAGTCCTTCGCGTGGTTGAGTTGTTCCCGTGGACACAGTTTCATGCCGTAACGTGCTGCCCATCTATTTAACTGTGCTTGTGTTCTTCGGCTGAACCGCAGTAATTCCGGCCAGAACTTTTCGACGAAGTACACCAAGCGGGCGATGCAGGATTCCTGTGTCTCATAAGTACAGCCGAACGCCATGCGCGAAATATGGACGTGCAGCCCACAGGTGCCTGCGCCGTGGCTGCGATAGCCAAGACGTTTCGCTTCATCCAAAATATCTTTCCACGG
>CALWUJ010000017.1 GCA_944384725.1 uncultured Agathobaculum sp. | reverse complement strand
TTTCCGGCTTGGCCGCCCCTCACCGGAGCAGCTCGATCAGTATACTACACCTATCCGACATTTGTCAACACTTTTTTACAAAAAAGTTTGTTTTCTTTTCAAATAGCAAGGCCGCCCGTTTTTGGTAAACGGGCGGCCCTATATGTATCTTCTTTGGTCGATTCCACTTATGCCTGCTTCATCAGCTCAGCAAGCAGCATTACCTTATCCACGTTTCCTTCTACTGTGATTTTTCCCTCTGCAACAGCAACCTGAGGAACCAGCTTGCCATTGAGGATTTTCTCCAGATTCGTCAGCGAGCCGGAAACACATGCATCACGGTCGATATACTCATAAGGCATTACAGACAAAACACCGTTCAGAATCTCGATGTAAAATACACCTGTAACCTTACCGGTCAGATTGAATTGAACCGCAACTTTTCCTTCTGTTCCAGCAATATCCGCTTTGCTAAGCTTGTTATAGATCTTACCAATCAACTGATCTACGGTCATTGGAATCGCCCCCTGCTCGTATTTGTAATTCTATTATACTTTTTTTTTGAAAAAAAGCAAGTATCTTCTATCACTTTATCAGTTAAAATCTAAGAATTTCCAGATCTCAGCTTTTTCGGATAAACTGATGACGGCAGTGCGGGCAAGTGATATTGATTTTTCCTTTGCCGCGCGGCACACGCAACCGCTGCTTACACTGTGGGCACTTAAAATACCGATGTGTTTTTCGATCTTGAAAGCGCATGCGTGCATTCTTCAGACGGTTGGATATAGGCCACCACTTGCGCAGAAACCGTTGATTCTCTGCATACCGTGCTTGAATATTGCGCGAGAACATGCGGAAATAGCAAAGAAACAGCAGCGCCAGAATAAAAATACCGATCCAGTTCCATCTGGTGATCCACTCAATCACAAGAAGCAGCAAACTGAGCAGCAGAAATGCATTATTGAGCTGATCGCTGCCATATCGCCCAGCCATAAACCGACGTAAAAAGTCCATTACTCAACGTCTCCCTTTCCAACATGGTCAAACATGAGCGCCAATACCTCATCCCGTCCATTTCCCTTTTCAGCAGAGAACGGGATCACCGGCACTTCCTCCGGCAATAAAAGCGTTTGACGGATCTCCGCAATGTTTCCTTCCAACTGACTCTTTTTGATTTTATCGAGCTTGTTGGCAATCACGACCCACGGCTTTTCGGATGCGCGGAACCATTCTGCCATGGTCATATCATCCCGCGTTGGTTTGTGCCGGATATCCACGATCTGTACACCAAGGGTCAGCAAATCCATTGCAAAATAGGTTTCCATCAACGCACCCCAACGCTGCTGTTCCGCTTTAGATACGCGCGCATAGCCATAGCCCGGCAAATCGACCAAATACATTTTCCGGTCGATCAAAAAGTAATTGATGTGTATGGTTTTTCCGGGCTGCGCACTGACGCGCGCAAAATTCTTACGGTTCAGCAGCTTATTGATGACCGAGCTTTTTCCGACATTGGATTTTCCCGCAAATACGATTTGCGGCAACGCATCCTTTGGAAAATCGCTTTCTTTGACCGCAGAGCGCAAAAACTCCACATTGTGCAGATTGACCACCGGTTTTTGCTTCTCCATCATTGCATCACCGCCGTTGTCCCTGTATCCGTCTGCCGAGCAACCGGACTATGCGTCGTTTTCTTTCTTTTTCTGGGGCGGCGTGTAAAGTCGATCGCCGTTTCCATAACTGTATCCATATGCGCTGCTGTGACAAATTGTAGTTTTTCCCGTACTACTGGCTCAATATCCTGCAAATCCGACTCATTCTCCTTGGGGATGACTACGGTACGGATGCCGGCGCGATAGGCTGCCATGGTTTTTTCACGCAGGCCACCGATCGGCAATACGCGCCCGCGCAGCGTAACTTCACCGGTCATCGCCACATCATGACGCACCGGTGCTTCAGTCAGCGCGGAAACCAGCGCGGTCGTGATGGTGACGCCCGCCGAAGGGCCGTCCTTCGGCACGGCAGCCTCCGGGAAATGGATGTGCAGATCGTTGTCCTTATAAAACATGGGATCAATGGAAAGCGCATCAGCCCGCGAACGAACAAACGTCACCGCAGCCTTGGCGCTCTCCTGCATGACCGTGCCCAGATTGCCGGTCACTTCGATCTTGCCCGTACCGGGGACAACTGCGACCTCAACCTCCAGCATTTCGCCGCCGACACTGGTCCACGCAAGACCATTGACAATACCGACCTCGTCCTTTTTGGTCACAACATCGTCCTTGTAGCGCGCAACGCCCAGCAATTCCTCAAGATTTTTCTCCGATACCGTCAGCCGCCGTCCACCATCAGCGATATGCTTCGCCGCCTTTCGGCAGAGTTTCGCCAACACCTGTTCCAGACGGCGCACACCGGCTTCGCGCGTATAGCGAGAAATCACCAGTCCCAGCATCTTCTCAGAGATTACAAGCTGTCCCTTGTGCAGCCCATGCTTTTCCATTTGCTTGGGCAGCAGATGATGCAGCGCAATCTGACGCTTCTCCTCTTCAGTATAAGAGGACAGCTCAATGACCTCCATACGGTCCAGCAGCGGACGCGGCACAGTGGACAAATCATTTGCTGTTGTCAGGAACAGAACGTCCGACAAGTCAAACGGCAGCTCAATATAATGATCGCGGAAAGCAACATTCTGCTCCGTGTCCAGCACCTCCAGCATGGCTGCTGCCGGATCACCGCGAAAATCGTTGCCCATCTTATCAATCTCGTCCAGCAAAAGCAGCGGATTAGACGTTCCCGCACGGCGCAGAGCATCCATGATCCGTCCGGGCATCGCACCGATATACGTCTTGCGGTGTCCGCGGATATCCGCCTCATCCCGCACGCCGCCCAGACTCATGCGCGCATAATTGCGTCCCATCGCCTGTGCAATGGATTTTGCGATCGAGGTCTTGCCCACGCCCGGAGGGCCAACCAGACATAAAACCTGCCCGCGCAGTTCAGGCGCAAGCGTCTTGACTGCCAGAAACTCCATAATGCGTTCCTTGACCTTCTTCAAGCCGTAATGATCGCGGTCCAGAATCGCCTGTGCCTCAGCCAAATCCAGACGTTCCTCGCTCTTTTTGTTCCACGGCAAATCCAGCACCGTGTCCAGATAGGTGCGCACGACCCCCTGCTCTGCATTGGAACCACTCAGCTTGGCAAAGCGATCAACCTCGTGGATGAGCTTGTCCTCACACTCCTGCGGCAGATGCAGATCGAGCACGCGCTTGCGATAGGCTTCCGCCTCTGCGGCGACATCCTGCTCGCCCAGCTCGCTCTGAATCACCTTGATCTGCTCGCGCAGATAGTATTCCCGCTGATTTTTGTCGATCTGCGTTTTCAGCTCATCTTGAATCTCGTTTTCGATCTTGAGGATTTCGGTTTCCTCTCCCAGCAGTCGAATGACCATCGCCAGACGGCGCGTGACATTGAGTTCCTCGAGTATCTCCTGCTTCGCCTCGACCTCGACCGGCAAGTTTTGCGCGATATAGTCCGCCAGCCATCCCGGTTCGCCGCCCTCGGCAACCGTCATCTCTACGTCCTGCGAAATGCGGCTGGCATACTCGGCATACTCGGCAAACCGCTCCTGTGCCGTGCGCACAAGTGCCTGCGCGCGCCGCTCGGTCACACCGATCACATAGTCGTCCAACTCCTCGATCTCGGCAAAAATGCAGTCGCCTTCCTTTTCCGGCGCTGTGAACTGATGCGCCAGCGCGCGGCTGCGTCCCTCCACCAGCACCCGGATATTATCGCCCGGCAAACGCAAAATCTGCCGTACCATGCATACCGCGCCGATCTGGTACAAATCACCCGGCGCAGGCGTATCGGTTTTCAGTTCGCGCTGCGCGGTCAGAAAAATCATCTGGCCGCTCTTCATTGACGCTTCCAGCGCACGAATCGACATCATGCGGCCAACGTCAAAATGGATAATCATATGGGGAAAGGCAGTCAAGCCGCGCAACGGCAGCACCGGCAGCCGCTTGAGCTCTCCCCTGATTGTTTGTATCATAGTTCTCTCCTCACACGCGGAAAAATAATTAGATAGAGTCAGTATAGTATATTTTTCGCGGTTTGTAAAGCATCGACGTACGCCATATGACAAAAAACGTGGGTGAAACCCATGGTTCCCCCACGTTTTTATGTTGTTTTAAGCGCTTTTCGTCGGTTTTGAGTGTTTTTCACCCTTTTTCGGAGCCGACGTCCCGGCAGGGAGCGCAACGTGCTCGCCATGCTCAATCAGCGGCTTGCCTTCTCCTGTTACGGTTTCCCGTGTGATAACCACACGGTTGATCGAAATATCGGACGGGATCTGGAACATGATATCTGTCATCACGTTTTCCAGCACACCGCGCAGTCCGCGCGCACCCGTCTTTCGGGCAAGCGCAGTCTTTGCCACTTCTTCCAGCGCGTCCGGCGCAAATTCGAGCATTACGCCGTCCATCGCCAGCAGCGTCTGGTACTGCTTGACCAGTGCATTCTTCGGCTCCTGCAAAATACGCACCAAGGCCTTTTCATCCAGCGTATCCAGCGAAACCACAGCCGGCAGACGGCCGATGAGCTCAGGAATCAGGCCATATTTCATCAGATCATGCGGTTCGATCTGCGCAAGCAGCTGATCGGTCTGATCCTCCTGCTGGCTTTTTACCTCCGAACCAAAGCCCATTCCCTGTTTTCCGATTCGTTTCTGGATGATGCCCTCAATACCGTCAAAGGCACCGCCGCAAATGAACAGGATATTGGTCGTGTCGATCTGGATAAATTCCTGATGCGGATGCTTGCGGCCGCCCTGCGGCGGGACATTCGCCGTTGTGCCTTCCAGCATCTTGAGCAGCGCCTGCTGCACGCCCTCACCCGATACATCTCGCGTGATCGAGGGATTTTCGCTCTTGCGTGCAATCTTGTCGATCTCGTCGACATAGATGATGCCATGTTCCGCCAGTTCCACGTCAAAGTCAGCCGCTTGGATCAGGCGCAGCAGAATATTTTCTACATCCTCACCTACATAACCGGCTTCGGTCAGCGTGGTAGCGTCTGCAATGGCAAAAGGAACCTGCAAGGTCTTTGCCAGCGTCTGCGCCAGCAGCGTCTTACCGGAACCGGACGGACCCAGCATCAAAATGTTGGACTTTTGCAGTTCTACCTCGGTTTCCGGATGGTAAATACGCTTATAGTGGTTGTACACTGCAACCGAAAGCGCAATCTTTGCGCGTTCCTGCCCGATGACATACTCATCCAAAACCGCCTTCAGTTCCTGCGGCGTGGGCAGCTTTTCCGGTTCGAGCGCCGTTTGATCCAAACGATCCTCGGGCGCAAAATCCAGCTCATCCTCTAAAATGCTGGTGCATACGCCGATGCACTCATCGCAGATATATACGCCGGGGCCTGCAATCAGCTTGCGGACACGTCCCTGCGGTTTTCCGCAAAATGAACATTTCAGCGTCTTATCATCATCAAAATTCGGCATTTGGCACCTCTACCCTGCAATTCGTCAATGCTTATCGAATACCTTGTCGATCAGGCCGTATTCCACCGCTTCTTCTGCGGACATGAAGTTATCGCGTTCGCAGTCCGCAGTGACCACTTCGATCGGCTTGCCGGTGTTTTCCGACAAAATCTTGTTCATCCGCTTCTTGATAATCTCAAGGCGCTTGAGATGAATGGCCATATCGGTAATCTGTCCCTGCGTACCGGCAGACGGCTGATGGATCATAATTTCCGCATTGGGCAGCGCATAACGCTTTCCCTTTGCGCCCGAGGACAGCAAAAACGCGCCCATAGATGCCGCCATGCCAATGCAGATGGTCGAAACGTCGCACTTGATATAATTCATGGTGTCGTAAATCGCCATGCCTGCCGTAACCGAACCGCCCGGACTGTTGATATACAAGGAAATATCCTTATCGGGGTCCTGCGCTTCCAGATACAAAAGCTGCGCCACAACCAGCGAAGCAGTCGTATCATTGACCTCCTCGCACAGCATCACAATGCGGTCATTGAGCAGACGGGAATAAATATCGAACGAACGCTCACCGCGGCCGGTCTGTTCGATGACCATTGGGACTAAACTCACTTGGAAAACTCCTTTCGAGAATTCGATGAAAACCATATTTCTCATCGAGTAACACCCTTTTCGGCTCACAGCAAAAAGGGCAATCGCGCGCAAAGGCAGCAGAAAAACGCTTCTCCCGCCGTCTTTGACCTGTGATAAAAGCGCGGGCAAAGCTCGCGCTTTTAGTGAAACCAGCCGCATTGCGGCTGGCTTCTATTAACTGAACATGCAGACGGGAAACGGATTACTCCACAGATTCCTCGGCCGCTTCTTCGTCCGCCTTCTTCTTAGAAGATGCCTTCTTGACCTTGGCATTCTTCTTCAGGAACTCCAGCGCATTGGAGATCTTCAGATCGCCGCTCAGCGCCTCAGCAGATACGATGGACTTGACCTTTTCCACATCCATCTTGTACTGCTCTGCCATCTTAGCATATTCCTCTTCCATTTCCTTGTCGGAAACTGCGATGGACTCCAGTTCTGCAACCTTTTCCAGTGCCAGACGGATCTTAACCTGACGCTCTGCCTGATCCTTGAACATTGCGCGGAATGCACCCATCTCGGTGCCGGTCATGGTCAGGTACTGCTCCAGCGTCATGCCCTGCATCTGAACGCGGTAACGGAAATCCTGAACGATGGAGTCGATCTGATTCTCGATCATCGCCTGCGGGATATCCGCCTTGAGGTTTGCGATCACAGCATCCAGCACCTTTTCCTCAAAAGCGTGGTCTGCCGCTTCCTGGCGCTCCTTCTTCAGACGGTCAGAGATCTCCTTCTTCAGGTCATCCAGCGTCTCGCAGGTCTCGGAAACGTCCTTTGCGAACTCGTCGTCCATGTCCGGCAGGATGGTCTCTTCTACCTTGTGTACCTTGCACTTAAACACAGCTTCCTTGCCAGCCAGTTCCTTGGCATGGTAATCTTCCGGGAAGGTAACGACAACGTCCTTCTCGTCGCCTGCCTTGCAGCCGATCAGCTGATCCTCAAAGCCCGGGATAAAGGAACCGGAGCCCAGCGTCAGTGCATGATGCTCTGCCTTGCCGCCCTCAAAGGCAACGCCATCCACAAAGCCCTCGAAATCGATATCAACGGTATCGTTCTTCTTTGCCTTGCGGTCAACGGTCTCGGTGCGCGCGTTGCGCTGTGCCAGACGGTTCAGCTCAGCCTTTACGTCTGCTGCCAGAACCTTAACGGTCTCCTTTTCGACCTCGATGCCCTTGTACTCGCCCAGCTCAACCTCCGGCTCAACCGGAACCTTGGCGATAATGGTCAGGCCGCCCTCTTCCGCCGGATCGCCCAGATCAACGTCCGCACGGCCAACCGGCTTGATGCCGGACTTCTCAACGGCCATTTCCATAGCCTCAGGATATATGATATTGAAAGCCTCTTCAAAGAACACGCCTTCGCCATACAGCTTTTCGATCATCTTGCGGGGTGCCTTGCCCTTGCGGAAGCCCGGAACCGTGATGTTCTTGCCGGTCTTCTTGAACGCCTTGTCCTTGGCAGCCTCAAACTCTGCCTTGGTGATCTCGATAGTCAGCGCAACGACGCTGTGCTCCTGCTTTTCCGTGTTTTTCAGTTCCATGTTGCCAAACTCCTTACTTCAATACTTCTATTGTATCTAAATCATTCTACCAGATTATTCTGTAGATTTCCATACTTTTTTCTACTTTTTCAAAAAAACCGGGGTAAAATCCACATGATCGCCCGAAACCAGTCGCCACTCGATCCCGTCATGTGTTCCCTCGACCGCCCAGCGCAGGCTTTCCGAATGCAAATGGCCGTAAATACAACGCGAGACACCGTATTTCTGCATCAGTTCGATCATTGGACCGCACCGGAAGTTCGCATACAGCGGCGGATAATGCAGAAAGCAGATGATTTCATCCGGCTGCTGTGCCGCCCCCAGCTTGAGAGACGCTTCCAAACGCAGCAGTTCGCGCCGAAAAATCTTCTCATTGTGCGGGTCGGAAAAATCCTCCTCAAACGGCCAGCCACGCGTGCCGCACAGTGCGGTTTTCTCATAGAAAAAGCAGTTATTGTGCAGAAAATCTATCGAATCAAAGCCGTTTTCCTCCAGAAAACGGTGCATTTTCGTCGCTGTCTCCCACCAGAGATCGTGATTCCCCTTGAGGATCAGTTTGCGCCCGGGCAGCGACTCCAGCAGCGCAAAATCGCCCTTCGCCTCAGCCAAGCTGATACCCCATGAGATATCGCCGCCCAGCACCACAGTATCCTCCGGCGTGACCAGCGCATTCCAGTTTTTGATGATTTTCTCCGTGTATCCCTGCCATCTTCCGCCGAAAATATCCATCGGCTTTTGCACGCCCGTCGCCAAATGCAGGTCGGCCAGCGTATATAGTGCCATCTTTACAGATCCTTTAACAGGTCAACCGTGGACAGGATCTCCGCCTTGTCCACCACGCGGTCAAAGCGTGGCTGCTTGTCCGCAAGCGCAGCGAGCGGCGCAGGTGCTGCCACACCGGTCAGGTCGGTCAATACAGCAAGCTGGGATACGTCGTCCTTTTCGAGCGTGCCGCCCAGCGCCTCGATCACCGAACGGCAGAACTTGAACGGCGAAGCGGTAGAGGCGATAACGGTCGGCGTCTGATCGCCCGTGCGCGCGCGGTAATCCTCATAAACGCGCACCGCAACCGCCGTATGCGTATCAGCCAGATAGTGCTCATTCTCCCACAGCGCACGGATGGTTTCCGCGGTCTGCTCATCATCGCAACAGCCCGCATCGAAGTCCGCGGCGATCTTGGCAAACACCACCTCCGGCGCCTGATAGCTGCCATCAGTGTTCAGCGACTGCATCAAATCACGCACCAGCGTATCGTCAAAGTCGGACGCGAAGAACAGCAGACGCTCCAGATTGGACGAAATCAGGATATCCATCGAGGGCGAAGTCGTGGTATAGAAATCGCGGTTTTTATCGTATACACCGTTTTTCTTGAAAAAGTCGGTCAACACATTATTGCGGTTGGACGCGCAAATAAACTTATTGACCGGCAGCCCCATGCGCTTTGCAATGTAAGCCGCAAGGATATTGCCGAAGTTGCCGGTCGGCACACAGATGTTGATTTTCTCGCCCATCTTAACCGCGCCGGACTTCACCATGTCGCAGTAAGCCGAAACGTAATACGCAATCTGCGGCGCAAGGCGGCCCCAGTTGATCGAGTTTGCCGAAGAAAGCATCATGCCGTTGCTGTCAAGCTTTGCGCGGGTCGCCTCATCGGTAAAGATACGCTTGACCGCGCTCTGCGCATCGTCAAAGTTGCCGCGGATGGCGACAACCTCCACGTTCGCACCCTCCTGCGTCACCATTTGCAGCTTCTGCATGGGCGATACGCCGTCGACCGGATAATACACCATGATCTTCGTGCCTTCCACATCGTGGAAGCCGTCAAGCGCTGCCTTGCCGGTATCGCCCGAGGTTGCAACCAGGATGCAGGCCGTGCGCGTCTCACCGGTCTTGCGCAGCGAAGCAGTCAGCAGATGCGGCAGCATTTGCAGCGCCATGTCCTTGAATGCGCAAGTCGGACCGTGCCACAGTTCCAGCATATGCTTGCCATCCGCAAGCGCCACCACAGGCGCAGTATCATTTCCGCCAAACTTATCGTCCGCATAGGCCTTGGCCGCGTACTGTGCCAGCTCCTCGCCCGAGAAGTCAGTCAGGAACTTGCTGAGAATGCGTGCCGAACGGCCCTTGTAGTCCAGATTGGCCAGCGCATGCCAATCCTCCGCCGTCAATGCGGGGAACTCCGTCGGGCAGTACAAACCGCCGTCGGGCGCAATGCCATTCGCAATCGCGTAGGCCGCAGTGACCTTTCGCGTCTTGTCTCTTGTGCTTACATATTCCATTGATTCAAACCTCCGCCGTTTTTGATGGTATATTACAGCATTTTTTGTATAAACGCAGATGCATTGTTGTAAAACAGCCCGTCAATCACATCCTGCCGGTAGCCCAGTGCAAGCATGCGATCCGCAAGCTTATATAAATCACCCAAGCCGTCGACGCCCGCAGGCAGCCGATCACAGCCGTCGAAGTCACAGCCAAGCGCAATGGTTTTCTCGCCGCCCAGTTCGAGGAAATGTGCAATGTGCTCGATTGCATCATCCAGTGCCGCATCCCCCTGCCGCACCAGAAACGGCACATACAGGTTGGCGCCCACAAGGCCACCCCGCCGCACGATCTCGGAAAACTGTGCATCCGTCAGGTTGCGGTGGTGACGACACAGCACGCGGCTGTTGCTGTGCGTCGCAACGAACGGTCTGTCGATCGTCTCACACACATCCCAAAATCCGCGTTCGGACAGGTGGGACACATCCACGATAATGCCTTTCTGCGCGCACTCCCGCGCAAGCTGCTTGCCCTTGTCCGTCAATCCCTCTTCCTGATTGACCGCCGACGAACAACCAAAGCGGCTGCGGTAATTCCATGTAAGGGTCAGCAAACGCACTCCTGCGGTATAGGCGATGTCCAGCGCATCTGAACGATCGGGCAGCAGCTCCGCTCCCTCAATCGACAGAAACGCCGCTGCCTTGCCCGCCTCTTTCGCCTTTCGCAAATCCGCCGCCGAACGGCAGAACATCAGCCAGTCGGCGTTATCAGCAAACTCGCGTGTCGCTGTTTGCAGCATACGCTCCAGACGCTCATCCGCAGGTGTATCCAACAGGCAATTCCGCCCGCACATCTGCGCATCATCCGGCGCACGCGCACCGCAAAACAAGGCAAAAAACTGCGCATAATGTGTGTAGCGCTGCGCCGCGGCAAAATTCACATGCAGATCGTTCTCCCGCAGCCGCTTGCCGGTCTCACAGCATTCATATAGGGTGTCACAGTGCAGATCAAACAGCTTCATTCTCACCCTCCAAACGCATTCTCCAAATGTTGGATGCGCGGCGCGTTGGACATTCCCTCTTCACCGTACACCTCAATGACGTCGAAGCGCGGCTGCAAACCGGATGGATGCTGCCGCAGCCACAGGGCAGCCGTCGCCGTAATGCGCTGCTGCTTGGCCGGAGTGACGAACTCGCGCGCCGCTGCAAAACGGTCGCTTTTGCGCGTTTTGACCTCGACGAACACAATATATTCCCCGCATGCGGCAATGATGTCGATTTCCCCGAAACGGGTGCGAAAATTGGTTTCCTCTATGCGATACCCTGCGCGCTCCAAATAGGCACGCGCGGCGCGTTCGCCCCATGCGCCCTTCATCGCGGCGCCTCGGGATGCTTTTCGTAAAACTTCTTCAGGAAGCTACGTCGGTGGATGGGACAAGGCCCGTGTTCCAGCAGCGCCGCATCATGTGCGCGCGTCTCGTAACCCTTATGCTTTTCAAACCCGTACACCGGATACCGCTCGGCAAAATCGCGCATCAGCCGGTCTCGCGTCACTTTGGCAATAATAGATGCCGCCGCAATGCTCGGAACGCGCGCATCGCCCGATACCACACATTCGTGCGGCAGCGACAAGCCCTCCGAACGGTTTCCGTCGACATAGACAAAGTCCGCCGGATGCGGCAATCCCTCGACCGCCTGCCGCATAGCACGATAGGTCGCTTGCAAGATGTTGATCTCATCAATGGTCTTTTCGTCTACAAGCGATACCGACCACGCAAGCGCGTTTTCGGTAATCACGTCGAACAATGCCTCGCGCTTTTTCTCACTGAGCTTTTTGGAATCGTTTAATCCCTCAATGACAATACCGGCAGGCAAAATGACCGCCGCCGCGCACACCGGCCCCGCAATCGGACCGCGCCCGGCTTCGTCCACGCCGCAAACCGCAGAATACCCGGCTTTCCACGCCTTTTCTTCAAATTCCCATGTCATTCAGCACAGTCCTCCGGTGTTTCCAGCGTGATGCGCCCCAGCACACCGCCGCGGAACTCATCCAGCAAGATGCGCGCCATACGCTCGGTATCGATCTCACCGCCGCGCAGCAGGAAACCACGCCGCTGTCCGGCCTGCGTCAGCATGTCATAACCAGGGAAATCGCTTTCCTCCGGTGCTGTCACGCCGTACCGCTCCAAAATCGCCTGCGGCGCCTGCACGGCAAGCAGCTCCATCAGCTTGCAGCCCAGCGTCTCCACATCCAGAATATCATCGCGAATCGCACCCGTGCATGCCAGCAGGATGCCCACACGTTCGTCGTCGAATTTGGGCCACAGGATGCCCGGTGTGTCCAGCAAGTCGATACCGCTTTCCACGCGGAACCACTGGCTGCCGCGCGTCACGCCCGGCTTGTCCGCCGCTTTGGCGGATTTGCGGCCAAGGATGCGGTTAATAAAGGTCGATTTGCCGACATTCGGAATGCCTACAACCATCACACGCACCGCTTTGCCGACCAGCCCCTTTTCATTCCACTGGGCGATCTTATCCGCGAGCAGCGTCCGCACCGCGTTTGCAAACGCCTGCGTCCCCTGCCCCTTTCGGCTGTCGGTTTCAATGACAGCCATGCCCTGTGAGCGAAAATGCTTTGCCCATGCGGCCGTTGTTTCGGGGTCAGCCAAGTCAATTCGATTGAGGATCATCAAACGCGGCTTGCCCGCAGCGATGTCATCCATATCCGGATTGCGCGATACCTGCGGGATGCGCGCATCCACCACCTCGCACACTGCGTCAACCTGTTTGATATATTCCGCCATCTGCCGGCGGGTTTTTGTCATATGGCCGGGATACCATTGAATATTCATCTTATCACGCTACCGATCCAAAATCACTGAACGGAAATACCACACTGAGCACATGTCCCAACACATAGCGCTCATCCACCATGCCGAGGCTGGACCACCGGCTGTCAGTTGAGCCGTTGCGGTTATCGCCCAACACATAAATGCAGCCCTCCGGCACAGTCTGCGGATAGGTCAGGTCACCCATACGCTCAAGGGTATTGATTTTCTCCAAAATGTACGGCTCATCCAGCACCTCGCCGTTAACAATTACATCGCCCGTCACCGGATCAATGTCGATCGTATCGCCGCCGGTTGCAATCACGCGCTTGACGATCGGCTGGTCACTGTAAAAGCCTTCCTTGCGCAAAACGACAATATCGCCCTTTTCCGGCGTATATCCCAAGTTGCTGACCAGCATAATGCTGCGGTCCTGCAAGGTGGGATACATGGATGTACCATCCACGCCGATCAGGCGCACAAAGAACGTAAATACCACTACGAAAAATATCAGCACAGCCATCAGGGATTCTCCCCAGCTGAACAGTTCGCTGGAAAATCGACCCTCGACTTTCTTTTTCTCTTCGGTCTGCTCCTGTTGCATGATCATTCCTCCAAAAAGATAAGCATACGTTTTTATTATAGCGGTATATTCCCATCTGCGCAAGACTAAAAAGCCGGATAGACAAAAACGGGGAGCCGATGCTCCCCGTTTTTGTTGTTCGGTTGTAAAAATCAAACCTTCTCGGCAACCTTGGCAGCCTTACCTACGCGACCGCGCAGATAGTACAGCTTCGCGCGGCGAACCTTACCGCTGCGCACAACCTCGAACTTAGCTACGTTCGGAGAGTGTACCGGGAACGTCTTCTCAACGCCAACGCCATAAGAAATACGGCGGACGGTAACCGTCTGGTTTACACCAGCGTGCTTCTTGGCAATGATAATGCCTTCGAAAATCTGAATACGCTCGCGGTTGCCTTCCTTGATCTTCGCGTGTACCTTTACGGTATCACCGATCTTGAGTTCCGGCAGATCGCTCTTGAGCTGCTGCTCGGACAGTACTTTGACCAGATCCATCTTTCTGTCATCCTTTCGTCTTAGACATTCTTGCCCTATTTTCCCTACAAATAAGCAGAGGAATGCCCGTGTTACCGAAATATAATACCACAATCTCTTGCGCTTTGCAAGTCTTTTTTCTGCACAAAAACCAATATTTTCTCTTTCGCTTGTATTTTCTTCAAATCATAGTATACTGGTAGTGACTCTATTTGTAAAGGAGCAATTACCATGTGGGCTTATGAAAGCGTTTTTTATCAAATCTACCCGATCGGGTTCTGCGATGCGCCGCGCGCGAACGACGGTGTCACCGTCCCGCGTATTCGCAAGGTGGCAGACTGGGCCGAACATATTGCAAAGCTTGGCTGCAACGCCGTCTATTTCTCCCCGATCTTTGAATCCGACAGCCACGGCTATGATACCCGCGACTTCCGCAAAATCGACTGCCGCCTTGGCACCAATAAGGATTTTTCCGCCGTTTGCGAAACACTGCACGAAAACGGCATCAAGGTTGTGCTTGACGGCGTGTTCAACCACGTCGGCCGCGGCTTCTGGGCGTTCCGTGATGTACAGGAAAAGAAGTGGGATTCTCCTTATAAGGATTGGTTCCACATCTCCTTTGACGGCAACTCCAATTATAATGACGGCTTCTGGTATGAAGGCTGGGAAGGCCATTACGAGCTGGTCAAGCTGAATCTGAAAAATCCCGCAGTTGTACAGCACATCTTTGACTGCATCCGCCTGTGGGTTGAAGAATTCGACATCGACGGTCTGCGTCTTGACGTTGCTTATTGTCTGGATAAAGACTTCATCCGCCAGCTGCGTGCATTCTGCGATAGCTTCGGACGCGATTTCTTCCTCGTTGGCGAGCTGCTGCACGGAGATTACAACCAGTTTGTTGGCGACCAGATGCTGCACTCCTGTACCAACTATGAATGCTACAAAGGCTTGTACTCTTCCATGAACAGTCTGAACCTGTTTGAGATCACCCATTCCCTGCTGCGTCAGTTCGGCCCGGAAAACTGGACACTGTACCGCGGCAAGCATCTGCTGGATTTCGTGGACAACCACGACGTTACCCGCATTGCTTCCATTTTGCAGAACCCCAAGCACCTGCCGCTGGTTTATGCACTGCAATTCGGCATGCCCGGCATCCCCTGCGTGTACTACGGCAGCGAATGGGGCACAATGGGCGAAAAGCATCAGGGAGACGATGCGTTGCGCCCGTCGTTTGAAGCGCCGCTGTGGAACGATTTGACCGACTGGATCGCCGCGCTTGCCAAAGCACACCGCGAAAGCAAAGCATTGTGCTACGGCGATTTTAAGCAAGTCGTGCTGACGAACAAACAGTGTATTTGGGAGCGAATCGCTGAGGGGGAGCGCGTATTAGTCGCTGTCAATATTGATGACCAGCCGTATGTAGCGCATTTCGATGCAAAGTGCGGACAGGCGGTTGACCTGATTACCGGCAAACCGCACGACTTCGGCGGCGGCAGTGAACTGCCTCCCTACTCCGCTTTCTTCTGGAAGTGCGAACGATAAACCGAAACAGAAAAAGACGACGCTGGTCAGCGTCGTCTTTTTTCGTACTATCGAGTCAAATGTAGTCAATCACCAGCGTGTAAACCGAATCATCACTCATCGTCACGGTAAACTCTACCAGCCCGCCCGTCTGCCGGAATTCTTCCAATCCCGTCTTAGTCAATGTCAACGAATGCGCTGACGTTGTGTAATCCGCACCAGCCTCAAGTTCGGTTGTTTCGCCATTCTGTGTTGCTGTCACACTGTTTATGGTCAGACTGCTGAGCGGCAACGCAAAGCTTGGCTCCGTCGGCGCATATGTATTATATTCTGCAACATACGCATGCATCCCAGCCGGCGTGGAGTCCATCACCGTCAGGTTGAACGTGCTGCTGCCGCCATTCTTAAGATCCGCCGAAACCGTATAGGTGCCTGTCCGCAACTGTGCCAACACACCGCGGCGCAGCACCAGTGAACGATTCACATTGTCAAATTCATAATCAATATCGGAAAATCCCAAAACCACATTTATGATATCACTTTCCGATAGCACATCTTTCAGCTTCACACGCACATCCTGAAAACTGCTTGCACGATAATACCGGTCAAAATAGACCGCCTGCAACTGTGCATCCTCCTGAGAGTTAATAACAGAAAGCGCAATGCTTTCGCGCCGACCGCCGGAGAACGAAAGCGACAAGGTGTAGTTTCCTTTGGCAAGCGAAGTCAAATAAGAGGTTGAAATCGTAATACCGGAAGCCGTTTTTGTATAATCCGAAGATTCTTTCAGCGTATATCCGTTATTAAAAACCGAAGATACGGTCAAGCCATTCGGCACATTGACCGTTACCTCGCTTCCCAGCGCGGAGGGATTGGCCAAATCCACCGTGATGCTTTCAGGCACTATCCCGGCCGTATTGACACCGCTCACCGACTTGCCGCCGATGGTTGCCGAAACGCCGTTTGCCATTGCATATCCGGATACCGCCACACTGCTGGCAAAGCTCACGCCATCTATCTGGATATCAGCCTGATAGACCGAGCCGTAGCCGGTGACGGAAGCCGCCTTTTCCACCGTCATTTGATAAATCTGCGTGTTCGCGGTGGTGCTGACCGTGCTCTCTCCAACAAGGGTAAGCTGATCCACATTCGCATCCAGCGTCAGGGAAACCCGCTCTTCGGCGTTTACCACGACCTCAGAAAAGCCACTGTCTTTCGCTGTAGCCAAAGCTGTTTCGTGCAGTGCTGCCGCAGACTGCACCTCAGTCTTCCTGATGCGAGCAGCGCCCGTTGCAGTAACCTGCAGCAGGCGCGCCATGGGTGACGAAACGATCATATGATCGCTCGACGTATTCATCATTGTAACCGTACCGCCGGACACGATAACAGAGCCCTTAACCGTTACATTATTCAGCGTAACGGAGTCAGAGCCAAGCCCTTCCGTAATGTACAGATCGCCTTCGATCGTTGCATCGGACAGCGAGCAGCTTTCCGAAATCGTGACGTTCGTGGTGTCGGTTTTCAGATCGGCTCCTGTGTATGCTTTGCCCGCAGTGGACAGCGAAGTGCCCAAATAGTAATACAGGATTTTTGCAACTTCGCCGCGCGTTACCACGCGATTGGGCTGGAAAGAACCATCCGAATAGCCTGCCAGAAAGCCTTTGTCCGCCGCAGCCTTAATGTAGCCCGCGCTCCATTCGGCAATCTCATCGCGGTCGGTAAACGTCAGGTCAGAGGGAGAGACATTGCCGGGATCAGACTTGAACAAACGGCCGATAATGACCGCAGCCTGTTCGCGCGTGACCTTCCCTTCCGGATCCATTTTGTTGTCACCCACGCCGTTGATATATCCATACTTTTGCGCAATCCGTATGGTGTCATAATACCAGGCGTTCTTCGGTACGTCCGTATAAGAAATCGCTGTCATTTCCGTAAAATGGAATGCACGATTGATATATCGCATGAATTCCGCACGAGTCATATCGCGGTCCGGCTCATATTTTCCCGTTGTTGCACTCGGATTGATAACGCCTTCCCGGTCAAGGTATTCAATGTAAGTTTTTGCCCAGTGCCCCTCCAAATCCGATGCAGCGGAAGCAAACGGAAGCATTGCCGTCAGCATAGCCATGCATACGAAAGCGGATAACAACCGTTTTTTCATTTTCTATACAACCCCTTATTGATGCTGTCAATAGTATACCATACCTAATCGAACTTGACAACCACCATTCTTTTCATACGTTTTTAACAAATTCCACAAATAGCCTCCCTTTTCTGCTGGTTCCCCCAAACGCAACGATACGCGCGCGGCCCATCCCGCGCACCGTCAGCTTGTCCCCCTCGCCAATCAGTCTTTCCGGTTTCAGGCACGGTGCATGATTGACAAAAACCAGTCCTTTCTCAATACGCTCCTGCGCGCTTTTGCGCGACATGCCGAACACCAGCGACGCTACACTGTCCAGCCGAGGAGAAGCCACCGATCCACTCCCCTCTATTTCTTGCGCCGGTTTGCAGCGCAGCGTCTCAAGCGGCTCTCGCGTCAGGGAGATCTGTTTGCGCCCTGCTTTGGCAAAATGCAGCAGAATGAACTCCGCCATTTCCTCCAAAACCAGAATATCCGCGCCTTCCTCGTGCACCAGAATATCCCCTACCACACTGCGGTCAATTTGCAGCCCCATGAGCGCACCCAGATAGTCGCGGTGTGTCAAGGTATCTTCTTTCCGCTTATGCGCGCGCAGCAACGCAAGCGGAGCGGCCCGTTTTGCGCTCTCTTCATCCAAATAGTCCGGATAAAACACATATATTCCACGTTCCGCATCCTCATATCCACCCCAGAACAACGCATGTCCGGTTGCACCACAAAGGCGTACCGCATCTGCACACAGCGCCCGTTCGCTCATGCTGAGAAATTTGGTATGTGTCAGATAACCGCGCGTCTCACAGGTCTGCTCCTTGTCCAAAAGTCCAGCCAGCAGCAGCCGCTCTTCTCCCGTGCTGCCCAGCGTATTCAAAATCTCACTCTTGCTCTTCAACGCTTTTTCCTCCGCTTATAGCCGCAGTTTTTTTCAAAACTATTGTACTATTTCTCACTTTCGTTTACAATAGAATTATTGTTCACCAAGGAGGCGCAAAGCACATGTCGGTCAAGGATGCGGTATTACAGGCACTCGAACAGGCGCGAGGAGAACGGTTGTCCGGCGGGCAGCTTGCCCAGCAGCTTGGCGTATCACGCGCCGCCGTGCACAAAGCGATCGCCGTGCTGCGCAGCAGCGGCATGGCAATCGATGGTATTCCGGGCGAGGGCTACCGTCTTGCACCCGAGGACGACAGCCTGACCGCCGCCGGTGTGCAGGCGCTGCTCGACACCCGCTTTGTGGGACGGGAAATGGTCGTACTGCCCAGCTTGAGTTCCACCAATACGGTCATCAAGGAGCAATATCTCGACCGTCCACACGGTTTTGTTCTGCTGGCAGAGGAGCAGACCGGTGGCCGCGGCCGTCTGGGGCGCACCTT
This sequence comes from uncultured Agathobaculum sp., assembly GCA_944384725.1. GTDB lineage: Bacteria > Bacillota > Clostridia > Oscillospirales > Butyricicoccaceae > Agathobaculum. The sequence goes on along the minus strand of CALWUJ010000017.1, from coordinate 20,161 downwards.
TGTCTCGCCCGCCGAAACCGGCGTTTACCAGACGATCCTGCTGCACCCCACCCTGCCCATCAGCCATATCCAGCTTGCCACCATTGCTGCGGCGGTTGCCGTGGCGGAAGCGGTCACGCAGACCGCCGGCTTTTCGCCGGAAATCAAATGGGTCAATGATGTGCTGCATGAAGGGCGCAAGCTGAGCGGCATCCTGACAGAAGCGACCATCGAGGGCGAAAGCGGCGCAGTCAGTTCCCTTCTGGTCGGCATCGGTGTCAACCTGCGACCCAATCCCGCGTGGCCGGAGGACGTACGCGCCGTTGCGGGCGCACTCAGCGAATTTGGACGTACACCGCGCCGCGCAGAACTCGCAGCCGCTGTGCTGACCCATTTCGAACATGCCTATTCCCTGCTCGAGCAGGACCGCGCAGACGAACTGCTTGACCAATACCGCAGCCGATTGTGCTGTCTGGGCAAACCGATCAAGGTCATCAGCCCCGCAGGAACCTATCAAGCCGACTGTATCGGTTTGGACGATAACGGCTTTTTGTTGGTACGCGATGCAGACGGACAAACCCGCACGCTGTCCAGCGGCGAGATCAGCATCCGTTTCTGACCATGTACGACACTATATTATATAATGTAAGGAGATCCCCCTATGTTTCAAACCGCCGCAGGCGTCACCGTCCCTTTTCCGGATAAGCTGTCCGAACAATATCAGCTGGACGGAGACACGATCCTCTGCAATCTCAGTTTTGAAAAGCTGTCCGATTTCATCCATTCTTTTTATGCTTCGCTCACGGAACCGCTGTTTCTCGCCATCCATCCGGACGCAGAGAACGAGGAAGTCTGGTATTTGGACGGCATGACCAAAAAGCAGCTGACCATGATTCTCGATGGCTACGGCGAACTGCTGCTGCAAGATGGGCTTTCTGCGTTCGCTATCGGCTCTCTCGCCACGAACGAAGAGTTATTTGTGCAGAAGTATAAGGTGCTGTCTATTTACAGCCCGCAGATCTCCCGCATGGAAAAGCTGCTTGCGCGCTTTGAAGTGCCGCGTACCGATGCGATTGTCACCGCGTGGGACACGTTTTCCGAAGCACATCCGGGCATGGCACAGCGGCTGGAGATTGCCGGCATGACCGTACCGGATATGATTGACGACCTGCAAAAAATAGGCATGTATAAAGGCTGACGCAATCGCGTCAGCCTTTTTCTCTGCTCACAGGAACAGGCTGACCGCCGAACGGCGGCGATAACCCTCTTCCAGCTCTGTTTTGTGATATAAGTAACCAGGATCGTCATAGTATTTGGCCCCCTTGGGGCATTTCTTGACACAAGCACCACACTTAATGCAGATTCCGGTAAACTCCCGCACATTCTCCGGATTGATCGACCCCATCGGGCAAACCTGCGCACAGAGACCGCAATCGTCACATGCTTCGCTTGTCTTTGGCTTGACCTTGCGGATATCCACCGGATTCCCTGCACGATCACGCGGCTGATAATACGTCCGCTCCTCCCGCGCCCGTCCGGGCACCGCAATCGGGGGCGTATCCACATCCACTGTCCGAACGCGCGCCGCCACCTGCGCGGCAAACTCGACGGCAAGCGCCAAATCATCCGCATCCGGCCGCCCTGCGGCAAGCGTAGTAGAAAACGAGTGCTCCCCCACAAAGGCAGCAGCTGCAAACGGCACAAAGCCGTTATCCGCAAGAATATCCCGCAGTTCAATCAAAGAATCGTCAAAGGCACGGTTGCCAAACAGCACCACCGGCACCGCCGCTGCACCGTTTCCCTGCACGGTCGCCAGATACTTGAGCAGCACGTTCGGCACGCGCCCCGCATAGGTCGGCGTGCCGAAAATCACCAGATCATCCGCTGAAAAAGATAACACATCCTGCCGCGCTGCCGGAAGGGTGAAATCATATTCCACCAGCGGCACATCCAGCGTCTGCGCCGCCTGTTCTGCAATTTGCATGACTACCCTCTTTGTTGTCCCTGTTGCGCTCCAATAAACCGCCCACACTCGATTGATCTGCATATGCCGTGCCTCCTATCTATAATAAAGTCAGTATAACAGATGCACAGACCAGCGTCAAAGCCGCGCTGCGCAAAACGCAAAAAAAACAGCCGCAACAGCGGCTGTTTTTCCTGCTTAAATTTCCATGATGATCGGCAGCACCATCGGGCTGCGCTTGGTCTTTTTGAACAGATAATCGCTCACGTCGCCCTTGATTGCCGACTTGAGGCTGTTCCAATCGCGCAGATTCTCTATCGCGCAACGGTCGAGCGCCATCTGCGAAATGTTGCGCAGCTCTTCCATCAGCGCCTCGGCCTCCTTGACATAAACAAAGCCACGCGAAACGATATCCGGACCGGCAATGACCACGCCCGTGGTCGCGTCCACCGTGACTACAACAACCAGCAAGCCATCCTCAGACAGATGCTTGCGGTCACGCAGCACCGCAGTGCCTACGTCGCCAATGCCCAGACCATCGACCAGCAAGCGACCCGCCGGCACGGGATTGCCCAAACGAGCAGAGTTTTCGCTGATTTCTACCGGACGGCCGATTTCGGTAATCAATACATTTTTCGGATTGACGCCCATCTCACGTGCCAGACCCGCATGCTGCATCAGCATACGGTATTCACCATGCACCGGAATAAAATATTTCGGCTTGCACAGACCCAGCATCAGCTTCAGATCCTCCTGGCAGGCATGGCCGGATACATGGATTGCAGCAGAGCGGTCGTAAATGACCTCCGCCCCCTGCTTATACAGTTCATTGACCATATTGTTGATCGACTTCTCATTGCCGGGGATTGCAGAAGCCGCAATCAAGATGCGGTCGCCCGCATTGACCTCAACCTGCTTATGGCTGCCGTAAGCCATGCGGTACAGAGCCGACATCGTCTCACCCTGTGAACCGGTGGATACAATAATCAGCTGGCTGCGTGCATAGCGCTTGATCTCGGAAATATCGATCATCACCTTGCCGGTATCTCTCAGATACCCCAGCTCACCCGCAACCTTGGAGATCTTCTCCATACTGCGACCGCATACGGCAACCTTACGTCCCGTCTTGGCCGCAATGTCCAGAATCTGCTGCAAGCGTGATACGTTGGATGCGAAGGTCGCAATAATGATGCGCTGATCGCTCTCCATGATGAACTTCTCGAGTGACTTGCCCACGATTTTTTCACTCGGCGTGTAACCCGGGCGCTCCACGTTCGTCGAATCGCTCATCAGGGCAAGGATACCCTTCTTGCCCAGCTCACCAATACGCACCAGATCGATCATCTCGCCCGAAACCGGCGTCAGGTCAATCTTAAAGTCACCCGTGTGCAGGATGGTACCCAGCGGTGTCGTGATCGCCAGCGCCACCGAATCCGCAATCGAGTGGTTCGTGTGGATGAATTCTACCTTAAAGCAGCCCAGCTTGATCGTGTCGCCCGCGCGCACACGGTTGAGCTTGACCTTCTGCGGCATCTTATGCTCACTGAGTTTGGTCTCAATGATGCCGCATGTCAGGCGGGTCGCATAAATCGGCGCATTGCACTCACGCAGAACATACGGGATCGCGCCAATGTGGTCCTCATGGCCGTGCGTGATGACATAACCACGCAGTTTGTTGAGATTGCGCTTGAGGTAGGTGGTATCCGGGATTACCAGATCCACACCCAGCATATCATCATCCGGGAACGCAACGCCGCAGTCGATTACCAGAATATCATTGCCATATTCGATGACCGTCATATTCTTGCCGATCTCATTGAGACCACCGAGCGGTATAATCTTCAGTTTTTCTTTCATAACAGTTTTATCACTTTCCTTTATTCATCATTTGAAATACCTATAAACAACAACCCGGGGCATTTCCCCGCGTTTTTACAAAGACAGACCTGCATCCCGTTCGTCCGCCTTTATGCACTATTATATCTCTGCGCTGCAGTCCGGTCTCACCGTTTGCCAGCGAGCATCCCCGCACAGACTGCAAACACTTATTTTTTATGATACCACATTCCTCTTGCAGTGTAAAGTTTTTTTACAGACAGCAAAAAGCCGCAGCCACAGAAACCGCTCATTTAAGAACCGCCTATATATACCTATTATATTATAGTATTCTCACGCAAGGATTGGCTTATCCCTCAAAGGAAACAGTTCCCCACTCTTCCTGTTCGTGCTCTCCCTTGCTCTTATCCGTTCCCCACCCGTAATCGAAAAATGTCATTTTGTAACCGTTCTTTGTGCACTAACTCATTTCGAGTGAAAAAAATCGACCGTTTTTTTCATATGTCCATACAGATATTTCGATTATATGGAGCGGCAATTATGTAGTTTGCACAAAAATGCAAAAAAGTGTTTGACAAATACGCGATTGTACAGTATCATAGGTTACAGATCAGAAACAGATCGACAACAAATCAGTAACAACCAGAAAACAAATCGGTTATACCGATGCCGCGTTTCCGCGGGTTTTCACAACGATTTAGGAGTGTAACACATGTTCTTTTCTTTGCGAAAGCATGCATCCAAACTGATTGCTGCAACGCTGGCAGTCAGCACGATGGCCTCCATCAGTGCTGCGGCGCTCGATCAGCCGGTTGCAATGCTCTCATCCAACCTCAATGCATCGGTCGGTACAGTTCTCAACTCCGATCAGATCAACACCGCTGAGCAGGCGCTTTCCAAGGCGGAAGCCGAAGCCAAGAAAAAGGCGGAAGCAGAGGCTGCCAAGGCAGAGTCTGCACAGCAGGCCGCTTCCAACAAGCCCTCTTCTAATCAGCAGTCCTCCGTCAGCGATTTGCTGACCGAGCCGGTATCTGCAAAGACGGTTGCTTACTCTTCTTCCCTGCTGGCAACCGATTCGATCAAGAAGAATTCGACCGCACTGGGCAACTACAAGCTGACTTTCTATTGCCCCTGTGAGAAGTGCAACGGCGTTGCCGGTGCAAAGACCGCTTCCGGCACGACCCCCACTGAGGGCCGCACGATTGCCGTAGATTCCTCGGTCATCCCGCTGGGCAGCCGCGTATATATCGAAGGCTACGGCGTGTTCATCGCAGAGGATACCGGCGGAGCGATCAAGAACAGCAAGATCGACGTGTTTGTTTCTTCGCACGACCGTGCGTATGAGCTTGGCGTTCAGTACGCGAACATCTATCTGCTGGGCTAATACAAATTGATTTTAAGGACTATGCTTGCATAGTCCTTTTTCTTTTGCTATGATAGGGATACTAAGGAGTGACTGTATCATGAACGCTGCTGAACGGCGCACCAAAATCACCCATCTGCTCACGCAAACGCAAAAGCCGCTTTCCGCCACTGCTTTGGCTGCACAATGCGGCGTCAGCCGGCAGATCATCGTAGGCGATGTCGCACTGCTGCGCGCCGGAGGGCTCTCCGTATTGGCCACCCCCCGCGGTTATATTTTGGAGAGCACCGCGTCCGCCTCGATCCAGCCTGAACGGCGTGTGGTGTGCCGTCATGGGGATGACCGTCTGCTCGAAGAACTGTATACGGTCGTCGACTTGGGCGGCGCATTGCTCGATGTGACCGTCGAGCATTCGGTTTACGGTCAAATCTGTGCACCGCTCCATATTTTTTCCCGATATGATGCCGATATGTTCTGCAAAAAACTGAAAAGCCCTGCGGCACGCCCTTTGTGCGAGCTGACAGGCGGCATCCATCTGCACACACTGCGCGCACAGGATGAGGAAACACTCGATCGAGTGGTGCAGGGTCTGAGGGAGAAAGGCTTCCTTCTAACGGATGAGAAATAATATACGGCAAAAATAAAGCCGCAGATTGAACAATCTGCGGCTTTTCTTATTTTTACTTTTGCAGCGTCTTGGCAAAGCTGTCCTTGAGGGTAACAATACGGTTAAAGCGCACATCTTCCCTGTCCTTCACATAGTAACCCATGCGAACGAACTGGAAGCGTTCCCCTTCCTTGGCATCCGCGAGCGACGGCTCCAGCTTGCAGCCCGTCAGCTTTTTCAGCGAATCCGGATTGAGGTAATCCAGATAATCCGTACCTTCCGGAACATCGTTGACGTTTTCCAGCGTGAACAGATTGTCGTACAGGTACAGGTCGGCGTCAAGCGCATGCGCAGCGGACACCCAGTGGATCGTGCCCTTAACCTTGCGGCCGTCGGCCGGCATGCCGTTGCCAGTCTCGAGGTCAGCCGTACAGCGGATCTCAACGATCTCGCCGTTCTCGTCCTTGACAACCTCGTTGCAGCGAACGATATATGCGCCCATCAGACGCACCTCGCCATCCGGCTTGAGACGCTGGAACTTCGGGGGCGGAACCTCGGCAAAGTCGCTCTTTTCGATATACAGCTCACGCGTGAACGGCACCTTGCGGGTACCAGCGGCCTCGTTACGCGGATTGTTCGGCACTTCAAACTCCTCGCACTTGTCTTCCGGATAGTTGGTGATGACAAGCTTGACCGGCTCGGTCACCGCCATGCGGCGCAGTGCCGTCTCGTTCAGCTCCTCACGGATGCAGTGCTCCAGCAGCTTGATGTCCACCAGCGAATCCGCCTTGGCAACGCCTGCACGCTGCACAAAGTCCAGAATCGCGCTCGGCGTATAGCCGCGGCGACGCAGCGCGCACAGCGTAGGCATACGCGGGTCGTCCCAACCCTCGACGTGCTTCTCAAACACTAACTGACGCAGATAACGCTTGGACATAACAGTGTGCGTCACATTCAGGCGCGCAAACTCACGCTGCTTGGGATGATGCGGCAGCGGGCAGTTATCCACGACCCACTCGTACAGCGGTCGATGGTTCTCAAACTCAATCGAGCACAGCGAATGCGTGATGCCCTCGATCGCATCCTGAATCGGGTGCGCGAAGTCATACAGCGGATAAATGCACCACTTGTCGCCCTGACGGTGGTGATGCGCGCGCACGATGCGATAAATCGCCGGGTCGCGCAGGTTCATGTTCGGGCTTGCCATGTCGATCTTGGCGCGCAGCGTCTTGGAACCGTCCTCGAACTTGCCTGCACGCATGTCCGCGAACAGCTGCAAATTCTCTTCAACCGAACGACCCCGGTACGGGCTTTCCTTACCCGGCTCGGTCAGCGAGCCGCGGTAAGCACGCATTTCCTCCTGCGTCAGATCGTCCACATAGGCCTTGCCGTCCTTGATGAGCGCAACTGCGCACTCGTAACAGGTCTCAAAATAGTCCGAACCGTAGTACACACCGCCGGACGGCTCCTCACCGGTCAGCCACTTGATGTCCTCCCAAATAGAATCAACATACTCGGTATCCTCTTTGACCGGGTTGGTATCATCGTAGCGCAGGTTGAACAGGCCGTCATATTTTTTGCCGATCGACCAGTTGATAAAGATTGCCTTGGCCGAACCGATGTGGAGATAGCCGTTCGGTTCGGGCGGGAAACGGGTGTGAATACGTTCATTCAGTCCCGCCGCAATATCCTCATCAATGATTTCGGTCAGAAAGTTATTTACATTTTCCATCATAGCGTTATTCTTCCCCCAAAAACCGAGTTAAAGCGCATTTGCACAGCGTTCCAGGCGCTCCAGCACCTTGTCGCGGCCCAGAATGCCCATCACCGTCTGCAAATCAGGCGCATTTTGCCGTCCGGCAACCGCAACACGGATGACCATGGAAACGTCGCCCACCGCGCCCTTATACGCGGACGGATCCGCCTTGTACGCTTTGGTGTCCGCCGCATAGCCGTGTGCCGATGCGATCTGCTTCATCTTTTCAAAGAAACCGTCCGGCGTGTCGTTTTCGTCAAACACCTGCGCAAAATCCGCAAGGATTGCCTTGGCATCCTCCGCAGATACATGCTCCGGCATGGTGTAATCCGGCTGGAACAGTTCATCGAACATAAAGTCCATGTAGCCCTTGGCGTCCGACCAGAGCGCCAGATCCTTGCGCGGCTTCTTGCCGCCGCGGCCGATGGCGAGATACGCCTTGGAGAAAGCCGGGTCGCGCGTGAGCAGGTCATGGAACGGCTTATCGTTCTGCGCGCTCCACGATGCCAGATAATCATATACGGTGTCAGCCGACATACGCGAAATCACGTTCTTGGAAACGTCGTGCAGCTTTTCAATATCGAACAGAGCACCCGAGCCGCTCATCTTCTTGGTCGAGAACGGGAAATCGTTCATCGGCAGGTCAGGGTTGGCACGCCGCCATTCCTCGAAATTGGAGTTGAGCAGCGTCATCAGATACTCGAGCACCGCCGGCACCGGATAGCCCTCCTGCTCGTAGAAGGTCAGCGCCAGTTCAGGGTCTTTGCGCTTGGACAGCTTGCGCTTGCCGCCGGTCTCGGGATCGATCTTCATCAGCTGCGCGGTATGCGCATACTTGGGCGCCTTCCAGCCCATCGCACGGAACAGCTGCAAATGTACCGGCAGGGTCGCCAGCCATTCCTCACCGCGCACAACTACGGTCGTACCCATCAGATGGTCGTCCACGACATGCGCAAAGTGGTAGGTCGGAATGCCGTCCGACTTGAGGATAACAATATCCTGATCGTTCTCAGTGACCTCCATCTTGCCCTTGACGAGATCCTCATGGCGGATCTTGTTTTCGATGCTGCCCTCCGAACGGAAACGTACGACATAGGGCGTACCTTTTGCCAGCTCGGCCTCGATGTCCTCCATCGGGCGGTCACGCCACACGGCATATTTGCCATAGTAGCCGAAATTCTCCTTGTTGGCCTCCTGCTGGGCATGCGCCGCAGCGAGTTCCTCCTCCGTGCAGAAGCACGGATAAGCCATACCGCGCTGCACAAGACTCTTAACAAAGGTCTGATAAATCTCTGCACGCTGGCTCTGGCGGTACGGGCCGTATACACCGTTGTCGCCGTCGAGCGTTGCGCCCTCGTCGAAATTCAGGCCGAACGCACGGAACACTTCGATGATGGTGCGCACGCCGCCCTCGACCTCACGCTTTTTGTCCGTATCCTCAATGCGCAGATAGAACACGCCGCCCGACTGATGCGCCAGACGCTCGTCCACCAACGCGCCGTACAGGTTGCCCAGATGCATGAACCCCGTCGGGCTCGGCCCCATACGGGTCACTTTTGCGCCTTCCGGCAGCGTGCGTTTGGGATAGCGCGCCTCGATATCCTCCGGTGTGGTGTTGATATGCGGGAACAGCAGTTCCGCCAAACGGTTATGATCCATTTTGTTCACTCCAACTTCCTTGATGGGCATTTTCGCCCATGATAGGAATATTTTATCACAGTGCAACGCGCGGTGCAAGGCACAAAGCGCATCAATCGACGGCTTCCGCGCCCCCGGTTTTTGACATAGCTGCGCGCGAAAAGGGAAAGCGGCATGGCGTACTTGCCATGCCGCTTTTCGCAAGCCCCATTCCTTTACGGATTGACCGTTTTGGGGTTTGTGTCCGCGCCGGTATCCGCCGTACCGGTTGTCGTGCCCTTATCGCTGCCCGTTACCGCATCGCCGACTTTGTCCATGCCGTTATCAATTGCGTTTCCGGCATTATCCATGCCGTTCTCCACGGCATCGCCCACATTGTCCATGCCGTTCTGAATGTCGTCACCGACGGTATCGCCGTTGTCTACCACGCCGTCATTGTTCGTGTCCTCAGTCACGTTATTGTTCGTGTCATTCGGATTGGTCTCATCCGTCGTGTTGGAGCAACCGCAGGCAAACACCATCGTCAGCGCGGCCAGCAAAGCGATCAGCCTTTTCATTGCATTTCCTCCTTATATATTTGCCGTTAGTATAGGAGGCGCTTCGCTTTTTTATACGTTAAAATCAATTTTTTGCATATGCGATAATACGACCGAGCAGGTCAGTCCGGTCACAAGGCCGAGCGGAACGCTCATCACCAGCAGAAATGGCAGATACGCCACCACCGCGCCGGTTTTCATCCAGATGACCGCCGCAATGATCTGCCCGATGTTGTGCGCCGCCGCGCCCGCAACGCTGACCCCCAGCAGCGAGCAGAACCGACCCTCTGCACGCAGCAGCAGCCACATGGCAACAAGCGACAGTAAGCCGCCGAACAACGAAAACAAAAACGCCGTCACGCTGCCCATGAGCAGGCTGGACAGTGCCACACGGCACAGCAGCACCGCCAGCGCATCCCGCGCGGACAAACGCGTTAAGGCAAACAACGTCACCACATTGGCCAGACCGAGTTTCACCCCCGGCACCGGCACAACCGCATCCAGTGGAAACAGCCGCTCCACGAGCGACAAAACGACCGCCAGCGCGGTCAGCATGCCGCAAAGCGTCAACTTTTTTGCTTGCACGGTCTCACCCTTCCGTTATGATACGATCGCATCGATTTCTCCGGTCTCCCCCACGATTTTCAGCACCACGCGGTTGGGCAGACAAACCGCAACCTGTCCCGCCCGCGTGAGCGTACCCGTGCGCACGCACACCTGATCGTGGCAATCCGCCGACGCCATATGCGCAGTTTTTCCGGACAGCACGATCACGTTATGTCCATCCAAGTCAATAGTGCGATCGGTCGCGTCGGTCAGCGCCACGCGCTCAACCAATGCGTTATCCTGCCATACCTCCGCATACAGCAGGTCGCCCTGTGTGCCTGCGGCAAACCACGCAGCGAGCGCTGCCGCGAGAACCAGCACTGCACCGATGACGACAAAGTCCCCCCATTTGAGCCTACTGCGCATCGGTATACCCTTTCTCCGCACCGAGGAAAGTATAGGTGCAAACCGAAGCGACTGCATCTGTGGTATAAATCTGCTTGTCCGAGGTGATAAACACCGCCGCGATGTTGTTTTCCTGACAGAATTTCATCCCGTCGTCCAGACCCATGACAAACAGTGCGGTCGTCATCGCATCCGCACGGGTGGAGTTTTGGTCGATCACGGTCACGCTGCGCAGTCCGGTATCCGCCGGATAGCCGGTTTTGGGATCGAAAATATGATGATACCGTTTGCCGTCCTGCTCAAAATAGCGCTCATAGTCGCCCGACGTGACGACCGAAGCATCCCTCACCTCAACCGTTGCCAAAAACTCCGCATTGTTGTCCGGGTCGGCAATGCCAACCACCCAGTTTCCGCCATCGCGCGACGGATTTTCTCCGAACGCACCGATATTACCGCCCAGCTGCACCAATGCGCCGGTGGCCGCGCCCTCCGGCTGCTGTGCCAGCAGCGTGAACGCAGCATCGGTTGCAAATCCCTTGCCGATACCACCCAGATCAAGCTGTGCGCCATTCAGCAACTGCACCTGATTGTTCCCCAGCAGTTTGATATTCTCATAGCCCACATGGGTCAGCGCTTCGTCGATCTCTGCCTGCGTAGGCACATGCGCATTTTCCGTGTTGATACCCCACAAATCGGTCAGCGGTGCCATGGTTGGATCAAACGCCCCTCCGGTCAGTTTGGCAAACTGCACTGCCGCCTCAATCGCCGCATAGGTTTCGTCACTGACCTCACACACTGCACCATCCGCATGGTTGAGACGATACAGGTCGCTATCCTCCCGCGTGCGGGACAAAGCAGGCTCCAGCGCATTGACCGCCTGCTCGCAGGCAACAGCCGCTTCCTGTGCCGCGTCCTCACTGTCTCCGTACACGGAAACCGCCATAAAGGTATCCATGGCGAAAAAGTCTGTCGTATAGCTCGCCTGCCGTCCCGCGCAGCCTGTCAATCCCAAAAGCAGCAAAAACGCCGCAAGAACTCGCTTCATACCGTGCTCCTCATCACAAAAATCATGTACCATTATAATACACCGCGAAAAAATGCGCAAGGATGGCTTTTTACGCTTTTCTTTTCCATCATTCGCCACCGCACAAGCAGAAAGGCGCTGCGGCCATCGCAGCCACAGCGCCTTATTTCCATCATGCTTAGCCCAGCACAACCTTGTGGAAAGTTTTCTTGCCCTTTTTGACCATGCGCTCCTGCTGGAAGAAATCCTTGTCCAGCATGGTCTTGAAGTCCGCGATCTTGTCGCCGTCGATCGAAACGCCGCCGCCCTGCACGAGCTTGCGCGCCTCGCCGTTGGACGCCGCCAGACCGCACTTGACCAGCAGCGTCAGCACACCGATCTGGCCATCCGCAAAGTCCGCATCGGTCAGGGTCGTGGTCGGCATGTTCTCGCTCGAACCGCCGCCTGCGAAGATGTTCTTGGCGGCTTCCATCGCCTTGTCCGCCTCTTCCTTGCCGTGTACCAGCTCGGTCAGCTCGTAGGCGAGAATTTCCTTTGCCTTGTTCAGCTGTGCGCCTTCCCACTTATCCATCTCCTCGATCTGCTCGAGCGGCAGGAAGGTCAGCATGCGGATGCACTTGAGCACGTCCGCGTCGTCTACATTGCGCCAGTACTGGAAGAAGTCGTAGGGCGAGGTCTTGTTCGGGTCAAGCCAGACGGCGCCCGCCGCGGTCTTACCCATCTTCTTGCCCTCAGAGTTGAGAAGCAGCGTAATGGTCATCGCGTGCGCGTCCTTGCCCAGCTTGCGGCGAATCAGCTCCGTGCCGCCGAGCATGTTCGACCACTGGTCATTGCCGCCGAACTGCATGTTGCAGCCGTAGTGCTGGAACAGATAGTAGAAGTCATACGACTGCATAATCATATAGTTGAATTCCAGGAAGCTCAGGCCCTTTTCCATGCGCTGCTTGTAGCATTCCGCACGCAGCATGTTGTTGACCGAGAAGCAGGCGCCAACCTCGCGCAGCAGCTCGATATAATTGAGGCCCATCAGCCAGTCCGCATTGTTGACCATCTGCGCCTTATCCTCACCGAATTCGATGAAGCGCTCCATCTGCTTCTTAAAGCAGTCGCAGTTGTGCTGGATGGTCTCGACCGTCATCATCGAACGCATGTCCGTTCGGCCGGAAGGGTCACCAACCATGCCGGTGCCGCCGCCGATCAGCGCGATCGGCTTGTTGCCCGCCATCTGCAAACGCTTCATCAGGCACAGCGCCATAAAGTGGCCGACATGCAGGCTGTCCGCCGTCGGGTCAAAGCCAATGTAGAAAGTGGCTTTGCCGTTGTTGATCATTTCGCTGATTTCTTCCTCGTTGGTCACCTGCGCGATCAGCCCGCGCGCTTTGAGTTCTTCGTAAAGTGTCATTTGTGTTCTCCCGCATTTATAAAATATAAAATTAGTTTTCCGTTTTATGCGCTGCTCCCTCACGGAGCGCGTTCCTTATACCGCTCGTCGATGATTACCATGCGTTAGTCCTCCTGTCCGGCCGCTCCCAGCAGTTCCTCAGCATTGCGGCGCGCCGCATCCGAGATCTGCTCGCCGGACAGCAGCCGCGCGATCTCATCCACGCGCTGCACCCGGTTCATCGGACTGACATCGGTATAGCTGCGTCCCTCCCGCACGGATTTGGCAATGCGCAGATGGTGGTCGCCCATCGCTGCGATCTGCGGCAGATGCGTAACGCACAACGTCTGCTTTTTCTTTGCGATCGCAGACAGCTTGCGCGCGATCTGCTGCGCAGCATGGCCGGAAACGCCGGTGTCGATCTCGTCGAAAATCAGCATACCAACATCCTCGCCCGCCGTCAAGACGTTTTTGAGTGCCAGCATGATGCGGCTCAGCTCACCGCCGGACGCAACCTTGGAGAGCGGTTTTTCCGGCTCACCGGGATTGACCGAAATCTCAAATGTGACCGTGTCGAAACCATGCGCCGCAAGTTTGGTACCTGTGTGCACCGCTACGCGCATCTTGACCTTGTCCATATCCAGCTCCGACAACTCCCGCACGATCGCCTTTTCCAGACGTGCAGCTGCCTGACGCCGTTTCTCTGAAATCTGGGCAGCCAACTGCTTTGCCTCAGCAAGTTCCGCACGGTATCGCTCGCGCAGTTCTTCGCGTCTGTTGTCTGAATCAGCAAGTGTGTCCAGCTCCGCCGTGATGCGTGCATGGTAGGCAGCAATTTCCTCGAGCGTGCCGCCGTATTTCTGCTTGAGTCGGTAGATCAGGTCGAGCCGCTGCTCGACCCATTCGCGCTCGGCTGATGAAAAATCCAGATTCTCGCTGCGGCTGACCACATTATCCCGCAAATCTGCCGCGAGCAAGCGCACCTCCTCAGCCTGTTCCGCCATGGCGTCAAATGCATCCGACACTTCATGCAGTCCAGCCAGTGCCGCTGCCGCCTGATCGAGCAGCGCGCATGCGCCGCCGACCTCGTCATCTCCGTTCAGCGCAAGCCGCACCTGCTCGAGCGCCCCTGCAATCTTGCCCGCGTGGTCGAAATATGCTTTGCGCTGCGCCAGTGTCTCGTCCTCGTCCGGCTGGAGTGCCGCCTGCTCAATTTCCTCTTTGTGGAAAGAAAGCATGTCAATGCGCTGCAAACGCTCCTGCTCACCGGTTTCGAGCGCAGTGATTTCGCGCCGCAGCGCGAGCAGCGACTGATATTTGGGACAGTACTTCGCCAGCAGCGCATCCAACCCGGCATATCCATCCAGATAGTCAATGTGATGCTGTTCATCCAGCAGCTTCTGACCATCGTTTTGGCCATGAATATCAATCAAATACGGCGCCAGCTGCCGCAGCACCGCAGCAGACACCGGCTTCATATTGACCCGGCAGGTGCTTTTGCCGTCCGCTGTGATCTGCCGCTGCAAATGCAGCGTATCCGGCTCGTCACCCGTGAGCGCCAACTCGTCGAGCAAGCTGGTAAGCCCCGCCGAAAGATCGGTGAACACCGCGCTGACAAAGCCCTTTTGTGCGCCTGCACGCACCAGATCACGACTGACCCGTTTGCCCAAAATCGCGCCAATTGAGTCGATCACAATCGACTTACCTGCGCCGGTCTCACCGGACAATACGGTCAAACCGTTTTCCAGTTCGATGTCCGCCCGTTCGATGACTGCGATATTTTCAATATGGAGTAATTGCAGCATCGCCGCTTCCTCCCCTGCTTTACTTTAGAATGTCCTGCGCCTGTTGGCAAAAGCGCGCCGCGCTCTCATTATCGCGCATCACCGCAAACACGGTATCGTCTCCGCCAAGCGTGCCGACCACATCCGTGCCACGCATCGCATCAATCGCCATGGCAGCCGCCTGCCCCAAGCCGGGCAATGTCTTGATAACCACCATGTTCTGCGCAGCAGCGATCTCCGTGACGCATTCGCGGAAGATATTGCGCAAGCGCGTGGTGAAGCTGTCCGCCGTACCACCAGACGCCGCGGTGTACTTATATTTACCGGTTTCCGCAGAAAGCGACTTAATCAGCCGCAACTCCTTGATATCGCGCGAGACCGTCGCCTGCGTGGTATTATAGCCATACGCCCGCAGATGAGCGGTCAGATCCTCCTGTGTCTCAATCTCAAACCGGTCGATCAATTCGAGGATTTTTGCCTGTCTTTGAAATTTCATATTCGCGCCCCCTATCAGAGCTTTTTCTGCAATATTTTATAAAAGCTGATTCCCTTCAGCCGCACCAAACGGGTGCGAAGCGGTGAGCGCGTGATCTCCACCCGGTCATCCGGACGGATGGCAAAGCCCTGCCCGCCGTCCGCGGAAAGGAACACCTCGCTGCCGCCTTCGCAGGCCGCAGAAAGCGCAATGCGCCGCTCCGGTGCAAACACAAACGCCTTTGCCGCCAATGCATGCGCACAAATCGGGATGACCGCCAGATTTTCTGCGCTCGGCTCGATCACCGGCCCGCCGGCGGACAAGCCGTAAGCTGTCGACCCGGTTGGCGTGGCGACAATCAGACCGTCACCGTTAAACTGTGTCACTTCCTCGTCATCTGCTGAAATGCACACGCGCACCACACGGAAAGCCGTACCTTTGGCCAGCACAATGTCGTTGAGCGCATCGTTTTCATAAACCAGCCGTCCCTGCCGATAGACCGCCACATGCAGCATCATACGGCTGTCGATCGTATAATCACCGCTGAAGAGTTTTTCCATCCTGTCCAGCTCGCCCGGCTCCAGTTCGGTCATGAACCCGACATGCCCGACATTGATGCCCAGCATGGGCAACTCCTGCTGCGCCGCCGCGCGTGCCAGACGCAGCATGGTTCCGTCGCCGCCCAGCACGACCGCCAGATCGGCAAACTGCACTGCATCTCCGGTTTCCATATAATCCACGCCGTCCAGCCCCAGCGCCGCCGACCGCATCTGCATAGGCAGCATCAGCCGAACGCCTTCTCGCTGCAAGCGATCACAGACCTGCGGCAGTACGGCATATGCCCCCTCTTTTCGCATGTTGGGATAGATAAAAAAACGCTTCATTGCTGTCTCAGCCATCCAATTCCTCGTGTGCCTGCCGCACAATCTCGCGCAGGTCCGGCACGCTGTCCTCTCCCTGCTTCCATAAGTAGCCCAAAAACTCGATATTTCCTTCCGGTCCCTTGATGGGCGAGAATGTGATATCCTGCACGGCGAAGCCTGCCGTATGCGCATTTTCCACAAACTGCTCGAGCACTCCCAAATGGATCTCCGGCTCGCGCACCACGCCTTTTTTGCCGACCTTGCCTTTTCCCGCTTCAAACTGCGGCTTAATCAGGCACGCCACACGACCGTTTTCGGTCAGCAAACCGGAAACGACCGGCAGCACCAGACGCAAAGAAATAAACGATACGTCAATCACGCACAGGCTCGGCGTTTCCTCGAGCATTTCCGGGGTCACATAGCGGATATTGGTGCGTTCCATGCACTTGACGCGCGGATCTTGGCGCAAGCTCCATGCCAGCTGTCCATAGCCGACGTCGATCGAATAAACCTTGACCGCACCGCGGCGCAGCAGACAATCGGTAAAACCGCCGGTGGATGCACCCACGTCCATCACGACCAGCCCCGCCGGGTCGATCGAAAAATAGTCGAGCGCCTTCTCGATTTTTTTGCCGCCGCGGGAAACAAAAGCATTTTCGTTGCCGCGCACTTCCAGTTCGGCGTTTTCATCCACCATATCGCCCGCTTTTCCTGCTTTTTGCCCGGCAATATAGACAATGCCTTCCATAATTGCTGTCTTTGCGCGCTCCCGTGAAGGACAAAGCCCTTTTTCAAACAGCAATACATCCAAACGTTTTTTAGCCAAGGTCGTTTTCCTTTCCCTTTCGGTTTTTGATAACAAACGAAGCGATGCCTTCCGCATCAATGCCGCAATGACGGTATACGTCACTCACACCACCATGCGGCAGGAACCGGTCTCCGGTATTCAGGCAGTCCACGCGGCCATCCCGGTGAGCAGCTACCCATTCACCCAAGCCGCCGCTTTCCACCACATCCTCGACGACCACACACCAGCCGGAACGCACATCCTCCCGCGCGAGAAAGGCTTTTGCCAGCGCGTCGCTGATCTCGTTTACCTTGCAGACCTGTGCGTGTACACCTTTTTTCTCCAGAATATCGGCTGCGGCAATCACTTCATTGACGAGTGCACCGTGCGTCAGCAGCGTCACCTCGCGGCCTGTTGTCTCACGCACGCAGGCAATCGTCTCGCCTGCCGTATCCTTTCGGAACGCACCCTCGCCGCCGCGCGGATAGCGGATCGCAACCGGTCCACTTTCATGATACAGCGCACGCGACATCATGCTGCGCAGTTCGGCAAAATTCGACGGGCAGAAAATTTTCACGCCCGGAATCGAGCGCAAAAACGCTACATCCAGCACGCCGTTATGCGTTGCGCCATCCGCACCAACGATGCCTGCACGGTCCACACAGAACACAACATGCAGTCTTTCAATCGCCACATCATGCACCATTTGGTCATAAGCGCGCTGCAAAAAGGTCGAATACATGGCAACCACAGGCACCAAGCCCTGTGCCGCCATACCGGCCGCCATGGCGACCGCGTGCTCCTCGGCAATGCCGACGTCAAAAAAGCGGTCGGGAAAACGGGACGCAAACCGCGTCAGCCCCGTGCCCGAGGGCATTGCCGCCGTGATCGCACAGATACGCGCGTCCTTTTCCGCGAACGCACATAATTCCCGACCGAAACAAGCGGAAAAATCCTCTTTCTTGCCCGCCTGAAACGCACCCGTGAGCGGGTCGAACGGCGAAACGCCGTGGTATTTCTCCGGCTCGCGCTCACTCGGCGCATAGCCGCGGCCCTTTTGCGTCATCACATGCAACAGCACCGGCTTTTTGATCTTTTTTGCCTGCGAAAGCAGCTCACACACGCTTTTCAGGTCATGTCCATCGACCGGGCCAAGGTAAATAAATCCCATCTGCTCAAACAGAGAGGTCGGCAACAGCAGTCCTTTCATGCGCGCCTTCATCCGCGAAATCACACGCGAAACCGCACGGCCGCCCGGGATACGGGCCAGCCGTTCCTTGACACGCACTTTGGCATGCAGATAGCGCGGACTGACGCGCAGACGCGACAAATGCCGGCTCAGCCCGCCGACATTCTGCGCAATGGACATGTTATTGTCGTTCAGCACCACCAGAAGCGGTTCGCCCGATGTGCCGGCGTTGCTGAGCGCCTCATAAGCCATGCCGCCAGTCAGCGCACCGTCTCCAATGACGGCAACCACATGATATTTCTGATTTTTCAGCGTACGGGCATGCGCCATACCCAGCGCCACCGACACCGAATCCGAAGCATGTCCGGTCACGCAAGGATCGGCAATGCTCTCCTCCGGCTTCATGAAACCGGAAAGACCGCCGTATTGCCGCAATGTATCAAAGCGGTCACGGCGGCCGGTCAGAATCTTATGGACATAACTCTGGTGTCCTACGTCGTAAATGATGCGGTCACGCGAGGAATCGAACTCCCGCTCCAACGCGACAGCCAGCTCTACAACACCCAGATTGGAAGCCAGATGGCCGCCCGTGCGCGAAACCGAATCGACGATAAATTCGCGCAGCGAAGCACACAGCACACCGAGCGTGTCGTAAGACAATCCGCGCAAGTCCGCGGGGCTTGTAATATTGTCCAGAATTCCGTATCTTTTCATAACTTCATTCCCACCACGGAAGCATTTTCTATCTTTTGCTATCCAGCGAAAACGGCAGCACCGACAACACCCGTCCGCAGATGGCCAGCACACGGCTGCTAAACGCCATCGCCACACCTTTACCGGCAGCCTTGCCGCCGATCGTCATGGCAGAGATCAATCCGGTGACCAGAAGCGAAACCAGTACCACCTGCACACCGTTCATCCCAGCCGTAATGTTGGTGACGATGAGCGCACCCGTTGCACCGGAAATGATGCCGCAGATATCACCGACCACGTCGTTGCAGATGCTCGACACCTTTTCCGCATTGCGGGTCATCCACACCGCTTCCTTTGCGCCGCGCACGCGGTGCGCCGCCATGGAGTGGAATTCCTTCTCAGTCGCGGAGGCCGCGGCAATGCCGATCATATCGAATAGGATGCCCAGTGCGATAAAGAAAAACAGCACCACAAAGGACAAAATTGTGCCCGCGTTATTGAGCGCCTCATTCGACATATAGCTCATCACAACCGACAGCACAAAGCTGATCGGCATGATCGTTGCCACCCATTTGGTGTTAATCAGCCGCGGCTTTTGCGGCGGCTGGTTCTTTTTTTTCGGTTTATCGGATGCTTCCAAAAAAATACTCCTTATTGTTAAAACCCTTCGGTTGTTCCATCCAAATAGAAGTGACGGCAGGCCGAGTTAATCTTGCGGCTTGAGGTTCGGTTGGCTTTCCCCGCGGACTGCCACGCGTCGCCGTCGTGGGGGTTTCCCATTAAAGTCCGTGCCGGGATGTTACCATCACCGGGACCGAATTGCCACTGAGTCCGCACTGCAATCCTCTGCCTGCCTCATTTCTGAATAGCCTAGGTGATTTCCACTGCAGGCAACACGATTCTTAGCCTCTTTTGCAGACATGGTTTCAACCGTCAATTCCCGCGTTTTCCTGGCCGGGAAACCGCAGGCGGATACGATATCCACCATGGCCACGCAAGGCAGGCTACACTGCACACAGCGTTTTGGTCACCACGCGGGCCACCTGCCAAAAGGCTGGCGTATACCGCATAGCTTCCTCCGCACCGCAATACAGGTTTCATCCCGTGCCGTTGGACATCCATCAACCCCAAAAGGGATGCTATAGGTGTCCGACAGTCGCGGGTCTCCACGGCAGGCGGGTCGGTACTTCATGCCATTGAAGCGCGCCCGCAAGCCTTAACCTCCAGCATCCACCCCAAACTGGGCGTAAGAAGCAAACACCAGAGACTTCATCGATATGCCCTTCTACGGATTTTTAGGCCCGTCCTGGGAATCGTATGCGCTGACTAGGATACT
>CALWUJ010000016.1 GCA_944384725.1 uncultured Agathobaculum sp. | reverse complement strand
AGGCCGATGCCGCGCAGCATCAGGCGGTTGCCGCGCAGGGCTTCGATCGAGTTGATGCCCATGCCGCCCATCATTTCTTTCAGTTCGTGATCCCATGCGGTGACCAGATTGATCAGGCGCTGCGAGCCGATATCGGGGTTAAGGCGCTTGACCAGCTCGGGGCGCTGGGTCGCAATGCCCCAGTTGCACTTGCCGGTCTGGCAGGAGCGGCACAGGTGGCAGCCGAGCGCAAGCAGGGCAGAGGTGGCGATGTAGCAGGCGTCCGCGCCGAGCGCGATGGCTTTCAAAAGATCAGCCGAGTTGCGGATCGAGCCGCCGACGACCACGGAAACCTGATCGCGGATGCCTTCATCGCGCAGCCGTTGATCAACCGCCGCAAGCGCCAGCTCGATCGGGATGCCGACGTTGTCGCGGATGCGGGTCGGGGCTGCGCCCGTGCCGCCGCGATAGCCGTCGATGCAGATCACGTCTGCACCCGAGCGGGCAACACCGGAAGCAATCGCCGCGACATTATGTACTGCCGCAATTTTGACCATGACCGGCTTTTTGTACTCGGTCGCTTCTTTGAGCGAGTAGACCAGCTGGCGCAGGTCTTCGATCGAGTAAATGTCGTGATGCGGGGCGGGGGAGATGGCGTCTGTGCCTTCCGGGATCATACGGGTCTTGGAGATATCCGGGCCGACCTTGTGGCCGGGCAGGTGACCGCCGATGCCGGGCTTTGCGCCCTGGCCCATCTTGATCTCAATGGCTGCGCCTGCTTCCAGATAGTCCTTATGCACACCGAAGCGGCCGGACGCAACCTGCACGATGGTGTGCGGGCCGTACTGATAGAAGTCCTGATGCAGGCCGCCCTCACCGGTGTTGTAGTAGGTGCCCAGCGCGCAGGCGGCGCGGGCGAGCGATTCATGCGCGTTGTAAGAAATCGAGCCGTAGCTCATGGCCGAGAACATGATCGGTACGTTCAGCTCAAGCTGCGGGGACATGTTGGGAACCAGACGGCCGTTTTCGTCGCGCTCGATCTTGCCCGGCTTTTTGCCGAGGAATGTCTTGGTCTCCATCGGCTCGCGCAGCGGATCAATCGAAGGATTGGTCACCTGAGAGGCGTTGATAAGAATTTTGTCCCAGTAAATCGGGTACGGCTCTGGATTGCCCATCGAGGACAGCAGCACGCCGCCCGAGCCTGCCTGCCGATAGACCTCGGAAATGGCTTTGCCCGTCCAGTTGGCGTTTTCCTTAAAGGTATGGTCGGTTTTGACGATCTTGAGTGCGCGCGTGGGGCAGAGCGAGACGCAGCGGTGGCAGTTGACGCACTTGGATTCATCCACCATCATTTTTTCAAATTCGGGATCGTAAAAATGTACTTCGTTGGCGCACTGCCGCTCGCAGGCGCGGCAGGCGATGCAGCGGTCGTAATTGCGCACGACCTCATACTGCGGATACAGAAAATCAATCGCCATTACTGCTCTCCTCCTTCATTCAAACGAACGATGACCGCCTCGCCGCCGCGCGGCGCCCAGATGTGATCCAACTCGGGCGCGATTACACGTACCGCGCATTCTTCAGATGCGATATAAACTGTCTCGTCCTTTTCGCCAACCACCATGCTGCGCAGCTTCAAGCGGTCATTGAGCGCCATCAGGCCGCCCTCAAAGCCCACAAGGATCGAGAACGGGCCGGTGACCATCAAAGAGGCGAATGCGTTGCGCAGATAGGTCAGGCGTTCGCGCTCGGCCGGTTCCTGCTTTTCAATCGTGGACCAGAACGGCGCAGCGATCACGCGGCTGATTTCTTCGAGCGTCAGCCCGAGCTTGCGTCCGAGATAATCAACGATGTAGGTGATGACCTCGGTATCGGTCAGCAGATCGCAGGAATAGCCGAACATTTCGATAAAGCGGCGGTTTGCATCATAAGAGGAAATCTCGCCGTTGTGGACCACCGTGGTGTCCAGCAACGCAAACGGGTGCGCGCCGCCCCACCAGCCGGGGGTGTTGGTCGGATAGCGGCCGTGGCAGGTCCAGGAGTAAGCTTCGTATTCCTCCAGACGATAGTATTCGCCAACATCTTCCGGAAAACCGGAGGCCTTGAATACGCCCATGTTCTTGCCGGAAGAGAAGATGTACGCGCCATCCAGCGTGTGATTGATGCGGATCACAAAACGGGCGACGAATTCGCGCTCATCCAGCTGGCTGGAGGCCAGTTTGGTGTGCAGCGGGGTGACGAAATACCGCCAGATCATCGGTTCATCGGTGATGCGGGGGTGGCGGCGCGTCGGGATTTTGGAGAGGTTTACAATATCAAAGTGCCGCTCAAGCTCCTTTTCGCATTCCTCTTTTGCGTTCTGCGTATCATAGAATACATGGAACGCATAGAAGTCTGCGTATTCAGGATAAATGCCGTAACCGGCGAAACCGCCTCCCAGACCGTTGGAGCGGTCGTGCATGGTGCGGATGGACTCGATGATGCGCGTGCCGTTTTCGCGCGTGCCGTCCTTATGGAAGATGCCGGAGATCGCGCAGCCCGCCGGAATGCGGATTTTGCCTTCTTTTTGCAACATGGTGCTTCCTCCTTTTATATGCGCGTTGCAGGGCGTTCCCTTTGCGGGGAAGCCGGCCGCCGGGCATACGTTTGCAAGCGGGATGCGTCGCCGGGCGGGGAATAAATATAAAAAAAGGCGTCCGCCATAGCCGGGGATCTGTTTTCCGATCCCCGGCTATGGCGGACGCCTTTGTCCGTGCATCTATTCTATTACAGTATAGGCGGCAGCGTCAAGCGGGAAAACAGTGGAAACAATCAATTTTTTACAATTTGCATAGAATGGCCGCAATCTTTTCCGTGGGTTTTCAGAAAGTTGCATCAAATCATCCGTTTGGGCGAAAAAGAGTGCGCGGAAACCTTGACAAAGGAGGAACAGCCCGCTATAATGCAAGGTGTTAACAGCAAAGGCGCTGTGGGAACACGACCCGCAGCGCCTGTTTTGTTATATTCCATTCGTTGGGTAACAAAATTCACATATAAAGGAGCGAACATTCATGATGACAGCAAAGAATGTCCCCGAGCTGTTCGGCAGCATGGTCTTTAATGAGACCGTCATGAAGGAACGTCTGCCCAAAGACGTTTACCGAAAGCTGAAGAAAACCATGCGAGAGGGCACGGCGATCGACGCAGACGTCGCTGCGGTTGTAGCGACCGCCATGAAGGACTGGGCGGTTTCCAAGGGTGCGACCCATTACACCCATTGGTTCCAGCCGATGACCGGCGTAACGGCGGAAAAGCATGACTCCTTCATCTCGCCCACCGATGACGGCAGCGTTATGATGGAGTTTTCCGGCAAGGAACTGATTAAGGGTGAACCCGATGCGTCCTCGTTCCCGTCCGGCGGCCTGCGCGCTACCTTCGAAGCCCGCGGCTATACCGCATGGGACCCGACCAGCTATGCGTTCGTCAAGGACGGTTCGCTCTACATCCCGACTGCGTTCTGCTCTTACACCGGCGAAATCCTCGATAAAAAGACCCCGCTGTTGCGCTCGATGGAAGCAATCAGCACGCAGGCTTGCCGCGTGCTCAAGTTGTTCGGCAAGGACGTGCGTCATGTTGCGACGACCGTCGGCCCCGAGCAGGAATACTTCCTCATTGAAAAGAAGGACTACGCACAGCGTAAGGATCTGATCTTCACCGGCCGCACGCTGTTCGGCGCCAAGCCTCCCAAGGGACAGGAGATGGAGGATCACTACTTCGGCTCCATCCGTCCGCGCGTAGCGGCATTCATGCAGGAGCTGGATGAGGAACTGTGGAAGCTCGGCATTTTTGCCAAGACCAAGCACAACGAGGTTGCTCCGGCGCAGCACGAAATGGCGCCGGTGTTCACCACCACCAATATCGCCACCGACCACAACCAGCTGACCATGGAAGTCATGAAGCGTGTTGCGCAGAAGCACGGTTTCATCTGCCTGATGCACGAAAAGCCGTTCGACGGCGTCAATGGTTCCGGTAAACATAACAACTGGTCGATTTCGACCGATGAGGGCGAGAACTTGCTCGAGCCGGGCAAGACCCCGAGCGAAAACGCGCAGTTCCTGCTGTTCCTGACGGCGGTCATCAAGGCAGTGGACGAATATCAGGATCTGCTGCGCATCTCGGTTGCTTCCGCGGGCAACGACCATCGTCTGGGCGCAAACGAAGCGCCTCCGGCTATCGTTTCTATGTTTATTGGCGACGAATTGCAGGCGATTCTCGACGCGATCGAGTCCGGTGAGGACTACACCGACATGGCAAAGACCAAAATGGATCTGGGCGTATCTGCGCTGCCGGATATCCCGAAGGATACCACGGATCGCAACCGTACTTCGCCCTTTGCCTTCACCGGCAACAAGTTTGAGTTCCGTATGCTGGGTTCCGCGATCAATATTGCGTGCCCGAACATCATGATCAACACGGCGGTTGCCGAAGAGCTTCGCCTGTTTGCAGAAGAACTGGAGCAGGCGGACGACTTCAAGACTGCACTGATTGCACTCATCAAGCGCGAGATCAAGGCACATAAGCGTATTATCTTCAACGGCAACGGCTATGACGACGCTTGGGTCGCTGAGGCGGAAGCGCGCGGTCTGCACAACCTCAAGTCTACGGTGGATGCGCTGCCGCACTATACGGATGAGGCGAATGTTGAGCTGTTCACCCGTCATGGCGTTTACAGCCGCGTGGAGATGGAGTCCCGTGAGGAAGCGCTGCTGGAGGAATATTACAAGACGTTGCATATTGAAGCGCTGACCATGAGCGATATGGTGCGCGAGGAGATCCTGCCGGCTTGTGTGAACTACCAGAGCGATCTGGCAAAGACGGTCAAGAATAAGAAAGAAGCTGGTATTACAGGCGGTATGGAGGCCGATCTGCTGGGTCGCGTATCCGCACTGACCGAAGAGCTGTATACCAAGGGTCTTGCGTTGGACGCAGCAGTAGCCCAAGCACCCTCTGCGGACGCGGAGACGGTCGCCAACTACTATCACGACACGATCCTGCCCGCGATGGATGCAGTCCGTGCACCGGCCGATCAGCTGGAAATGCTGGTGGGGAAGAAGTATTGGCCGTTCCCGACCTATTCCGACATCCTGTTCTACGTATAAAATACGTATTTTCATCATCATTGTACACAATGGCGTGTGTTTCCTGTTTGCCCGAAAGGGCGGCAGGGGGTACACGCCATTTTAATTTTTAGGGGGTTTTATCAATGGATTTCAATGCCCTTGCGACTTCGATGGACGTCGGCTGGACGCTGATCGCCGCTGCACTCGTATTCTTCATGCAGGCGGGCTTTGCGATGGTAGAAACCGGTTTTACCCGCGCGAAAAATGCGGGCAATATCATTATGAAGAACCTGATGGATTTCAGCCTGGGCACGCCGATTTTCTGGCTGGTGGGCTTTGGCATTATGTTCGGTTCGATGAACGGTCTGTTTGGCGGCTTTGACTTCTTCGCGGACGGTGTTGTGGGCGAAGGATACAACTGGACGACGCTGATTTTCCAGACCGTGTTCTGTGCAACGGCAGCGACGATCGTTTCCGGTTCGATGGCGGAGCGCACCAAATTTTCGGCCTATTGCATTTACTCCATGGTCATTTCGGCCATCGTCTATCCGATCTCGGGTCACTGGATCTGGGGCGGCGGCTGGTTGAGTGAGCTGGGCTTCCATGATTTTGCCGGTTCTACGGCGGTGCACATGGTTGGCGGTGTTGCGGCGCTCATCGGCGCGGCGATCCTCGGGCCCCGCATCGGCAAGTACACCAAGGACGGCAAGGCGCGCGCGATTCCCGGTCACTCGCTGACGCTCGGTGCGCTCGGCGTGTTCATCCTGTGGTTCTGCTGGTTCGGTTTCAACGGCGGCTCGACCGTTGCCCTGTCCGGTGAGGGCGCAGAGGTTGCGGCCCGTGTCTTTGTGACCACTAACATGGCGGCAGCGGTTGCGACGGTTACCGTTATGTGCATCACCTGGATTCGCTACAAGAAGCCGGATGTTTCCATGACGCTGAACGGTTCGCTTGCCGGTCTGGTTGCTATCACGGCGGGATGTGACACAGTTACGCCCTTCGGTGCGGCGGTCATTGGTATTATTGCGGGTTTTGTCGTGGTATTCGGTATTGAATTTGTCGATCAGAAGCTCAAGGTGGATGATCCGGTTGGTGCGGTTGGCGTACATGGCCTGTGCGGTGCAACCGGCACGCTGATGGTCGGTCTGTTCGGCTATTATGCATATGGCAGCACTGAGATTGCGCCGGTGGGCCTTTTCTATGGCGGCGGCGTGCATGCGCTGGCTATTCAGGCGCTCGGCATGGTGGCAGTCATCGCATGGGTTGCTATCACGATGACGATTGTATTCCAGATCATCAAGCACACCATCGGGCTGCGTGTCACTGAAGCAGAGGAAATCATGGGTCTTGATAAGCCGGAGCACGGCCTGTCCTCGGCATATGCGGACTTTATGCCGGTTGTTCCCAATGTGTTAGGCACCAAGGCGGTGGAGAAGGCGGCGTCCATGCTGGACACCATTCCGGTTGCCGTGGAGAAGGCCGTACCGGTCACCAAGGTGACCACCGAAGACGGCGAGCACAAGCTGACCAAGATTGTGATCGTTACCAAGCAGTCCAAGTTTGAAGTGCTCAAGGAAGCGCTGGGAGCGATCGGCGTATCCGGCATGACCGTGACCAACGTCATCGGCTGCGGCATCCAGAAGGGCGCGGCAGAGTATTACCGCGGCGCGGAAGTGGATATGACGCTGCTGCCCAAGATCAAGATGGAAGTTGTTGTGTCCAAGGTGCCGGTAGAAGCCGTGGTGGAGACGGTTAAGAAGGTGCTGTACACGGGTCACATCGGCGACGGCAAAATCTTTGTGTACGATGTGGAGAACGTCATCAAGGTGCGCACAGGCGCAGAAGGCTTTGACGCTTTGCAGGATGATGAATAAGGATTACACTGATTGATAAGCTGAGATCATAACAGAAAAGCCGCCCTTTGGGGCGGCTTTTTCGCGGAAAAACAGCAAGAAATGCTATCAAATTTGGACGATAGAAAGAGAAAAAAGAATGTGGTAACCTCGGAAGCCGTTTAACCGTGGCTGCTATACGGTTGATATCCGCTTCTTCTATCGCATCGAGTGCGAGGTCAGCTGCGTGGTTGGCCGTCCGCGCATCATTGACGGCCTTGCCGTGTTTGACAAGCGCGTGGTGCTGTTCGGTGGCGAGGGCGGCGCACGCATCTTCTCCTCCCGCTATGTCGAGGATGGTATGGATGTGCAGCTGGCGCCCGACAGCAATAAGCCGACCGCAGTGGTCGAAGTGGTTGATCCGATCGTGCTGGATGCGCGCGTGGTTGCACCGGAGACTTCGTGCAACTGCTGCTGCTGCGCACTGCACGAGGTACCGCGCTCGATCTGCTCTTGCTTCGGCGGCGACAATCTGGTGCTGGACAATGACGGCTATCAGCTGTTCGTTACGCTCGGTCAGTTCTCTATCATCCGTCTGGAGCGCGATATCCAGCTGCTCATGCCGGCGTATGATATCTGCCTGCCGCGCCGCGACTGCTCGAACAGCGGCGTAGGCGGCGAGCAGGATCCCTGCGAGATCTTCGCAAACTTTGAATTCCCGATTGACGAATTCTTCCCGCCCAAGCAGGAGTGTGGAGAGAATTTGTGCGGCATGCTGGGCGGCAACTCGAACGGCTGTGGATGCGGCAACGGCAACAGCAATTCGGGCGGCTGTGGATGCGGCAGCAAGTGCGGCTGCTGAGCCGGATACAACTTCACAAAGCAGAAAAGGGACGCTCCGAAAGGAGCGCCCTTTTTTGTGGTATTGATTTTGCAAATCGAGGGATGAACAGTGCGGTTGCTTGTCAGGGAAGAAATAATGCCGGACATAAGTACCGCTTTGGCCGCATAGGATAGGGATGTAGGAAGGGGGCGGCGCTGGATGCAGGAAGAAAAAAGTCATGTATACACCATCATTCTGGGTGTATGCATGCTGCTGTGTCTGCTGATGATCGGCAGGATGCTGCTCGGTCATCCGGAGCCGGCAGTCCCGCCGGAGACGGGCAGTCCGACTTCACCAGAGCAGGAGGAAACAGGAATGGAATTGCGAGAATCGGACTTGTGTGAATTAATCGGGCAGGCACTGCCCATACCGGTGCGCGAAATCACCGCACAGATCGGCACGGATGAAACCATTTCCGTTGTCATTTTGGTGCGCAAACAGGATTTGCAGGAAAGTGGGATGGTGCCGGGTGGACTGCGTACCGCCCTGATGTTTTTGCCGGATGAATGCCGTATGTACGGTGCATGGACAGCTTCCGTGACGGAGGGGAAGATCACGCTGCAATGTGAAAAAGCGGAAATCGGTGAGATTGCGATACCGGCAGAGCTGGTCTCAACCTTGACCGATCAGGTAGCGGCTTCCGTTAATGAATATTTCACTCAGGCGGGGATGACACCAGAAAAACTGGAATGGACAGACGGTGCGCTGCGGTTGACAACATGACATAAACAGCAAAAAACGGCATGACCGAATAGGTCATGCCGTTTTACAGCAATATAGCTTGTCCTTTAATCAAAAATTACGCGGCCGCCACCCTGGAAACGGGTCTCATAGGTGCCGGACAGGGATTCATACTTGACCACTTCGCCGGTATGCGGGGAATGGATGAACGTATCGTCGCCTACATAAATACCAACGTGGCTGATAGAAGAGGCACTGCTGCCGAAGAATACGAGATCGCCCGGCTCAAGCTCGTCCATCGATACACGCGTAGTAGCGTCAAACTGGGACTGGGCAACACGCGGGATCGTGCCGACCGTGTTGGCAAATACATAAGAGGTAAAGCCGGAGCAGTCAAAGCCACTCGGCGTGCTGCCACCGTATACATACGGCGTTCCGAGGAACTGCGCTGCATATTCCAAAACCTCAGCGCGTTTTTCGCTGCTGCCGGTATAGGAAACCGCGTTAGCAGAAGGTACGATGGTTTCAGAATTGCTGGAATTATTGGAAGCGGAGCTGCCGGAATTGGAGCTTGTCCCCTGTGTACCGGAGAAACTGATATAATCCGGATGCACATAACCGGTTTTTCCGTTATATGTAACCTTAAACCAGTTGCTCTTTACACCTGTTACATCGACAACCGTGCCGTTTTTCAAAGAAGCGAGCACGCTGGAAGAGGTATTCGGCTGCGAACGGAAGTTCACAGTGGTGTCACAGACGATCTTCGCCTTACCGAGCGAAAAATCAGTGGTGGTTGTGCCCGTCAGATATTCGCCGCTGACATAGCCCACCTTGCCGTTAGAAACGACCTTAAACCAGCTGTTGCTGTTGTTCAGAACAGCTACGACGGTGTTCTGCGACAGGGTACCGATGACGTCGCCGCCGGGAGATTCGCGCAGATACAGTGCATCTGCTTTCACCTTTGCTTGATACATAGCCAGCGAGTTAGGAAGAAGCATGGATATAGCAAGCATGCCGGTGACGGCAATGCGGAAAAATTTCTTTGTTGATTTCATGGATAAGCCTCCGTTTTCCAAAGCGAACGTGTTTTACTTGGTGTTCAGTGCGCGGCCGAGCCAGATGGAGGCAATGTCCATGGCGGCCCACAGACTGTTTTTCTCAGTCTTTTTTACGATGCGATCCTTGATTCGCACGTTGGGGTTGGTTTGCTGCAATTGAACGGAAACGCGCTTGGCGACCGGCAGGCCCTTGACTTCGCCGGCGTCCAGAATCTGCATCATAATAATGTGGGAATCGCTCATCGAACCATAATAAATGATGTTTTCCTTGCGCATCAGCGGGTGACCTTTATATTCCAGAAGTTCTTTCTTCTTGGCAGTGGTAGGCATTTTGTGCACTCCTTATAGTTACAAAACGGTTACATTACAAAGTTACATTATGGAAACAGTATAGCATGCTTGCCGTCATTTGTCAAATGGGAATTAAAATTGGTTGGAAAAACCGCTGTTTTGTGATACAATAGGGCGGAAAATACGACAATTTGGTAGGGTCTTTCATGAAGATTACTTTTTTTACTCTGGGGTGTAAGGTTAATTTATTTGAAACGCAGGCACTCGAGCAGCTGGCGCAGGCGCGTGGTCATGAGATTGTTGACAAGGATGCGGATGCGGTCATCATCAATACCTGCACGGTCACATCGGTATCCGATCATAAGAATATCCGCGCGTTCCACCGGCTGCGCAAGGATAATCCGCGGGCGGTGATCGCGGCTTGCGGCTGCTTTGCGCAAACCGATTCGGAGCGTGTGCGCGCGACAGGGGAAGTCGATCTTATCTGCGGAACGGGCAACCGTGCGGAGGTGATTGCGCTGTGTGAAGCCGCAGTGCAAGGGAAGCAGGTATCTTATGCAGTTGCGAAAGATGCAGTTGCGGAAGAGGATCGGTATGAAGTGCTTCCGGCCGGGGTTCCGCGAGGGCGGACACGGGCGCTATTGAAAATAGAGGACGGGTGCAACAATTTCTGCACCTATTGTATCATTCCATATGCACGCGGACGGGTGCGCTCGCTGCCGCCAGTGCAGGCGAAACGGGAAACGGCGCGTCTGGAACAGAATGGTGTGCACGAAATTGTGCTGACAGGCATTGAGATTGCGTCGTATGGACGGGACTTGCGGCCTGTTATATCGCTTACGGATTTACTGTGTGATTTGCTTCCGGCGCATCCGAAAGTGCGGTTCCGACTGGGATCACTTGATCCGCGCGTAGTGGATACGGACTTTTGCAGCCGGTTAGCTGGCTTTTCCAACCTGGCACGGCATTTTCATCTTTCGATGCAGAGCGGCTGTGACAGTGTGTTACAGCGTATGGGTCGCAGGTATACAGCAGAGGAATATTACCAGGCAGTAGAGCGGATTCGGACGGTATTTCCGGATGCCTCGATTACGACGGATTTAATTGTGGGCTTTCCAGGAGAAACCGAGGAGGAATTCGAGACAACACTTGCATTTCTTGAGCGCTGTGCGTTTGCAGCGGTGCATGTGTTTCCTTTTTCTGTGAGGGAAGGCACGCGCGCGGCGAAACTGCCGGGTCAACTTTCCCAGCAGACGAAGGCGGCGCGTGCAGAACGGGCGAAGGCAGTGGCGCTGCGTCTCAGTGAAATATACCGCCGTGGTTTTGTAGGATGGGAACTGACCGTATTGCCGGAACACCGCACGGGTGGCTTCTGGGCGGCGCATGGAACATACGGATTTCCCATATATATAGAAGAAGATGCAAGGGTGCAGAAGAACAGTCCGATTGCCGTACGTTTGGAAGATCTGCACCGCGACGGACTGCGCGGAAAAATACTTTAGGATATCTGTCACCACATGAGGGTTTGTTCCATAGTATGAAGTGAAATCTTTGATAGGAGGAAATTCCTTATGTGCTCTTCTAACTCTATTTTTGGCGAGAACAACTGGTGGTGGATGATTGCAAAAAGCGCGAAAAGCCAGATGTGGTGCGGCTTTTCGCGCTCTTGTTTTTTGTAATCGTACCAGAATCGTACTGTCAGGCGAGTGCGCTCAGCTTTGCGGCGACATCGGCCTGCTTGTTGGGGTACAGGTGGGAATAGATGCGGAGTGTCGTGTCTACGCTGTCATGACCCAGCCGCTCGGCGATCAGGAGCGGCGAGAAGCCTAGCTCAATCAGCATGGAGGCATGGCTATGCCGAAGATCGTGGACGCGGATACGCGGCACTCCTGCATGTTCTGCGGCCTTGCCCAGCGAGGTCGAGACATTGCTGGGGGAACGATGAAACAGCAGATCAGTACGGGCGGGCTGGTAAAGCCGCTTGATGTATGTCTGTAGTTCGGCGCAAAGCTGGTCGGGTATGGTCACGGTACGCACGCTGTTTTCTGTCTTGGGCGGCGTGATGACATCCCGGCCGCCGCGCCGGTCGCGGGTTTTGTTGATCGAAATGGTTTTGGAGGTGAAATCAACGTCTTCGATTGTCAGCGCAAGGCATTCACCGCGACGCATGCCGGTCCAAAACAGAATTTGATAGATGGCGTGCAGTTCGGGATCCGTAACACATTCAATGACCTGACGGTACTGGTCAACCGTCCAGAACTGCATGACTTTTGCGTCCCGCTTGCCGATGCGAGGCTCGTTGCGGCATGGGTTACGGTCGAGGCCATAATATTTCTCCGCGAAATTAAACACAGCGGCAAGATCGTTGTTTATCGTCCGCAGATAGGTAGGGCTGTATTCGGTTTGCATCATCGCGGTCTGCCATTCGTGAATCATCAGTGGCGTGATCGAACTGACTGGAAGATCACCGAACGTCGGCAAGATCTTATCGCGGAAAATATGCTGCTTTTTGCGAATTGTGCTTTCACGCAGGCGAGCGGTGCTTGACTGCATGTACTGTTCGTATAATGCCTGAAACGTCATGCTGCAGCTGCCGCTGTGCTGCTTAACGAAATTGTCCTCGAAGGCTTTTGCTTCCCGGCGGGTGGCAAAGCCTTCTTTCTTTTTGCGGTGCGTGGTGCCAAAGCTGTCCTTGAAGTAGAAGGACGCGTACCAGCGACCACTGCCGTCGGTCATTTTGTGTACCGCCATTTGGTATCCCTCCCATTTACAACACACAAAAATATATGCTATAATGAAAGGGCAGAACACGCGCAAAGTTTTCTGCCCCTGCTCCCGCTCTGGTGCGCCAACACCGGGGCGGGATTTTTTTCGTCAAAATGCCGATAAAAAATACAGTATGAAAAAATGATGTAATACCACGAAATAACACGATACACAGAAAATAAAATGAATAAACACGATGCGGATTTTATGCGATATGAAATTCTCTGTTTCGACAATTTACAGCGGTTTATTTTTCCTGTAATGTACTCGTGTAATTACGACTGAGCGCGCTCACCCCCGAAATGGGGAAGGCATTGGAGTTATGCATGGCGGGGTATGCTCCCGCCGCTCCTTTCCGTCCATTCGAGAAAGGACAATGCTATGAGCAAAGAAATCCAGATTTTTAAGAATGAACAGTTTGGCCAGATCCGCATGATTATGCAAGGCGATGAGCCGTGGTTTGTAGGTAAAGATGTAGCTGAAATTCTTGGTTACACCAATCCGAGCAAAGCGCTGGCAGACCATGTTGATGAGGAAGACAAACTCAATAACGAATCGTTATCGAGTTTAGGCCAGCGCGGCGGCTGGATCATCAACGAATCCGGCTTATACAGTCTAATCCTTTCCAGCAAACTTGAGACGGCAAAAGCGTTTAAGCGCTGGGTCACTGCTGAAGTACTTCCTTCCATCCGCAAACACGGCGAGTACGTCAGCCCGCGCAAGGCACAGCAGCGGCTCGGCGAAGTCAACAGCGCGGCGCGGATCATCCGCCAGACATTACGCGAGGCCGGCATGGCGCCGCAGTTCGTCGCAGTGGCTATGAAAAGCCTGTATGAGCCGGTCGGCGTAGAGATCCCGCTGGAGGGCATCACGCTGAACAAGCGGCTGTTCGACGCGACCGCGATCGCAAAGCGTCTCGGCATTATGTCCAGATCAGGGAAACCACACGCGCACGCGGTGTCTGCGATCATCGCGCAGGTGGACGTGCTTCCGGAGGAGATGGAACTGGTGCCGTTTCAGAGCGGTGCAAGTGGCCATTCCGGCACCAATATCCAGTACACCGAATCGGTCGTCACAAAGGTTCGCCTTTGGCTTGACCGGCATAGTTACCCGACTGAAATTTCATATAAGGGAAAGCAGTTCACTGCATTTTACGAGCGCGCAGTCTGAATTCATATAGCCCGCCTTGGTGGTAGCGTACCGGGGCGGGATTTTTTTATTATCACGATAACAATGATAAATTTCTATAATGTGAGCTTACATCGATGCGAATGAAAAATTTACTCGCTTTATTTAGATGCAACAGGTTATTTGTATGTCTTAGATAATTTGCATATCTTTGATTGTTAGATTTCCCGAATTTACATTTCCACGATTAACGACAAGAAAGTTGATCTCTTTGACATTACTCCACTTAGTATAGTGCAGATTAAAATCAGTTAATCGAACTTTTATGTTGTCGAAGGGATATGAAAAATGCTTTTGCAGACGAGGTTCTTTGCTGCTTGGAATATTAAACTCCAAGATAAATTCTCGTATATCACCGGTGGTGCTGGCAGAGAAAGAAAGGCTTCTGTCCGATTGAACAAAGTATCGCCAATCATGTTCCTCAGGAGATATCACCAAAGAACACATTTTAGTTGAAGTTTTGCTAAAGTCAATAGTGGCCGTAACTTCCGTTTTACTCCTATTAGAATAATCGATCGCACAACCGTCGTTTAATACATCGTCTACACAAACACCAAGACTATGGGTGAGATCAATCTGACCATCAAAACAAGCCTTGCGCACATCTTGAATAAATTCATCACGAATATTTTCCCAATGTGTGTCATTTATTGCTTCTAAAGCAAATGTCTGCTCACAATACTTCCGTAGTTGATTTAATCTGTCTTTGAGCATCGATATATCATCATCAAAGCTGATTGCGATACCGTTAGCGTTGATTGCCCCTTTAATGTCTTCGAAATGGAATTTTGGGAGTAATATGCTGATATAATCGTGTTGTTTTATCCATGCAGCCCCCATCTCATTTAAGCAGGCGGCGCTTGAATAATAATTACCGGATAACAAAAATACAACAAATAACGATTCGGTATCCAATTCATGTCGTAAATACTGATAAATATCTTGCTTGATTGGAATGGATAGTTCAGGCGTCGAGCTGCAAAACATATCTGCTTCTCGCATACGTAACCCATATAGCAATTTCACTAAGGCTTTTGCAGCATTTTTGTCTTTTTCTGAATGA
This sequence comes from uncultured Agathobaculum sp., assembly GCA_944384725.1. Classification (GTDB taxonomy): domain Bacteria; phylum Bacillota; class Clostridia; order Oscillospirales; family Butyricicoccaceae; genus Agathobaculum. Next base: position 24,726 of record CALWUJ010000016.1, on the reverse strand, counting down.
CTGATAAATAGTTTCATCGATACCACTTCCTTTTTGTTGAAATGAGAGTAATGTATTTCATCTCAGTGACGTAGTCCTTTGGGAGAGTTTCATTATTCTATGCAGTCTGAAATTGGTTCAAATATTCATTTCGATGTGGCCATGGACGTATTTTATGCCTCATCCACCGTGCGGATCACCTTGATGACTCGTCCGACAACCCGGCACTGCTCTAGATCGGCGCCTTCGATGCGCTTGGTCTGATATTCCGGGTTGACCGGTACGAGGTCGATCCAGTCTTCGCCGGGATGGTAGTCGATCCGCTTGAGCGTGGCCTCGTCATTACCGAATACGATGATGCCAACACGGCCGGAATGGCCCATATCAGAACAGCGCAGACACAGGATCTCGTCGCCGTCATGAAAATGAGGGTACATGGAGTTGCCGTCCACTGATGCAACAAAAAAGTCTTCCGGCCGCCGGTGGCCAAGCCATTCTGAAGGCATGCACCGGAACTCATGTTCTTCGGTGGGCGTCGCGTTGAAGTGCGCGGCAACCGGTCCAGCATACTGGACATAACAAAGACCAGCGTCGTTATCGGAAGCATGTACGCCTGCTGTATCGTCCCAGCCCATCAGATAGGCGGGGGTGGTGCAGAGAGCGGCAGATATTGCTTCGATTTTATCTGAAGGAATATTCGTGATAATGCCATTTTCATATTTATAGATATTTTGCTTGGTAGAGCCAACTTCATTAGCGAGATCAGTCTGCGACATTCCGATTTCCTTGCGTCGCAGTTTAATACGATCGCCTACATTCATCGGAGAAACCTCCTTTACCTTGGTATCTTTATTATATCACAAAAATGTTCACAGTCAACACAATAATAACTTGACAGGATACAAAGGTAGTAGTATACTTGGGGTAGCTTAATAAGATACGAGGTGATAAAGTGATTCGAACTGATAAGCTTCGGGGGATTATATCTGAGAAAGGTTTTTCGCAAGCAAAGGTGGCCGAAGCGATTGGCATTACTCCGAAAACATTCTATGAGAAAATGTCAAAAGGTGTTTTTGGCAGCGACGAAATCGAGGTGATGATTAGAATTCTTCATATCGACAATCCTGTAGAAATTTTTTTTGCGCAGGAGTAACCTAAAAAGATACTCAATAAAAAGGAAAGGAGGGGGAGCTATGGACGAGGTGAAAAGGCTGGAAAAAGAAAACGAAACCCTGCTGCTGTGCCTCGAGCTGACTTTTGCAGCAGTAGAACTTTGGGCAAAGCAACAGGGGTTCATCCCATCATCCGCGCGGAGCGAAGACGAATTCAAACAGGAACTTTCCGATAGGAAGGAGCAGGTCAGAACTCTTTTTCGCAAGCTCGTAGAAACGAGTGAGGCGGGATTTCTCGAGGGGCTTCTCAGTGCGTTGGATATCCCGGAGGATATCAAGCATCTCGTTAAGAGCCGCTTGCTCCTCTAAAGGTTGGCGGTTGATTGCGCTTTCTAATTCAGAAAGGGCAGATGTGGAATTGTACACCATGGAGCCGACAGTGTTTTCGTTACCAATGGTTGCATTGTGGATCGTTGCGCCGGCGAAATTAAAATTAGCCTGAGGAGCAGACGGACGCTGAAAGTCACTTTCAACAAACAGCTCGCCTTTTTCGGTGAGCATGAGGCAGTAAGCTTGTGCGATAGGTATTGGTTCGCAAACGAAGTCATGATGCTTCAGATAAGAAACATCATTTCGAAGTGTCAAGCGGTCATAACCTATATCACTGCCGTCAACACCAATTTGAAGAGGGCCGCCCTCTGTCTGATCGTGCTCATAAATCAGTTGGAGAAGCTTTTTACGAGAATCTGTCAATTCAGTTCACCTCCTCTCTCTGTTTTTATTTTAGCAGATGAGGAGAAGAAGAACAAGTTCGATGAAAGGATGTGAAACGAGATTGACCGAACTAAGCAAAAAGCTCATCCGTTTAGCAGCGGATGAGCTTCGAGACGAAACCAAAGGCGTACTGTTAGTTCAAGGCGTCATAGGTGCACTGGAGGACGCAGCCAAGGATTTGGAGCGTTTCGTGCTCCAATTGCCTATTGAGGATCTTGTGAAGACGTTGGAAGCGTAATGTGTTTTATCCCTGATAATGGAAATAAGGAGAGGTCAGAAAGGCTATGGAGCAAAAGAAATCAAAAATCGAGATTATTACAAAAGATGACACTACAACAAACATCTTTCTAAATGGTCAGGACATTACCCAAAATGCCATGTCCATTATGTTCAAGTGTACTGCTGGGGAAGCGCCAACTGTGACGATTGAGTATCTTGCAGATGAATGCACGGTACGCACACTGGGCGAACCGATCATTAAAAAGCATAATCCGTGATGCTGTGCAGTTATTGGTAAGCTCCTAAGCCTACAGTATCGCAAAACGTACAAGCGCACAGACAAGCTAAGACCGCATACCATGAAATGAGAAAGGCGGTGATGAAATGGAGCTGATTGGTGTAGAAGAAGTCAAAAAGCTGTTGGGAGTAGGGGAAACCAAAGCGTACGGCATTATCAAACAGCTCAATGCAGAACTGAATAAAAAAGGGTATCTCACCATAAGAGGTAAGATCCCAAAGGAATACTTAGAGAAGCGTTTTTACCATTAAAGAGGAAGTGAAAAATGAAAAGGCTGCTTAAGATCGTGGCATTCAGCTGTGGCGGGGCCATGGGGCTGGCCGCCGCAGCGTGGGGTGACGGCTGGTGTAGCGGGATCTCATTTGTGATGATTCTGATTGGCTGCGGGTGTGGGCTGTTTGTGTCTCTGCATGAGTTGGCTGTCATTCGAGCGTTCGAGCAGAAGGAGAAAGAGGCCATTCGGCACAGCGCGTGGAAGGCTGAGTTTTTCCGGGAGATTGATAAGCTGTGAAACCTTTTGTCAACCGATACATAACGAAAAAAGCCGCCCCGGAGCTGGCACTCCGAAGGCGGCAAAGCAAAATACTTCACTGATAGAATACCACAAGGAGAGGATTTGTCAAATGAAATCGACTGGAATTGTTCGCCGCGTGGACGAACTGGGCCGCGTCGTTTTGCCCAAGGAGCTGCGCGACACCATGGAAATCCCGGAAAAGACGCCGCTTGCGATCTTCGTGGACGGCGAGGACATTATTCTGCGCAAGTATGGCCGTAGCTGCGTGTTCTGCGGCGGGGAGGACGATCTGTTCGACTTTTATGACCGCCCGATCTGCGAGAAATGCGCCCGCCAGCTTGCGGCAGGACTGAAAGGAGAGGTGTGACATGGACAATCCCATCAAAATCACCCGGCTGGAAACCGAGAACATCAAGCGCGTCCGCGCGGTCGCAATCGAGCCGGCGGGAACTGGTCTGACCATCATCGGCGGCGACAACAATCAGGGCAAGACCTCGGTGCTGGACGCGATCGCATGGGCGCTCGGCGGAGAACGTTTCCGTCCGTCGCAGGCGGCGCGGGAAGGCTCGGCGGTGCCGCCCCACCTCAAGGTCACGCTGTCTAATGGAATTGTGGTCGAGCGCAAGGGCAAGAACAGCAGCCTGACGGTCGTCGATCCGTCCGGCAACCGGGCAGGGCAGCAGCTACTCAATGCTTTTGTCGAACAGCTTGCACTCGATCTGCCGCGCTTTTTACAGATGAGCGACCGCGAAAAGGCGGATACGCTGCTGCAGATCATTGGCGTGGGGGAGCAGTTGGCCGTGCTCGAACAAAAGGAACGCGAACTGTACAACCAGCGCCACGCAATCGGTCAGATCGCGGACCAGAAGGAGAAATACGCCAAGGAGCAGACCTTCTGGCCGGATGCGCCCAAGGATTTGATTTCGGCCAGCGACTTGATCGCCCGCCAGCAGGACATCCTCGCACGCAATGGAGAAAACCAGCGCAAGCGGGCAATGGTGGACATCATTACCCAGCAGGTGGAGACGCTGCAGGCCAAGGCGTCCGATCTGGCCATGCAGCTGAACGCCGCGCAGGAGGAGCTGGCCGCGAAGTCGGCAGACCTTGAGACCGCCCGCAAGACCGCGGAGCAGCTGCACGACGAATCCACCGAGGAGCTGGAGCGCAGCATCCGAGACATCGAGACAATCAATGCCAAGGTGCGCGATAACCTCAACCGCGAGAAGGCCGAAGAGGACGCGCGCGGCTATCGCGAGCAGTATGATGCGCTGACCGCTGATCTGGAGCAGACCCGCAAGGCCAAGCATGACCTGCTGGACGGCGCACACCTGCCGCTTCCTGGGCTTAGCGTCGAGGACGGCGCGCTGACCTACCAGGGGCAGCGGTGGGACAACATGTCCGGCAGCGACCAGCTGCGCGTTGCAACGGCGATCGTGCGCTGCCTCAAACCGCAGTGCGGGTTCGTGCTGCTGGACAAGCTGGAGCAGATGGATCTGACCACGCTGCGCGAGTTCGGCGCATGGCTGGAATCCGAGGGCCTGCAGGCGATCGCGACCCGCGTTTCGACGGGCGGGGAATGCTCCATCATTATCGAGGACGGCTATGTGCAGGGCGCGGAACGCCCCGTACCTGCCGAACCTAAGCAGAATACATGGAAGTCAGGTGAATTTTAATGCCCGCTACTGTAGATATAGCTGGTCAGCATTTTGGGCGACTCATCGCAAAATACACCGTCGGTTCAAAATCAGGGCATGTTCAGTGGCTTTGCACTTGTGAATGTGGGCGGAAAAAGATTGTAAGCGTAAATGATCTGCGCCAAGGCAAGGTACAAAGCTGCGGTTGCTTAAGAAAAGAACAAGCAGCTTGTCGCGCTGCCGCAGCAGCGCAGGCAAGAGGCGCACAGATGACTGTTCATGGGCAAAGCAAAACCAGACTGTATGCTATCTGGAAGGCAATGCGTCAACGCTGCAATAATACGAACGATAAATCCTATCCAGACTACGGAGGACGCGGTATTCACGTATGCGCTGAGTGGAATGAATTTGAATCATTTTATACATGGGCGATGGCGCATGGATATGACCCTGCAGCACCTTTTGGCCAATGTACGATTGACCGCATTGATAACAATAAGGGCTATATGCCATCCAATTGCCGGTGGGTCAGTCTTGCGGCACAGGCAAATAACAGGAGGAAACGCACATCATGAACATTACGAAAGGAAAAATTCCATCCCCTTTAAAAGTCGTGCTGTATGGCGTAGAGGGCATCGGGAAAAGTACTTTTGCTTCTCAGTTCCCAGCTCCATTATTTATCGACACTGAGGGGAGCACAAAGAATCTGGATATTGCGCGGTTTGACAAGCCGACTTCATGGCAGATGCTTTTGCAGGAAGTACGGTACGTCGTTCAAAACCCCAACTGCTGCAAAACTCTTGTGATAGATACTGCCGATTGGGCAGAACAGCTTGAAATCGCCGATTTGTGTGCCCGTAAAAAATGGTCAGGGATTGAAGATCCGGGATATGGACGCGGTTATCAATACAGCGCAGATGAATTTGGCAAACTGCTCAACCTTCTTTCAGAAGTCACAGAAAGAGGCGTCCATGTTGTTATGACGGCTCATGCCTGTCTGCGGAAGGTTGAACTGCCGGATGAGCTGGGAGCATTTGACCATTGGGAAATGAAAACAACCAAAAAGGTCGCGCCAATGATCCGAGAGTGGGCCGACCTCGTGCTGTTTGCGAATTACAAGACTTATGCGGTTAAGACCGAGGCGGGCAAGGTCAAGGGGCAGGGCGGCGAGCGTCGGATGTACACTACACACCACCCGTGCTGGGACGCCAAGAACTGCTTTGGGCTTGCGCCCGAGCTGCCGTTCCAGTATGCGGAGATCGCGGGGATCGTGGATGCGGCCTGTGCTTCGGTGCAGCCTATTTCTGACCCTGCGCCGCAGAGTGAACCGGCTGCGGTCAATCTGCCACCCGATCCGCCGCAGACAGTAGGGGATGCTTCTGCACCTGCGTCTGCGGAAACTGCCGAACCTGCGCCGCCCGCGCCTGAGGACGATTTTGTCCCTGACATCCCGGACGGCATCCCGCAAGCACTCGCCGATCTGATGCGCGCAAACAACGTCACCGCGACCGACATTCAGACTGCCGTTTCCGCCAAGGGGTATTTCCCGCTTGGCATGGAGATCACGGACTATCCGAAGGACTTCATTGACGGCTGTCTGATCGGCGCGTGGGATCAGCTGTATCAGGTCATCCTGCAGGAGCGCGAAAATATCCCGTTTTAATGAAGGAGGAATTTACCCATGAACGAAACCACGATGGAACGCGAACTCGGCTGGGAAGACGAGATCGAAAACGAAGGCAGTCCGCGCCGCGTACTGGAAGCGGGAGAATATCCGTTTACTGTGGAGGGCTTTGAACGCGCCCGCTATGCCGGTTCGGAAAAGGTGCCGCCCTGTCCGCAGGCGATCGTGCATCTGCGCATCGACACCACGGAAGGCCCGGCGAACATCAACGTCAATCTGTTCCTGCATACCCGCTTCGAGTGGAAGCTGTGCCAGTTTTTCACCTGTCTCGGCCTGCGCCAGCATGGGGAAAAGCTGCGCATGAACTGGCAGGCCGTGACCGGACGCACCGGCCGCTGCAAGGTGACCAAGCGTACTTATAAGGATCGTTATGGCGTAGATCGCGAAGCCAACGATGTAGACGAATTCCTCGACCCGGCGGGGGTGCCCGCTGCGTCGTCCGCACCGCAGAGCGGCTTTACACCGGGGGCGTTTTAATTGGAGCTTCGACCGTATCAACTGGAAGCGCGCGAGGCGGTCGAACGGGAGTGGGAGCAGGGGCGTAATCGTACCCTGCTCGTGCTGCCCACGGGCTGCGGCAAGACGATTGTGTTTGCCAAGATCACCGAAGACCGGGTGCGCGCGGGTGACCGTGTGCTCATTCTGGCGCACCGCGGGGAGCTGCTCGAGCAGGCGTCGGACAAGATCGGCAAAGCCACCGGGCTTGGCTGCGCGACCGAAAAGGCGGAGGAAAGCTGTCTCGGCAGCTGGTTCCGTGTGGTGGTCGGCTCGGTGCAGACGCTCATGCGCCCGCAGCGGCTCGTGCAGTTTGACCCGCATTACTTTGACACCATCATTATCGACGAAGCGCATCACGCGATTTCGGACAGCTACGGGCGTATCCTCGACCACTTCGGGGATGCCCGCGTGCTGGGCGTGACCGCAACGCCTGACCGCGGCGATATGCGCAACCTCGGCAGCGTGTTTGAGTCGCTGGCTTATGAGTATACGCTGCCTAAGGCAATCCGCGAGGGCTATCTGTCGCCCATTCAGGCGCTGACCATTCCGCTGAAACTGGATTTGTCCGGGGTAGGGATGCAGTCGGGCGATTTCAAGGCGTCCGACCTCGGTAACGCGCTTGACCCGTATCTGTACCAGATCGCGGAGGAAATGGTAAAGCACTGCATGAATCGCAAAACCGTGGTTTTTCTGCCGCTGGTCAAGACCTCGCAGAAGTTCCGCGATATTCTGTGCGGCTTCGGGTTCCGTGCAGCGGAGGTCAACGGCGAAAGCCCGGATCGCGCCGAAACGCTTGCGGCCTTTGAGCGCGGCGATTATAACGTGCTGTGTAACTCGATGCTGCTGACCGAAGGCTGGGACTGTCCGAGCGTGGACTGCATTGTTGTGCTGCGTCCGACCAAGGTGCGCAGCCTGTACAGCCAGATGGTCGGCCGCGGCACGCGCCTGTTCCCGGACAAAGACCACCTGCTGCTGCTCGACTTCCTGTGGCACACCGAACGGCACGAGCTGTGTCACCCGGCGCACCTGATCTGCGAAAATGAAGAGGTCGCCCAGCGCATGACCGAAAACATCGAGGCTGCCGGCGCGCCGGTGGACATTGAGGAAGCAGAACAGACTGCCAGTGAAGAAGTGGTCGCGGCGCGTGAGGAAGCGCTCGCCAAGCAGCTGCACGAGATGCGCAGCCGCAAGCGCAAGCTGGTCGATCCGCTGCAATTCGAGATGTCCATTCAGGCGGAGGACTTGTCCGGCTATGTTCCCGCATTTGGCTGGGAGATGGCGCCCGCAAGCGACAAGCAGCGCAGCGCACTCGAAAAGTGGGGCATTCTGCCGGATGAGATCGACAATGCCGGTAAAGCAGCTAAGCTGCTCGATCGATTGAGTGCGCGTCGGGCGGAAGGGCTGACCACTCCGAAACAGATCCGTTTTCTCGAGGGACGCGGCTTCCAGCATGTCGGCACATGGCAGTTTGAAACGGCAAAGAATCTGATCGACCGCATTGCCGCTAACGGCTGGCGCATCCCGCATGACATCAATCCGCAGGAATATATAGGAGCGTAAATGGAACGAAATGAGCTGGACCTGAAACAGACGCTCGCTTACATCGAGTCGATGAGCCTTTCCTATCAGGAGTGGGTCGGTGTCGGCATGGGGCTGAAGGAAGCCGGTCTGCCGGTTTCCGTATGGGACGAATGGTCGAGACGGGACGCGCGCCGGTATCACGCCGGCGAGTGCGCCCGCAAATGGGAGACTTTCCGCGGGACAGGCAACCCGATCACGGCGGGTACGATCGTGCAGATGGCGCTTTCCAGAGGCTGGCGGCCGGAACGAGACGGCGGGCATGAACTGGGCTGGGAGGCGGAGATCGGCGCGAAGGACGACCCGTATATGATTGTTGACCCGCACTGGGTTGAGGGGCGCGACCTCGCAGAACCGGAGGACTGGCATCCCGCGCAGCAGCTCATCACCTATCTGGAGACGCTGTTCGACTCGACCGAGACAGTTGGCTATGTGACGCGCAGCTTCGAAAAGGACGGCAAGTATATGCCGACCAAAGGCGACTGGTCACGCACAGCGGGCAGGCTGATCGAGGAGCTGTCCCGCTGCAAGGATGACGTGGGCGCGGTGCTGGGCGATTACAATCCGGCGGTCGGCGCGTGGATCCGCTTCAACCCACTCGACGGCAAGGGCGTGCGCAACGACAACGTGACCGATTTCCGGTATGCGCTGGTCGAGTGCGACGGCATGGAGCTCGAGCGGCAGAACGCGCTCATCCGGGAGCTGGAGCTGCCGGTGGCGTGTCTGGTGCACTCGGGCGGCAAAAGTCTGCACGCCATTGTCCATATCGACGCCGCCGACTACAACGAGTACCGCAGCCGGGTGGAATACCTGTATGCGGTTTGCCGCCGCAACGGGCTGGAACTCGACCAGCAGAACCGCAACCCCTCGCGCCTGTCCCGTATGCCGGGCGTAATGCGCGGCGGCAAAAAGCAGTATCTGATTGACATAAATCTCGGCAAGGCGAACTTTGCGGAGTGGAAAGAGTGGATCGAGAGCGTGACCGACGATCTGCCCGACCCTGAGAGCATGTCCGAGGTGTGGGACCATCTGCCCGATCTCGCGCCGCCGCTGATCGAAGGTGTGCTGCGGCAGGGGCACAAGATGCTGCTCGCCGGACCGTCCAAAGCGGGCAAGTCGTTCGGCCTGATTGAATTGGTGATCGCACTCGCAGAGGGCCGTGACTGGCTGGGCTTTTCCTGTGCACAGGGGCGCGTGCTATATGTCAACCTCGAACTTGACCGCGCGTCCTGCCTGCACCGCTTCCGTGACGTATACGACAAACTGGGCTGGCCGCCGCGTCACCTGTCCAACATCGACATCTGGAACCTGCGCGGCAAGGCGATCCCGATGGACAAGCTCGCGCCCAAGTTGATCCGCCGCGCGCTCAAGAAAGAGTACATTGCGGTCGTGATCGACCCGATCTATAAGATCATTACGGGTGACGAGAACAGCGCCGACCAGATGGCGGCGTTCTGCAACCAGTTCGACCTGGTCTGCACCGAGCTGGGCTGCGCGGTGATCTACTGTCACCATCATTCCAAGGGCAATCAGGGCGGCAAGCGCTCGATGGACCGTGCGAGCGGTTCGGGCGTGTTCGCCCGCGACCCGGACGCGCTGCTCGACCTCATTGAACTGGACATCAGCGACGACTTGCGCAAACAGCTCGAGAACAACGCGGTCTGCAAGGTGTGCGGCGCGGCGCTCGAGGCAGCGGGGCGGTCGGACGATGTGTCACAGGACACACTGTGCAGCCAGCGGGAGGCGCTGGACGCTTGTAAACGGCTGTTGTCGGGTACAGCTTATAACGCGCTGCTGGACGACGTCGCAGACACCCGGCGCGAGGTACAGGCGCGCACGGCATGGCGCATCGAGGGCACGCTGCGCGAGTTTCCGCGGTTTCCGCCGGTTAACCTCTGGTTCGAGTTTCCGCTGCATCGGCCGGATCACAGCGGCTTGTTGGCGGATATCCGTCCGGGCGAAGATGTGCCGTCATGGAAGCAGGGCAGGGACAAGAAACCCGTTGATAAACGGCAGGAGCGGCTGTCTGCACTGGAGACAGCGTATGATGCCTGTAATATGGGCGACGGGGTCACGATTGCAGACTTGATGGCCTACATGGGAAAAACGAAAAACACCGTGCGCAGTTACATCGACGAGCATCCGGATTTCGAACGGGATGGTGGCACGGTGCGCCGTATCTCACAGCAGGAACAGCCTGCGTGTGCACCGTTTTAACGTCGGTTTCGTTCTGGAAACAGGGGTCAAAAACGGAATTGACCCCTATTGACCCGTTGGTTTCGTTTCATCTGGCGCATTGCTTGGATATGAGTGAACGATAATAGACAAATATAGGGGTCAGTGTTTACAAAAACGCAAATTTGACCCCAGTCAAAAAGGGCATGGATGGGGTCAAAAAACAGGGGTCAAAAAAGGGTATATATAATATACCCTTTTTTGACCACCCCCTGCTTTTGACCCACCACCATCGAACGCGCGAGGAAAGGAGCGTGCAGAAAATGGAAATTCAGTTTTTTATGCCGATGCGCCCGCCGACCTGCACGCATCAGGAGAAGCGGGTGCGGGTGGTGCATGGCAAGCCGGTGCTCTATGACCCGCCCACCGTACAGGCGGCGCGCAGCAAGCTGGCCGCCCATCTGGCACAGCACGCACCGGAGGCGCCGCTGACGGGCGGTGTGCGGCTGATGGTCAAGTGGTTGTTCCCGCGAGGGAAACACAGGGACGGCGAATACCGCATCACCAAGCCGGATACGGACAACCTGCAAAAGCTGCTCAAGGACTGCATGACTGAAGTGGGTTTCTGGAAAGACGACGCACAAGTATGCTCCGAGATCTCCGAGAAATTTTGGGCGGCGATTCCGGGCATCTGGATCCGGGTAGAGGAGATATAGCCCCGTGCGGAGGCACAGGTGGCGCAGGCGGGCTGCTGAGGATACCGGGCGGGTAATTTGACGCTTGCGGGCAAAATGAGCGCAGACGCAAAAATAAGCGGTGCTGCGCAGGAGGTAGTTTTACATGGAATTTGAGGAGATGAACCAGCGGGCGTACCGTCGGGAAGCGCCGCCGGACGAGCTGACGCCCGCCGAACGCATGATCTACATGGCGCTCTGCCTGCTGTATGAACTGCACTTCTGCGGGCGGTTCACCCGCGAAGAGGGGGTAGCGCTTAAGAGACGGCTCGAACGGGATTTTGAGCAGTACCGAAAACAGGAAACCGAGTGGCTGCGCTGCCAGACCGCGATGAAGCTACTGCGCCGGTGTGATTTGCCGATCGTGCAGGGGATCGTGGCGGAGGCAGACAAGGCGTTTGACGCGCCGGAACGATAGGGAATTGAGACGAATGGAAGTGCGTAAGGGCGCAAAAAAAGCCGCCCGGTAAAGGGCGGCAGCAGTCACACATCGTTGTGTGGGACGGAATGCTTTTTGGCATTTCGGTTTTGGTTCTGGTTCTCACGCGTGAGCGGTGTTTGACCGTTGCATTTTTCCATGCGTGCTTTCTTGTTATCCGGTTGGCTGTCCTTGGGCATTGAGTTCACCTCGCTTTTGGATCAACGGCCGTACTGTCGGCCTGCGGTTCATGAAAAACCTTGTGTGGATGGCGTGTGCCGTCCATGACGATGGGGCGTGCCTTAGCGTTGCCGTGCTTGGCTTCGCCTTGAATGAGCGGAACAGGCGGCACTTCGTTTTTCGGAAAATGTGTTTTGTGATTGCTTTCTGTACCGTGCGGTTCCTTTGGATCGGGGCGGCGCATACCTGCTTTGGCCATAAAAAATCACCTCATCTGTAGCGTGTGTGAGGAACAAAAGCGGCATACATGGAAATTTGATCAGGTGTTCTTTTCAGCGTGCTCGCCCTCGGAGACAATCGTTTCCAACACGGCAATCAGGTCATGCAGGTTTTCCATGTGCACATTGCGCGATAAAATTTCATTTTTCAGTTCGACAGACAGAGATTCAAATTGAGAGCGGATTTTCGGACTAACATAGGACATGAAGATCACCTCATCCATAGCCTGCCCGAAAGCCATAGGGATATCCAGCGCATGAAAAAATGATGAAATTCGATAAAGGAGATAAATTATGGCGAAAACCAAAAAGATGAGATTGCAGCGGAGATACGGCATGCACAGGAGGAATTTCCCTTGACTGAATATGCACCTGAGGTTGTGCGTTATTTGAAATGGAGGTATGGTAGTGACAGCAAAAGAATGGTTGGGGCGGGCGCGCAAGCTGCGCCTGCGGCTCAGTGCGCTGGAGGACAGTAAGCAGCGGGCGTATGCGCGTGCGGTGTCCAGCACGGCAGGACTGGGCGAGCGCGTTTCCGGCGGGGAGCCGGGGGATAAGCTCGCGGCTTACGCGGAGGTAAGCCTTGCGGCCGACCGGCAGATCGAGAAGCTGGAACAGGTTCGCGCGGAAATTTTGCAGGTGATCGGACAGGTTGAGGATAACACGCTGGCGACGCTGCTGACCGAGTATTACGTCAACGATAAGACGTGGGAAGAAGTCGCCGTGCAGATGCAATACTCGTGGCGGTGGGTGCGCCGTTTGCATGTTCGCGCGTTGGAGCAGGTGCAGGAGATTTTGGATAGGCCCTGTTAGTTCCTGTTAGGCTGTGGTATGATGGCATTGTGAAAATGCAGGATGAAACCGAGGTCTGCATTATCTCTCTTTCACGCACCCGCCCTGCAACCCGCGGGGCGGGCAGCAAGGGCATCCGCACGTCAAGCGGAAGGTCGTTGGTTCAAATCCGACCTCTACAACTAAGATAGTCATTTGAAGTTTGCTCCTATTCTTCAGAAAGCACTCTCGTGATGAGGGTGTTTTTTGCATCTTGACAAATCTGGGGTAATGGCTTATTCTTAAGACGAACAAATGTTCTATAATCTCCTTGAAATTCCAATATTTACTTTTAATTGAAAATGTCGTATATTGGAGGAAAGAGGAGGAAAGAATATGGATAACATAGCTCACATTTTCCGTAATCCGGAAGAAGAGTTCCTTACTATACCGCCTATGCGTGCGTTTGCAAAAAGCAATCACGTTAATGTTGATACTGATAGCGCTATCAAAGAGAACACTAAAGCAAAACTGCTTGAAGCGGTGTTTGCATTTGGGAATGAAAATGAAAATAATTCTGAATTAGTTGCTGAGTGGATAGATGATGTTGCCCGTGAGGGTATTAAGGAAATCGTTCTTCATAAATGCAGCTTTAAGCCAAATATTGAAATGCTTTTTTCGGATGAGGAAAGTTTAAAAAAATATTTGGATACTTTTGTTGATCAAGAGTCTACAGGGCATTTAATAAACTCAAAATATGATGAAAAAGTGAGACTGATTAAATATCGTATTTTGAATATGCGAGGGAAGCGTGTAGTAACACTTTATTGTTGCAGCATGGCCACATATATTGACAAAAGAAAATTACAGGCCAGAGACATCGAATTTCCTGTTATTTTTGATTTCTTCATTGACGGCGGATGGTATATTGTCAGATATAAGCCAAGGTCAAATTTATATGATTATAATCCGGAAACTCAGAGTATTGAAGGAAAAATGCAGTATCCGATGTCGTTGGATAAACCTGTAAGGACGGCAGAAGCACGGGTGAAGAAGATTTTTGAAGTGGAGGAAGACAAATCACCCGCGCAAACATATTTTCTAAAGAAAATCTTCTATAGGCTCCTGAAATCATTTACTGATACTCCACCTGAAATACAACAAATTATTAACGAGAATAATGCTGCTGTCGAAGACATAAAACAGCTCATCGGGAATATTTGTGCAATTCCGGGCAGTCAAAGTGCAAATTTAGATAGTGATATTCGCAATCTTTTAGAGAAATATATTTCAATCAATTGGCCAGATAAAAATATTTTTACTCGCAATCGAGAGGCTTATCCAATTAAATTATGCGCTACAGATGCAGAAGAATCTCATGTTGATCAAACAGCAGGAGGAGATTTTGGACCACTACAAAGCAAAGAAGTTTTCTTTGATAATAAAAGAATGATCGAGAATGATCAAATGTGCGATGGGTTAACACTAAAGTGGAAGCGGCGAAATCGTAAATATTATAGTTCTGAAACATTTACTGTACGCATTTCAGAGAAAAAAGGGAAATGCTATTTGAGTTTCAAAGAGTATACTGCTGAGGAGGATATTCAAAATGTTTTATTCTCAATTATTGATGCTCAAGGATGCATTTCCTGAAGAATTTTTGGATAGAGCAGACCAATATTTTGAAAGCTTGTCAAGTGAAGCTAGAAAAAATATTTCCATATCGCGTATGGCAGTTCATCTAAATTGCAGCTATGAAAAGAGCGCGGACTTTTTAGCGGCATGTGTAAAAACCGGGTTTTTGAAAAAGTATTTTGTTTTGTGTTGTCCGGAATGTGGACATATCATTAAAAAAATTGCTTCTGTAGGAGATATAAAAAATATTGAGTATTGTGTGCGGTGTGATGAGGAAGTCTCAAAAGATGACTTTGATCGTACACAAGATATCGAAGTGCGGTTTGAAATAGTAGAAAATGCCCCTTTTGTGGAAGGACAGCATCGGTTTGATTTGTCGCGTAGCAGGGAATCAGCGGATGCTGTCCGGCCGGATTCTCTACAGTACGCATGGGATCATGGAGTGGTGGAACTTGAAGACTTTTATGCTCCTGCGACAGACTGTGTTGATGAACTATTAGAAAGGGCAAACACGATTGATAGTCGACATTATGATACCAATACAGAGCGAGGAAAATTTTTAGAACAGCTAATGGTAGATATTTTTAACCAATGCACATGTTTTTCTGCAACCGGAGATTTTAGAACCGAATTAAATCAGATTGACGGCTTTGTGGCAGTAAAAAGATGCTTCAAAGGCAGTTTTCTTGACGAAATAGGTTCATATTTTTATATGGAATGTAAAAATGAAAATGGTACACCCCAAAATGGATATATTTCAAAACTATCAGAGATTATGAGTAGAAACGGATGTTCCTTTGGTGTTTTTGTAAGTAAAAAACCTACGCCAGATACATTCCAGCAGATATGCCATGAGCTTTTTTTGTGGCACAAACAAGTGATTATCTGTATTGCGACACAGGAAATCGTTGAATTGTTATCTAACAACGATAATTTTATTGGGTTTTTACAACGTAAATATATAGAAGTGTGCACGAATGCAACAAGCAATTTACGAGACCTTCATGTTTTAGGAGGATAATAGCTGAAACCGTCTACCTTGTAGGCGGTTTTCTTTTGCCCGAAAGGAGAGTGACCCCATGGCAAAGGGCAAATATCAAGAATGGCTCACACCGGACGGGATCACCCGCCTGGAGGCGTGGGCGCGCGACGGGATGACGGATGAGCAGCTTGCCGCGAAGATCGGCATTACAGCAGCGACGCTGTACGACTGGAAGAACAAGTATCCTGAGATTTCCGAGGCCCTAAAAAGGGGCAAGGAGGTCGTGGACATCGAGGTCGAGAACGCGCTGCTCAAGCGTGCGCTCGGCTATGAATACACGGAAGAGCGTGTTGAGGTCAGCAAGGAAAACGGGAAAAAGTCGGTCAAAACCACGCAGACGGTCAAGCACGTTCCGCCGGATGTGACCGCGCAGATCTTCTGGCTCAAGAACCGCCGCCCTGATCGGTGGCGGGATAAGCAGCAGCTCGAGCATTCGGGCAGCGTGGATGTCAACCCGCTTGCCGGACTGACGACCGAGGAGCTGCGGAAGCTGGCGGGATCGGATGGTTGATCCGACGATCCGGCGCGCGGCTCGGATGGAGCTTGCCCGGCGTGAGTTCTGGTCGTACTGCAAGCTGATGGCACCGGACTTCTACCGGGAAGATCGGCCGTATCTGAAGGAGCTTTGCACCCGCTTGCAGGCGTTCTGCGAGAGCGATCGCAAAGTGCTGGTCGTCAATATGCCGCCGCGTCATGGCAAGAGCCGCACGGCGGTTTTGTTGTCTCAGTGGCTGTTTGGGCGCGACCCCAGCGAACAGATCATGACCGGCAGCTACAACGAGACATTGTCCACCACCTTCGCCCGCTCGGTGCGCGACGGCATTGCCGAGGAAGCGTTCGACCCGAACCGCATCGTGTTCTCGGATATTTTTCCTCACACCCGCATTAAGTACGGCGAGGCGGCGGCTGGCAAGTGGGCGCTTGAAGGGCAGTATGCGAGTTATCTGGCGACCTCTCCCGGCGGCACAGCGACCGGCTTCGGCGCGCGCAAGCTGATCATCGACGATCTGATCAAAAAGGCCGAGGAAGCATTCAACGAGAATACGCTCGAAAAGCAGTGGCAGTGGTTCACCGACACCATGCTGTCGCGTACCGAGACCGGCTATAAAATCATCATCATTATGACCCGCTGGGCGACCAACGACCTGGCAGGTCGCGCGCTGGCGCATTGGCCGGACGCGGAGCACATCACGATGAAGGCGCTGCAGGATGACGGCACGATGCTGTGCGACGCGGTGCTGACCCGGGCGGACTACGACGACAAGGTGCGCACCATGTCCGAGGAGATCGCGTCCGCCAACTACCAGCAGGAGCCGATCGACCTCAAGGGCAGGCTGTACAGCAGCTTCAAGACCTACGCCGATATTCCGCGGGACACGAGCGGCAAGCCACTTTTCACCCGTATCAGCAACTACACGGACACCGCCGATCAGGGCAGCGACTTTCTGTGCTCGATCATCTACGGCGAGTACAACCATGAGGCCTATGTGCTGGACGTGTACTACACCAAGGCGCCGATGGAGGTCACCGAGCCGGAGACAGCGCGGCGGCTTGCGGCGCACGGTTGCAATGTGGCCCGCATCGAGAGCAACAACGGCGGACGGGGCTTTGCCCGCAACGTGGAGCGGGAGCTGCGCGCGCTGGGCACCAACCGCTGCCGCATCGAGTGGTTCCACCAAAGTGAAAACAAGATCGCACGGATCCTCACCAACGCAACGTGGGTGCAGGATCATATTTATTTTCCGGCAAATTGGCGTGACCGGTGGCCGGAATACGCAAAAGCAATGCAGTCCTACCAAAAAGAGGGCAAGAACGCGCATGATGACGCGCCCGACGCCACGACCGGCATTGCGGAGCGCATGACCGGGAAACAGCAGGTGATTGTACCAAAAGCCACAGTGCCGGCGCAACAATCGTATTGGAAGAGGTGACCGTGATTGAAATATGAATATGGCCGCATCGGTCAATACAGATATTCCGGCATGTTTTTCGAAGAGTTCTTGCCGGAGCTGCGCGGGACGCGCGGTGTGCAAACATACTATCAGATGTCTGAGAATGATGACACGGTCGGAGCCATCCTGTTTGCCATCCAGATGCTAATGCGTCAGGTGGATTTTACAATCGAACCGGGCGGACCGTCTGATATTGATAAGACTGCGGCAGAGTTCGTAGAGAGCTGCCTGTATGACATGGCAAACACATGGCAGGACACGCTGGCTGAAATCCTCTCTTTCCTGACATACGGGTGGAGCTATCACGAAATTTGCTATAAGCGGCGGAATGGCCGAAAACGTGACCCGGATTTCTCAAGCAAGTTTAACGATGGTTTGATTGGATGGAGCAAGCTGCCGATCCGCGCACAGGACACCTTGTTCCGCTGGGAGTATAAGCCGGGGACGGATGTACTGCTTGGCATGTCTCAGATGCCGCCGCCGGATTTTGGCGTGTTGACAATACCGCTGGAAAAGGCGCTGCACTTCCGCACAACCAGCGTGAAAAATAACCCGGAAGGGCGTTCTATCCTGCGTACAGCGTACAAGTCATGGTATTTCAAAAGCCGCATTCAGGAAATTGAGGGAATCGGCATTGAAAGAAATCTTGCAGGCTTTCCGGTACTGTATACGCCGCCGAATATGAATCTGTGGGACCCGGATGATAAGGAATCACAGGAGGCGTTAAACTGGGCGCGTGACATTGTGACCGGCATCAAGCAAGATAGCGAAATGGGTATCGTACTGCCGGGCGGGGAGGGCGGCTGGAAGCTGGAGCTGCTGCACGGGAATACCGGGAAAGCGATTGATACCAATGCGGTAATTGAGCGATACGACAAGCGGATTGCGACAACGGTTTTGGCTGACTTTGTCATGCTTGGCCAGCAGTCGGTCGGTTCATTTGCACTGGCATCCAGCAAGACGAAGATATTCGCGCTGGCGGTCGGTACATATCTGGATGTGATTTGTGATGTGTTTAACAGTCAAGGCATTCCGCGGCTAATTGACCTTAACGGAAAGGCGTTTTCGCAGATTACCGATTATCCACACATGGCACATGGAGATATCGAGGATAAGGATCTGGCCGTATTCGGAGAGTTCTTGCAGCGCGTATCTGCTTCTGGAATACTCCAACCGGATGAGCAAGTCGAGGATTATGTCCGCCGTGTCGCGGGGCTGCCAAGTCGGTTGGAAACGGAAAGCGGAACCGCAGATATTTCCATTGGACGGACAACGGAACCAGTCCAGACAGAGCAGGGTGCAGTATCGCCGGGTGATATGGCATGAATGCGATCATCAAGAAAACATTTCGCCGGAACAACGCATTGACAAAGTTGCGGTCCTTTCTGGATGCAAATGAGCCGGGGCTTGTGCGCGTATTATACCGCCTGTGGGATAGTCAGAAAAAGGAGATCACCTACAAGGAAATTCGCGCGGCAATCCTGTCTGGCGATTTGGATGCAGATTATATTGAGCAATGGCGGGAAGAATACGCGGCATTTGTGATGGAATATCTGTATCCGGAATGGGTCAAGGCCATGGATGAAGCTGCTGCGGAGTTCAAAACGCGCTATAAGGGTTATATTTTCAATCCTATGGCTGACGGTATCGCAGAGTGGACACGCAATCGCGCCGCAGCTTTTATCACGGAAGTAACAGATACCCAGATGGAAGGACTAAGGGCGGTGATCAACCGGGCTGTGCAGTTGGATGGACTGGGCGCGGATAACCTTGCGCATGTCATCCGCCCCATGATCGGTCTGACAAGAGACCAATCGCTCGCCAATATGCGATACTATGAAAATGCGATAGAATCCGGCATGAAAGAAGTCCGGGCGCAGGAACAAGCAATCAAATACGCCGAAAGACAGCACCGATACAGGGCATACAACATCGCCCGAACGGAGCTGTCTTTTGCATATAATCAGGGATCCTATCAGGGCGTGAAACAGGCGCAAGAGCAGGGATATATGACACACCCGGTCAAAGTGTGGTGCACCGCGGATGATGAGCGCGTGTGCCCAGTGTGCGGTGCATTGGATGGGATGAAAATCGGAATAGACGATGATTTTCCGTTTCGAACCAAATTACAGGATCCCGGCATCCGTCGAACACCGCCGGCGCATCCATCCTGTCGGTGTGCGGTGTATTACGAGGAGGAGGTGACAAAAAGTGTTTCATAAGCATTACGACGCGGTGAAGCAAAGATTGTCAGCATGACGGACTATCAGCGCATGATGGCCGAAACTCGGATGCAGAATGTTCGCATCCGAAAGGCACAGATTTTAGAGCGGCTTGCCGAGGAATATCAGGGAACATACCGACAGGTGTTGCAAGCACATGCGACGAAAGAACTGACGGGAGAGTTTCTTCTGCCGTTGCCCGAAATCAAGGAGCGCACCTATTCCGCGACCGAGATTGGAAAAATGCTTGGTATCAGTTCTAATAAGGTTGGCATCCTGACGAACCGACATAATCTCAAAACGGATGAATACGGTGCATGGTACAATGACAAGGCAAAAGGCATCGCAAAAGAAGTGCCGACTTTCCGATACTATGAAAAAGTCGTTCCTGTGCTGCGCTCTATTTTGAATGGAGAAACAGCATAAGCAATCCGAATATGGGAACCACCTTACCAAGTAGGGTGGTTTTCTTATACCCATTTTCAAAGGCGGTGGAATATGGCGAGTAGGGATAATCCTGAATACAGCGCAGTGATTGTGACAAAGTCGGGTGCGCGGTACAACATTACCAGCATCATGACTGACGTGGAGACAGCAGAGGAAGAAGGACAGGTCGCGCAGCGCGTGACGGTGTCCTTTTTTAATGCCCCGAACGGGTCCGCATATCTCAATGAAGCAATCGACGTTATGGATCGGATGTACCTGTATGCCAATGATGGCAACAGTCCGAAAGAGGTGTTCCGCGGCTTCATTTGGGAAATTGAATATTCCAGCGATCTGGAAAAGATCCTTTCGGCAACTTGCTATGATAATCTGATTTTCTTTCAAGAATCTGAGGAAAGCAAATTCTTTGCAAAAGGGCAAAGCACATCACAGGTTACTTCGTCGCTCTGCGCGGATTGGGGCGTAAAACAAAATTACACCTATGACAGCATTACACACGACAAGCTGACGCTGCAGGGAACGCTTTCGGATATTTTTCTGAATGATTTGTTGGGAGAAGTCAAAAGGCAAAAAGGCACCCGGTTCGTTATGCGGTCGCGTGAGGATATTATCGATATTGCGCCGGTTGGCCAGAACGATACCGTGTATACGCTGCATCAAAATGAACGGGTCATATCGACAAATAGCCGCGTTTCTATGTCGGGCGTTATCACAAAAATCAAGATCATGGGCGCAGCAGATGACGGTGGGGCGAGCAATACCGCTGCGGTAGTGACCGGAAAAACGAACGAATACGGCACTTTACAGAAGATACGGCAAAAGGATTCGGACAAAAGTCTGGATGCGGCAAAGAAAGAGGCGAATACCGAAATTTCCGAAAACGGTGCGCCTAAAAAGAAATTCGAGGTGGAAGCTGTGGACATCCCTTGGATTCGAAAAGGGGACAAGGTGAAGATAGTGGCAGGAGACATGAATTCCGACTTTATAGTGCTTGGTGTCCAGAGAAAAATCAAAAGCGACAGCAAGAAGATGACGCTCACTTGTGAGTATTGAGGTGATACAGATGAACAATATCGAACTTCTTTTCGATATTCTGGACAATCGCTCGAAAGGCGTTGCAAAAGCGAACAGAAGCCCGCCCAGTTCACTATTCGGGCAAGTAGATGGAGCGATGAACCTCACGCTGGACGGCATCTCTGGACAGGTGCCGCAGGGTCAGTACATTGCATCCATTTCTCTCATGCCCGGGGATCACGTTCTCGTTTTGCATACCGAGGGCGAATACGTCGTCATAAGCAAGGTGGGTGGTTAAATGCCTAATTTGTTTCCGGTTGGATATGAAAATGAATTGTCAACGGCTGCTGACCTACTGATGCCGCAGCCGATTGGCTATAAGCCGTCGGCAGACTTCGACTTTGAGCAGGGGGACTTCATTAGAAACGGAGCACAGCAGATTGAAAGCAATTCCGGCGTAGATGCGTGGGAGGCATGGTGCAAAACCTGTCTCTTGACGGACCGGTACAATCACGCGGCCTACACTACGGACTTCGGCATTGAATTCGATACGGTTTTCAAATGCAGCACTCGGGAAGAAGCTGAATCAATGTTGACGCGGCAAATAACGGAAGCACTGACCGCGGACCCTTATGGAAGGACTTCGTATGTGCAGGATATTTCCTATGAATGGACCGCGCCGGATGCTGTTTTGGCAGACGTCACAATCGTCGGCATTGATGATGTGACCATCAACATCCGCGTTCCACTTCCGGGAGGTGACTACTAAATGGAATTGCCTGAGTTTTTGCAAAACAAATCAACCGATGAAATCCATACGCAAATGCTGGATTCCATGCCGGGCGATATTGACAAAAGTCAGGGGCAGCATCCATACAATTATACACGGCCTACGGCCATGATTGCTTCGGAGCTTTGCCAGCAGACGTTGCCGGAGATTATCAAGCTGATTTTTCCCATGTATGCTTACGGGGAATGGCTGGACTATCACGCACAAATGCGCGGAATATCGCGCCGTCCAGCGACAGCATCTTCTGGAACATTACAGCTTACCGTGACGAAAAATACCAATATCCCGGTAGGCTCTCAATTCGCAACCGCATCCGTGGACGGACAGCCGTCTGTTGTGTTTGAAACTACGCAGGGTAAGTTCAATCTTCCTGAAGGGACAACCGAGGTATCGGTGAAATGTACGCAGACTGGAACAGTTGGAAATGTGATTGCTGGCACGGTAATTTTCAAACTGTCGCAGCTGTCTGGCGTAACAGCTGTTACAAACCCGGAGGCCATCACAGGAGGCACTGAGGAGGAAGACGATGACAGCTTGCGCGCTCGCATTGTTTCGCTCGATCAGAGCCAAAGCGTGTCATATGTCGGTTCTGTAGCTGATTACAAGCGATGGTCACTGGAAGTTCCCGGTGTCGGCGGCGTGACGGTGATTCCTGCGCAAGATGATAGCGGACTGGTGACATTGGTCATCACGGATAGCAATGGGGATCCCGCCAATGAGGAGATATGCCAAAACGTCTATGACTACATCATGTCACCCGCAGACCCGGAATTGCGGTTGACGGCTCCGAATGTCAAACTAAGCGTGATCCCGCCCACGATTATCGAGCTTTCTATTTCAGCCACCGTGGAAGTGGGCACAGGGTCAAGTTTGGAGGCAATCAAGACTGCGTTCATCGAAGCGGTGCAAGCATATTTGGACACCGCTCGTTCGGATGGAGAAGTGCGCTATACGCAGATTGGAAAGATCCTTGCCGGAGTACCCGGTGTGTACGACTATGACGCGCTTACTCTGAATAGTGGTTCGACCAATATCAGCATCACCAATACACAGCTTCCTCAGGTGACGAGCGATAGTGTTCTGCTCACGCAGGGGGTGGTGACTTGAGATACCGCACAGAGCTGATGGATGAGATTTTGCAAAGCCAGACCGCACAGCGGATCATTGACTTTGTTGCTCCGATCTATGGGAACGGGTATGTTGCGCTGTGGATGTTCCAAGCGATTGGCAAGCCGCTGGATGCGATTGCAAGTTTTGTTGACTCTCTCAGAGACCAGACCATACCGCAAACGGCAACATGGTCATTGCCGATCTGGGAGCAGGAATATGGTGTTACACCCGATCCGGCTTGGACGGATGCGCAGCGACAGGCAAATCTGGTTTCGAAGATGAAGTATATCCCGCCGGTGAATCCGGCAAAATTGGCTGAATATGCATCCGCTGCGGCTGGTGTACCGTGCGAAGTCATTGAGAACGTGGCAAAGAACACATTTGCAGTGGTGTTGCGTGCCAACTCGGATACGATAGACCGAGCAAAACAGGCGATTGACGAAGCAAAACCCGCACATCTGATTTATATCATTTATGTGGCATTGCAGCGGGATACGTTGGCAAATACCTATCTCGCGTTAGCAGAAACAGAAAGAAAAGCATATCCGACAGTTGAGGTGAATCTATGAGCTGGACAAATGCGGCAGTTACAGAGGCTGGTTTGGCATTGCAAGCAAAACTGGTAGACGGGCAGACGCTTGGCTTTTTGCGCGTTGCAGCCGGCACAGGGACAGTAGATCCGTCTGTCTTAGCAAACCAAACCGCACTTGTGAATGAAAAGCAGACACTGACGTTTCAGCCACCGAATGTTTTGGACGGCGCAAAAATCAAAGTGCCAGTCATGCTGAATAATATTGGCTTAGAAACCGGATATATGATGCAGCAACTGGGGTTCTTTGCGGAGGATCCGGATAATGGCGAAATTTTGTATGCAATCGTGCAGGACGAGGTCGGAGACACAGTTCCAAGTCAAACGGAAAGCCCGGGATTTGTTATTGAATGGGCGTTCGTGTTCCAGTTCGGCAACGCCAGCGAAGTGACGGTGACGCTCGACCCGGTGGGGCTGGTGAGCATCGGGATGGTGGGCCAGCCGAACGGTGTGGCGGGGCTGGGTGAAAACGGCGCGGTGTCAATCCCACAGGGCGGCACGGGCGCGACGACGGTACAAGGCGTTGTAGATGCGTTTGGGATTTTCCTTGCGATTTCTGCGGCTGCGGCGTACGACCCGGAGGGCAGCTATGCCGTGGGCGACTACTGCACGCACGGCGGTAAGCTGCACAAGTGCAGCACGCCTATCGAGGGCGGAGAGGCGTGGAACGCCGCGCACTGGACGGAGACGACCGTCATAAAGGAGATGGAGGCAGTCAGGGCAGATCTCGCGAATAAGCTCGATACACCAACATCTTTAAACGCAAATGTGGATTTGAATGATGTAAAAACACCGGGATTCTATTATTGTGATGGAGCAACTGGTGCAAACAGGCCAATCAATACGGGAGCATTCTCCTTGCTGGTTGAAAATACAGGATCGTATGGAGGAAATGGAAGAAAACAGACATTTACTGACTATAGCTCAGGAGTGACGTGTACGCGAACGATTTCGGGGTATAGCGGAGAAGCGTGGCAAGGTTGGAAACCTCTGGCCACTGCCACACCGCCGCAGGTGCGCAACCTTACCCTGCAATCCGGATTTTTAGAAGACGAGGGGACTTGTACTTTCTTTAAAACACA